>JAXLXQ010000069.1:0-14951 GCA_046327845.1 Candidatus Eiseniibacteriota bacterium | reverse complement strand
TCCCCGCCCGAGAGCGATTCGTTGTCGCCGGGGCCGGCGCGCAGGACGTCGTTGCCCGCCTCGCCCGAGAGGCTGTCCCGGCCGTCGCCTCCGTCGATCGTGTCGTCGCCAGGGCCGCCGTACAGGTAGTCATCGCCGGCCTGGCCGGTGATGGTGTCATTGGAGATCAGGCCGCTGATCGAGTCCCCGCCGCTCGTGCCCGCGAAGAGGCGCGCAGTGACCGCGCTGCCATCCCAGATCGTGCCGTCCTCGAACCGGATCTCGTCGATCCGCACCTCGTTGTCGATGCGGTTTTGCCAGAAGTAGCTGAGCAGCGTCATCTCATCGGTGGTGCCGGCGATCGAGAGGATCAGGTGGTCCGAGCTGCGCCGAAGCGCCACTTCGCTCGGCAAGACTCCTGCCTTGAAGCGCAGCACGTCGAGCGTGGTCGCCGAGTCGGCTTCGGGCACGCCGTTCCACTCGTCGTAGTTTCGCACCTGGTCCTGACCGTCCCCGCGGCCGAAGAGGTAGGTGTCGCTACCGGTGTTTCCTTTCAGGTAGTCGGTGCCGGAGCCGCCGTCCAGCGTGTCGTCGCCGGCGCCTCCATAGACCCCTTCGTTGTCGCCCGGGCCGGCGAGCAGCACGTCGTTGCCGTCCTCGCCCTGGAGCGTGTCGCGGCCGTCGCCCCCGTCGATCAGGTCATTGCCGGCGCGCCCGTAGAGGACGTCGTCGCCGCCCAGCCCGAAGAACGTGTCGTCGTCCAGGAAGCCGGTGATCGTCTCGCCGGCCGCCGTGCCCTCGAGCACGCGCGTGCGGATCATGGCGCGCGTCCACACCGTGCCGTCGTCGAAGCGCAGCTCGTCGATCGAGGTGGGGTTCTGCGTGGTGTCGCCCTGGAAGTACTCGCTGATGCGGATGCTGTCGGTGGTGCCGTTGATCGAGAGGAGCAGGTGGTTCCCGCTGCGCCGCGCGGTCACGTCCCCCGGCAGGACGTCGGCGTTGAAGACGAGGACGTCGGTCTCCGCGTCAGCTTGTGCCTGGGTGGTGCCCCACCAGAGGTCGAAGTTGTTGACGATGTCCGCGCCGTAGCCGCGCCCGAACCGGTAGGTATCGTTGCCGAGCCCGCCTTCCATGAAGTCCGCGCCAGGACCGCCGTCGAGGTCATCGTCGCCGGCGCCCCCGTACATCCCGCCGCCGTTGTTGCCGCCCTGGGACCAGTGCGCCGTGCCGTCGTCCCCGTCGCCGCCCAGGAGCAGGTCATTGCCGTCGGCGCCGCTGAGCGAGTCGATGCCGGCCCCGCCGCGCAGCGTGTCATCGCCCGCCTCCCCGGAGAGGATGTCCTGTCCGTCGCCTCCGTCCAACACGTCATCTCCGGCGCGCCCCTGGATCTGGTCGTCGCCCGCGAGACCGTCGATCACGTCGTCGCCGTCCGCGAATCCGATCAGAACGTCATTGCCGGCGGTGCCCTGGGTCACGAATCCCCGGATCTCGGCGTCGGTCCAGACCGTGCCGTCCACGAAGCGGATCTCGTCGACCCCGAACCCCAGGCTCGTCGCGTCGTTCGCGAAGTACGCCTCCACCCGGACCTGGTCGCTACCGCCGGCAAGGGTCAGGAGCAGGTCGGAGCCAGACCGCGTCGCCGCGACATCCCCCGGTGTGATGCCCGCCTTGAACTGCAGCACATCAACCGCCGTCTGCCAGTCCGCCTCCGGCGCACTGTTCCACCAGTCGTAGTTCTCGATCTCATCCTGGCCGTCGCCCGGACCGAACACGTAGGTGTCGCTGCCTCGGCCGCCCCGGAAGTAGTCATTTCCGGCGCCGCCGTCCAGAAGGTCGTCGCCAAGCTCACCGCTCAGGCTGTCGTTGCCGGCCGAGCCGGACAGAAGATCGATCCCGTCGCCGCCGTAGAGCGAGTCCGCGGCCGCGCCGCCGAAGAAGGTTTCGTGGGCGGCGGTGCCGGACTTGCTGCCCGACACGAAGCTCACGCCGAGCTCGGTCATCAGCGCCTGGACGGCCGGGTTCGACTGGTTCGGCTCGAACTCCGCGCGCTGGAAGGCGAGCGAGTCCCAGCCTAAGCTCTGCAAACGCACCCCCGCGTAGCGAGCGAGGTCGCCAAGATCGGCTAGCGCCTTAACGAGATCGCCCTCCTTGATCGCTGTGTGCTGAGCAATTAAGTTCGAGAATTCTGCGCTGACACCGACCTCCGAGACCGTCAGCTGTACGCCCTCGATATAGACCTTGAGCCGAGTCTGCAGAACGAGCGCTTCGTAAACCGATACTTTGACTGCATCGTAGGCTTGCAGAAGAAGAGCCAGCTGCACCGCGTTGAAGCCGACGGAGTAGGTCGTCTCATTGCTCGAGGTCGAGTACACACCAAAACCAGTACCGCCGTGGTTCGCCGTGGGCGAGAGATCGACGAAGTTCCGGCCGTTGAACGCCTCCAGGGTTTCGAGCGTGCGGATCCAGTCAAGCGCGGCCTGCGTGTAGCCCCACTGGTCCCCGTCCACCAGTCCGTACACCGTCACTGTCTGTCCGTTCACCGTGACGACCTGACTCTCTCCCGCATTGATCGGCGCGGCGAGATCGATCGGGCTCTCGTTGCCGAAACTGAATCGATAGCGCTTCGTCTGGTTCTGCGCGTCGGGCACTGCGGCCGCGCGCGCGACAGCGACGAGCGTCGTGATCGTGCTGGTGTCGGCCCACGCGTGAACGAGGCCGTCGAGGGCGGCGAGCTGCGCCGCACGCGTCGTCAGACCTGTATAGCTGAAGAGCGATGCTGCGAAGGCGCTACCTTCCGTCGTCTGAAGGCTCGCAGCCTCGCGCATGTCGCGCACCAGTCCCGAGGCCTGCATGCTCGGAAGCGTCTCGGCCTGGGCAGTCAGCGGAATCTGGTCGCTGAACCGCCGATTGAACGTGTCCTCGGACAGATCGATGTCGGCCATCTCGCCGACGTCGCCCATCGTGGCCGAGGAGCCATCCGACTTGATGTAGGTGCCAAGGTCCGCGATCCGGTTGCCGTCCGGCAGCACCTGGTTGTTCGCCGTCTTGGCGGTGTTGAAGCCCGCGATGCCAAGCGAGGAGAGCGAGGAAAGCTCTCCGGCGTCCGTGATGCCGTCCTGATCGAGATCGCGCCATACGCGCAGGTTTGCAAAGTTCGGGTCCAAGCCGTCGACCTTGCCGTCGGCGTTGGCATCAAGGTCGGCCAGCGCGTCGAAGCCGTCGACGGCGAGCTGACCATTACTCTTCAGCGTCGAGTCGCCGAAGAGCTCGCGCCCCGAATCGATCAATCCGTTGCCGTTCCGATCCCAGACAAGTAGACCGTCATCGCGATACACCCATCCCGTGCCGGTCACAATCCCATCGGCATCATGATCGAAGAGAACCCCGGCAGAAACCGGCAGCGTCTCAAGTCCGTCACTATCGAGATCAAGTGTGAGCGGATCACGCAGGCCCCTCGCGGAAGCGCCCAACCGGAACGCAATCTCTACAGCCCTAATGATGGGCTCCAGGTCGTCCAGGAAATAGCCGCTCCGGAAGTAGTCGTGATTCTCGTATATGAAGGTGCCGGCCTCCCATCCAGCTAAGAAGAGAACCGAGAGACTCGCGGCTCCGAGACCGGCTCTCAATGCGATCCCACCAGGAGATAGCCCCTTGGCTACGAGACTCTTAAAGACCCCGGTGAATGCGGCGGCTTGGGTAACCGCAGCGTTGGCGACTTCCTTGCCTAACTCAATCGCAAGCTGGCTTGGCGCCCAGTTCTTGAGCTCTGCCTCGGCCACAAGCTCGTCTATCTTCATGTACCCAAACGCAACCGTCACCGCGCCCGACCCGAGCGGCACCCAGAGAGCCTCACTTGCAGCAGCAATCTGCGCCGCACGTTGCTGAAACTCACTCGAAGTCGCCTGTAATGCGTTAGCAACTTTCTGCTGTGCAGCTGCGGAAACTTCAGTCCACTCAGTTGCGATTCTCGAAAAGATCTCTGCTTGACGAGGCGACGCCGCACCTGCGGCCTTCAGAGCGAACTCCTGAGCAAAGGTCTGAGAAACCTTTTGCTCTGCAAGAAAGGACATGTGCTCCAGCTCAACTTGCCGGAGAGCCTGTGGCAATCCTTCCAGTGCAGCTTGTGCTTGCTCCGCAATGAGCATCCTTGCGTAGAGCTCCATGACTTGACCGGCGACTCCGCCGATTGCGTCTTTCGTCGCGCTATCGATCACAGTTCCCATCGTTATCCCCTTATCGCACCACTGCCCGCTTAGTCACTTGTAGTGCATCCCAGACCCAGAAGCCGAAGAGGCCTAAGACTCCGCTCAGCAAAGTAAAAATGCCTGCATGCCACACCAACCAGTACTTGATGCCGCCATTGCGCATCATGATAAAGACGGCGCTTCGCTCCGATCCAGAATTGAGCAAATAGCCGAGCACGAAGAAAGCAAGCAATGTCGCGAGCAGAGCGAGGAAAATTCCGGACGCAATTCGCGATGTAACTGGCGCGGTGCTGTGTGAAGGCAGTCTGAGGATCTCCTGCATGTCCGGTGTTTCCCTAGCGTGGGACGTCGCGACCGCTACGAGTATCGCTTTCAAAGGAATGAAGGCGAACCCCAATATGAGGATTATCGTCCTCGCCCCCAACGACTGACTGTCCGAGAATGTCGAAGCAATGGGCGCGATTCGACGCAGAGTCTCGTGCCACGCAACGGCAATCTCAGTCCACGGACCTGAACTCGGAATTGTCATGACTAAGACAAGCTCGAAGAAGACGAGCACGGCCACATAGCCAAGTGCTGTGCGTGCAGACATAGACCAGGTTGCTTGCGAAGGCGCGGCGCGCAGCGGAATCATGGTGCGCTGAAGTCCCTAGATACCCGGGCGGAGTCTAAGTGCCTCCCATTGAAGAGGACGCCGAGGCGGATTCCCCATGAAACGCCGTCGATCGCAATACCAGTCTTCATGTCATTTCTCCCGAAAACTCTCGTTCGTCGTCCTCAAGAACGGTTCGATCAGAAATTCAATCACCCGCCGCTCACCTGTCTTGATCTCCGCGGTGATCGCCATTCCGGGCGCAAGCGTCACCAGCTTCTCGTCGACCTGCAGACTCGCCCGCTCGAGCAGCAGCCGGGCCTGGAAGGTCAACCCCCGCTTCTCGTCCTGCACCGCGTCCTGTGACACGAAGATGACCTGCGCGGGCACCGTCCCGTACCGCGTGAAGGGGAAAGTCTCCACCTTCACCTCGGCGCGCTGGTCCGCCTTCACGAAGCCGATGTCCTTGTTCTCCAGCACCGCCTCGACCTCCGCCGAGTAATCCCGCGGGGCGATCACCATGAGCGGCTGAGCGGGGGTGACGACGCCGCCCACTGTGTGCACCGCGAGCTGCTGCACCGTCCCGCTCACCGGCGCGGCGAGCTGCATTAGCTTTTCGCGTTGCCGGGTCTTGATGACGTCCTGCCCGAACACGGCCAAGCGCTTCTCGGCCGCGCTCAAGGCGTCGCTCGCCGTACGGTGCGCCTCGGCCGCGAAGGCGCTCTTGCGCTGTCGCGCCTCGTCGACCGCGAGCCGCAGCTCCCGCTCCCGGCTCTGCAGGTGCGCGAGATCGCGCTCCTGCTCGATCCTCGCCTGCTCCCGGTCGAGATAGCCGTGCTGGGAGACGAAGTTCTGCTGGACGAGGTTCTTGAAGTCCTCGGCCCGGCGTTTGGCGATTGGGGCCGTCTGTTCGAGCTTCGCGACGAGCTCCTTGGTGGACTGAAGCTCCGCCTCCCGCTTGGCGATCTCCGCATCGAAAGCCCCCATGCGGCTGCGGAACTCTTGAACCTGGCTCGCCAGGAGCCGGGACTCGGCGGCGAGCATGCCCGGCGAGGCCTCCGCGATGGGCTCGATCCTCGGCGAAACCGTCCGCTGTTCGATCGCTCCCAGGAGTCCCTTCGCGCGCGCCGCCTCGAGACGGGCCGCCACCCACTCCTCCTTGGAGCGCTGCGCCTCGGCCGCGGACACGGTGGCGTCGAGCTCGATCAGGATGTCGCCGGCCCGCACGCTCTGCCCGTCGCTCACCAGGATGCGCTTCACCACGGCTGTTTCGGCGGGCTGAATCACCTTGGCCCGGTCGCTCGGGATGATCCGCCCGTGGGCAACCGCCACCGTCTCGACTCGACCGACGATCGACCAGACCAGCGCCACCAGGAAGGCTGTGATCAGCGTCCACAGGACCGCCCGCGGCAGGGCGGGCGGCGGGGTCTCCATGAGCTCCAGCGCCGCGGGCAGGAACTGCCGCTCGAGCGCGAGCCGGTGCGGGGCCTGCAGTTCGCGGCGCGACTTCCAGCTCAGCCTGAACACGCGGGCGTACCGCCCGAGAAGCTCGCCGATCGCGCCGATCCGTGCACTCATCGTCCCACCCTCATCCTTCCTGGGTCGCCACGCGCATCCCCGGCCCCGTTTGCAGCGCCCACAGCCGGTGATATCGGCCGTCGGGCCGCGCGATCAGCTCGTCGTGCGTCCCCGCCTCGGCGATCTCGCCGTGGTCGAGCACCAGGATTCGGGCGGCGTTGCGCACCGCCGAGAGCCGGTGCGCGATCACGATCACGGTCCGGCCCTTGGCGATCTCGGCCATGTTCTGCTGGATCACCCGCTCGGACTCGTAGTCGAGGGCGCTCGTCGCCTCGTCCAGGATGAGGATCTGCGGCTGAGTCACGAGCGCCCGGGCGAGGGCGATGCGCTGGCGCTGGCCGCCGGAGAGCGTCGCGCCGTGCTCCCCGACCAGCGTGTCGTAGGCCTGCGGGAGCTCGCGGATGAACTCGTCGGCGCCGGCGAGACGGGCCGCCTCGATGACGCGCTCCATGGGCATCCCCGGATCGGCCAAGGCGATGTTCTCCCGGATGCTCCTTGCGAAGAGGGTGTTCTCTTGCAGCACCACCCCGATCTGGCGGCGCAGCCACGCCGGGTCAACGAGAGCCAGGTCGATTCCGTCGACCAGCACCCGCCCGCGCTCGGGGGTGTAGAGGCGCTGGACGAGCTTGGCGATGGTGCTCTTGCCCGAGCCCGAGCGCCCGACGATCCCGATCACCTCACCCGGCTTCACCTCGAAGGACACGCCCCGCAGGACCTCGTCGGTATCGGGGCGGTAGCGGAACCGGACCGCATCGAAGCTGATCGCTCCGCGGATCGGGGGCAGGCTCGCCCGGGCGCTCGGGGCGAGCTCGGTGCGGGTGTTCAGGATGTCGCCCAGCCGCTGGACCGAGATCCCGGTCTGCTGGAAGTCCTGCCACAGCTGGGCGAGGCGCATGACGGGCTGGGCGACGCGCCCGGCGAGCATATTGAACGCCACCAGTCCGCCCACGGTGAGGAGGCCGTCGATCACCTGGTAGGCGCCGAGCCAGATGATCAGGACGGTGACGAGTCGATTGACGAAGGTGACCGCCTCGTGGCCGACCGTGGCGACGCGCACGACCCGGAAGCTCGAGGCGACGTAGGCGGCGAGCTGGTTGTCCCACTGGCGGGTGAGCTGCGGCTCGACCGCCATCGCCTTCACCGTCTGGACGCCGGAGACAGTCTCCACCAAGAGCGCCTGGTTCTCCGCCCCGCGGTTGAAGCGCTCGTTCAGGCGCCGGCGCAGCACCGGGGTCACGAAGACCGAGATCAGGACGTAACAGGGCAGCGACGCCAGCACGATGAGCGTGAGCCATAGGCTGTAGAAGGCCATCACCGCGATGAACACGACCGAGAAGAGGAGATCCAGGACCGCGGTGAGCGCGGAGCCGGTCAGGAACTGGCGGATGTGCTCGAGCTCTCGCACCCGTGCGACCGAGTCGCCCACCCGCCGCGCCTCGAAGTAGGCGAGCGGCAACTGGATCAGGTGGCGGAAGAGTTTCGCGCCCAGCTCCACGTCGATGCGGCTCGTGGTGTGCGACAGCACGTAGGTGCGCAGCCCCGAGAGCACCGTCTCGAAGACCGCGATCGCGAGCAGCCCGATCCCGATCACCGTGAGGGTGCTGTAGCCCTTGTGGACCAGCACCTTGTCCATCACGACCTGGAAGAAC
Source organism: Candidatus Eiseniibacteriota bacterium (assembly GCA_046327845.1). Taxonomy (GTDB): domain Bacteria; phylum Eisenbacteria; class RBG-16-71-46; order CAIMUX01; family CAIMUX01; genus JADJQY01. Next base: position 6,948 of record JAXLXQ010000069.1, on the reverse strand, counting down.
ACCGGCGTCACCAGGGCGAAGAAGCTGGATGAAGAGCGAGGCCACCAGGACTTCGCCCAGCAGACGCCGGTACTTCACCAGCGCCGGGACGAACCACGAGAAGTCGAACCGCGCGAGCTCGGCGGCAAGCGGGGCGCGCGAGGCAAGAGGATCAGCGTGCCCGACCAGCGCGCAGCGAGCTCTTCAAGCGCGACCTGCGGCCGCTCCAGGGCAGGATCGTGGATAAGGACCCGCCCCCGCGCCTTGCCCTGCCTCCGACAGCGCACGGCCGGTTGGATCCCGGCCAGGATGAAGAACCCGCTCTGCCGGTCCTGCGCGATCGCCGGAAGCGGGGTGGCCGCGAGCCGCTCCGCCGTCAGCGTGGCGGCCTTGGCGCGCAGGCCGAGCGACTTGGCGGCAAGCAGCAGTTCGGGGACACCGGCTCTACCGCCCGCCGGAACGTGCTGATGGGCGAGCTGCGCGGGGTCGGCAACGACCCCGTGAATCCGAGCGAGGAGCGAAGAGCGGCGGTGCAGACCGAAATCGGTCGTGTCGGCGCGGGTCGCGCGCGCGGCGTCCGCGCGGTCAATCGACTCCCTCGGGTCGGCTGGGTGTATGTGTTTCTTTTTCTTGCGTCGCGGACCGTACTGGGCTCCAGCGCATGCTGTCAAGCGGCACGACGTCTTAATCCGCGATCGGAATTCTCGTTCGCATGTCGGACCCAGTCGAGCACCCGCGTGCGCCGAGCGCTTTATCGTTTCCGGTCATCGCGATAGCGATGCGTCGACGCGGCTTCGAACGAATCGTGTCGATTCTTCTTACGGTGACGACGTTGTAACGCGCCACGTCACTCCCTTCGCGCTCCGGAGGCGCCGAAGTGCCTGGCGTCCAGGGACGACCTGCGGAGAGCCCGCGATATCGCCGCGCTCTCCGGGTGCCTAGTCGTCGCGGCGCACGCTAGGATCGAATCGTTTTCGGAGGCACACGATTCCACCCCTATGGAATCGGTGCGAGGCCCCGCGCGGGGTCCCCGGGTTGAGATACCCGGGCACGGCGTGCGAGACGCGCATGAGAGCAGGACCGGGATCAGCGCTGCTGGTCCTCGGCGCGAGAGAGCTGGATGGGGCGCGTCGACGCGGACGCCGTTCGCGTGCCGGAAACGCCCGGTGGACGAGCCCACATTCGGGCAGAAGCGGCGAGGCGGTCGCGCGTAAGCTGAGCCTCGTCACCCGAAGCCCTCACCCGGGATTCCGGGGAGGCAGAGGAGCTCCCAGCCCTGGCTAACACCGAAGGGAGCGAGGAAGCGGGTAATACGGAAGCTGGCCGCGCGATCGCTCGACGATCCACGGCCTGTCACCCGCGATCGGGACATCCCTCGAGGACCCCGATCGCGCATCGAGCAGGCGCCAGCAGTTCCCACGGCGCCACCGCATGCACCGACTCGATCGGCATGCCGGAGGCCCGACTGGTGGGGCCACCGAGCCCCGCGGCGGTCGTCGCACCCTTGACGTGAGCCCCTGCGCGACGTTTCGCGACGGAGGACGCAGACGCGATAGCCCGAGCACGTTGCTCGGTGGACACGCGATGTGCATCACCGTGGCGAGCGAGCGCGCTCGTCACTGGCATTGGCTCGGTGACGACGCGCATAGGTCAGCGATCCGATTGACCTTTTCGCGCCGCGCTCGCGTGAGGCGGCAAGTGATCGGCCCTCCGGGGCCGATCACAGCACCCAAGCGGGAGGCGCAAGGCTTCCACGCCGTCCTCTGGGACGGCAAAACGATCCGCGCCCTCACCGGCGCTCCTCGGACCCTGGGTCAATGGTCCCCGATGCGGCCGATCTCGCTCCGCGAGACGCGCAGCGGCAGCCAAGGCCGCGTGCAGCGGCGGCTGAAGCGCAGCACGTAGTCCTGCACACCCCGGGGTGGTGCGCCCCGTGTCCATCTGGTTCCCGTCCGGTTGCGGCCGGCGGGAGGGACAGAAGCACTTACCGAAGCGAATCGCACCGAAACGGGCAGGACCGAGCGTTCAACCACCGGAGGGGCTGTCATGCGGAATCTGAACTACCTGCTGAAGCTGCTCTGTCAGCGCAACCGTGACGGCAGCTTCGCCACCCGCGCCGACCGCGAACGCATGCTCGCGCTCTTCGCCAACCAGCTCCTCGAGCTGGGCTATCGGTGGCTGCGGCCCGAGAGCCTGAAGCCGAAGCACGTCCAGGCGCTGCTCGAGCGCTGGAAGGCCGAGGAGATCGCCGCCGGAACGATGAAGAACCGGCTGGCGACGCTTCGCTGGTGGGCCGAGAAGATCGGTAAGGAGAGCCTCATCGCTCGGGAGAACGACGCCTACGCGATCGAGCGGCGCCAGTTCGTCACCAACCGGGACAAGGGCAAGGACCTCGATCCCGCCCAGGTCGAGAAGGTCGCCTCGCCCTACGTCGCGATGTCGCTCCGCCTCCAGGCGGCCTTCGGGCTGCGCCGGGAGGAGTCGATCAAGATCCGCCCCGGCTGGGCCGACCAGGGCAACGCCCTGCGGCTCAAGGACTCCTGGACCAAGGGCGGGCGGGAGCGGGTGGTCCCGATCGGGACACCCGAGCAGCGCGCGGTGCTGAACGAGGCGAAGCAGCTCGCGAAAGGCGGGAGCCTGATCCCGGAGGGCTCGACCTACAAGGATCAGCTCAAGGCTTTCCGGGCCGAGTGCAAGCGCGTCGGCATCAACGGCGTGCACGGCCTGCGGCACCGCTACGCCCAGGAGCGATACCTCCAGAAATCCGGCTGGCAGTGTCCCGCGCGCGGCGGCCCGACCGCGAAGCACCTCACCGCCGAGCAGCGCTCGATCGACCAGCGCGCGCGGCTCGAGATCTCGGCCGAGCTCGGTCACGGTCGCGGACAGGTTACGGCGACTTACCTCGGACGATAAGACGCCAAGAATGAACTGCCCGATCTGTTCTCATCCGGATCACTACGTCGTGCGCACCGAGGCGACACCGGCCTCGATCCGGCGACGGCGGCGGTGCGAACGCTGCGGTCATCGGTGGCACACGACCGAGCTCGTACAGGGCGAACTCGAGCGCGAGCTCGCGCGCCTGGAGCGCGTCCGCCAGGCCTTGCATACGGAGAGCTAGAATGCCGACCGCCATGGGCCGCCCGCGCCAACGAAACAGGGATCTTCCCCCCGGCGTACGCCTGCTCAACGGCCGTTACTACTGGAAGCCGACGAGCGCCGCCGAGCGTGCGGCTCGCAAGTCGAAGGGCCTCAAGGCCACCGTCCCGCTCGGCGCCGACCCCGAGGAGATGCGCCGCGCCTGGGTACGGCTCAATCCTCCGAACAGCGTCCCGGCCGAAGGCACGGTCGGCTACCTGATCGAGCGCTATCTCGATGAAGAGTTGGACCGCGTCGATCCGCGAACCCGCCAGTCCAAGCGCACGGAGAAGACGCGCGACGAATATCGTCGCCAGCTCGGGAAGTGGGACGAACGCATCGGGGCAATGCGGTATGCGCGCAATGCGGTCGAAGCCTCCGCCGGCGAACGCTTCCGTCGGATGAACGTCGTGCAGTTCCTGCGCGGCTCCCAGACACCCACGCAAGCGAACAAAGACGTGTCCGTGCTCTCCCAGGTGTTCGAGTACGCGCGCGACGTCGGACTCACCGAGTACAACCCGTGCGAGGGTGTCGAGCGCAATACGGAGCTGCCGCGGGATCGCGAGGCGCTGCCTTGGGAAGTCGAATGCCTGCTCTCTTCGGCGCCACCGCTGCTCGCGCTCATGATTCGATTCGTGCGGATCACCGGATGGCGCGGCCACGAGATCCGTTCGCTCGAGCATCGCCAAGTGGACCCGGCGGGCATCCGGCTGCAGCGCGCGAAAGGCGGCCAGCGCGAGCTCTGGGAATGGACACCCGAGCTCCGGGCGATCGTCGAGGACGCAAAGACGCTGCGCGGCGGCCTGCGATCGATGCGCTACGTCTTCTGCACCCGCAAGGGCGGGCAGCTCACGGAATGGGGACTGCAATCGCTCTGGCGCGCCGCGCTCCGCCGCGCCAATCGCCAGCTCGCCGACGCCAGAATCGCGATCGCGGGGCTTACTTTCCATGATCTGCGGTCGAAAGCCATCGACGACGCCGCAGAGCGCGGCCGCGATCCAGTCGCCTTCGCAAGCCACGCCGACGGCAAAGTCACGCGACGGCACTACCTGCGGCGGGCGAAGCGGCAGACGCCGCTCGAGTGAGCATGAACCGGAATTGTGCAATTCCGGGGAATTGGCAAATCGCGCCGGCGTAAGTCCTTGATCCTGGTGCCGGCTCCAGGAATCGAACCCGGGACCTACCGCTTACAAGGCGAGTCGCGAGTTCGATCCTAGTCCGTTGATCGCACAGCGTTCGGCCGGCTGCGGTTGCACAACTCTGCCCGCCCTGCGCCAGTCCATGCGCTAGGGAGCGCGCGGAGTTGTGCAAACCCGCCCCTACTGCCAGTTCGCCGCGATCACCGGGGCGAGCGCCGTCTGATAGTCCGGCGGCAGCGTCGTCTGGCCCATCGCCGGCGGCGCGAAGCTCGCCATCGCGTTCACCAGGTTCTGGACGTTGGCCTCGAGCAGCGTCCTGTTTCCGTCGGTGGTCTTGAACTGCTCCGCGCGGTACTGGGTGCCAAGGTACCAGTCCTTCAGGATGAACGCGTCGGCGGTGCCGATGATGCTCGCCTCGAGGTTGTTGCCCGAGCGCAGGAACCAGACCTGGTCGTGCGCCACCCCCGCGAGGAATTTCGCGATGTCGGTGTTCCCGGCGGTCGCGTCGTTCTCCACCAGGGTGTCCGTCCCGTGGCCGCGCCCAAGGAGATAGGTGTCGTTCCCGGTCCCTCCGGTGAGGCTGTCCGTGCCCGCGCCCCCGTCGAGCGTGTCCGCGCCGGCGTTCCCGGTCAGGCTGTTGGCCGCCAAGTTTCCCGTGAGGGCGTTGGCAAGCGTGTTGCCGGTCGCGTTGAGCGCGGCCGTCCCGGTGAGGATCACGTTCTCGACGTTGCTCCCGAGGGTGTAGGTGATGCTCGCGCGGACGGTGTCGGTGCCCTGGTTCGCGTTCTCGGTCACGACGTCGCCGGTTTCCGTCACCACGTAGGTGTCGTCGCCGGCGCCCCCGCGCATCGTGTCGGAGCCCGCCAGCCCCTCGAGCCAGTCGTCGCCGGCGTTCCCGGTCAGGGTGTTGTTGGCGCTGTTGCCGGTGAGGACGTTGTTGAGGGTGTTGCCCGTGCCGTTGATGGCGGTCGTGCCGGTGAGGGTCAGGTTCTCGAGGTTCGAACCCAGGGTATAGGTGATGCTGGAACGGACGAGGTCGGTACCCTCGTTCGCGTTCTCGGTCACCACGTCGCCGGTCTGCGCGACCACGTCGGTGTCGTTGCCGAGGCCGCCGCGCATCGTGTCCGAGCCGCTGCCCCCGTCCAGCCAGTCATCCCCGTCGTTGCCGGTCAGCGTGTTGTTCGCGCTGTTGCCGGTCAGGGTGTTGTTGGCGGCGTTGCCGGTCCCGCTGATTGCCGAGCTGCCCGTGAGCGTGAGCGTCTCGACGTTCGCCGCGAGCGTGTAGGTCACGCTCGACTGCACGAGGTCGGTGCCCTCGCCCGCGTTCTCCACAACCGTGTCGCCGGTGTTGTCCACGACGTAGGTATCGTCCCCCGCGCCGCCGCGCAGCGAGTCGGCCCCGGTACCACCGGACAAGGTGTTGTTGGCGGCGTTGCCGGTGAGGGTGTTGGCGAGGCTGTTTCCGGTGCCGTTGAGGGCGGCCGTCCCGGTCAGGACGAGGTTTTCCACGTTGGCCGCCAGCGTGAGCGTCACCGAGCTGTAGACCGTGTCGGTGCCTTCGCTCGCGTTCTCGGTCGTCACGTCGCTCGTCGAGTCGACGACGTAAACGTCGTTGCCGGCACCCCCGGTCATCGTGTCGTTGCCGGTGCCACCGTTCAGCAGGTCATGGCCTGCGCCGCCCTGGAGCTGGTCGGCCCCGGCATCGCCCTGCAGCCAGTCATTGGCGCTCGTCCCGACGAGCGTGTTCGCGTTCGCGTCCCCCGCGACGAACTCCCACACCGCGGTGCCGTCCGCGAAGCGGATCTCGTCCACGCGGACGTTGTTCGCCGTGGTACCCCCCGAGAAGTATTCCTGCAGATTGACCGAGTCGCTCGTGCCGGCGATCGTGATGAGAAGGCTGTTGGAATTGCGCTGGCCGATCACGTCGCCCGGGGTCACGCCCGCCTTGAACAGGAGCACGTCGGTCGTCGTCGCGGCGTCCGCTTCCGGGGTCCCATTCCACCAGTCGTAGTTGCGCAGCGTGTCCTGGCCGTCGCCGCGGCCGAAGAGATACGTATCGCTCCCAGTGACCCCGCGCAGCAGGTCATTGCCGGCGCCTCCGTCCAGAACGTCATTGCCGGCATCCCCGCCCAGGTAGTCGGCCCCGGCCCCGCCCTCGAGCGTGTCATCGCCGTCCTCCCCGGACAGCGAGTCGTCGCTGTCCCCGCCGCGCAGGGTGTCGGCGCCCGCCCGTCCGTAGAGGTAGTCCGCGCCACCGCCCCCGTCGATCGTGTCGTTGAGGTCGGCGAAGCCGATGAGCGTCTCGCCGTTCGCCGTGCCGGCCAGCACCAGGCTCCTCACCGTTGCCGCGTCCCACACCGTGCCGCCATCGAAGCGGATCTCGTCCACCCGGTAGTTGTGCGCGGTGGTGTCGTTCCAGAAGTAGTTGAGCAGCGTGACCTGGTCGCTTGTGCCAGTGATCGAAAGGACGAGGTTGTTGCTGCTGCGGCGCGCCAGGACCTCGGCGGGTAGGACGTCGGGCTTGAAGAGCACTACGTCGGTCGTAGTGGCGGCGTCGGTCTCCGGGGAGCCGTTCCAGTAGTCGTAGTTGGTGATGGTGTCCTGCCCGTCGCCGCGGCCGAAGAGGTAGGTGTCGCTGCCACGGTTCGCGTTCAGGGCGTCGATCCCTGCGCCCCCCTCGAGCAGGTCATCGCCG
>JAXLXQ010000068.1:0-15247 GCA_046327845.1 Candidatus Eiseniibacteriota bacterium | reverse complement strand
AGCTGGAGGCGCAGCGACGACGCTTCCTCGCCGACGTGACCCACGAACTGGCCACGCCGCTCACCTCGATTCTCGGCTACGCCCAAACGCTGCTCGATCCCCAGGTGTCGATCTCGTCCGAGGAGCAATCTCGCTACCTCGGGCACATCCAGAGCGAGGCGTCACGGATGGAGCTGCTCGTGCGGGAGATCCTCGATCTCGCGCGGCTCGAAGCCGGAGCCACCGCGTTGCAGCTCGAGGCAATCGACTGGACTGCGCTCTGTCGGAACGCCTGTGCGCGGTTCGAATCGCGCTTTGGCGAATCGGGCCTCCTCCTCGCCTGGCGCGGATCGACCAACTCGGCCTGGGTGCGGGGCGACGGACGGCGTCTCGAGCAGGTGATCGACAATCTCCTCTCGAACGCGCTGCGCTACGTTCCGCGCGGCGGAACCATCGAGGTGTCGATGCAGGTGGAGCCGGGCTCGGCCACCCTTCGGGTCGAGGATGATGGACCTGGCTTCGCCGGAGAGGATCTCCCGCGCCTCTTCGATCGCTTCTATCGCGCAGATGCGGCGCGCACCGCCGGCGGGGTGGGCCTCGGTCTCGCCATCGTGCGTGAAATCGTCGAGCGGCATGGCGGCCAGGTGCACGCGAGCAATCGAGGAACGGATCTGCCCCCGAACGAGCGGCGCCAGGGTGCTCGCCTCGAGGTGACTCTGCCCCTGGCCGATGACAACTCTGCCCCGCCTCGCGGGTGAGCCGTCAGGAATCAACGAAGACCAACCGACGGTCACACCTCTGCCACAGAAGGGGCGTACCTTCTCCCCTGTCGCGAGCGACGCGGCTCGCGAGCTCGAGGGGCCAGCCGGGCGGTCGACCGCCCACGGAGTGATCATGCGAATGCACAGCTTGAGGCTGCTCGGAGTCCTTCCGCTCGCGGCAATCGCCACGGCCCTTCTCCTGGCGGGCAGCGGTTGCGATCAAGCCGACGAGACCGCGCTCGCCGGCCCCACCTCTCCTGAAGCGGAGGCGGTCGCGCTTCCCGCGAGCTTCGGAATTCAAGACCTGCCGGCGGACCTCGCGCTGACCCCGGAGCAATCGAGCGCGATGCGATCCGCGATCGATCGATTGCACGCCGAACGCAGCGCTCGGTGGACGGAGCACCGCGCGAAGCGGGGTCAACGAGGCCCCAGCTCCGATGCGATGGGCGAGCCGCCGATCTTCAACTTCTTGGAGGACGCGTCCTAGACCCTGAGCGCTGAGCAATTCGTGAAGCTCGCGCAGTTTCTTTCGGACCGACGCGCCGATCGCGCGTCCCAGGTCGGATCAGGTGCCGTCGGCGCGGAGATTCGCCGCGACGCGCGGGAGCATCGGAGTCGTTTCGAGCGGAAGTTCGGGCTGTCGTCGGCTGAGGGCAGCGAACTTCGCACCCTTCTCCGCGAGAAAGGGGAAGAGCTGCGGCAGCTGGCGCGCGAGGTCGAGGCCGGCACTATCACTCCCGAGGCGGCTCGCGATCGTGCGAAGGCGATTCGAGAAGAGATGAAGGCTTCCGCTGCGGAGGTCCTGAGCCCGGACCAGATCGCGCAGTTCGAGCAGCGACGGAACGCGCGGCGATCGGAGATGGCGGAGCGCCGGTTGGGCGACCTCTCCGCGCGGATGGCGCGACGCGCTGTCTTTCTTGGTCGCGTCCTCTCGCTCGACGCCACGCAGCAGGCCAACGTTCGTGCGACGCTGGAGGAGAGCCTGGAAGCGCGAAGGGCCAATCTCGAGAAGATGAAGAGCGGAGCGCTTGCGCCGGAGGATGCCATGTACGAGGCCTGGATCACGGAACGCACGGTGGGCGAGAAGGTGCGCGCGATGCTCTCGCCGGAACAAGCGGTCCGATTCGACGCACTGATCAAGCTGCTTCCGCCCGCATTTCGCTTCGGGGTCGCTGGCCCCCTCGTTCACTGAGTTCGTCGTCCCCCCCCAAACCCGGGCGACCCCGGTCACCCTTCGCGTGATCGGGGTCGTTCGTGGATCGCTCCATTGCTCCACCGCGCATCGCGGCCTAGTCTCTCCAAATCGAGAGGGAGGAGAAGCCGATGCTCGACTACGGTCCACTTCGCACTTCGAACGAAGAAGAGCAGTTCCGCGCCATCGCCGGTCTGGCGTTCCAATTTCCCGACGCCTACTGGGCTCCCTACGTCGAGCGCATGGGGCGCGAGAACATCCGAGTGATTCGCCGCGGCGAGACCGTCGTGGGCGGCCTCGGCTTCTATCCGATCGGTCAGTGGTTTGGTGGAAGGTCGGTGCGCATGGCCGGAATCGCGGCGGTCGCGGTGCCGGCGGAGGAGCGATCACACGGGATCGCCGCCGAGCTGATGACTCGAACGCTGCGCGAACTGAAGGAGGCGGGCTATCCCATCTCCACCCTCTATCCCGCGACCCAGGTGCTCTACCGCAAGGTGGGCTACGAGCAGGCCGGCAACCTTGCCCGCCACGAGTTGCCGGTCGCGCAGATCGGAAATCTCGGGCGTCCCTGCGCGGTCGAGGCGATCGACTCGGCCGAACGGGATCGACTCATACCCTGCTACGACCGCTTCGCGCGAACGCGCAACGGACTGCTCGACCGGAACCCCGGGATGTGGACCCGCCTCCACGAACCGTTCGAGTCGAAAACTCGAATGTACGGCGCGATCGAGGGGGGAGAGCTGACCGGCTACGTAGTGGTGCAGCAGAAGAGCACCGATCGGGCCTACGATCTCAACCTTCGTGACTTCGTGGCCACCACCGAGGCGGCGCTGCGCTCGCTCTGGACCTTTCTCTACGGGTTTCGCAGTCAAGCAGGGCGGGTCGCTTGGAGTGGGCCGGTCAACGATCCCTTCCAAACGATCCTGGTGGAGCAGCACGGCGAAGGAAGCGTCATTCGAAGCGAGCGCTGGATGATCCGCGTGCTCGACGTGGCCGCGGCGCTCTCCGCGCGCGGATACTCGAGTGATCTCAACCTCGCACTCGAGCTTCGCGTCGAAGACGACCTCCTGCCGGAGAACTCCGGAGGGTATCGTCTGGAGGTGTCGGCCGGACGGGCGAAGGTCGAGCGCGTGGAGGAGCCGCGAGGCCTGCGCATGCATGTCCGCGGTTTGGCCCCGCTCTACAGCGGGCTCTTCGGCGCCCGCCAACTCGCCTCGCTCGGTTGGGTTGAGGGGGAGGGCACCGCGCTCGATGTGGCGGAGCGGCTCTTCGCCGGGAGCGAGCCGTGGATGTCGGAGGGCTTCTAGCGTCGCGGCGGCCGCGGGCACTCGAGGCCACGCGGCTTGACGCTCGGCCTAACCGCCAGTATCGTGCGCTCCATGCCGGACGTTCTGTTCCTCTCACGGCTGCAGTTCGCGCTCACCATCGGCTTCCACTATCTCTTTCCGCCGCTCACCATCGGCCTCGGCGTGCTCCTGGTCCTGATGGAAGCGCAGTACCACCGCACGCGCGACCCGATCTACGAGTCGATGGCGCGCTTCTGGACCCGAATCTTCGCGGTCAACTTCGCCATGGGGGTTGCCACCGGCATCGTGATGGAGTTCGAGTTCGGCACCAACTGGGCCACCTACTCGCGCTTCGTCGGCGACGTCTTCGGATCGGCGCTGGCCGCCGAGGGGATCTTCGCCTTCTTCCTCGAGTCGGGCTTCCTCGCGGTCTTGGTGTTCGGATGGGATCGGGTGTCACCGCGCATGCACCTCTTCTCGACGGTGATGGTTGCGCTCGGTTCGATCTTCTCCTCGATCTGGATCACGGTGGCGAACTCGTGGCAGCAGACCCCGGCCGGCTTTCACGTGGTGGGCGAGGGAATCCGCGCCCGCGCGGAGATCACCGACTTCTGGGCGATGGTGTTCAATCCGTCGAGCGTGCCGCGCCTCCTGCACGTGTGGGTGGCCGCGCTCCTCTTGAGCGCCTTCTTCGTCATGAGCATCTCCGCCTGGTATCTCCTCAAGGGGCGTCATCTCCAGTTCGCGCGGAAGAGCTTCTCGCTCGCGCTCGGGCTCGGGACCTTGGCCGCGCTGGCCGCACCGCTCACCGGCGACGTGCAGGGGAAGGTGGTCGCCCGGCATCAGCCGGCCAAGTTGGCCGGCTTCGAGGGGCACTTCGAGACCGGCAGTGGTCCCGCGCCGCTCTATCTCTTCGGTCTTCCCGACGTCGAGGCGCGCGAGGTGCGCTACGGCCTCGCCGTTCCCGCCATGCTGAGCTTTCTCGCGCACGGCGACTGGTCGACGCCCGTGCGCGGCTTGAACGAGTTTCCGCGAGACCAGTGGCCGCCCGTCGTTCCCTCCTTCTTCACCTTCCACGCGATGGTCGCGCTCGGTGTCGCCATGCTCGGGCTGGTCTTGCTCGCTCAGTTCTTGCGCTGGCGGCGCATGCTCTACTCGAGCCCGGCTCTGCTTTGGATCTTCGTCTTCGCGGTGCTTGCGCCCTACGCAGCCAATCTCCTCGGGTGGGGTGCGGCCGAGATCGGCCGGCAGCCCTGGACCGTCTACGGTCTCCTCCGCACCGCCGACAGCTTGTCGAAGTCGGTCGGCGCGGGGCAGGTCATGACCTCGATCGTGATGTTCGGCGTGATCTACCTGGCGCTCTTCGCCGTCTGGGTCTACGTGCTGAACGACAAGATCCAGCATGGTCCGGACGCGCCGGTTACAGGACCGCGCAGTTCGACCGGCGGGGGACTACTCGAGTCGATCGCGCGCCTGGCCAACCCCGGGGGATACTCGCTCACCCAAGTGCGCGAGTGGATCGCGGCGCGCGGCAAGCGAGGGGAGCGCTAGTGGATCTCCACCTCTTCTGGTTCGCGACGCTCGGCGTGCTGCTCGCCGGCTACGCCATCCTGGACGGCTTCGACCTCGGCGTCGGCATCCTGCACCTCACGGTTCGGGACGACGAGGAACGGCGCATCCTCATGAACTCGATCGGCCCGCTCTGGGACGGCAACGAGGTTTGGCTCGTCACCTTCGGCGGCGCCCTCTTCGCCGCGTTCCCCAATGCCTACGCCACCGCCTTCTCGGCCTTCTACCTGCCGTTCATGCTGCTCTTGTTCGCGCTCATCTTCCGCGCTGTCTCGCTCGAATTTCGGAGCAAGCGACCGAGCACGATCTGGCGCCAGGCCTGGGACGTCTCCTTCTGCGCGGCCAGTACGCTCGCGACCTTCCTTTTCGGCGTCGCCGTTGGCAATTCGATCCAGGGGATCCCGATCGGGGCGGATGGAGAGTTCGCTGGCTCACTCGGCAGCTTGCTTCGGCCCTATCCGCTTCTGGTCGGCCTGCTCGCCGTCGCCACCTTCGCGATGCACGGGTCGATCTACCTCTACCTGAAAACCGAGGGGGGCCTGCAGAAGCGGATCCACCGTTGGATGTGGCGCACCTTCGGGCTCTTCCTCGTGCTCTATCTCTTCACCACCATGGTCACGCTAGTCATGCTTCCGTCGGTCACGCGGAATTTCCAGTCGATGCCGTGGGCCTGGGCCGCGGTGCTGCTCAACATCCTCGCGGTCGCGAACATCCCCCGGGCGATCTACCTCGAGCGCCCCGGTTACGCCTTCCTCTCCTCCTCGGTTACGATTGCCGCGTTGATCTTCCTCTTCGGCATCGCGCTCTTCCCGAACCTCATCGTGTCGAGCCTGAACCCGAGCTGGAGCCTCGACATTCACAACGCGGCCTCTTCCGCGAAGACGCTGGGCTTGATGCGCACCATCGCTTTCTTGGGGATGCCGTTCGTTCTGGCTTATACCGGCATCGTCTACTGGGTCTTTCGCGGGAAGGTGGAGCTTGGCAAGTTCAGCTACTGACGCTGTCGATGCGCGGCGCGCGCTCTGGGCGCTCGATCCCGAGGTCACGTTCCTGAATCACGGCTCCTTCGGCGCTTGCCCTCGGGCGGTGTTGGAAGCGCAGTCCCGCTTCCGCGCGCAGCTGGAGAGCGAACCGGTGCGCTTCTTCGTGCGCGAACTGGAGCCGCTGCTCGAATCGTCACGGGCGACGCTGGCCGACTTCGTCGGCGCCTCCCCGGATGACCTCGTCTTCGTGCCCAATGCCACGGCCGGCGTCAATACGGTGCTCAGTTCGCTTCGATTCGCGGCGGGGGACGAGCTGGTCGTAACCAACCAGGAGTACAACGCCTGCCGCAACGCGCTCGAGGTGACGGCGGAGCGATGCGGGGCGAAGGTCGTGCTCGCGCAGGTGCCCTATCCCTTGGCCTCGCCCGATCAGGTGGTCGAAGCAGTGCTCGCGGCGGTGACCCCGCGCACGAGGCTCCTGCTCTTCGATCACGTCACGAGCCAAACCGGGTTGGTACAGCCGCTCGAGCGCGTGATTCGCGAGATGAACGACCGAGGAATCGACGTGTTGGTCGACGGCGCGCATGCACCCGGAATGGTGCCGCTCGATCTCGCGCGCCTGGGCGTGACCTACTACACCGGCAACTGCCACAAGTGGATCTGCGCGCCCAAGGGCGCCGCCTTCCTCTTCGTGCGTCGCGATCGTCAGGACGCCACGCCGCCGCTCGTCATCAGTCACGGTTGGAATTCGACCCGCAACGACCGCTCCCGCTTTCGTCTGCTCCACGATTGGACCGGCACCTGGGACCCGACTCCGTATCTTTGCGTCGGCGAGGCGATCCGCTATCTCGGCGGTCTCCTCCCGGGCGGTTGGGACGAGGTGCGATCGACCAATCGCGCGCTGGCGCTCGAGGCGCGTTCGCTCCTGGCCGCAGCGCTCGACGCGCCGTTGGCCGCGCCGGACGAGATGATCGGTTCGCTCGCGACCGTGCCGCTGCCGCCGGGGCCTGAGCCCGACGGTCCACCGCGTCGAGCCGGTGAAGAGATCGATCCACTGCAAGAGGCGCTCTGGCAGCGCCACCAGATCGAGGTGCCGATCGTGAACTGGCCCGCTCCGCCCGCGCGGATCGTGCGGGTGTCGGCGCAGCTCTACAACCGGCGCTCGGACTACGAGCGATTGGCGGCGGCCCTGGTGGAGGAGATCCCCCGGGGATGAGGCGGGCGTGCGCGATCCTGCTCTGCCTGCTCGCGGCGCCGGACGCGCCAACGACGGGCGTGCAGGCGGCGATCGCGGAGGAGAGCGGCGCCCCGAGCGACAGTTCCCAGGCCGTGCGCGCTCCGAAACTCACGCCTGGTCACTGGCTGCCCCTTCAGATGCTCTCGCGCGGCACCCTCGATCCCGCGCGCGAGGGCGCGATCGCGGGGACGCTGCTCGGCATCACCGCGCTCTACCAGTCGACCCCCGGACTCGCGGCTCCGCTCGGCGTGATCGTTGCACCTCGACTCTGGAGCGGTGTTGCCGGCGAAACGCCGCGCGCGAGCGAGCCGGCGCGTGGTGAAGTGGAGCTGACGCTCAACTCCTTCTACGTACCGTGCGGTTGCCCCGAAGAGGTGTTCTGGCACATGCCGACCTCGGAGGTGCGGATCTTCGTCAACTCGATCACCGCCGCCGCCAGCGAGGGGGTGCCCCGCATTCGCCAGGTCAGCCCCAACGTCTTCGTCAACGAGACGCGCCCCGAGGTGCAGGCGATCCTGACCAAACGCGACGAGCCGCTCTTCGTCTCCGAAGGCGGCTCGTCGCGTTGGATTCCGAATCCGAATTTCTTCGATCCGCGGTTGCCGATGAGCGAGGCCCAGCTCCTCGTCGTGTACAACCCGACGCAGCTCGACTCGCTGCCCTCATCCGTGCGTGCCGCGTTCCAGGAGATCGAGCTCGATCGACTGCTCGATCTCCTGCCCGACTGACCCCGCGCCGTTACTTGCGCGACGGCGAGTAGATCTCCTTCACCTTGCCCCAGGACATCTTCTGCACCGCGATCGCGCCGCAGGAGCTCGTCTCGCAGCCGATGCCGAGCGCCTGGGTCGGACCCCAGACCTGACTCACGTTGAGCCAGCCCGTCGGGTAGCCGATGCCCGGTGCGATGTTGGTGAGTGGACAGCCGCCGAAGCCATCCAGATCGGCGCCCACGTACCAGGGTGCGATCTGTCCCGGCCAGTTGCCCCAGAAGCCGACCCAGAAGTTGCCGTCGACGCAGCAGCCGGAAAGATCGACGACATGACGGCTGAGCGACGGCCAGAAGGCGATCGTCCCCGGGTTCACGTTGATCTTCACGCACAGCACGGAGCCGGGGCAGCCGCCGGCGTCCGACCAGACGTAGACATCCATGCACTGGCCGCTCTGGAAGCCGACCTGCGTGAAGTCGAACACCGCGGAGCAGACCGAGACGTTGGCGCCCGAGTAGCACTCGGCGAAGGCGCCGTAGGTCGGTGCGACCACGCCGCCGTACTGCCAAGCGTAGCCATTCTCGTAGCCGCCGTCGGCATTCAGGTTGAGCGTGCCGCAGCCAAGCCCGCTGGTCGAGCTTTGCAGCGTGCCCTGATTGAAGCCGACGCTCTTCGCCTCATCTCCGCGGTGGCCGCTGGCCGGACCCAGCGCGCATCCGCCTCCTCCACCGCAGAGGCCCGAGGAGCAGGGCGTGCCGTCGCCGTGGTAGACGCCGCCGTGATTCGCGCACTCCTCGCTCGTGTAGATGACGCAGCTCGTGCCGATGCAGCAGGCGCCGCGCGGATCGCAGGGGGCTCCCTCGCACGGCATGTCATCGCCGTAGTAGGTGCCGTGCGCGCCGATGCACTGGCTCGCGGTCGTCACCACGCACGTTCCGTCGAGGAGGCAGCATCCACCGGTAGCCGGGACCGGCGCCGGGCACCAGAGCTGGCCGTCCTGGTTGAACCCGAAGCTCCCGAGGAAGGCGATCGGATCCAACTCCGGCGGCGCGCCGTCGTCGGCGAAGTACGCGCCCTGGGTCGGATGCGGAACCAACGAGAGCTGATCGATGCGGCCTTCGTAGGCGTAGGCCGCGAACCAGTAGACGTTGGTGAGGAGTCCGGTCTGCGCCACGTTCCAGGTGAGCGCGGTTCCCTCGCCGCTCATCGGCCACTGTTCGGTCGGCAGTTCGAAGTCGGCGCACGGACCCCAGGCATCCAGCACCACGCAGTTGCCATAGCTGACGCCGAAGGTGATACCGGCCATTCGCGGATGACTGTGCAAGGGGAAGGCCGCCATCGCGAAGATCACCGCCGGCTCGATCCCGTCGTGTCGCGTGATCGCGTTGTCACAGCTGCTCAACGCATCCTGACCGCAGTACGGTCCCGAACCGTCGGTGTAGACGAGCGACGGATTGGTGTGGAGCACCAATGCTCCCGATGCGTTCGCGCCGCGCGTGCCGCGCGCGGCGGTGACCGAAGGGGGCCACCCCATCGGTCGCGGCAGCGGATCGGGCGCATTCTGCCAGTGCACCACCGGTCGCAGATTGCAGGGCTGCGGACACGGATTGGGATCGCAGGTGGCCGAGTCCTCGTGGAAGGTCCCCTGCTGACCGACGCAGTTCCACACCTGCAGCACCTGGCAGCTTCCATCGAGGAAGCAGCAAGCCGCCGGTTGCGGACAGGGATTCGGATCGCAGGAGACGCCGTCGCCGTGGTAGTTCGCGCCGAGCGCGTAGCAGGCGTTGGCGATCAGCTCGCGGCAGGTGCCGTCGTCGAAGCAGCAGGCACCGATCGACGGGCAGCTCACGGCGTCGCACTGCACGCCGTATCCCGACCAGAGGCCGAATTGCGCGGCGCAGTCCTCGAACGCGAGCAGCTGGCAGCCGCCCTCCGCGAGGCAGCAGGCGCCGGGCAGCGGAACGCAGGGGTTCGGATCGCAGACGCTGCCGTCGCCCATCGATTCGCCGCCGTTGCTCGCGCAGGTCGCGGCGGTGAGAAGCTGACAACTGCCATCCGGGTAGCAGCAGGCGCCCGGCTGCGGACAGGGGTTGGGATCGCAGGTGGATCCGGCGCCCTGATAGAGCCCGTTGTAGAGAGCGCAGACAGCTTCGATGAGCGCGATGCACGAGCCGTCTTCGAAGCAGCAGGCGCCGGTCGGGGGACAGGTCACCGCGTCACATAGGGTGCCGTATCCACCCCACACGCCGTGCTGCTCGTCGCACTCGGGACGTTGCATCTGGGCGCAGCCGCCTACCGGCAAACAGCAGGCGCCCGGCAGCTCGAGGCAAGGATTCGGCGCGCAGCCGGTGCCGTCGCCTTGGTAGTCCCCGGCGCACTCGCTCTCGATCCCCACGGTGCAGCTGCCGTCTTCGAAGCAGCAGGCGCCGGTCGGCGGAGGCTGCGGGCAGGGATTCGGGACGCACGGCACGTCGTCGCCTTGGTAGTTCCCTTGTCCGGCGTCGCAGCTCGCCTGCGTCAGCTGTTCGCAGTGGCCGTCTTCGAAGCAGCACGCCCCGGTGTTCGGCAGTGCCGCCGGACAGGGCGCCTCGCCCGGTCGATTGAAGCCGAAGGACCCGAGCCCAGCCACCGCGTCGAGTCGCGAGGGAACGCTGTCATCCGCGAAGTAAGCGCCCTGCGTCGGGTGCGGGATGAGGTTGAGCGCGTCGGCACCGAGATTCGAGACGTAGGCGGCGAACCAATACACCTCGGTGAGATGTGTCGTATGCGGCACCATCCATGCCACCGCCGTGCCCTCGTCGTGGGCGGGCCAGTTGGGCGTCGACAGCTCGAAGTCTCCGCAGCTGCCCCACGCGTCGATGACGAGGCACCGACCGTAGTCGATGCCGAAGACCACGCCCGAGAGGCGCGGCTGCGATCCGTCGGGGAATGCGGCGAGCACATAGATGATCGCCACGCCGTCGCCATCGAACTCCGTGATCGCATCCTGGCATTGCGCGAGATTCGACTGGCCGCAGAAGTTGCCGTCGCCGTCCGTGTACTCGAGCGAGGGGTTGGTGTGGAGGATCAGCGTGCCGCCGACGTTCGGTCCGGGGCGCATCACCGAGGGGCCGTTCGGCCAGCCGGTCGGCGCCGCTTTGGGCGCGGGGGCATTCTCGCGATGGACCGCGTTTAGCCCCGAGCAGTCGACCGAGCAGGGATTGGGGTCACAGGTGGTGCCGCTGCCTTGGAAGGTACCGGTGCACCCGGCCTCGGTGGTGAGAGCGCACGACCCATCGGCGAAGCAGCATGCGCCCGTCGGCTGCGGACATGGGTTGGGAGTGCAGCTCGTGCCGTCGCCGACCCAGTTGCCGAACTGGGCGATGCAGTCCGCTTGCGTGAGGACGATGCAGCTCCCGTTCGAGAAGCAGCAGGCGCCAGTCGGAACCGGTACTGGGCACGGGTTGGGTACGCAGGGGACGAACAGCCCCTGGAAGATCCCACTGCATGCGGATTGCGTCAGGTACTCGCAGTGGCCATCGGCAAAGCAGCAGGCTCCGGAGTCGGGCGATGGGGTCGGACAATTCGCGTTGCCCGGCCGATTGAAACCGAGCGATCCGAAACCCGCGATCGGATCGAGCCTGGCGGGGACGTTATCGTCGGCGAAGTAGCCGCCCTGCGTTGGATGCGGCGACAACCGCAGCATGTCCAAACCGCCGTTGCCGACGTACGCCGCGAACCAGTACACCTCGGTGAGGAGCGATGTTTGTGCCGCGTTCCAGGTGACGGCGGTGCCCTCTCCCGTCGCCGGCCAGTTGAGGGTCGAGAGCTCGAAATCGGCGCAGCTTCCCCAGGCATTGATCACGACGCAACGACCGTAGTCGAGGCCGAAGGTCACCGCGGATACGCGCGGTGCCGCTCCAACCGGGAATGCCGCCAGCACGAACGCGATCGCCACGCCATCGCCATCGACTTCGGTGATTGCATCGGCACATCGGACCAGATTCGACTCGCCGCAGTAGCCGACGCCGTCCGTATACACGAGCGCGGGATTCGTGTGGAGGATCAGCGTGCCGCCGGCATTCGGTCCGGAGCGCATCACCGAGGGGCCATTCGGCCAGCTGGTGGGTGCCGGTCTGGGCGGCGGTGCATTCTCTCGGCGAACGGCATCAAGACCGGAGCAGTCGATTGGGCATGGGTTCGGTGCGCAGCTCGTGTCGTCGCCTTGATAGCTGCCGGCACATTGCGCCGCAGTGGTGACGGTGCAGCTTCCATCCGCGAAGCAGCAGGCGCCGGTCGGAGGCGGTGGCTGCGGACACGGGTTCGGCGTGCAGCTGGTGCCGTCGCCCTGATACACGCCCAAGCAGTCGGCGGCAGTGGCCACGGTGCAGCTTCCATCCGCGAAGCAACAGGCTCCGGTTGGCGGCGGTGGCGGGGGGCACGGGTTCGGCGTGCAGCTCGTACCGTCGCCTTGGTACAGGCCCGAACACTCGGCCGCAGTGGTCACGATGCATGTGCCATCGGCGAAGCAGCAGGCGCCGGGCACCGGCGGCAGCGGACAGGGCGCCATGCCGGGGGCATTGAACCCGAGTTGCCCGAACGCGACGATCGGGTCGGTATTCGCTGGCACGCTGTCATCGGCGAACCAGCCCCCCTGCGTCGGGTGCGGCGCGAGCGTGAAGGTGGTCGGCGCCGGCGCGTAATAGTTGTAGCCCGCGAACCAGTAGACCGGCGTCATCGAGCCGAAACGCGGCGCATTCCAGGTGAGCGCGGTTCCCGATCCCGGCGCCGGCCAGTCGCCGCTCGGCAGCTCAAAGTTTGCGCAATGCCCGAAGGCCCTCAGCGTCAACTTCGACGCGTCGTACTGCACTCCGAAGGTGAGGCCGCTGAGCCGCGGCGAGCTGCCCTCGACGAAGTGTGCGATCGCGAAGAAGACGAAGGTGCGATTGCCGCTCACCGAGACGTCGGCGTCCGCGCATTGCGTGAGGCCGCTCTGCCCGCAGTAGTCGGTGATGTCCTGGCAGTAGGTGATGCTCTCGTTCGCGTGCAGCAAGAGCACGCCGCCCGAGTTCGGGCCGGCCAGCGTGGTCCGTGGCGTGGCGAGCATCGAGAGCGCGACGACGGCACCCGCCAGGTACCGCCACACATTGCGAAGTGGCATGATCGACCTCCGAGGTTCAGAACCCAAGGTCGCAACGAACGCCGGGTGCTCGTCGGAGGGCCTAGCCGCGTGCAGGGTGGGGGGGACCGCGACGCCGGAAAGAGGATACGCCGATCCGCGCGGAAGCGGGATGTCAGATTCGGTGAAGGAGAGGAGAAGGCGCGCTTCTCCTCTCCCGCGATGACGCGGCGTAGCTAACGAGTCTTGCTTCCGTCGCCTCCGTACAGCGCCTTGACCTTGCCCCAAGACATCTTCTTGGTGGCGACCGGAGCGCAGGGGAAGGTTTCGCAGCCAATGCCGAGCGCCTGGGTCGGGCCCCACACCAAGCTGACGCTGCCCCAGCCCGTGGGGTACCCGATGCCCGGGGCGATGTTGGTGAACGGACAACCTCCGGAGCCGGTGAGATCGGCGCCCACGTACCAGGGCGCGAACTGACCTGGCCAGTTCCCCCAGTAGCCAACCCAGAAGTTGGCCTCCGCGCAGCAACCGCTGAGGTCGACGACGTGGCGGCTGAAGGACGGCCAGAACGCGATGTCGCCGACCTGCACGTTGTTCTTCACACAGAGTACGTTGCCGGGAATCCCGCCCGCGTCAGCCCAGACATACACATCCATGCACTGGCCCTGATAGAAGCCGGTCTGGGTGAAGTCGAACACCACTGAGCACAAGGAGGAGTTCGCGCCGGTATAGCATTCTGCGAAGGCCCCGTAGTCGGGGGCGACCACTCCGCCGTATTGCCAGGCGTAACCGTTCTCGTACCCGCCGTCCGCGTTGAAGACCAGCGAGCAGGAACGGGTCGGATCCGCTGCGATTGAAACGATGCTCTGTCCCAGCCCGGTCTGAATCGCGTTGCCGCCGCCCGCGCCGCTGCCGGTGACCGCCACGCAGCCGCCGCCACCGCCACAGATTCCATCCGAGCAGGAAACGCCATCGCCAAGGTAGACGCCGCCATCCTGCACGCACTGGGATTCAGTGCGCACCACGCAGCTCGTGCCCAGGCAGCACGCGCCGCTGGGGGTGACCAGCGGCGGACACTCGGCCGATCCCGGCTGCCCGAAACCGAAGGTCCCGAATGCGCCGACCGGATCAATCACTGGAGGCACGCTGTCGTCGACGAAGAATGCACCGTCTGTGGGATGCGGCGTCAGCGTGATGCGATCGACCGCCCCATCGTAGGTGTAGGCGGCGAACCAGTAGAGCTCGGTGAGGATGGTCGTCTGCGCGTTGTCCCAGGTAAGCGCGGTGCCTTGACCACTCTCGGGCCACGTGGGCGTCGCCAGTTCGTGATCCGCGCAGGGGCCCCATGCTTCCAACACGACGCAGTGGCCGTACTCGATCCCGAAGCTCACGCCCGCCATCCGCGGCTGACTCCCTTCGGAGAATGCGGCGAGCGCGAAGATCACCGCGGGCCCGCCGCCGCTCACCTCGGTAATGGCGTTGGCGCAGGCATCGAGCCCGGCCTGACCGCAGAAGGGTCCGGGGTCGGTGGAGTACACCAGCGCGGGATTGGTGTGAAGGAGAAGCACGCCGTTGGCGTTGGCTCCAAGCGCGCCTCTCGATCCACCACGACTCGACTCGCGGTTGCCCGCGACTCCGGAAGGAGGCCAAGCCGCGGGCGATGTGAGCGGCGCCGGCGCGTTCTCGCGCCGCACCGTCGGCCGAAGGGTGCACGGGGTCGGACATGGGTTGGGGTCGCAGTCGAGCGCCTCGTCGTGAAAGATCCCTCCCGAGTATTCACAGTCGATGTTGAAGCGCACCTCGCACTGGCCGTCCGGGAAGCAACAGGCGCCGATCGATGGGCAAGGATTCGGATCGCATGGCGTATCGCCGGCGTAGGCTCCGCCCATCGCGAGGCAGGCGGAGTAGGTCAGCTGTGTGCAGACGTCTCCTTCGAAGCAGCAGGCGCCAGGCGGGGAGCAGGTCTCGGTTTCGCAGAGGGTGTCGGCTCCCCTCCACTCCCCGAACTGCGCTTGGCAATCGGCCTGCGACAGTGCTTCGCAGCCACCGTCCGCAAGGCAACACGCGCCCAAGATCGGCACGCAGTAGTTCGGTTCGCAGTCGCTGCCCGCGTTCTGGAACATGCCGCCCTGACTCGCGCAGTCGCCGCTGCTCAGTACCACGCAGTGTCCGTCGTCGAAGCAGCACGCGCCCTGTGTCGGGCATTCCACTGAGGCGCAGAGCGTGCCGTATCCATTCCAGAGGCCGCCGAGGCTGTTGCAGCTCTGGCGCGTCATCTCGGAGCACCCGCCTTCGGGAAGGCAGCAGGCCCCCAGCAAGAGAGGACACGGATTGGGCACGCAGCTCGAGCCATCGCCCTGATAGCTGCCGTTGCAGTCGCTGGCTTGTGTGACGATGCAGGTGCCTTCGGGGAGACAGCACGCGCCGAGGATCGG
>JAXLXQ010000067.1:0-17949 GCA_046327845.1 Candidatus Eiseniibacteriota bacterium | reverse complement strand
ATCCTCGTCGTCGATCATGCCGCGGCCGACCAGTTCCTTTCGCACGAACTGCATCCACGACTCCCAGTAGGTGCCGCTCGGCTCGTCGAGCAGCACGACCGGACAGGGATCGGCCTTGCCGGTCTGCAGCAGGGTCAGGAGTTCGAAGCACTCGTCGTTGGTGCCGAAGCCCCCGGGGAAGAGGATGAAGGCGTCCGACTCCTTGATGAAGATCAGTTTCCGGGTGAAGAAGTATTTGAAGTTGATCAGGCGGTCGGCGCGCACGAAGCGATTCGCTTCTGGCTCGAAGGGAAGACGAATGGCGAGGCCGAAGCCCTCCTCGGTGCCCGCGCCTTTGTTCGCCGCTTCCATCACGCCGGGACCGGCACCGGTGATCACCATGTACTTCGCCGCGACCAGCGATCGCGCGGTGCGCTCGGCCAGCTCGTACAGCTCGGTGCCCGGGCTGGTGCGCGCCGAGCCAAAGCAGGCCACCTTGCGTCTTCCGTGGAATCGCTGAAAGAGGCGGAAGGAGTAGCGCAGCTCCTTGAACGCGCTGTTCAGGATCTTGAGATCCAGACGATCGGGCTCGTCCTTGGCCAGACGCACCGCGGACATCAGCACCTCGTAGTGGAACTCGCGGTTCTTGATCTCGCCCACGAGGTCCAAGAGGTGGTTGGCCCGTGCCTCGGCCTCCTCCCAGGAAAAGCTCTGCTCGCTCACTCTGCCTCCTCTTCCTTCGACGTGGCGGAAGGCTAGCACGGTCGCTCGCGCCGGAGCGAGCGCGCGCGCTTTAGAAGTGACGCAGCACCTCCATCCACCACCACGCTCCCCAGAGGTTGACGAGCACGCCGACAAGGATGAGCGCGCGAAACAACCGCCCGGGACGACTTCCCGCCGCCACCGCGAGCAGCAGCAGCATCGGAACCGAGAAGTCGAGGCTGAAGCGATATCCGAATTGCATCCACCCGGTGTTGTAGTAGGTGAGGAGCGGCAGCAGCAGCAGCGCGAAGGAGAGCCAGGCGGCGCGCATCCAGGTCGCTCCGCCGCGCGCGCGAAGTAGGAAAAGCGCCGCCGGCGTGGTCAGGACGATGCTCATCCCTTCGAAGTCGGGCCGGAGGCCGCCGCGCTCCCACCGCGGGAGGAGCCAAAGCAGCGCGGCAAGGTTCCGCTCGAGATAGCGCCAGTGAAACTGTCCGAAGGTCTCGAGGTCGCTCGCCAGCTTGGGCGGCACGTTCGCCTCGCGGTAGCCGAAGTCGAACGGGCTGCCGAAGCGCGCCGCGTTGTAGGCGAGGAGGCAGGCGATCGCGGCCGCGATCGGGAGAAGGAGACCCGCTCGCGCACGACGGCTCTTGCCATCGGCCTCGCCGGCTTCACGGAGCGCGTGGATCAGCGGGAGGCTCAACACCAGATTCGGTCGACCGAGCAGCGCGAGGCCGAGCGTCGCGCCCACCGCGACGCGCGGCGCCCGCTCCGCCGCGAGCCACGCCGACAGCGCCACCATCATCACGCTCGTGATCTGCCCCAGATACCAGACCGAGCCGAGGATCGCGACCGACCAGTAGACCGTGCCGAAGCCGAAGAGTGTGGTGAGCCACCAGCGGCCTGCGCGATCCAGTTCGAGCAGGCCGCGCCGCGACATCGCGTCGAGCAGCAGATGCGCAAAGGTCACGCCACCGGCCGCCACCACGATCGAGAAGAGCACCGAGTTCACCCCGTTCGCGCCGAAGAGCACGACCCACGGCAGGAGCAAGAGCGCCGGCAGCGGCGGGAAGGGTAGGTACCATCGCCCTTCGTGCAAGGTGAGGTCGTGCTTGGAGCTCGGCACCGGCACGTCGAGCCTGCCGCGTAGGAACGACCCCGCCAGCTCGTTGAAGTACGCCATCCCGGAGGAGCGCGTGTGCTCGCCGAACAACACGGTCAGCCCGTAGACGAGCAGTGATCCGAAGAAGACCAGCGCGGAGAGTTGGATCAGCCTGCGGCTCACGCCGCGACGAGCGGTCGTGTCCGACATCTACGTGAGCTTGGCCTCATGCGCGCGTTCGCTTAGCTCGGCCCAGAAGACATCCCAGACTAGGATCTCGGTCGATCCGATCTCGTTCATCGGCGTCCCGTCGGACAGGCGTTGCGCCTCCTCGACGCTCTCGGCCCGGATCAGGGTGAGTCCGCCAGCGTGGTTTGCGAATCCACCACCCCCGCACGCCACCAAGTGCCCTCCTGCCTTGAGCTCTCGGAGCCACGTCATCAGCCGCGGGATCCGTTCGTCGAACTCCGCTTGAGAGAACCGTTCGTCGGGCGCGGTCGAGCGCCAGATGAGGGCATAGATGGTCGTCATTTTTCCTCCATCGGTGAGTGAGGAGGGTAGCGGCCGCCTCAGGCCGCAACAAGCCGCTCAAGTCCCGGGCTTCCTATTACGAACAAATGTATGGTATCTTGTTCGCACCTTTCGGAGCACGCAATGCACAGTGTCGATCCGCAATTCGAACCGTACCTCGATCCCTCCTTCGAGTCCGACTCGGAGGATCCGCTCGACGCGAGCTTCGAGTCTGAAGCAGGTGAATCGGGGGAGGTGGACGGCTCGCTCGCGCGCGAGGTGAGCCCGGAGCGCGCACGCCGATCGATCGCTTCCTTCCTGCTTCCGTTGGTGCGCTCGATGCCGCGCACGAACGAGCGCGCCTGGAGCGTCGAGGCCCTCGCCGGGCGCACGATCGAGCTCTCCTCGCCCGCGCACGGGCCGGCCGCTTCCTTCACCGCGGCCGCTTCGCTCCTCCTTGCCTGTCAGCTCGGCGGCGAGGCGGCGGTATGGGTCGCGAGCGGCGCGGCCATCTTTCATCCCGGTGATCTCGGGGAGTTCGGCGTCGACCTTGCCGCCCTGCCGGTGGTGCGCGCACCCGATGCAGTGAGCGCGGCACGAGCGGCCGAGCGGCTGCTGCGCTCCGGCGGTCTCGGGCTGCTCGTGCTCGATCTGGTCGATGCGGGAAGGCGCGCGGGGCAGAAAGGGACGATCGATGCCGCGGTGCTCTCGCGTCTGGCCGGTCTGGCTCGTCATCACCACACCGCGCTGCTCGCGCTCACGCAAAAGTCGGACGAGGCGAGCTCGCTCGGTTCACTCGTCTCCCTTCGTGCCGAGGCCACGGTCAGGAAGACCGCCTTCGATCGCTTCGAGTGGGGGCTCCGGATCCTGAAGGACAAGCGCCAGGGATCAGGCTGGAGTCACGCGGAGGTGTGTCGTGGGTCGGATGGCCTGTGTTGATCTTCCCGCCTTTCCTCTTCAGCTTCTCCTTCGGTTGCATCCCGATTGGCGCGAGGCGCCGGTCGCGGTGGTGGAACGGGATCGCCCGCAGGGGTTGATCCTCTGGGTCAACGAGGCGGCGCGATCGGCACGCATCCTTCCGGGCATGCGCTACGCCGCCGGCCTCTCGCTCGCGCGCGAACTGCGCGCCGGCGTCGTCACGGAGCAGGCAATCGCCGAAGGCATCGAGCAGGTGGGCCGACGCCTGCGCTTCTTCACGCCCGAGGTCGAGCCGGCTCCGGGACAGCCGGGCGTCTTCTGGCTCGGCGCGGAGGGACTCGGCCTCTTGCACGCCACGCTCGCCGAGTGGGGCGCGGCAATCCGCGACGATCTGGCGTGCGCGGAGGCGGGACATTTGCGCGCGCGCGTCGCGATCGGCTTCTCGCGCTTCGGCAGCTACGCGATCGCGAAGGCCGGCCTCCCCGCGGTGGTCGTGGTCGACGATGCGGAAGAAGAAGCGACCCTCGTGCGCGAGATTCCGCTCGCGCGCCTTTCGCTCGAGCCCGGCTTTCGCGACACGCTGCTGCTGCTCGGCATCGAGACCCTGGGCGCCTTTCTCGATCTGCCCGGGCCGGAGGTGCAGCGGCGCTTCGGCGCCGAGGTGGCGGCCTTTCAGCGTGCCGCGCGCGGCGATCTCTGGGCGCCGCTTCAGCCCGAGGCACTGGAGACGCCGCTCGAGCGACGCGTCGTCTTCGACCTGCCGCAGGTACAACTCGACCTCCTGCTCCCCTCGATTGAAGAACTGCTGCACGCGCTGCTGGCCGATCTCGCGCGGCGCGAGCGCTGCCTCTCGGCGCTTCACCTCACCCTCGCGGTCGATCAGCCCGGTTCGCCGATCGCGGCGCGAACCACGCTGCGACGCGAGCGGCTCGAGCCGGCCCATCCCACGCTCGATGCGCGGCAGTTGATGGAGCTGATTCGCCTGCGCCTGGAGAACCGCGTCCTTTCCGCCGGCGTGATGGAGGTGCGGATCGACGCCGAGTGGCAGAAGGCGACGGTCGAGCAGCTCACCCTCTTTGCCGAGCGGCCGAAGCGCGATCCACGCGCGCTGGAACGCGCACTCGCCGCGGTGCGCGCCGATCTCGGTGATGGTTCGGTGGTGCGCGCACGCCTTCGCGAGGCGCATCTACCCGAGGCGCGCTTCGAATGGGAGCCGTTCGTGCAGATTCCGAAGGCCACGCCGCGTCGCGTCTATCTGCCGCCGCTCGTGCGCCGGTTCTTTACGCGGGCATTGCCCCTGCCGCTCACCTCGCGACACGAGCCGGACGGATGGTTGATTCGCGGGCTCGAAGGCGGCGCGGTCGAGGAGCGCATCGGCCCTTACATCATCGCTGGCGGCTGGTGGCGGAAGGCGGTGCACCGCGAGTACCACTACGTCCGCACCGCGCGCGGGCGCTGGCTTTGGGTCTATCACGATCGCGCGCGCCGGCGGTGGTTTCAGCAGGGGGAGGTGGGGTGACTCCGTGCGAGGCTCTGGGTCGATGGACACTGACCCGCGAATGAGTGCCGCGGACGAGGTGGCACGCGAACGACGACGCTTGGAGCGCGCCTCGTATCCGGTCACGGTGCGCCGCCTTGGCGATGCCGACGATGAACACGAGATCACTCCGGCCGAGGGCATCGCCATGATGTGGCCGCTCGCGCTCGATGCCTGGGCCTTCATGGGAGAGCCGGTCGTTGAATCCCGACTTCCTCGACATGCTGTCCGCGTTGTCCGCGGAGAGCGCTGAGTACCTTCTGGTCGGTGCCTACGCGCTCGCGGCGCACGGGCGACCTCGCAGCACCGGGGACATCGACGTTTGGGTGCGTGCGACTTCCGAAAACGCCGAACGCGTCTGGCGCGCGCTCCTTCGAAACAAGCGGGCGGTCGGCCGCCCTCAAGACCTCGCCGAGGTCGCAAGCCCAGAGGCGAGGGAGCGGGGGTAGCGGAGAAGAGCGCCGCTCCGATTCCGCGATCGTCGCGATCGCGCAAAGATCGCTGACCCGAAAGCAGCCGCCCGCGGTCGCGAACGGGACATTTTTCCCCACCGTGGCGAGGCGCCACGATCGCGCTCGCGGCCGGATCGTCGATCAAGCAACCGGGCGCGAACTCGCGAGCGACGAATCACTCCGATTTCCAGCTTGAGTTCAGCGGAAGTCGCGCGGAATCGGCGAACGATGGAGTGCGCTCAGGAATCCGCTCCCCCGGTCTTGCCCCATGGCACGTGGAATGCAACGCACTGTCGTCGCACAGGGAATCGACCAGAAGCCGACCAAGGAGACCTACTCGTGACGGACCTCGAGCTCTTCCACCACATCGCCGCACAAACCCGCCCCCTCCGCCGGACCGAAGCGCGCGTCCTCTTGCTCTTCTGGTCGGAGTCCGAGGGCGAGGCCCTGGAGCGACGATTGGCCCGGCAGGGGATCCGGACGATCGGCGTCTACTCGGAGTGGCAGCTCAGGCTCTACCTCGAGCACACCGCGCGGAGGCCGAACGCCGCGGTCGAGCTGATCCTCGCGTCACCGAATCCGGACGAGATGATCACCGTGGAAGACCGGGCGCGGCTCACCCAACTGCTACCCCACGTACCCGAACTCACCCCCGAAGCGCGCAATCGCTCGGCCGATGCCATCGTCCTCGAGGTTCTGCGAAGCCTGGCGGCAAAGCAGGAGGAGTTGCTCGCGGTCTGAGCGGCCGACCTGTGAATCCATACTTCGCCCACCCCATCCTGGTCACCGATTCACTCGGGTGCTAGCCTCACACGGTTAGGAGGCCTCCCCCACGGGTTGCGGTTGCCGTCGACCGTAGCTTGTTGCGCGGTTGCACGGTCACCATTGACCTTGCGAGGACCTTTCCGTGCCCGACCAGCCGCATGTGGGCAGCTCTCGTTTTCGCGCGTGCGCAGATCCGCTCGTTCGGGATGAGGCCGAGTCGCCGAGGATCGTCTCTCGCTCGGTGACTTGTTCCGTCGGCGATCGCCCCGCGACCCTCGCCCGGCGCCTCCTCGTCTGGACGACCCGTCGAGCGCGCCGGATGAGCGTGCACGCGTTCGGTTGGCCTGGAATCTGGCTGGTGGTTGCGCTCCTCATCAACGGCGTTGCCCCGCACCCCACGCGGGACTACTTCAACATGGCGCGGGCGCCGCTGGATCGGTACGAGACCTCTCCCTTCTATCAGGACTCGCTGCTCCTTCCAACAGTCGCGCACCTGCTTCGGTGTGACCGGAGCTTCCTCGCGTTTCTCGCTCTGTGCTTCGGCATGATTGTCTGTCTCTTCCTTCTCGTTGGGAGCGTCGGCCGGCTGCCTTCGCTCCGCATCGTAGCGGGCGCGGTTCTCCTCCCGGCGCTCGCGGTCCATCCCGTGTCGCAATCCCTCATGAACTGGATCGGGTCGTGCGACCCCATCACGATCGGTTCGAGCGTCGTCTTGACGTTCGCGACAGAGTGTCGTCTGCTCGGCCTGGCCGCGGTAATCGGATCGCTGAATCACCCGAAGATGGTGATCATCGCGCTGGGCATCGCGTGGATTCGCGGAGTTGCGCCGCTCCTTCCTCTCGACACGCGAGGCAAGATCACGATCGTGAGTTCCGCGTTTGCGTCAGCGGCGGCGGTGCGGCTCGTCCTTTGGGCCACTGGGCGGGCCGCGATGGAGACGCGGCTCGATGTGATGTTGAAGCACGGCCTGACGTACTGGCTGGCCGAGCGGGTTGCGGAGGCGCCGGCGAACCTGCTCTCGCTCTACGGTGGTCTGCTCCCGCCGATTATCGTGAGCTTCGCGTTGTTGTGGCCGATGTCGCGCGCGTACTGCCTGCGAGTCGCGGGCTACAGCCTGGCTGCGTTCGGAATCGCATTCGCGATGTGGGACTTTACCCGCGTCTTCGGCCTTCTCACCGTGGCGGTCGATCTACATCTGCTCGCCTCAGCGTGCATAGCTCGACCGGGGGCCATTCGGAGCACGGTCCGCTGGCGGAACGCGATTCTCCTCCTGGTGATCTGGGGTGCCTTCATGCCGCGCTGCTTGGCATGGCATCGCCAGGTGATCGCTCCGGCAATCCCCTACGCGTGGAATTGGGTTGGCGGCCTGCTGAGGTCGCCCAGATGAAGCCCGCTCGGGACCTGGTGCCGAAGAGCGTTTCCGTTCTTGCGTGCCTTCTTCTCGCGCTGGCGTGGACGATCAGTGCCGGCATCCTGCTCGACCACCCGGAGTACGCATTGGGCGACGATTCCATCGAGTACATCGGTCTGGCGAAGAACATCGCGCAGCTGCACAGCTTCAGCTAGTTCTATCATCCGGGGACGCCAGAGCTGTACCGAACGCCTCTCTACTTAGCGTGGCTTTCAGTGATTGCTCCGTGGCGATCGATCGAGGCCCTTCGCATCGCCCTGCTTCTTCAGATCGGAATGGCGATCTTCACCGCTTGGATCATCGCGTCAACGGCCCGCGCCATGCGAGTGACCCATCCCTGGCTCGTTGGCGCGCTTTACCTCTTCAGCCCAATCGTGATCATCAACACAGTGAGCGTGGCGACGGAGGCAATGTACGTCCTATTCACCGCGGCGGCGGCGTCGCTCTTGGTGCGCGGAGTGTACCGGTCCTC
Organism: Candidatus Eiseniibacteriota bacterium; assembly: GCA_046327845.1. Classification (GTDB taxonomy): domain Bacteria; phylum Eisenbacteria; class RBG-16-71-46; order CAIMUX01; family CAIMUX01; genus JADJQY01. The sequence goes on along the minus strand of JAXLXQ010000067.1, from coordinate 10,101 downwards.
CAACGGAGCTATCGTCGCATCAGGACTCGTCTGCGGGCTGGCCGCGTTGGTCCGCCCCATCGGCGTCGTGCTCTGTGTTGTCGGTCTAGCCGCTGTCGTCTGGTCGGCAATCTCGAGAAGGCATCTGCGCCGCGTGCTGCTTTGGGTCGTCGCTGCGTGGTTGGTTCTCTTCGCCTGGTCTATCCGTAACGGGGTGGTCGGTGGATTCTGGGGGCCGTCGCGCACGATCGTATCTTTCCCCAGCTCGTCTCTCGGGACGCAGTACCTGGTGCGGGGCATCGAGCCGATGAAGACGAGCGCGTACGACACGAGGGGCTTCCGTGCTGGTGTTGCCGACATCCTCGAGGGCGTCGCCCATCGCCCCGCGGCCGCGACGCGCACCTTGTTGGCGGGAAGCGCGCGCACTCTCCTCGGACCGGGAGAGTGGGCGCTCCGGCGAGCACTGCTGGGAGCGACCGGGACGCGAGGAAGCGGCGACGAAGGCATCACGTTCCGCATCGCGGTCGGGGATGACGGACTCCTCATGACGCGGGAAGCGACGCGCCAACAGATCGAAGGCAGAAGCGCCCTCTGCTGGGTGCTTCTCACGTGGAGCATCGCGGCCACACTTGTCGTCTACGTTTACGCCCTTCGTGGGTTGGTTCGGTGCCGCCGAGCACGGTCGCGGCTTGCGCTTGTCTGGATCGCCTGCGCCGTCGCCTTGACCCTTTCGTCAGCGAGCTTCCTCTCGAACAGCCGCTTTCGACTTCCGGTGCTTCCGTTCGTGCTCCTGCTCGGCGCGCAGGGGACGAACTGCGTCGCGCAACGTCGCGTCCCTGAATGATAACGAACAAACGTATGGTAATATCTCCGCATGAGTTCGTACACGCCTCTCTGGTGCAAGTCGAACTACTCCTTCCTCGAGGGCGCTTCGCATCCCGAGGAGCTAGTGGAGGAATGCGCCCGCATCGGACTCCCTTCGATCGCCGTGACCGACCGCGACGGGGTCTACGGCCTCATCCGTGCGCACATGAAGGCGAAGGAACTGGGCGTCCACCTGATCCTGGGCGCGGAGGTGACGCTCGAAGATGATTCGTGCGTCGTGCTCCTGGCGGCCGATCGCGCGGGCTACGCGAACCTCTGCCGACTCCTGACCGCCGGGCGGCTGCGCTCGCCCAAGGGGGAGAGCCGCGTCACCTGGGAAGAGGTGTGCCAGCACGCAGGCGGCAGCATTGCGCTTTGGGGCGGTGCGCGGAGCCTGCTCGTGCAAGAGGCCGATCCGCTCTTCATCGCACGGCGGCTGCGTGATGCCTTCGGCGATCGGGTCTATGCGCTGGTCACGCGGCATCAACGACCGGAAGAGGTGCATCAGGAGCGACGCCTGCGCGAACGCGCCGCGCGCTACGGCTTGCCGCTGGTCGCGGGAATCGAGGTGCTCTACCACACCACCTCACGCCGCGCGCTGCAGGACGTGCTGACCTGCCTGCGTCACGGCGTGACCCTCGCGACGGCGGAGCGATTGATCCGACCGAACGCGGAGCATGGGCTCAAGTCGGCCTCCGCGATGCACGCGCTCTTCGCCGACGATCGCGAATCGCTCGCGCGCACGATCGCGGTAGCCGAGCGCTGCACCTTCTCACTCGACGAGATTCGCTACCGCTATCCGAGCGAGCGGCTGCCGGAAGGTCGAACGACGAGCGAGTGGCTGCACGAGCTGACGATGCAAGGGGCGCGCGAGCGCTATCCCCGCGGCGTGCCGCGGAACGTCACGCACCAGCTCGAGAAGGAGCTCGCGCTCATCGCGGAGCTGGAGTACGACGGCTACTTCCTCACGATGTGGGAGATCGTGCGCTTCTGTCGCCGCGCGAACATTCTCTGCCAGGGGCGCGGCTCGGCCGCGAACAGCGCGGTCTGCTTTTGCCTCGGCATCACCGCGGTCGATCCGGTGCGCATGGGGCTTCTCTTCGAGCGCTTCCTCTCGCGCGAGCGCGCGGAGCCGCCCGACATCGATCTCGACATCGAGCACAACCGGCGTGAAGAGGTGATCCAGTGGGTCTACTCGAAGTACGGCCGGAGCCACGCGGCGATGGTGGCGAACTTCATCCGCTACCGGACGCGCTCGGCAGTGCGCGAGGTGGGGAAGGTGCTCGGCTTCCCGGAGACGGAGCTCGATCGGCTCGCCAAGGTTCTGCCGCTCTACGAGGCAGTGACGCCGGAGATCCTGCGCAATGCCGGTTTCGATCCGGACAATCCGATTCACCAGCACCTGCTGCGTCTCTCGATCGAAGTGCAAGACTTCCCGCGCCACCTCTCGATCCATCCAGGCGGATTCCTCCTCGGGCACGAGCCGGTCTCCGACTTGGTGCCGATCGAGAACGCCACCATGGCCGATCGCACCGTGATCCAGTGGGACAAGGATGACCTCGAGAACTTAGGCCTCTTCAAAGTCGACCTCTTGGGATTGGGCGCGCTGCACCAGCTTCATCTTTGCTTCGAACTCCTCGAGAAGCACTGGGGCGACAAGCCGAGCATGGCGACGATTCCGCCGGAGGATCCGCAGACCTTCGACATGGTCTGCCGCGCCGACACCGTCGGCGTCTTTCAGATCGAGAGCCGCGCGCAGATGGCGATGCTGCCGCGCCTCCGTCCGCGCAGCTACTACGACCTGGTGATCGAGGTGAGCATCGTGCGACCGGGGCCGATCTCCGGCGGCATGGTGCATCCCTATCTCCGCCGCCGAAACGGCGAGGAGGAGGTGCTCTATCCGCATCCGTCGCTCATTCCGGTGTTGGAGAAGACACTCGGCGTGCCGCTCTTTCAGGAGCAGGTGATGAGCCTGGCGGTCACCGCGGCCGACTACACGCCGGGCGAAGCCGATCAGCTGCGCCGCGACATGGCCGCATGGCGATCCTCGGGCAAGATCGAGAGGCATCGCGATCGCCTGATCTCGCGCATGAAGGCGAAGGGGATCGCGGAAGAGTTCGCGATCCGCGTCTTCGAGCAGATTCGCGGCTTCGGCGAGTACGGCTTCCCCGAGTCGCACGCCGCCAGCTTCGCGCTCATCGCCTACGCCACCGCCTGGCTCCGCTGCCACTACCTCGAGGCCTTCACCTGCTCACTCCTGAACGCGCAGCCGATGGGCTTCTATTCGGTCTCGACCATCGTGCACGACGCGATCCGCCACGGCGCGGAGATGCGGCCGATCGACGTGACGCGAAGCGATTGGGACTGCCTGCTCGAGCCGCTCGACACGACCGGAACGCGCGGAGCGAGGCCACGCGGCCTGATGCCGAACGGACTGGCCGCGCGCTTCGCCGTGCGCATGGGGCTTCGCTTCATCAAGGGCATGCGCGAGGCGGAGGGCAGGCGCATCGAGGCGGCGCGGCAGCTCGCGCCCTTCGCTTCCATCGACGACTTGGCGCGACGCGCGGAGTTGGATCCGGACGCGATGTCACGCCTCGCCGCGGCCGGCGCGCTCGCCGCCTTCGGACGCGGACGACGGAGCGCGCTCTGGGCGGCGCGGGCGGTGGATCGAGATCGTGATCCCGCCTTCGGCTTCGATGCACCACCTTCGCGCGCCGACTTCGCCCCCTTAAGCCAATTCGAGACGATCGGCTGGGACTACGATCGCACGTCGCACAGCGTGGCGGCGCACCCGCTCGCTCCCTTGCGTCTGGAACTCGCGACGCAAGGGTTTCCTGACGCGCGATCGGTCGCCGCGATGCCGCACGGTCGCCGCATCCGCTTCGCCGGGCTCTGCATCAGCCGGCAGCGACCTGGTACCGCATCCGGCGTCTGCTTCATGACGCTCGAGGACGAGACCGGCTTCGTCAACGTGGTGGTTTGGCCTGACATCTTCGAGCGGCACCGCACCCTCGCGCGCACCGCGTCGTTCCTCGGCATCACAGGCAAGCTCCAGGTGGAGCAGGGCGTCACCCACCTGGTGGCCGAAGAGCTGTGGGAACCGGAGGTTCGCTCGAGGCCGCGAAAAGTGGGAAGCCGCGACTTTCACTGACGACGCCGGCCGAATCTGCTAAGAAGAGCCGCATGTCATCGGCGAACCGCGGAAGTTCGAGTGGCGAGGTCGGCGGTGGCGCCCCGTCGCATGGCCAGCCGCGTTCCGGTCGCTACGCGGCGCTGGTTGCGGCCGGCATTCTCCTCAGTCGACTGGCCGGTCTCGTCCGCGAGCGGATCTTCTCGCACTACTTTGGACTCTCCGACGCGGGCGACGCCTGGAAGGCCGCCTTTCGAATCCCGAACTTCCTGCAGAACCTCTTTGGCGAGGGCGTGCTTTCGGCGTCGTTCATTCCGGTCTACGCGCGGCTGCTCGCCGAGGGGGATGAACGCGAGGCGAATCGGGTGGCGGGCGCGATCTTCTCCCTGCTCGCACTGGTCGTGTCGCTCGCGGTGCTGATCGGCGTCCTCACCGCGCCGTGGCTGGTCGGCGCGATCGCGCCCGGTTTCACCGGCGAGAAGCGCGAACTCGCCCTCCGGCTCGTGCGCGTGATCTTTCCCGGCACCGGGCTTCTGGTGCTCTCCGCCTGGTGTCTCGGCGTGCTCAACAGCCACCGGCGCTTCTTCCTCTCCTATGCCGCGCCGCTCGGTTGGAACGCGGTGATGATCGCGGTACTGGTCGGCTTCGGTCGAACGATGGGGCAGTACGACCTCGCGGTCGCGACCGCCTGGGGGTCGGTGATCGGAAGCGCGGCGCAGTTCCTCGTGCAACTTCCAGTCGTGCTGCGATTGGCGCGGGGCCTCGACCTTGGTCTGCGCTTGGGATCTGAGCAGGTGCGTACGGTTCTCCGCAATTTCGGTCCGGCGTTCGTCGGACGGGGGGTTGTACAGATCAGCGCCTACATCGACAGCCTGCTCGCGAGCTTCCTCTCGACCGGAGCTGTCACCGCCTTGTACAACGCACAGACGATCTACCTCCTGCCGGTGAGCCTCTTTGGTATGTCGATTTCGGCCGCGGAGCTCCCCCTGATGTCGGGGACAACCGGAGACTCGGAAGAGGTGCAACGCGCGCTGCGCGAGCGGCTGCTCGCGGGACTGCGACGCATCGCTTACTTCGTCATCCCCTCGGCGGTCGCCTTCCTTCTCCTCGGCGACGTGGTGACGTCGGTCGTGTACCAGTCGGGTCGGTTCAGCGCCGCCGACTCGCGCTTCGTCTGGGTGATCCTGGGCTGCGCCTCGATCGGCCTTCTTGCCACCACGTCGGCGCGGCTCTACGCCTCGACCTTCTACGCGCTTCGCGACACGCGGACGCCCCTCCGCTTCGCCGCGGTGCGCGTGGGAATCGGCGCGATCCTTGGCTACATCGCAGCCTTTCATCTTCCGCGCCTCCTCGACGTGGAAGCGCGCTGGGGTGTGGCGGGCCTCACGACCGCGGCGAGCGTGGTCGGGTGGATCGAGTTCCTGCTTCTTCGCCGCGCGCTCACGAGACGGATCGGAGCGCCCGGCCTTAGCGTTCGCGAACTCGCGCCTCTCTGGGGTGCGGCGGTACTGGCGGCGGTGGTCGCTTCGCTGAGCAAGCTCGCGTTCCATCGACTCGAACTTCCAGTGCTCCTGTCTGGGCTCGTCGTACTGGGCCTCTTCGGCGCGGTCTACCTCGGCTCGACGCTCGCGCTGGGCGTGGCGGAGGCGCGGGCAATCGCCGGACGCTTCGCGCGGCGGCGCTAGTTCGGCGCTGTCCCCTCGCGGGAAGTTGAGGCATCATCCCGGCGGTGTCACGCAATCGGAGGAACCGACGATGAAGCTCGTTCGTGCGATCGCTTGCCGACCCGTCCGCCCGGCGTTGGTTGGCCTGACCCTGCTCGCCCTCCTCGGCCCAGCGCGCGCGGAGGACTCCGATGCTCGCTTCATGGACCACATCGCCTGGATCGCGGGTTGCTGGGAGAATCACTACGACAACGGCTCGTACGACGAGCAGTGGATGGCGCCCAAAGGGAATCTGATGCTCGGAATGAGCCGCACCGTGATCGCGGGCCAGGCGATCGAGCATGAGTTCCTCCGCATCGTCGAGGAGAACGACCAGCTGCTGTACTTCGCGCGGCCCTCGGGGCAGGAGGAGGTGGTCTTCCGCGCGGCGCAGCTCAGCGACTCGCTCGTCATGTTCGTCAACCCGCAGCACGACTTTCCCCAGAGGATCTGCTACCAGCGAAACCGTGACGGTTCGATGCTCGCGTGGATCGATGGCCAGCATGAGGGTGAGCCGCGCCGCGTCGAGTTCCCGATGCGTCGCACGCAGTGTCCTTGATCCCGACTTCCGGAGGACGCATGGCACGGCCCGATCCACACTCGTACTTTGATGACCGTCAACCGCGAACGAGACATGCGCACCTCGCGCTGCTGGTGGATTTCGAACGCCGGATCTTGGAAGGGGATTGCACCCTCGAGTTGACCGCGGCCGGCGCCGGCCAGCTGGACCTTGACACGCGCGGCCTCCGGATCGAGTCGGTGAGTGTGCCCGGCCTGCCGGGCGTTCCATTCGCGCTGTCCGAGGTCGACCCCGTGCTCGGCCAGCGGCTCCGGATCCATCTGCCTCCGGGAGCGTCGCAGGTCACGATTCGTTACCGCACCACCGCCGAATCGATGGCGTTGCAGTGGCTGGAGCCGGAACAGACCGCGGGGAAGCGCCATCCCTTCCTCTTCAGTCAGTGCCAGGCGATCCACGCGCGCACGGTGGCTCCGCTCCAGGACAGCCCGATCGCACGACTGACCTACTCGGCGGAGCTCACCATTCCGCGTGCGTTGTCCGCGGTCATGTCGGCGGCGCCCGGCGAGGTGAAGGATCTTCCGAATTCCAACGCGCGTGTCGTGCGCTTCGAGATGCCGCAAGCGATCCCCCCGTACCTCCTCGCCTTGGCGGTGGGTGAACTGGAGGGCCGAGACCTCTCGCCGCGCGCGCGCGTTTGGGCGGAGCCGTCGGTGGTGGAGCAAGCCGCGTGGGAGTTCGCCGAGGTCGAGTCGATGATTCAAGCGGCCGAGGCGCTTTTCGGTCCCTACGACTGGGAGCGGTACGACATGATCGTGCTCCCACCCTCGTTCCCCTACGGCGGGATGGAGAACCCGCGCATGACCTTCCTCACGCCGACGCTGCTCTCCGGGGATCGTTCGCTCGTCGACGTGGTCGCGCACGAGTTGGCGCACTCATGGACCGGCAACCTCATCTCGAACGCGACCGCCGATCACTTCTGGTTGAACGAGGGTTTCACGGTCTGGGCGGAGCGACGCATTCTGGAGGCGCTTCACGGTGAAGAGGCCGCGACCCTGGGCTGGGCACTCGGCGAGAACTCGCTCGAGGACTCACTCTCGAGGCTTTTACCGCGACCCGAGTGGACCCGGCTTCGCACCGATCTCGCCGGCATCGATCCCGACGAGGCGTACTCCACGGTGCCGTACGAGAAGGGTGCGCGCTTCCTTCACCTGCTCGAGCACCAGGTAGGACGATCGCGCTTCGACCTGTTCGTGCGCGCCTACATGAGCCGCTTCCGCTTTTCCTCGATCACGACGGAGCAGTTCCTCGCGTTCCTGGAGGCGGAGCTGCCGGGCGCGGCGGCAGCGGTGCACGCGGAGGAGTGGATCCACGGTGCGGGGAAGCCGTCGAACTCGCCGGTCTTTCGCAGCGCCAACCTGACCCGACTCGAGCAGTGGGCGGCGCGTTGGCCTGAGCGCCCCACCGATCAAGAGGCGATGGCCCTCTCGGCGGTTGAGCGACAGCTCTATCTGCAGAGGTTGCCTCGGTCGCTCGACGCCGATGCGCTGGCCTGGCTCGATCGCACCTTCGATCTGAGTCGAAGCCGGAATCACGAGATCCTGGTCGAGTGGTTGGTGATCGCCCTGAACTCGGACTACCAGCCGGTCTTCGCGCGGGCCGCGGAACTCACCGCCTCGGTGGGACGGATGAAGTATCTGCGGCCGCTCTATCGCGCGCTCGGCCGCCACCCTCGTACCCGCGACCTCGGTCGGGAGATCTTTGCGCGCGCGGCCAGGAGCTACCACCCGATCTCGCGTCGCGTGGTGGAAGAGACGATCGCGCAGTGGGTGGACTCGGGAGTCTGATCGTGCGGTGGATCCCGCCGCTCATCCTCGTTCTCCTGCTCGGCGCCCGCTTCGCGATGACCTTCGCACCGAGTTCGTGGGGCTGGGGGCTCGACCCTCTGGCGGGAGCGCCGCTCGTGGTTCAGCTCTCGCTGCTCCTACTCGGAGGGACGGCGGTGCTGGCGGCGTGGCCGCGCTCGACAGGGAATCGGCGCGGCGAATCGTCGCAGGTCGCGCTCCGCGCAACGGTGTTGCTCTCCTGGACGCTCCTTCTGCTCCTGCCCTGCCAGCACTTCCTGCTCGGCGACTCTCAGACATACGTTTCGGCGCTCGATCGCGGCGTGCAGGTCTCCGGCACAACCCATCGAGAGCCGTTGCCGGTGGCGATCATCGCCGGCGTTCATCAACTCCTGGGTGGCCCCGGCATCCGTGCCTTTCAGGTGACCGGGCTGTTGCTTGCCGTCATCGCATCGCTCGCCGCGGTCGCGATCGCGAAGCGGATCAGCGCGGATGGAGGCGAGCGCCTCGCGATCCTCTCTGCCCTCACGATCGGAGGTGGGCTCCAGCTCTTTGCGCGATACGCGGAGTACTACGCCTTCGCCCTTGCGGCGGGGCTCCTCTTTCTCTGGTGCGCGCTCAACTGGATCGAGCGGAAAGGGCCACTCTGGTTGGTTGGAGTGAGCTACGTGCTCGCCGGATTGTGTCACGCGGTCTTCGCGCTGGTCGCACCCGCGGTGTTCTACCTCCTTTGGCTCGCCTGGAGGCGAGGCGAGCGACGCGCGATGCTCGTCGGCCTGCTGGCGTCGTCGGCCGTCGGCTTCGGGGTAATGGCGGCGATCCACTATCCCTTCGCGGAGATCGCGAAGGAGGCGTCGCGGGGGAGCATGTTCCTCCCGCCACTTGGGGCCAAGACGGAGCGCACCGCCTACTCCGCCTTCGCGCCGGCGCACGCGATGGAACTGGTGAACCTCGTCGCGCTGGTGGCGCCCGGCCTCTTTCTGCTTCTCCCGATCGTTGCGGGGTGGAAAAGCGAGCGGGCGCGCTTTGCCGCGTGGCTGCTGCCCGGGGCGCTCCTCTTTCTCGGCTTCGCGCAGGCCGAGCTCGGCATGCTTCGCGATTGGGATGTGTTCGTCGTGCCGATCATGCTGGTCGTCTTTGCGCTCTTGGTCTCCGCCTCGGAGCGCCCGGCGCCGCGAGAGCTCCGCCGCCTCGGCGTCCCACTTGCGCTCCTCGGGCTCTCGACCGCGGCAGCCTGGATGCAGTCGAATCATGATCCGAAGCAAGCGCGCGCGCGCCTCGAACGATCGGTCGCCAATGCATCGCTCTATGGACCGAAGAGTCGAGGCGAGGTGTGGCGCTATCTTTCCTCCGGCTACGCCTCCGATCAGGCCCTGAGTGGCGCGATCCGCGCCGCGGTGCACGCGATCGAGGCGGAACCGGATGATCGCCAGAACTACCGCCTGCTGGTGAGCCTCGAGATCGAGCAGGGCTCGCGCAGCGGCCGCTCGGTGGACGACGCGCTTGCGCAGTGCGCGCGCGACCTCGTCGGCATCGCGCACCGAGCCGGCTATCTCGAACACGGCATCGCCTTCGGCGCCACGCTGGCTGGACGTCCCGATCTCGCGCTGGCTGCCGCACAGCGCGGCGTGGCCGACGAGCCGAAGAGCTCCGAGCTTGCCGCCACTCTCGGCGACATGCTGCGCCGTGTGGGCCGAGATGCCGAGGCGGAGCAGGCCTACCGCGATGCACTCGCCATCGACCCAAATCTCCCTCGCGCGAACGTCGGCTTGGCCACCCTCGCCGGTTTGCGCGGCGATCGCGCGGCGCTGACTGCCGCGGTCCAGGATGCGCTTCGTCGCGCACCGTGGTCACCCCAGGCGCAGCAGTTTCGCGGCTTGGTGGAGTCGGGGAAGTCGGATGAGCAGTCACTCAGAAACTACATCTACGTCCGCTAGTCGCCGTGGGCTTGTGCTAGCTTCCTCGTCATGTCGAAGGAAGGCGAACGGCGAAGCGCGATCTACCGACTACGGTCGCTGACCAGCTTGGAGCGCGCCGTCGTCGCGTGCGAGGCCTGTCCGCGTC
>JAXLXQ010000066.1:0-18314 GCA_046327845.1 Candidatus Eiseniibacteriota bacterium | reverse complement strand
TCCTACTTGAGCCAGGGTGGACGGCTCTTCGTGTCGTCGATGGACTGCCTGACCGGCATCTCGAACCCGAACAACTTCTTCAACAACTACCTCGGCGTGGCCAGCTGGACCACCAACACCAAGGCGAACACCGCGGTGGGCGTGAACGGCGACCCGATCACCAACGGCATGTCGATCCCGCTCAGCTACCCGTCGCAGCAGGCGAACCGGGTGGACACGCTCGTGCCGGGCGGCGCGTCGGTCATCTTCAACAGCGAGCTGGGTGCCCCGGCGGCGGTGCGCTACGAGCGTCCCGATCACGTCCGGACGGTCTTCTCGACCATCATCCAGACCGCGTTCAACAACGGCCCGGATCCGAACAACAGCCAGAAGTTCATCCAGAATGCGCTGACCTGGCTGCTGCAGTTCAACACCACGGCGGTCGAGCCGGGTGACGGCAAGCTTGCCAGCCGCATGCTGTCGGCTTCGCCCAACCCGTTCACCCCGCGGACCGAGCTCACCTTCCAGCTGTCGTCGCGCGCGGCCGGTTCGCCGGTCTCGCTCGTGGTGGTCGACGCCTCCGGACGTCAGGTCAAGACCCTGACCAACGGCATGCTCTCGGCCGGCGCGCACCACATCATGTGGGACGGCAGTGACGAGGCGGCGCGGACAGTCGCTTCCGGCGTCTACTTCGCACGGCTCAAGACCGTCGAGGGAGAGTCGAGCCAGAAGCTCCTGCACGTGCGGTAAGAGTGTCTGGTCGGGCGCCGGCCCGGTCGGATCGTCTGAACCCAAGTCGCGGGAGTCGGGTGGCAACCACCAGGCTCCCGCTTTCTTCATCAAGGAGTCCCCATGCGTTTCGCTTCTTGGAAGACAGGATTGGCGATGGCGGCGCTGGCCCTCTTCTCGTTTGGGCCGGCCTCGGCCAGCGTTCCCAAGATGGTGTGGACCGAGGAATTCGGCGCCACGTGGTGAACGTACTGCCCGAGGTCGCGGTGCGCCCTCCATCAGATGGAAACTGAGTTCGGAGCCGGATTCGTTCACGTCGACACCCACGTGTCGTCGACCGATCCCTTCCACACCACCGAATCGACCACGCGAGCCAATCGCTACGGCGTGAGCGGCATTCCGCACGTCATGATCGACGGCTCGATCGCCGAGGTCGGCGCCGATCTCTGCCCGCTCCAGGCCAACACCTACCGGGACGACATCAACACCCGCATCTCGCAAACCGGCGGCACGAGCCCGGTCGAGATCACGGGCGGCATGTCGATCAACGGAAACCTGGTCACGGTCACGGCCAACTACACCTTGGTCGACGCGGGCAGCTTCACCGCCCATCAGGCGACGCTCTACGTCTACGAAGACGACATCACCTGGTGCTGCGGCTACGGCAACGTCGATCACTGGGACGACGCCACCCGCATGGTGCGCTCCACGCCGGTCTCTCTCACCACCGTCGGTCAGACGGTCACGGTGCAGCAGGTGTGGGACATGAACACCGCGGTCGGCGTGCCGGCCAACCCGGCGAACCTGCACGCGGTCGCGCTCTACGAGCTGGTCGGCGGCACCAAGGCGGTCATTCAATCGACCGACTTCGTGACGGTCGAGGCGACGCTGGCGCAGCGCGTCAAGTCGGTGCCCGCCGGCAACGGCACCGCCACCTGGACCGTGCAGATTCGGAACCTGGCGAACGCGGCCGACACCTTCGATCTCGCGATCTCCGGCTTCCCTTGGCCGGCTGATTTCCAGGTCGCGGGGGATCCGAACTTCTACACGTCGCACGCGGTCGCGATGGGTTCGCTCGAGCAGAAGACCGTGACGCTGCGCGTGCAGACCGACAACGTGAAGCAGGCGGTCGACGGACTCTTCACCGTGCAGTCGCAGGCGAACGCGCAGCTCCGCAGCGTGACGCCGCGGCTGTTCAACGGGTCGTACGCGATCCTGTTCGTGGACGCTGACGGCGGCGGCATCAACTACGAGGTCCCGTTCACCGACGCCTTCGCCGCGCTCGGATACCTGTACGACCTCACGACCTCTGCGCCGGCAGCTCTCTCGAGCGTGCTCGGGTACGACGCAGTCGTGTGGCACACAGGATTCCTGAACAGCACGCTGACGACGCCGGACGAAGACCTGATGCGCGCCTACATGGATCAGGGCGGACGGCTCTTCCTCTCGTCGATGGACTTCACCACCGGCAAGACGAATCCCGATCCGTTCATCAACGACTACCTCGGGGTGGCCAGCTGGACGCTCACCACCAAGGCAACGGTAGCAAACGGAGTGAACGGAGATCCGATTACGAACGGCATGTCGATGCCGCTGACCTTCCCCACCCAGGCGGCGAATCGGGTGGACACCGTGCTGCCCGCGGCCAGCGCCAGCACGATCTTCCGCAACGAGAACGGCAACTCGAACGCGGTCCGGAACGAGCGTCCGAACCACGCGCGCGCGGTCTTCTCGACCGTTCCGCAGACGGCGTTCCCGCAGACCGGCACGGCGCCCAACACGTCCCAGACCGTGATCGCCAACACCATGACCTGGCTGTTCGGCAACATCACGACCGACGTGCCGGGTGGTGCGCCGGCCACCGCGCTCAGTCGCTTCGAGGGCGCGTCGCCCAACCCGCTCACCAGCGGGACCAGCCTTCGCTTCGTGCTCTCGCCGAGCGCGGCGAAGGCGCCGGTCTCGCTCACGATCGTGGACGCGAGCGGACGCCTGGTGCGTAACCTGGTCTCGGGCGCGCGCGAGGTGGGTGCGCAGGAAGCGTCGTGGGACGGACGGAACGCCAAGGGTGACTCGGCGCCGGCCGGCCTCTACTTCGCGGTGCTCAAGACCGCCGACGGTGAGGCCAGCCAGAAGCTGATCCGCGTGCGGTAGTCCGAGTCTGATTCGACCCGAGTCCGATTGATCGGATTCGAGTCGCGAGTTCGAAGGCCATTCTTCGCGCCGGCGGGGAATGGCCTTCGGCGTCCTCTCGAACTTCGAGGCGACATTTGAAGGAGCGATCGATGCGAGGTCGGCCCGGCAGATCAAAGCTCGCGCTTCCGGCAAGTCTCGGCGCCTTCGCGTGGATCGGGGTGATCGCGAGCCTCGCGCTTGCTGCCTGGTCGACCCGAGCCGACGCCTCGGTGCCGCGCATGGTCTGGATCGAGCAGTTCGGCGCCACCTGGTGCTCCTACTGCCCCTTCGCGCGCTGCGCGCTCGACCGGCTGGAGCACGAGGCCTGGCCCTCCTGCTTCCGCATCGAGACGCACCTCTCGCCGCAGGACCCATTCACCACCGCAGAGTCTCAAGCACGCGCCGATCGCTACGGCGTGAGCGGAATCCCGCACGTGGTCTTTGACGGCGTGGTGACCGAGCTCGGCGCGACCGCCTGCGCCGAGCGACTTTCGATTTATCGCGCGGACCTCGCGGCGCGGGTGGCAGCAACCGGTGGCGTAAGTCCGATCGAGATCACGGGCGGACTGGCGATCACGGGGAACATCGCCACCGTGACGGCGCATGTTCGCCTGGTCGATCCCGCGAGCTTCGTCGCGCATCAGGCCACCCTCTTTATTTACGAAGACGGCGTGCCGTGGTGCTGCGGCGGCGAGGGCGACGATCACTGGAATCGCCTCGTGCGCATGGTGCGCTCGACTCCAATCGCGTTGGTCGGGCAGGGCGCGGAGGCCACCGTCAGCGAGAGTTGGGATTGGACGACGGCGCCGGGCGCGCCTGCCGATCCCGCGCGGCTGCGCGCGGCCGCGGTCTACGAGGAGATCGGCGGGACCAAGGAGGTGCTGCAAGCGACCGACTTCGTGAGCGCGTCGCTCGCGCTGCCGCGGCGGGTGGCGTCGGTGCCGAACGGCAATGGGACCGCAAGCTTCACCGCACTGCTCACCAATCTTAGAAACGAGCCCGACACGCTTCACCTCACGATCGGCGGGTTTCCCTGGCCGGCCGACTTTCAGATCGCAGGGGACCCGGTGCACTACACCGCCTTCGATCTCCCCCTCGCGGGGCGCGAGGCGCGGGCCGTCACCCTCTGGGTTCACACCGATGACCAGCGTCTAGCGGTCGACGGCAGCTTCACCGCCACGTCGATCGCATCCAACCAAACGACGAGCGTCGAGCCGCGCGTGTTCAATCGGTCGCCCGCGCTGCTCCTGCTCGACCTCGACTCGAGCAACCTCGAGGCGCCCTTCCTCGCCGCGTTCGACGCGCGTGGTGACCTGTACGACGCGCGCACGACCGCGCCGTACGACCCGGCCGAGCTCTCCGGCTATGACTGCGTGATCGCGGAGACCGGGCTCTTGACCGCGGCGATGGGCCAGGCCGAGTCCGACCTGCTCCACGCCTACCTCGCGGAGGGCGACAAGCTCCTCCTCTCCTCGATGGACTTCCTCACGAACAAGAACAGCGGCGACCTCTTCGTGCAAGACGACCTGGGCGTGGCCAGCTGGAACAACAACACGAAGGCGAACCAGGCGAACGGGGTGAGCGGCGATCCGATCACGAATGGGATGTCGATGCCGCTCTCCTTCTCCTCGAACGGGGCGAATCGCGTCGACACGCTGATCCCGGCGGCCGGGGCGAGCGCGATCTTTCACAACGAGGTCGGGCACGCCAACGCGGTGCGGACTGAGCTACCGAACCACGCACGGGTGGTCTTCTCGACGATCCTGCAGTCGGCCTTTCCGCAGTCGGGGGTCGAACCCAACACCTCGACCGCGTTCCTCGGGCGGGCGCTCGATTGGCTGCTCGGGTCGGACACATCGGGGGCAATCGACTCCGAACCGGCCGGCGCTCGCGACCGCTCGCGCATCGTCGCGGCGCGCTCGGTGTCGTCCAGCGGAGCGAGCGAGATCGAAGTTCGTCTGTCACCGCACGCCTGCGGTGCGCCGGCGGCGATCCGCATCATCGACGCCGGCGGGCGGCAGGTGCATCGATTGGCGATTTCATCCGAGGCCTCAGGCACCGCGATCGTGCGCTGGGACGGGCGAGATGCCGCCGGGAACCCGCTGCCCAACGGACTCTACTTCCTCTCCCTCGAGAGCGCGGATGGGGTCGCGAGCGGCCGATTGCTTCGAGTGCGCTAGATGCGCGGCTCCCCGGTCCGCGGTTGCCATGCACGGCGGGCCAGGTATACTGGTCGCGCGCACTTCCCCCCCTGCGTCCGTCCCAGGCCAATCACCGTGAGGTTATCCATGAATTGCGCAACATCCCTCCGCTCCTTCGCGGCTCGCTCGAAAGGGTGGCCGACGATCCTCCTCGTGATCCTCTTCGGGCTGATGCTGAACGTCTCGCGCGCCTGGTGCGAGGTCCAGAGCCGTGGACAGGCACCGATACCGAGCGGAGAGCCGGTGTTCGCGTGCTGCCTGAACGACTGCCGTTGCCTGCTCCTGACCCAGGGTGAGTGCGACGCGGCCGGAGGATTCTTCTACGGCGGGGTGAACTACTGCGCACCCAACCCCTGCTCCTGTCCCACCGGCGCCTGCTGCTACGCCGATGGGCACTGTGAGGTGCAGAGCTCGCTCACCTGCCCGATCGGCGGCGGCACCTACCTCGGCTCGGGCACCGTATGCCAACCGAATCCCTGCCCGCAGCCCACGACCGGCGCCTGCTGTTTCCGCTTCGGCGCGCTCTGCCGGGTGATCACGCAGGACCAATGCAATCAGGCGCGCGGAGCCTTCCAAGGAGTGGGCTCGGGCTGCGATCCGAACCCTTGTCGTCAGCACAACAACGCGAGCGGCGCGGGCGTCGGCGAACGGCGAACCTGGGGACGGATCAAGCGGACGTACCGCTAGGGCCCCTTGTCGGGAGCGGTCCGGCCGCGACCGCGGCAGCGTTAACGGGAATGGGAACGGGGAACACTGGGTTCGTCCCGGAACGAGTCCGGGTGCGATTGAGTCACCTTGAGTTCGTCCCGGAACGAGTCGGGCTCTCGGCGGCGCCTCGGTCCGCGACGCCCTCGACGCCGCACGCACCCGCGCGGGAGGCAAGCATGACCGCGCGACTCCACGGTCACCCGCGAAGGCCGTTCAGCTCAGGGCAACCGCTTGACCAGCGCCTCGAGCAGGCGCCTGAGTTCCTTCCCCGCCTCATCCGCGCGCGCGACCACCTCCTCGTGGGTGAGCCGCGTCGGCGAGAGTCCGGTCGCGAGGTTGGTCACGAGCGAGAAGATGATCTGCCGTAGCCCCAGCTCCTCGCGCCTCCAGCGCCTCCGGCACGGTCGACATCGACGCGACGTGTCCGCCGAAGCGGCGCGCCGCCCGCACCTCGGCCGCGGTTTCGTAGTTCGGCCCGTGCGAGCCGACGAGGACGCCGGCGGTGAGCCGCACTCGCTCCTCACGCGCGACCTCGCTGACTAGCTCAGCGAACGCGCGATCGACCAGCGGCTCGCGGGCGCGCCACCCGCCGATCGGATCGCGCGCCACCGCCAGCGGCCTCAGAAAGAGATTGAGCACGTCGTCCACGCGGCAGATCGAGCCCGGCGTGATCTCGCTGGTGAGCGACCCGGCCGCGTTGGTCAGGATCAGCACCTCGACCCCGAGGGCGTGAAGCAGACGCACGTAGCGCGTCACGAACTCCGGCGTGTGTCCTTCATAGAGGTGCACCCGCCCCTTGATCACCCAAAGATCGCGCCCACCGAAGCGACCGAGCAGGAGGCGGCCGGCGTGCCCGGCCACGTGGCTTCGCGGATAGCCCGGCAGCTCGTCGCTGCCCCACGACAATGTCTCCTCGAGCGCGTCGGCGATGCCGCCGAGTCCGCTGCCCAGCACCAGTGCGGTCTTGCTGCCGCGCGCGCCGAGTTGGGCGCGGAGCGACATCACGAGCGCAGCATCGGGCCACGATCCGTCCGAACGGTCGTGAACCTCCGCGCTCACTCCGCCGACTCGCGGTCGTAGGCCTCGCCCAACGCGCGCGGCGGGGTGGCGCGGCCGATCCAACCGGCCAGCACCACCAGCGTCACGAGGTACGGCGTCATCTGGAGGAACTGGCTTGGCAGCTTGTCTGAGTGAATGCGGATCTGGAGCGTCTCGGCCGCACCGAAGAGGAGGCAAGCGAGCGCGCCGCCCAAGGGTCGCCATTTGCCCACGATCATCGCGGCGAGCGCGATGTAGCCGCGTCCGCTCGACATGCCGTCGGTGAAGTTGTGCTGCTCCATCGCGAGCCACGAGCCGGCCAGCCCGCCGAAGACGCCGGAGAGAAGCACTCCGGTCACGCGCAGGTTGCCGACCGAGAGGCCCGCCCCGTCGAGCGCACGCGGTCCGTCCCCCGCCGCGCGGAGCGCGAGGCCGAAGCCGGTGCCGAAGAGAAGCGCCTCTCCCGCCACGATCGCGATCACCGCCAGGATGAAGAACGGCGAACTCACGATTTCCGCCACCGCTTCGAAGCCGGGAGGCAGGTGAAGCCCAAGCCCGGTGATCCCCTCGATCCGCGGCGAGTTGCTGGCACTGCCGTAGAGCAGCTTCAAGAGCGAGCGGGTCGCGCCCACCGCGAGCAGGTTGAGCGCGAGGCCCGAGAGGATCTGGTCCGCCTTGCCGCGCACGGTGACGAGCGCGTGGATCGCGGCAAGCAGTAGCCCCGCGCAGACGCCGGTGAGCAATCCGAGCCAAGGGCTGCCGGTTCCGATCGTGCCCCAGACCGCGCCGAACGCGCCGACCAAGAAGATCCCCTCGAGCGCGATGTTGACCACGCCGCCGCGCTCGGAGAAGGCGCCGCCCACCGCGCCCAAGCCGTAGGGAATGCTGATGCGGATGACCTGCGCGACGAAGGCGAGCGCGGTTTCCATCACGCCCCCTCCGCGGTCGGCCGCGCCTTCATCACCAGCAGTCGATCCGGCAGCGAGCGCATCGCGCGATCGAAGACGATGAAGAGGAGGAGAATCACCGCCTCGACCAGATCGATCAGCTCGCGCGGCACGATCGAGTTCACCACCAGACCGCCGTAGGAGAGGAGCCCGAAGAAGATCGCCGAAGGCACGATCCAAAGCGGACGATTGCGCGCGAGGAGCGCGACCGCGATCCCCTGGAAGCCGGCGCCGGCGGAGAAGCCCTCCTCGTAGTAGTGCTTGTAGCCGAGGATGAAGTTCGAGCTGGCGAGCGCGGCCAGGGCGCCGCTCACGGTCATGGCAAAGACGGTGAGTCGCGCGAGCGGCAGCCCGGCGTAGCGCGCCTGCTTCGGCCCCTCGCCCAGCACGCGCAGCGAGAACCCGATCGGCGTGCGCGCCGACCACAGCTCGAGCGCGAGTGCCGCCACCACCGCGAGCACGAAGGCAAAGTTTAGCGGGCTCCCCCGGAGCGCCTCGCTCCAATCGGAAAAGCGCGGCAGCACCGCGCCGCTCGCCACCTCGGCGGTCCGCACCGTCTCGGGCAGCGCGAGGTAGCGCGCGAGGAGAAAGTTCGCGAGGGCGAAGGCGATGAAGTTGAGCATGATCGTGACGATCACCTCGTGCGCGCCGGTCCTCGCCTTCAGGAGACCGGGGATCGCGCCCCAGACCGCACCGGCCAGCGCACCCGCGGCCAGGGCCGCGACCACGCCGAGCGGAAACGGCAGCGAGGTGACGCTCGCGCCGGCCCAGGCCATCGCGATCCCGCCCATCACCATCTGCCCCTCGGCGCCGATGTTGAAGAGGCGCGCCTGAAACGCCAGCGCCACCGCGAGGCCGCAGAAGATGAGCGGCGTCGCCTTGAAGAGCACCTGGCTCAAGCCATAGTTCGAGCCGAGCGTTCCCTGGAACAGCTTCTCGAAAAACTCAGCCGGCGAGGCGCCGAGGAGCGCGACCAGCGCGCCGGCGATGCCGAGCCCGAGCCCGATCGCGAGCGCCACCGGACCGATCGACTGAAGCGCGCTCAGCGCGAAGACCTTCCAGCGCAGCGACTGGACTGCGCGATCGTTCATGTCGTCACCTCGGCGGGCGGGGCTTCGAGTCCAAGCAGGCTCCGGTTCAGCGCCTCTTGATCGATCGAGCCGCGCATCGCGTCGTAGGCCACCTTGCCGCGGTAGAGCACGATCACGCGATCGGACAGGGTGCGAAGCTCGGTGAGGTCCGCGGTCACGAGCAGGATCGCGGTGCCGCGCGCGCGCTCCTCGAGCAGCCGCCCGTGGATGAACTGGGTCGCGCGGATGTCGACGCCGCGCGTTGGGTGCACCGCCAAGAGAAACGGCGGACGACGCGACAGCTCGCGCCCCGCGATGAAGCGCTGTTGATTGCCGCCCGAAAACGCGCGCGCCGGCAGATCGAGCCGCGGCGGATAGACGCTGAAGGTATCGACGATCCGATGCGCGTGCGCCCGCATCTCCGAGCGACGAAGCGCCAGTCCCCGCCTGAAGGGCGGCCGATCGTGCAGACCCAGCACCGCGTTGTCGACCAGGTTGCGGGTCAAGAGCAGTCCTTCCTTCCGCCGATCCTCCGGGATCACGCCGATGCGGCGACGGAAAGCGGGCGTGCGATCGGGATGCACCGGCCGACCGAGGAAGCGGATCTCGCCGTGGTCGCGACCGATGTAGCCCAAGAGCGCCGACACCAGCTCGCGTTGACCGTTCCCCTCGACACCGCCCACGCCGACGATCTCCTTCGCGCACGCGGAACGACATGCGTTGGAGCGAGCCACCCGCCTCGCCGGCCGAGAGCTTCTCGACTTCCAGCACCGGCTCGCCCGGCACGCGCGGCAACCACGGCGTCTCGGGCGGCGCCTCGCCGCCGATGATCATCGAGACCAGCATCGACGGATCGAGCGCGTCCCCCTTGATCGTCCCTTCCACTCGGCCGCCGCGCAGCACGGTGACCCGATCGGCCACCGCCATCACCTCGGGCAGCTTGTGCGTGATGAAGAGGATCGCCTTGCCGTCCTTCCGCAGCTGGCGGAGCACGCCGAAGAGGCTCTCCACCTCGCTCGGGGCCAGCACCGCGGTCGGCTCATCCAGGATCAGAACGCGCGCCTCGCGATAGAGGAGCTTCAGGATCTCGATCCGCTCGCACTCGCCGATCGAGAGGTCCATCACCGGCACCTCGAGCGAGGTCTTGAGCCCGTACTGCTTCATCAACTCGCGCACGCGATCCTGCGCGCGGTGCGAGAGCGGCGCGAAGAGTCGATGCCCCGGCGCGCCCAGAAGGATGTTCTCCATCCCAGTCAGCGTCGGCACGAGATGAAAGTGCTGCGCGCAAAGTCCGATGCCGGCGCTGAGCGACGCGCGCGGCGAGCCCAGCTTGAGCGTGCGCCCGAAGACCTGGACATGCCCCTCCTCCGGCTTGACGAAGCCCGAGAGGATGCCCATCAAGGTCGACTTGCCCGCGCCGTTCTCGCCAACGATCGCGTGGATCTCGCCGGGGAACACGGGGAAGGAGATGTTGTCGTTGGCGATCAGCCCGGGGTAGCGCTTGGTGACGCCGACGAACTCGACTGCGGGGTTCACGCGGCCAGCCGCCTACTTGCTCGGCACCACGAATTTCCCCGCGATGATGTCGGCGCGGAGCGCCTCCACCTTGGCCTTCACCTCGGGCGTGATCCACTGGGCGTTGTTCGCGTCCGACACGTAGTCGACGCCGCCTTCCTTCAAGCCCAGCACTTTGACGCCGCCCTGGAAGGTGCCCGTCTTCGCTTCCCGGATCGTATTGAACACCGCGACGTCGACCTGCTTGACCATGCTGGTCAAGACCACGCCCGGCGCTTCCGCCTGCTGATCGGAGTCGACGCCGATCGCGAGCACCTTCCGCTCGCGCCCGGCCTCGAAGACGCCGAGGCCAGTCGAGCCTGACGCGTGGAAGATGATGTCGGCGCCGCGATCGATCTGCGCGAGCGCGAGTTCCTTCCCCTTCGCCGGATTGGCGAAGGCCTCGCCGGTCACGCCGGCGTAGTTCACCAGCACCTTGCCGTCCGGCTTCTCCGCGAGGAAGCCCGAGCGATAGCCCGCCTCGAACTTGTGGATGAGCGGAATGTCCATGCCGCCGACGAAGCCGACCGTGCCGGTCTTGGTGATCAGAGCGGAGAGCGCGCCGACCAGCGCCGAGCCTTCTTCCTCGCGGAACTTGATCCCCGCGACGTTGGGCAGCACCGGCTCCCCTTCCTGCCAGGTGTAGTCGATGCAGGCGAACTTCTTGTCCGGGTACTCGGCCGCCACCTTCTTGATGTCGTCGGTGAAGAGGAAGCCGACGCCGAAGATGATCTGCGAGCGGCCGGAGGCGAGCTGGCGCAGCGCGGCGTCGCGCTCGCTCCCCTCGCCCGGTTCGAGATACTCGAACTCGACGCCGAGATCGGCCTTGGCCTTCTGCAGCCCGCGATAGGCGGCGTCGTTGAACGACTTGTCGCCCAGCCCGCCGACGTCGAAGACCAAGCCGACGCGATAGACATCGCTCGCTGTCTTCTCCTTCGCCTTCTCTCCCGACTTCTCTGGGCTACAACCGAACGAGGCCAACGCACTCGCCACCGCGAGCACCACGAATCTCCTCACCATCGAATCAGGCTCCTTCCTCTTCGCGCGGCGGATCGAAGCAGCGACGGCAGCGGGCCTCGTAGTGCTCGCTCGATCCGACCAGAATCCTCTCCCCACGATGGGTCACGCGTTGGGTTCGTCCGGCCGGCGCGCCGCAGGTGACGCAGATGGCCAGGGTCTTGGTGATGTACTCGGCGCGCGCCAGAAGCTGCGGCATCGGCTCGAAGGGACGCGCGCGATAATCCATGTCGAGGCCGGCCACGATCACGCGCCGCCCCTCATTCGCCAGCGTCTCGCAGGCCGCGACCACGCCGTCATCCAGAAACTGCACCTCATCGATGCCGATGACCTCCGCCTCGCGACCGTGCTCCAAAAGCTCGCGCGCGCTGCTCACCCGCACCGAAGGGATCTTGATCTGGCTGTGCGAGACGAGATGGTCGACATCGTAGCGATCGTCGAGCGCCGGCTTCAGGATGACGACGCGCTGGCGCGCGATCTGCGCGCGGCGGAGGCGGCGGATCAGCTCCTCGGTCTTGCCGCTGAACATCGGGCCGCAGATCACCTCGAGCGATCCGCCGCGCGGAAGATCACCGCGCATGCTAGGCCGGCCTCGCCGCGCTCTCGTCCTTGAGCGCCTGCACCTTGGTGGTCAGGAGATCGACCCCGACGCGGTTGTGACCGCCCTCGGGAATGATCACGTCGGCGAAGCGCTTGCTCGGCTCGACGAACTGAAGGTGCATGGGCCGGACGAAGGTCTCGTACTGCGAGAGGACCGACTCGACGGTGCGGCCGCGCTCCTGCACGTCGCGGCGCAGGCGCCGGAGCAGCCGCACATCCGCATCGGTGTCGACGAACACCTTGATGTCCATCAGGTCGCGCAGCTCCGGCTCGGCCAGCACCAGGATCCCTTCCAGGATCACGACCGAGACGGCCTGCACGCGGCGCGTTCGCGCGGCCCGCTCGTGGCGCGTGAAGTCGTAGATCGGCTCCTCCACGCTTTCCCCCGCGAGCAGACGACGCAGGTGCTCGAGCAGGAGCGGCGTATCGAAGGCGTCAGGATGATCGAAGTTGTGTCGCGCGCGCTCGGCCGGCGAGAGGTCCTTCAAGTCGCGGTAGTACGCGTCTTGCTTCAGGATGGCCACGCCGTCGGGGCCGAAGGCCTCGTACACCTTGGCGGCGATCAGCGTCTTGCCCGAAGCGGAGCCGCCGGCGATGCCGATCAACACCGGCTTCACGGGTGGGTGACCTCGTCGATCACGCCGACGATCACGGTGCGGATCGGACCGCGCCCGCGTTTCAGGACCTGGGCCGCGCCGTTCCCCTCGTCCAGCACCAGCACCGGATCCCCCTCGCCTGCGTCGACCGTGTCGACCGCGAGGGTGCGCGCGCCGAGCGGGCGGCCGGAGGGATCGACCTTCTCGACCCAGAGGAGCTTCGTCCCCTGTAGCGCGGGGTGCTTCAAGGTCGAGACCATCTCGCCTACCACGCGGCCCAAGAACATGTCAGGCTCCCGCGCCCGTGGAGCCGGTCGGGCCGCTCGCGGGGCGATCGGCCGCGCGTGCACGCGCCTCCGCCTCGGCCACCTCGGCCGGCGAGAGCACCGCGACGTAGGGCAGCCCGCGGTACTTCTCGCGGAAGTCGAGCCCATAGCCCACGACGAACTTGTCCGGGATCTCGAAGCCGACGTAGTCGACGTAGACCCCCTCGGTCCGCTTGGAACGCTTGTCGAGGAGCGCCACCACCGAGACCGAGCGCGGATTGCGCGCCGCCAGGCTCTTCTTGATGTAGGCGAGCGAAAGGCCCGAGTCCACGATGTCCTCGACCACCAGCACGTCGCGGTCGTAGACGTCGCGGTCCAGATCCTTGAGCAGCTTGACCGAGCCCGAGGTCACGATGCCGTCGCCGTAGCTCGAGATCGCGATGAAGTCGACCTCGACGTCGATCGACATGCGTCGCACCAGGTCGGCGAGAAAGAGGTCGACCCCTTCAAGATGCCGACCAGAATGGGCACGCGGCCCATGTAATCACGCGACAGCTCCTCGCCCATCTCCGACACGCGGCGCGCGAGGGCGTCTTCTGACAAGAGGACTTCCGTGTTCGCACTCCTGTTGGGACCGCCGCCGCCTCGAGATTGCGCCGGCCGTCCGGCCAGAGCGCGCCCCTCTGAATTGACCCCGGGGAGAACGGGCGGTAGCTTCAGCCACCTGAAAAGGCGACCGGTGAGGTCGATTCGGGCCGCATGATCGAAGGGGGTCCCTTGGAGTCAAGACGAAAAGCCGCACGCATCCTGCTCCACGATGCGCGCTTGCTCTCGCCGCGCGATGGCACGCTCCACGCGGGCGATCTTTACATGGAAGGAGATCGCATCGCGGCCAACACGCGCCATGATCCCGCGCCCGAATGGCCCGCGGAGAGCGTGACGCGGATCGATCTCGGCGGGCGCTGGATCCTCCCCGGCTTCGTGCAGGCGCACCTCCATCTCTGTCAGACCCTCTTCCGCGGCTGGGCCGAGGCGCGACCGCTCTACCGCTGGCTCTGAGGTGATCTGGCCGGCGGAAGCGGCCCTCGACGCCGAGTCGATCGGGCTGGC
This sequence comes from Candidatus Eiseniibacteriota bacterium, assembly GCA_046327845.1. Lineage (GTDB taxonomy): Bacteria > Eisenbacteria > RBG-16-71-46 > CAIMUX01 > CAIMUX01 > JADJQY01. Next base: position 4,327 of record JAXLXQ010000066.1, on the reverse strand, counting down.
GGCCGAACTCGCCACCGCCGAGCTGGCGCGGAACGGCACGACCGCGATCTTGGACATGGGAACGACCCACCACGCAGACGCGCTCGCCGCGGTGGTCGAACGGAGCGGACTTCGCGCCACCCTCGGTCCCGCGCTGATGGACCAGGGCCCCGACGCCGCGCGTCCGCTCCTCACCTCGGCGGAGGAAGCGCTCGCGAGCTTCGAGCGCTTCGCCGCGCGCTTCGATGGCGCGGGGGACGGGCGCCTGAGCGCCGCGCTCTGTCCTCGCTTCGTGCCGAGCGTGAGCGAGACACCTGGCGCGAGCTCACCACGCGCGCCGACCTCGCGCGCTTCCCCATTCACACCCACGCCGCCGAGACCGAGGAGGAGTGCGCGGAGGTGACTCGACTGACCGGTCGCTCGCCGGTCGGCTACCTCGCCTCGCTCGAGGGGACCGCCGGACGCACCTGCCTCGCCCACGCGGTCTGGCTGAGCGAGGAGGATCGCGCGGCGCTCGCCGGCCACGACCTCGCGGTGTGTCACTGTCCCTCGAGCAACTTGAAGCTCGGCTCCGGCCTGGCCGATCTGGCCGCGCTTCGCGCCCGCGGCGTGCGGATCGGCCTGGGCGCCGATGGTGCCGCCTGCAACAACCGGCTCGACCCCTGGCAGGAGATGCGCCAGGCCGCCCACGTGGCGGCGCTCCGCTCCGGCCCCGCCGCGGTCGACCCGCGCGCCATCCTCTTCGAGGCGACCGAAGGGGCGGCCCGCGCCATCGGGCTGGGCCCGACGACCACCGCCCTCGGCAAGGGAGAGGCGGCCGACTTCCTGGTGCTCGACCCCATCGATCCGGTCGGCGCGGCCGCCTTCCGCGAGGAGGAGCTAAGCCGCTCTCGGAAGGGCCGGAAGGCGGATTCATCTCAGGCGGACTCTGAGCGATTGATCGAGTCCCCGGCGGCGCTTCTGGTCTTCGCCGGCAGCCCGTCCTGGGTGGCTGAAACCTGGGTCGGCGGACGACGCATCCATCCGGCACCCGAGACCGCGTCGAGCGATCTCCCCGAGCGCACCGCCCGGGTCCGCCAGCGGCTTCGGGAACGCATCACGCAGACGGCGCGATGAGCCGCTTCACCCCCGGCAAAGAAACGAGGAACGGATGTCTCTCCCCCGCGAGATGATCGCCCAGCTCCCCAAGACCGACCTTCACCTTCACCTCGATGGCTCGCTCCGCCTTTCGACCATGATCGAGCTGGCGCGGGCCCAGGGCATCCACCTGCCGAGTGAGGACGAGGCCACCTTGGCGGCGCACTTGACGCCGGACAACAGCGACCTGGAGCGGTATCTCCGCTTCTTCGACACCACCCTCTCGGTGCTCGACACCGCGGCGGCGCTCGAGCGGGTCGCCTTCGAGCTGGCCGAGGACGCGGCCAAGGAGAACGTGCGCTACCTCGAGGTGCGCTACAGCCCGATCCTCCACCAGAAGCGCGGCCTCGAGCTCGAGCCGATCGTCGACGCGGTGCTTCGCGGCTTGCGCCGCGCGGAGGAGCAGTGCCAGGTGCGGGCCGGCGTGATTCTCTGCGGCATCCGCCACATGGATCCCGCGGCCTCGGTGCGCCTGGCCGAGCTGGCGGTCGCCTACAAGGGGCGCGGCGTCGTCGCCTTCGATCTGGCCGGCGCGGAAAAGGACTACCCAGCGAAGGAACATCGCGAGGCCTTCGCCCTCATTCTGAAGCACAACATCAACGTCACGGTGCACGCGGGCGAAGGCTTCGGCCCCCCTTCGATCGCGCAGGCGCTGCACCACTGCGGCGCGCACCGCATCGGTCACGGCACGCGACTCCGCGAGGACCAAGACCTGCTGAACTACGTGAACGACCACCGCATCCCGCTCGAGATGTGCCTCACCTCGAATCTTCAGACCGGAACGATCGACCGGATGGAAGACCATCCCTTCGGCGAGTACTTCAAACGCGGGCTGCGCGTCACGCTCAACACCGACAACCGTCTGATCTCGAACACCACGTTGACCCAGGAGCTCGACCTCGCCTGCCGCCTCTTCGCGCTCGACGTGCCGGCGCTGCGAAAGGTGCTGATCAACGGCTTCAAGAGCGCCTTCTTGCCGCACGAAGAGAAGATCGCGCTCCTCCATGCGGCCATCACCGAGATGGACGACGTCTTCAAGCGCTTCGACCCCGGCTACACGCCGTACCGGACCTTCCTCTAGACCGTGACCGATCTCGAGCCAGAGCGAGAGCGCTGCGTCTTCTGCCGAACCGAGCTCAAGCGCGACGCCGTTGCCTGGGTGGCGCGCTGTCCGCGCTGCGCACTGCTTCGTTCGCGCCTGGACGACCCGCGGGAGAGCGGCGCTCGCCACCTCGCCGAGGAGGATCGCGAGTCCGGGCTCGAGCCGCTTCGCCGGGCGAACTTCACCCGCCTGCTCGATCGCCTCTCACGGTTGGTCGAGCCGCGCGGGACGAGGCTCCTCGAGGTGGGCTGTGGCCACGGTTGGTTTCTCGAGGCGGCGAAGGCGCGCGGCTTTCGCGCGGAGGGAATCGAGCCAGACGCGCCGGTGGCGGCTCGGGCCCGCGCGCGCGGCGCGGAGGTGCGAGAGGGGCTCTTCCCCGACTGCCTCCGAGAGAACGAGGCCTGGGACGTCCTCGTGATGAACGACGTCTTCGAGCACCTGCCCGATCCGCCTGCGGCGCTCGCCGCCTGCGCGCGGCACTTGAGCGCGAACGGCCTGCTCGTGATCAACCTGCCGACCTCGAGCGGCGCGGTCTATCGGATCGGCGCGCTCCTCGCCCGCCTCGGGGTCTCTTCCGTCTTCGATCGCCTCTGGCAGCGGGGCTACCCCAGCCCGCACCTCTTCTACTTCACCGCGTCAAACCTCGATCGCATGGCGGAGGGGGCCGGGTTCGGCCTGGCGGCGGGCGGGACGCTCCCGTCGATCGAGCTGCGCGGGCTCTGGGCGCGCCTGCGCATGGACCGCACGCACTCCTGGGCCGGCGCGGCGGCCGCCTACCTCGGGTTGTCGGCCGCCTACCCCTTCCTGCGCTGGCTCCTGCCGTCGGACATCGCGCTCCGCGTCTACCGGCGCGAAGAGAAGCTCGCCCTTGTCCAGACCCCGCCCGCTGGGTAGAGTACCCGCTTCGACCGTCATCGCCGCGGTGGTCCAGGCGCGACCCGCTCACCCACGAAGGAGCTAGTCCATGATGAAGAACCTCTCCGCCGTCCTCTTGGCGGGCCGAGAGAACCGTCACCTCAAGACCGCGAAGTGGACCCTGCCCTTCGGCGAGTCGACCGTGTTGAACCGCACCCTCGACGCCTATCTCGACGCCGGCGCGGCCGAGGTGGTGGTGGTCCTGGCCTCGCGCTCGGACGAGGTTCGTGCCTCGCTCGGAACGATCCTGAGCAGTGCGCGCGGCAGCAAGGTGCGCCTGGTCGAGGCGAGTGATCCCGAGGGGAACTCGGGCCTCCTCCTCCGTGAAGGGGTGGCGGCAATCGCCGGCAACGGTCGGAGCTTCGCCTTGGGCTCCGGGGAGCAGCCGCTCCTGACCGCGGAGCTCTTGACCACCCTGGCCGAGGCCTTCGCCGCCGGAAAGAAGAAGATCCTCGCGCCGGTCTGCCAGGGGGCGATCGGCCAGCCGGTCTTCTTCGACGCCTCGCTCGCCAAGGACTTCGCTCGACTCAAGAATGACGGCGATGCCTGGGAGATTCTGAAGGCGCACAGCGACGAGGTGAACGACCTCCATCGCTACGAGACCTCGCTCATTCGTTCGATCGACGATCTCGAGGACTACTACGCGATGCTCGACATCGCGAAGCTGCCGCATCCGGAGCTGGCCCAGATCGAAGGAACTCCGCAGACCTCGACGCCGGAGATGGCGACCGCCCCGGTCGACGCGGGGGGCGAGACCTACCACTCCGATCTCGCCGACGAACAATGATCGACGCGCGCCGCGGCCGATGATGCAGCCGACCCGCGCCGCGCTCTTCGACATCGATGGCACGCTGATCCACGGACAAGGTTCGGGTCGGCGTGCCTTTCTGCATGCGCTCGAGGCGATGACCGGGCGCGAGATCGATGACCACGGGTTCAGCTTCGCCGGCCGCACCGACCTCGAGATCCTGCGTGAACTCCAGAGGAGAAACGGACTGGCGGAGTCGAGTGGCACCGAGACCGCGCGCTTCGTCGAGCTTTACTGCGCGCGGTTGGCGGAGGAGCTTCGCCTGATCGGCGGCGCCTCCACCTACGCGGGCGTGATCGAACTGCTCGACGCCATGAATGACGGCAGCTGGGCGATCGGCCTTCTGACCGGCAATCTTCGCGAGGGGGCGCGGCGAAAGCTCGAGA
>JAXLXQ010000065.1:0-18813 GCA_046327845.1 Candidatus Eiseniibacteriota bacterium | reverse complement strand
CCCAGTCCCTCGCCGAGGAAGAGGCGGAAGATCTGCGCGCGCACCGCGCCGAGCGATCGATAGAGCGCGAGCTCCGAGACCCGCTCGCGCGCCAGGATCAGGAGCGTGATCGCGATGCCGGCGGCCGCGATGAGAAGCGCCATCCCTTGGAGGATGCGGGTGATGGCGAAGGTCTGATCGAAGATGGCGAACACCTCCTCGCGCAGCCGCCGATTGCTGCGGATCTCGAGCGCGGCGCCCTTGGTCTCTGCCCTCAGTCGATCGACCATCGCTTCCGGGTCGAGTCCGGGCTCGAGATAGAGCGCGACGTTGGTGATCTCTCCCGAACCGTAGAGAGCGCGCAGCGTCGCCAAGCTCACGAGTACCGCGCCTCCTTCGGTCGAGTAGTCATACGACACGGCGACGATGGGGAGCTTGGCGTCGCCGGCGGGCGTGGCGAGGCGGAGCTCCTGACCTATTCCTAGGCGCGCTTTTCGCGCCAGCGGTTCGGTGATGACGCAGGCGCCATCCGCCAGCCCGCGCAGCACCTCTTCGGTCGATCCCGCGAGCAGGGGGTAGCGGAACTCGCCGGCGGCGCGACCGGGAACGACGCCGTTCACGCGAACCCTTCGGCCGTCCGCGGTGGCGGCGGAGATCTGCCGCAGCCGATCGATTGCTCGAACTCCGGGCTGCGCCGCGAACGACGCGATCAACGATTCGGAGAGGGTCGCATCGGAGCCACCGCGCGACCAGGAGGGGGTGGTGATGAAGATGTCGGCTTGCAGCGAGAGGCCGACCCAGGTCTCCACCGTGCGCCGAAAGCTCCCGATCAGAAGTGTGATGCCGACCATCATCGTCACCGCGACGCCGAGGGCCGCGATCGCGAAGGCGGTGGTGGAGAGGCGCAGCGCGAGCCCCTTCAGGCTGAAGAGCAGGCCGAAGCCTCGCGCACGTAAGCGACCCGACACGCCGCGCACCAGGAGCGGCGTGAAGAGGGGGAGCGCGATGACCAGGCCGAGGGCGAGCACGAAGCCGGCACCCTTCCAAGTGTGGCCCCAGGCCGCGAACCAGAGGATCACGGCGCCGAGCAGCAGAAGGCCGGCGCCCGCGAGCCGCGCGCTGGCGCGACTCAACCGCTCGCGCAGAGTGAAGGCCACGAGCAGCGCACGCACGTCACGGCGACTCATGTCGACGGCCGGCAGCAGCGCGCCCAGCAGCACCCCCCCCAACCCAATCGCCACGCCGAGCGCGAGAAGCGATGCCGGCAGCTCCAGCCTCTCGATCTCGTCGAGCAGGTAGATGTTGGTCAAGGTCGAGCTCACCACCCGCACGTTGGCCTGCGCCGCCAGGTATCCAAGCGGCAGGCCGAGCGCGGTGCCGAGGACCCCGAGCACCAGCGCCTCGCTCAGGATCACCGATGCCAGCTGACCGCGAGTGGCGCCGAGTGCGCGCAGGACGCCGAACTCCAGCCGTCGCCGCAGCAGCGAGGCCTGCATGCTCGTGTAGACCAGGAAGAGCCCGACAAAGAGGCTAATCAAGCTGAGCGCGGTCAGATTCAGGCGAAACGCGGCGAGCAGGCCGTCCCCTTGGCGACGTCGTTGCTCCGGGGTGAGCGCTTCCACGCCGGGGCCGAGCCGCGCCTCGATCTCCCGCACCATGGCGGCCAGGTCGGTCCCCTTCGCGACTCGTAGATCGATCTGATCGAGTTCGCCTCGTCGCGCGATCAGGTGCTGCGCTTGGGCGATGTCCATCAGCGCAATCTTCCGGCTCGCGGTCGGCGTGTAGCGCTGGAAGTCGACCAACGCGCCGACGGTGAGCCGGGCGTAGCGCGAGCCGCTCGAGACGCGCAGCGTGTCGCCCACCTGGAGCGACAGCTCCTGCGCCAGCGCCGGCGAGATCGCAACCCACCCCGGCGTGGTCAAGGCGTTGGTCAGCTCGAGTGACGGCTCGCTCGCGTCGAGCGGGAAGCGGACCGGCGCGAAGAAGTCGACGCCGATCACCTCGAGGTAGTAGTCGTCACGGCCGGCGAGCGCCACCGGCGTGCGCACGAGGGGCCAGGCCGATTCGATGCCGGGCACGGCGAGCAGCTTGGGGTAGAGGCTGTCGGGCAGGCTCGGCCCGCGGCCGCGCACCGTGAGGTCGGCATCGCCGCTCACCGCCTGGATCCCGCCGCGAAAGGCGGAGAGGGCGTTTCGATTGAGGATCTGAATCGAGAGCACCGAGGCCACGCCCAGGGCCACGCCGAGCAGGGTGAAGAGGAAGAGGGTCTTGCCGTGCGCCAGTTGCGCGCGCAAGGCGGCCAGAAGATAGCGATGCATGCTACGCCGGCTCGAGCTGCCCGTCGTGCAGCCGCCAAACTCGGTCCGCGCTCGAGGCCAGCTCCAGACTGTGCGTGACGTAGACCAGCGCTCGCTCCTCGTCGCGCGCGAGCGAGAGGAGGAGATCCATCACCGCGCGCCCGGCCGCGTCGTCCAGGTTGCCGGTCGGCTCATCCGCCAAGAGCAGCTTGGGCCTTAGGAGCAGCGCGCGACAGATCGCGACCCGCTGCATCTCACCGCCTGACAGCTTCTGGGCGGAGTCGTGCGCGCGATCGCCCAGGCCCACGCGCGCGAGCAGATCGAGCACGCGGGGACGCGTCTCGGACCAGGGCCGTCCCGCGATCATCGCGGGGAGCGCGACGTTGTCCTGCACGCTCAGGTGGGGCAGAAGGTGAAAGAACTGGAAGACGAGGCCGATCGCCTCGCGGCGGAGGATGGCTCGCTCGCGATCGCGAAGCGGACCTAGGTCCCTGCCGACCACCTCGACCCGGCCCGCGGTCGGCTGGTCGATGCCGGCCGCCAGGTGGAGCAGCGTGGACTTGCCGCTTCCGCTTCTCCCGATGACCGCGATCGAGAGCCCCGCTTCGACCGTGAGATTGACGCCGCGCAGCACCAGCCTCGAGTCTCCATCCGCCTCGCCGTAGATCTTGGTCACCTCGGTGAAACGGAGCACCGCGGGCGCGGACATGGCGTCGACTCCTCCCTCCGGATGACGGCGTTGCCGGAACGCGCAGAAGCTAGCAGAGGAGTGCTTCTGGAGCGAGGACGCCGCCGCGATGCGCTCCTCGGTCAGCGAGGAAGCAGCACCGCGCGCGTTCGCTGGTGCCCGACTTCGAGCCAGTAGACTCCGCCGGGCAAGCCCCGCCGGCGCGGGTTCCAGCGCGCGATGAAGCGTGCGCCGAGATCGACCGAGCCGAGGAGCGTGTCGATCTTCCTTCCGCTCGCGTCGTAACATCTGATTCGCGGCGGCGAGCCCCGCCACGTGCCGGTCGGCAGGTCTCCAGTCACCACCAGCTCGTCGCGCGTCGGATTGGGCATCACCGAAAGGTCGAGCACGAGCGGTGCGAGGGCGTCTCGCGCGATCGCGTGACGGAGGAGGTTTCGCGTGAGCGTCTGCACCGCGCGGTCGTGCTCGAGACCAAAGGCCCAGCCGATGGTGCCGCCGTGAAAGACGAAGCCGCCGTTCCGTTCCTCGATCCCCATCACCGCCACGCCGGTCGTATCCGCGTTGTACTCATTCCAACAGGGCGAGGTGCCGAGCACGACGAAGCCGGGCGATGTCCCACCTTCGCCGGTCACAGACGGTTCTCCCTCATCCCAGCGCAGGCGAGTGCCGTCCACTTCGTAGCCGACGATCGCATCGTCGCGGCCGAACTGATCTCCCGGCGCTAGCCCGGTCCCTTCGAACGCCCAGTGGTCGGTGTGCGCGGAGCGATACCCGCCGTAGCCGAGCAGCCAGTCGTAGTCGCATGGGCAGTAGGAGTGCTGGTCGTAGTTGACCATTCCTCCTTCACGCCAGGAGAGGCCGAGGAAGAGATTGGCAGGCTCGTTGAGCGGTGGCTCATCCCAGTACGTGGTGTCGAGGCTGGGATCGATTCGCTGGTACGGGTCATGCGCGGCTTCGTACTTGTAGCAGACGAGGCGCCTCACCCCAGCGTCGAGTTCGAGGCGACTCTGCCACCAGCAGACGTTGCCGCCCAAGACGAGCACCGCGCCACCCCGCGCCAGCGTGCGCTCGAGGTTGACCCGCATGGGGCGCGTCCAATATTCGCTGTGCCCGACCACCGCCACCGCCGGATAGCGGTCGACATACTCGGGGCGCTCGGCCAAGTCATCGTCGTTCCCCATCGCAAAGGGGATGCCTTCGCGCGAGAGCCAACGCAAGAGGTGAACGGCGGCGGCGTAGTACTCGATCTTTCCGAGGAGAGGTCGTTCGAGCGCAACCACCGGGGAGGCCGAGGCCGAGTAGTAGGAGTGCCCGCCCCACTCGTTGTAGGCCTGGTCGGTGTGGTTGGGATAGAGCAGCAGCAGGCGCGCCGTCTGATGCGGCTCGCGCACGACGAACGTGCCGGGGACGATGCCGTCTCCGTCGTCCACCTCGTAGGCGTAGGCGCCTGGGGACCAGTCTGACGGGATCGCAAGCTGGAGCGAGGTCGGCCAAGCGGCGCCGTTCTTCCAAGCATCGGAGGGAGGGGTCTGCGCCTGGAGCGAAGGCACGAGCGTCGGCCCCCAGACCCGCTCACGCGTGAGTCCTTCGCGGAAGATCGAGAGCTTTGCCGCACCGCGATCGAGAGCTCCAGCGTGTAGTCGGCGTCCAGCTCCGGGGTCGGGATGTTCGGCGACTCGATGCGGTAGTTGAGCGTCTGTGCTTCGAGGTCGAGTCGGAGCGCGGGGCGGGCCTCTCCGAAGGTCGCGAGGTCGCGCGTGGAGCGGAGCAACGGGCGGTGTGCGGGCGGGCCTAGGTTCCACCCCGGAGGGAGTCCGGTCCGTGGGTCGCCCCGGGTGAAGTCCTCGCGCCAGAGTTCAGCCGCATTCGCCGGCGCAATGGAGAAGAGGAAGGCCAGCGCCGAGAGCAGGGCGGCGTGTATCAATCGGACCCGCGCTGAAACCGTCAACCTCAGTTCGTGCATCGAACGACCTCGCGAATCGGCGACTCGCCCGTGCGGGATGGTGTGGCGAAATCGGCCAGGGCGCGCCAATAGTTGCGTGCGGCGCCCAAGAAGTCACGCACTTCGCTTGTGGCTCGTTCGAAATCGTTGCTAGCCTGACCAGCGTCACCAAGCAGCACTACGCGCAGGAGGCGCGCCCATGGCGAATTTCATGCAGCCCGAGGAAATCAAAGCGGAGAGCATCCCCGCGCAGCTACCGATCCTTCCACTTCGCAACACGCTCGCATACCCGCACATGGTGTTGCCGCTGGCGGTCGGGATCCCGCGCTCGGTCAAGCTGATCGAAGACGCGCTCCAGGGGGACAAGCTGGTCGGTCTGGTCGGCATGGCCGACGGTTCGATCGAGGAGCCGACCGCGGATCAGGTCTGGACGACCGGCACGGTCGCGCGGATTCACCGCGTCATTCGCACCGACGAGAACATGCAGGTGATCGCACAGGGGATCGAGCGCTTCCGCATCGCGGAGTGGCTGGAGCCGGCGCCGTACCTGCGCGCGCGGATCGTGATCGCGCCCGACGTGGCGAAGCCGGGGCTCGAGCTGGACGCGCAGGAGCGAAGCCTACGCGAGCTCACGCGCGAGGTGGTGGCGCTCTCGCCGCACCTGCCCGACGAGGTGAACAAGTTTCTTTCCCAGGTCGAAGACGTGCGTCACCTCGTCTACGTGGTGGCGTCGAACGCGCGCCTGAAGAAGGAAGAAGGGCAGGCAGTGCTGGAAGCGGATGACATCGGCGAGAAGATCCGCCTGCTCATTCGCCACCTCTCCCGCGAGCGCGAGCTTCTGACCCTCGAGCAGAAAATCCAGTCGGAAGCGCACGAGGAGATGGAGAAGGCGCAGCGCGAGTTCTTCCTGCGGCAGCAGCTCCGCGCGATCCGCAAGGAGCTCGGCGAAGAGGAGGAGGGCGACGCCGCCGGCGAAGAGTACCGGCAGAAGATCGACGCGAGCGGCATGCCGGAGGAGGCGAAGAAGGAAGCGATCCGCGAGCTGAAGCGGCTCGAGAGCATGCCGCCGCAGGCGGCCGAGCACTCGGTGATCAAGACCTACCTCGATTGGCTGGTCGACCTGCCCTGGAACAAGCGGAGCGACGATCGCCTCGACATCAAGACGGCGCGCGCCATCTTGGACGAGGACCACTACGATCTGCAGAACGTGAAGGACCGGATCCTGGAGTATCTCGCGGTGCGGAAGCTGGTGGCCGATCGCACACCGAAGCGCGCCCGCGCCGTGGCCCGCGACAAAGGGGAGCCGGAAGCGCCGGCGGCGCTCGGCACGATCCTCTGCTTCGCCGGTCCTCCCGGCGTCGGCAAGACGAGTCTGGGGCAGTCGATCGCGCGTTCACTCGGCCGGAAGTTCACCCGCATGAGCTTGGGCGGCATGCGCGACGAGGCAGAGATTCGCGGACATCGCCGCACCTATGTCGGCGCGCTGCCCGGCCGCATCATTCAAGGGATCAAGCGCGCCGGCACGCGCAACCCCGTCTTCATGCTCGACGAGGTCGACAAGCTCGCCTCCGATTGGCGCGGCGATCCCTCGAGCGCGCTGCTCGAGGTGCTCGACCCGGTGCAAAACAAGGCCTTTCGCGACTACTACCTCGACGTGGACTTCGATCTGTCGGAGGTGATCTTCATCGCCACCGCCAATCATCTCGAGACGATCCCCGGGCCGCTCCGCGACCGGATGGAGATCATCGAGCTCGAGGGATACACCGAGCACGAGAAGCTCAAGATCGCGCAGCACTATCTCGTGCCGCGGCAGCTGCGCCAGAACGGGCTCTCGACCAAGGAGATCTCGTTCAGTCTCGATGCGCTCCGCAAGGTGATTCGCGATTACACCCGCGAGGCGGGGGTTCGCGATCTCGAGCGGCAGATCGGAACCCTCTGTCGAAAGGTCGCGGTCAACGTAGCCGCCGGCGCCAAGGGGAAGCAGAGGATCACGCCGGTCGAGGTGCGGACCGGACTCAAGCGAGAGCGCTTTAGCGGTGCCGACGCCGAGAAGAAGCACATTCCAGGCGTCTCGACCGGACTCGCGGTGACGACGGGCGGGGGGGACATCCTCTTCATCGAGGCGACCGGCATGAGTGGTCGCGGCGAGCTCACGCTCACCGGTCAGCTCGGCGACGTCATGCGGGAGAGCGCGCGCATCGCCCACAGCTACGTCCGCGCGAACGCGGGGCACTTCGGCATCGACTCAGAGGCCTTCGGCAAGACCGACATTCACGTGCACGTGCCGGCCGGGGCCACACCCAAGGACGGTCCCTCGGCCGGCGTCGCCATGGTCACCGCCATGGTCAGCCTGCTGACCGCGACGCCCGCGCGACCGGGCGTCGGCATGACCGGCGAGGTCACCCTCCGCGGCCGTGTGCTGCCGGTCGGAGGCGTCAAGATGAAGGTGCTGGCCGCGCATCGCGCCGGCATTCGCACCGTCGTCCTGCCGAAGAAGAACGAGGTCGACCTCGACGAGCTTCCCGAAGAGGTGCGAAAGGCGATGCGCTTCGTCCCGGTCGAACAGATCGAGGATGGGCTCAAGGTCACGATGCCGGACAGCTCGGTGGTGTCGAAGCGAGGAACGGAGCCGGCGCGGGCGGTGCGGCACTAGCGGGTTGCAGGGAACGGCGAGAAACACGAGAACCACGAGAAACAGCAGCGAGGCGCGGCCGTCACTCAGTTGGCCGCGCCTCGCGTACGACTACTCCGTCAACAACCAGACCTCACACACCCGCTCGAGCTCCTGCCCGATCGGATCGGTCGACTGCGCCTGCGTGGCGCCGAAGCTCGCGACCTCGATCCGGTCCTTCGCCACGCCCGCCGCGACCAGCGTTTGCTTTGCCGCCTGCGCGCGCCCGAGACCCAGGTTGTCGGAGTTGACCTTCTCCGGTCCGCCGTCGGTGAGTCCGATGCAGAGCACGCGAATCGAGGTCTTCTCCTTCAGCACCTTCGCGAGCTCGCGCAGGGTGCCGGCGGCCTCGCCGTCGAGCGTGCTGCTGGCCTTCTTGAAGCCGAGGCTCCGCAGAAGGTAGTTCGGCTTGCTCGAAGGGTTGGGCGTGGGCAGGCCGGTGTAGGACCAGCGACGCTGCTCGGCCAGCGGAATCAGGTACGGACCGGATCCCTGCGTGATGAGCCCGGGCGTGTCGGTCTTCATCGGCTCGTCGTGCGCGGCGTTGGGGCGCGCGTTGGTGGCCCGCTTTCCGCAGCCGGATTCGAAGGTCACGAGCGCACAGACCAGGAGGGTCCCGAAGAGGAGCCACCGTTTCATTCCCTACCTCCTAGAGGCTAGACTTGCCGTCGTTCTTGGTCCTTCAAGGACCGGCGGTTTGTCGACTGCACATCCTAATCGGTATCGGCGAACGAGACGAGCCCGGCAAGCAGAAAGGCGAGTCATGCGGAAGTTGGTCGAGTGCGTTCCGAACTTCAGCGAGGGGCGCGATCAAGCCGTGCTCGAGGCGATCGCGGAAGCGGTGAAGAGCGTGGCCGGGGTGAAGCTGTTGGACATGGATCCCGGCGCGGATACCAACCGCACCGTCTTTACCTTCGCCGGGCCGCCCGAGGCGGTCTCGGAGGCGGCGTATCGATCCATCGCGACGGCGGCGCGCCGCATCGACATGTCGAAGCATCACGGGGCGCACGCGCGGATGGGCGCAACCGATGTCTGCCCGTTCGTGCCCTTGAGCGGCGTCAGCATGGAAGAGTGCGTCGAGCTGGCTCGACGCCTGGGCGAGCGCGTCGGGCGCGAACTCAAGATCCCGGTCTACCTCTACGAGAGCGCCGCGACGCGACCGGAACGCCGATCGCTCGCCGACATTCGCGCGGGTGAGTACGAAGGGTTGCCCGCCAAGCTCAGCGACCCCAATTGGGCGCCGGACTTTGGCCCGGCCGAATTCAATGGGCAGAGCGGCGCCACGGTCATCGGAGCGCGCGAGTTTCTGATCGCATACAACGTCAACCTCAACACCCGGGACAAGAAGCTCGCCACGGAGATCGCACTTCGCATCCGCGAAAACGGCCGGTTGAAGAAGGACGCCGCCGGCAACTTCGTGTTGGACGACGAGGGGAACAAGCTCCGCGATCCGGGTCTCTTGGGCGCGGTGCGCGCGGTGGGTTGGTACATCGAGGAGTACGGTCGCGCGCAGATCTCGATCAACCTCACGAACTACCGCGTCACGCCGCCTCACCTCGCGTTCGAGACCTGCGCCGCCGAGGCGGCCAAGCTCGGACTGCGCGTCACCGGAAGTGAGCTGGTTGGCTTGATTCCACGCGAGGCACTCCTGCTGGCCGGCCGCTACTACCTGGAGCGGCAAGGGAAGTCGTCGGGCGTACCGGAGTCGGAACTGGTGCACATCGCGGTGCGATCGCTCGGGCTCGACGAGCTCACCCCGTTCGATGCGTCGAAGAAGGTGGTCGAGTACGCGGTGGAGGATCGCACTGGGTCGCTAGTCGAGATGACCGCGCGCCGTTTCGCCGACGAAGTGTCGAGCGAGTCGCCCGCGCCGGGCGGAGGACGCGTCGCGGCGCTCGCGGGGGCGCTGGGCGCCGCGCTCGCCACCATGGTGGCGAACCTGACCATCGGCAAGAAGGGACACGAGGCGGCGTGGGAGACGCTCCGCCCGGTGGCGCGGAAGGGGCAGGAACTCAAGGACTGGTACCTGGCCGCGGTGGACGAGGACACGCGCGCCTTTACTCGCGTGATGGATGCGATGCGCTTGCCGCAGAAGAGCGAGGAGGAGAAGCAGGCGCGCACCGCCGCGCTGGCGGAGGCCAACCGTGGCGCGACGCTCGTTCCCCTCTCGGTGCTGGAGCGCAGCCTCGAGGTGCTGGAACTCGCGCGAGAATCCGCCGCTCGGGGCAATCCGAATTCGGTGAGCGATGCGGGGGTGGCGGCGCTGGCGGCGCGCACGGCGGCCGAGGGCGCGTGGCTCAACGTGCTCATCAATCTGAAGAGCGCGGGGGAAGCGGAGTGGGGTCGCGAGCTCCGCCGTCGCGGCGAGGACGCGTTGGTGCAAGCGCGCGTGCGCGCGGGTGAGGTGCTTCGCTTGGTCGAGAAGAGCCTCGCGAGCTAGCCCCGACTAGAACAGGGTGACGAGGACCGTGTCTCGCACCGCCTTCACCTGCGCGATGATCGCCGACACTCCGGTCTCGCGCCCGGCGCGAAAGACCGCGCGCGCGAGTCCGTCCCTCGTCTTCGCTTCCGCATCGACCGATCCGAGCGAGGCGGCGAAGAAGACCACGGTCGAGTCGGGGACCGGCTCGCCGTCGATCGTCACCGTCGCCCAAACCGTGGAAGTCGCGGCCGAGTCGGCCGCCACCAGGGCAGGCACCGCGTCGATTCCGAGCGTGAGTTCCTTTTGCCCCTTGGGGTCCGTGCCCGACTTGCACGACAGGTTGGCGAGCACCACCAGGACCACGATCACCCAGATGATCCAGGGGAGCGCACGGCTGCCTCCGGTGTGCGGGGTGAGCGGGCGCTGCGTGCGAAACTTCCGCTTCATGGGTTGTCCCTCTCATCCATCGCGTGAATCGAGCCGCGCAGGATATCGGCCACGAGATCGCGCACGGCCTGGGACCGAAGCGTCGCCTTCACCTCGTCGGGGGTGATGGTCCCCGCCGTAGAGGAGCTGGGCGGCGCGAGGTCGACGTCGAGCAGCCGCGACGCCTCTCCGGTGTAAGACGCCCGCTTGACCACGGTGGCGCCGTCGGGCGAGATGAGCTCGATTGCCACGGTGATGCGCGCCTGGCCGCGCGCGGTGCGGAGGAGGAGCGGAACCGAGTGTCCATCGACTGCGCTGTCTTCGATCGCGAGCAGGTGAATCAACAGCTCGTAGTGGCGAATGCCGGACAGCCCCACCAAGTCGTCGTTCGGCGTGCTCGCCACGAATACGGTGAGGGGCCCGCCCGTCGTGTGCGCGCGGGTGCGAATCTCCTGCGAGATCGCGGCGCTCACGCCGTGCGGATCGGGCACCCGGCAATCGATCGGGCGAACGAGCAACGCGGCGCGCTCGCGCGTCGGGGTCTCGACCTCGAGCACATCGGTCTGACCTTGCGGCCAAGTGAAGCTCAGGCCGAGGTGCATCTCCGCCTGGGTCGCGGCGGATTGGAGCAGCTTTCGCTTCATCCCGACGTCGAGCCCGAAGCCCGAGAAGAGCGCGTGGTCGAAGCCGACGAAGGCCTCCGCGTCGAACTGGTGCGAGACCAGGCTCCAGCGGGTGTAGTACTCGCCGGCGGCGCCGAAACCCAGGGGAAGCACGTGCGCGACCTCGATCCCGACGCCGGCGGTGGCGTAGCTGTCGAGGTCGCCCCCCGGGAGGATCACCCCAGGGTTTAGCATCACGGAGAGGCGGCGCCGTCCGCGCTGCGCGTCGTACTGGAAGAGCCCTTGCGCGGAGTAGTCGTACTGCCGTGAGGTGAACGGCAGCAGTCCGGCGCGCTCTTGTTCATAGCCGGTCGGCAAGCTCACCGACTGACGGAGTCCGACCCGGATCGGCAGATCCTCGTAGGGGCGCCAATGCAGCTTGAGCGAGAGGTTGGTGTCGCCCAGCCCCGACTTCTCGAGCGCGCCATCGACCTGCGCGAGATGAGGAGTCGAGACCCCAAGTGTGACAAATCGTCCGAGCCCGTAGCGGGCCACGAGGCGATTGAGCGCGAGAGTTCCTTCCGAGTCGCTGCTCGAGGTGCCGTGGGTCGCGCGCAGGCTGAATTGGCCCGCGTCCAGTCCTTCCGCCTTCGAGACGTGCAGGAGGTCGCCGTCCTCCGGTTCGAGCCACGGCATCTGCGCCCGCGCGATCGGCACGAACGCCAGCATCGATCCAAGCGCGAGCCAAGCGAGGCGCCATCGCCCCACGCGCCGCGCCGGCGTCATTCGCCTCCAGCAGAGCCGCCTCATCCGTTCTCCTCGCGGCCGGCATCCGTTGCCGCCCGGTTGTGAGAACCAACTGCCGTGCCACCGGCGCGCCCGGAACGCGGCGTTGCGGGAGTGAGAGTTAGCGGCGCCACTGCGCCCCGTCGCCAAGCTCGGCGGGCAGATTCTGCTCGACGGCAGGTCAGTTTCTTCCCGGTGCTCGGCGCGCAAAAGAGCGAGGCCGCGTCCCCGGAAGGACGCGGCCTCTCGCGGCCCTAGCTCACACGCGAGCCGATCAAGGCTCGCGTGGAAGTCGGACTAGCGGGTCACGATCAGCTTTCGAGTCGAGACCTGATCGTTCGCACGCAGCTGGTAGAAGTACACGCCGGCGGCGAGCGGATCACCCGAGGTGTTCCGTCCGTCGAACGAGACGACGTGATAACCAGACTCGTACGAGCCCTTGGCCAGGTTCTTCACCAAGCGGCCGCTCGCGTCGTAGAGATCGAGCGCCACACCCGACTGGGCCGGCAGCGAGAAGACGATGTTCGTCGCGCCGCTGACCGGGTTCGGGTAGTTGGGGAAGAGTGCGAAGGTCGCGGGCGCACCACTCAGAGCGCCGGTCTGCGCGATGCCGCGTCCGAGGACGCGATCGCCGGCCGAGCGCAGGTCGTAGTGCAGATCGAAGTCGCTCGTCGTGCTCCCCAGCAGGCGGAAGGTCACGGTCGCGACCGTGCCGACGCCGGAGACGGCCGGCTTCGAACGGTCGAGACGCGAGCTCGCGATCTCGATCCAGCCATCGCCGCCGCGCTGGAAGAACAGGTTGCCGTCGTTACCCTTGAGGTGACTGCCGGCGTGCACCGCGATCGGCTCGAGCTGCGAGGAATCGTAGCCCAGCGTGAGCAGCGCGCCGGTCAGGTTCTCGGCGTCGGCAACGAGGTCGACGTCGATGGTCGAACCCGGGAGCGGATTCTGGACACGGCTCACGGTGTAGGCGCGAGCCTGACCGGAAACGTCCGCGCCGAGCGAGGCCGGACGCGGCCCGAGGACGCGGTGCACCGCGAACTCGCTGGCACCCGGCACCGTGCGGAGGAAGCCGTTCGACGCCGCCCACGAGTACATCGTGGTGAAGGCGAGGATGTCTTCCACGTCATACACGCCGTCCGGAGCCGAGACGAGGTCCGGCGCGCTGCCGGTCGCGGGACCGAGGTCCGCGATCGGGTCCTGCACCGTGCCGTCACCGTTCCAGCCCAGGGTGAAGACCATCTGGTCGGCGAAGTTGATGAAGCCATCCGGCTTCGGCTGCAGATGCGGCAGGGTCGAATCGGCGCCGCTCGAAGTGGTCGCGAGGTCGCCGAGGTAGCCAGCGCGGAGCGAGACCGACTGCGTCTTCCACGGATCCGGCGTGGCGCCGAGGTAGTCCGTGAGCGACGAGCTGGCCTTCACCACCGCGAAGGTGCCGTTCTTGGTGCGCGCATCGGTCGTCACCGCGTCCGCCTTCGCCTTCACCTCGACGTTGGCCACGACGTAAGGGCCATTGCCGGTCAAGCCGAACGGCGTCCCGACGCCCGAGGAGTTCACCTCGAAGGTGCCGGCGGTGTTGTTGTAGTTCGTGGTGAAGATCACGTTGGTCGCGCCGGTGTTGTCCCAGGCGTTGCCCTGCGTGATGCCCACGACCTCGATGATGGTCGGATCGAACGTTCCCTTGAAGCCGCAGGCCACGATGCTGTCCGGATACGAAACGGAGAGCGAGATGACACGGCTCAGGTTGTTCTGCAGCGACAGAGTGCGATCGCCGTCGATCTGATCGGTCGCCTTGAGCGTCGGGAGCAGCGTCGAGTCCATGCAGAAGAGCTCGCTCGACGTGGTCGCATCGGTCGCGACCGTGTTGCCGCTCGCATCCTTGACTCGCGCGTAGAGGTAGTAGCTGTCGTTGTCCGCAGGCACGCCGCCGGGCGTGTCGGCGAACGACCACACTGCGCTGGTCGAGGTCGGCGCCACCGTGCCGCTCTCGATGCAGAGCTTGGCGGTGGAGGCGTCGAAGGTCGACGCGGTGTCGTAGTAGAAGTCGACCCAGCCGCCGATCGGCGGGTTGGTCACGGTGAAGCTGAAGGTGTACGAACCGGTCGTGGCGAAGCACGCCGGCAGAGCACTCGTGCCGGTGAAGGTCATGGTGATGGTCGGCGTCGGAGCCTCTTCGTACTTCTGGATGACGTTGCGCTGCACGTCGGCAGTGTAGAGGTCGAAGTCGTTCCCGTTGGTCAGGAGCGCCAGGCCCTCGATCTGCGCGTACTTGCCAAGGGTGTTGCCCTCGAGCCGAGTGCGGTGTCGTAGGTCGGGGCATCGGTGCCGCCCGCGCCCTCGGCCGCCTCATCGCGGTAGATCACAACACGGTCGTGACCCTGATCCGCGACCGCGACATAGACGGCACCAGCGCCATCCGCGCCCACCACCACGTCGACCGGATTCGAGAGCAGATCCGACGCGCTCGAGGCGGTCTTCCACGACGTGACGTAGTTCATGCGCGCCGGAATGTTGAGCGCCGCATCTTCCGGAATGAACGCCAGCTTCTGGATCCGGTTGTTGCCGGTGTCGCAGACGTAGACGTCGAACTGATTGAGGTGCGAATTCCAACGAGCCGCGATCCCGCGCGGAGCGGAGAAGCGACCGCCGGCCGTTCCGCTCGAACCGTAGCGGAAGACGTCGGGCGAGGTCTTGTAGGTGAACTGGAACTCGGTCGAAGCCGGCGGGATCTCGCCGTGGGTGCCGTCACCGAAGGTGATCTGCCCGGACTTCCAGTCCAGCTCGTAGACCTGGTCGGTCGGTCCGGCCGCGGAGATGTCATCCACGCGCGTCCACTCGTCCGGCGTTCCATCCGGATCGAAGGTGATCGACTCGAGGCTTCCTTCCTTGATCGGGAAGGCGAGCGTCCAGGTGGTGTAGTCCTCCGGCACGGTCGCCGGAGTGGTACGGCTGAAGTCGGCGTCGGCGGTCGCGCCGACCGTTCCAGCCGCGGAAGGCTGATCGTCCATGGTGTGCGCGTCGCTCGGGAGCCAGTCGCCGGCGAAGGTCGCACTGGCCGCGGCCGAGATCACCTTGACGCGGTCGGCGCCGGTGTCGGAGACGAAGAGGTAGCGGCCCGAGATCGCCTTGGTCGTGGTGATCGAGTTCGTGGTCCCGACCGCGCCGTTGAGTGGCAGCGAGAGGCCCGGGATCGCGAGACACGGATCGTCCAGGTTGGCGAAGGCGGTCGAGCTCACCACCGTCTGGCCCGTCGTCGCGTCGGTGATGGTGACGTTACCGGCGCCCACCGTGATGGTGTAGGTGTGCCCGGTGACCTGGCTGTCGTCCGAAACATCGGCCGTTCCCTGATCGAAGGGCCGGTGTCGTTCGAGACGGTGACGGCCGCGACGGACGACGCGCCGGAGCGCGCGACCGCCACGTCGTACGGCGTGGTCAGGACGTCATCGTAAGCCTCGCCAGCGGTGATGGTGCCGGCGAGCGGAATCGTCACGCTCCAAAGCTCCTCGTTCTGGCTGCCCGAGTTGTCGGCCGCGTCCAGAATGAAGAGATCGTCCGAGGTCGCGGTCGACTCGTTCCGGATGAGCGCGATCGAGTGGATCTGCTGCCAGCTCGACGGCACGCCCGACGTAGCCTCGTTGATCTCGGTCAGCACCGGCGTGGCGCCGTTGCCCGTACCGTAGTCGACGTCGCCGATGCCAAAGGCGGCAGTGGCGCCGGTCTGGTCATCGCTCACGCAGTAACGAATCGTGAAGCTCGACGTCGAGGCCAACGACGAGGCCGGGAACTGGATCTCCGGCGCGTTGGTCGCGTCGTCGTAGTCGATCGTGTAGACCTTGTCCGCGGCGACGAAGCCGGTCAGGCTCGCCACCCAAGTCCAGGTCTCACCGTCCACCGTGACGATCTCGGAGAACGGAACGACCCACTTCGACGAGGCGCCAGCCCACTCCGCCAGGTAGATCTGGTCGGTGTCGAAGTCGCTCGCCGCGGCGACACCACCGGCCTGGTAGGTGAAGGCCGACTGGTCGGTGGCCACGAAGGTCGCGTTCAACTCGAACGCCTGGATCCGGTTGTTGCCGGAGTCCACCACGTAGACGACGTCACGACCGTTGGCCGCGTGCTCGCGAGCCGCGATCGCGAAGGGCTGCACGAACGGGATGTCCGTGGCCGGATCGTCGACCAGCTGATTGATGCTGGGCGCGTTGATCGCGTGGAAGTACGGGCCGTTCCATTCGAGGATCGGATCGTACTGCACCGCCGCATCGACGGGCACAGCGCCGAACGCCAGGATGACCAAGGTCCCCAGCAGGAAGGCACTGAACTTCGACATCGGATTCCTCCTTTGCGCCTGGCTTGCGCTAACCCCCACCGGTCCCTCGGCCCGGTCGTGTCCCTGACTGCGCTCTTCTTTGGTCTGCAAGCCGTTCATCCCTGACTCCTCTTCTCGTTTGGACCGCTCTCTGACCTTGACGGTCCGTCCCTGGTTGGTCGGAGCCAGGGAACACCTGGAGAACGGATGCGAATTCCTGGTCGATCTGGCATCGGCGTTCTCCTATGACCTCTTGAGGACCCAGGCATTGCGGATGTTGAGGTTCATCCCATGCCGGTTGTGATCCAGTAGTCGGGTGTAGCTCTCGGGTGTGTCGGTGCCGCTCGCCTCCGCTTGCGTGATCAAGCGAAGCGTGCTGCGGGCGCGGTCGCCGACGAGGCGCGCGCGAATCACCGCGAGCGGGCCCGCGCCGGAAGCGCGCGTCCCGACCGCCACACCGTTTTGGAAGTTGATCGTCCAGCTGAGGTTGTAGCGGACCAGGCCGGGCACCGGAGCGCCGCCAGCCTGCGCTTCGATGAAGCCACCCTTGTCCGACCAGAAGTCGCCGGGGCGCACGCTCAAGATGTCCACCATCTGCTGGTCGTAGGCCAGGACCAGCGCGGCGCCCGCCAGGTTCTGCACGTCGCGAATTGTGAGGTAGAACGTGAACTCGTCGTTGCCCGCTACCTCGATCGTGTCCGGTTGCACTTCGACCGTCGGGTAGGACGCGGTCCGGAAGTTCGCGTCCTCGGTGTAGCTCGAGAGGTTCGCGCGGTTGGTGGCCTGGAGACGGAAGTGATAGAGCTCGTCGTCCGTCAGCCCCTCGATGGTGAGCGCGTGCGCGCGGGTGAGTGGCTCGGTCGGCGTCGACGCGGTCGAGCCGTACGAGCTGGTCAGCCCGTACAGGACCTGCCCCCGCGAGCGATCGTCGGTGCGCCAGGTGATCGTCGCCGAGGTCGGGGTCAATCCCGTCACCTGCACCTCGGTGATGACCGGTGCGGTGAGATCGTTGATGTCGGGCGATGTCGGCGTCGTGAAGTTCTGCGATTGCGACACGGCGCGAGGTCCGAGTGGGCTCGTGGCCGTGATTTGGAAGTAGTACTTCGTGTCGGCGTCGAGCGGCTTGAGCTGCGCGGTGTGCGAGGTGCCGAGCGCGGACGAGGAGTTGAAGCTCAGGACCGACGCGTTCTTGCCGTAGGCGACGCTGCAGACCGCCTGCTGCGTGGTGTTCCAGCGAATGATCGCCAGGGAGTCAGCCAACGTGCTGACCTCGATGTTGCGCAGCTCGAGAGTGCCCTTCCCGGGATCCGGGTTGTCGGTGCCTCCGTTGCCGCTGATGCCGCACGCGCAGAGCACGAGTGGCATCCAGATCCAACGCATCAGGCGCATCCAGCTCATCCATGACTCCGAAGGGAACCACCGCGGCGCTTCGTCCTTCATCCCTCCTGCCGGAGGGCCGCGCCTTGGTCCAGGTTTCCCCTAAGCGATCGTTAGTCGCCCAACCTGACCGGTGCTCCATCGCAGGGGCACACGGGCAGAGGTGTAGTTGGGCGCCGACACCTCATGGATTCGACCCGGGGAAAAACCGCCTTGAGAAAAAAACCGGCCGAGATGCGTCGTCGGGAAGGGCGACGGGAGCTTGCCCATGCGCTTCCGCCGTCGCTATTCTGCCGTTCGGCAGGCTCAGGTGAGTGGTGACGCCGCCCCTCATGAGCACGATTCACACAGCAAATGCGCGGTCGCGGCGCATCACGCGCCGTTCGCGGCGAAGGAAAGTGGGGCAGGTCATGGTGAGCGGCAAGGGACCGATCACGCTGGGCGGAGAAAACGAAATCGGGAAGCGGCCGGCGCCCCTCGATCCGTCGATCGACCTCGAAACGGAGATTTCGCGACTCCGGCGCGAGCGCAACGCGGTAATCCTTGCCCACTACTACCAGGAGTCGGAGATCCAGGACTTGGCGGATCATGTCGGCGACAGCCTCGCGCTCGCTCAGGCCGCGGCCAAGACCGACGCTTCGTGCATCGTCTTCGCCGGGGTTCATTTCATGGCGGAGGCGGCCAAGATCCTGAACCCGGACAAGCCGGTCTACGTGCCGGATCTCGAGGCTGGTTGTTCGCTCGCGGAGGGATGTCCCGCGCCCGCCTTCGAGCGGTGGCTCGCGAACTACCCGAACCACACCGTGATCAGCTACATCAACTGCTCGGCCGCGGTGAAGGCGCTTTCCGACGTCATCTGCACCTCGTCCAACGCGGAGAGAATCGTGCGCTCGGTGCCGGCCGATCGTCGCATCGTCTTCGCCCCCGATCGCCACCTCGGTCGCTATCTCATCCGTCGGACCGGCCGCGAAATGGTGCTCTGGCCTGGCACCTGCCAGGTGCACGAGATCTTCTCGGAGAAGCGGATCGTGCAGCTCAAGCTGCAGCATCCCGCCGCCAAGGTGATCGCCCACCCGGAGTGCGACGACCGCGTGCTCGCGCTGGCCGATCACATTGGCTCGACCTCAGCGCTGCTCAAGTTCGCGGTGGAGGACGAGGCCACCAGCTTCATCGTCGCGACCGAGCCGGGGATCATCCACCAGATGCAGAAGCGCGCGCCGGAGAAGACCTACATCGCCGCCCCGGTAGAGGGAGCCTGTGTTTCCTGCGCGGAGTGTCCGCACATGCGTCGCAATACGATGGCGAAGCTCTACCTCT
>JAXLXQ010000064.1:0-18942 GCA_046327845.1 Candidatus Eiseniibacteriota bacterium | reverse complement strand
CTCGGCGCGGGCGAAGAGCTTGGCGGTGGAGCTGGAGGTGGCGAGCGACGTCCCCCAGCGCGTGGTTGGAGATGCAGAGCGGCTTCGGCAGATGCTCATCGATCTCTTGAGCGGCGCCGTCAGCAGCACGCGAGAAGGCTGGATTGCGCTGCGCGTGCACCGCGAGGCCGGAGCTCTTCTCCGTTTCGAGGTCGAGGACACGGGAACCGGCCGAAGCGGCGAGACGCGAGAGAGAGGAGCCGGTCCATCGACGCGCGCGGATGGCACGTTACCCCGACGGGGTGCCGGCTCCGGTCTCGGCCTCGAAGTCGTTCGGCTGCTCTCGGCGCGGATGTCGGGCTCGACTGGCGTGGACCGGGAACCGGGACAAGGGAATCGCTTCTGGTTCACCGCCTCGCTGCCGGTCGCGGCGGAGGAGGATGGGGCGAAGCCGGGGGCACCAGACTCGACCGACGAAGAACATCTCCCGACGAACACCCGCCTTCTCTTGGCCGAGGACGATCCGGTCAATCAGAAGCTGACCGCCTACACGCTTCAGAAGTTCGGCTATCAAGTGGACGTGGTGGCGAATGGCGCCGAGGCGGTCGCCGCCCTGGAGAAGGTCCCCTACGACCTCGTCTTCATGGATTGCCAAATGCCGGAGATGGACGGCTACCGCGCGACCGAGATGATCCGCGCGAGCGAAGGAAGCGAGCGACACACGGTGATCGTCGCCCTGACCGCGAACGCCGGCGCGGGCGACCGCGAGCGCTGCCTCGACTGCGGGATGGACGACTACGTCGCGAAGCCCTTCCGACCCTCGGATCTCAGGCGCGTGCTCCGGCACTGGCTCAAGTCGCCGGCCGACCGCGCCGCCTGAGGTCGCCTCACCGCAATCGACGCCGCTTTGTCCTACAATGCGGTCATGCACCCCACGCCTCCACAGTGCTTGACGATCGCCGGCTCCGACTCGGGCGGCGGCGCCGGAATCCAAGCTGACCTCAAGGCCTTTCACGCCAACGGCGCCTTCGGCCTCTCCGTTCTGACCTCGATCACGGCGCAGAACACAAAGACGGTCACCCGCGCCTTCGACCTTCCCCTCGACCTGGTGCGCGCGCAGCTCGAAGCGGTCTTTGACGACTTCGACCTCGCCGCGATCAAGACAGGAATGCTCTCGTCGGTCGAGCTGGTCGAATTGGTGGCGGGATTCCTCAGGACGCGATCGCATGCACCCTTGGTGGTCGACCCAGTGATGATCGCCAAGAGCGGCTTCGCGCTTCTCGCTCCGGAGGCGGTCACGGCGGTCAAGGCGCGACTCCTGCCGCTCGCCACCGTGGTCACGCCGAACCGGCACGAGGCGGAGCTTCTGAGCGGCGTGAAGATCGAAAGCCGCGGCGACCTCGAGCGCGCGGGACGAGCGATCCTCGACTCGGGCGCGCAGGCGGTGCTGCTCAAGGGGGGCCATCTCGATGGCGCCGGCTTCGATTCGCGCCGCGCGCCTGACTTCCTCTTCGACGCGAGCGGCATGTGCGAGTTCTCTTCGCCGCGCTTCGACACCACCTCGACCCACGGGACCGGCTGCACCTATTCGGCCGCCATCGCGGCGCAGCTCGGTCGCGGCTTGCCGCTCAAGGAGGCGGTCGGCGCGGCCAAGCGCTACGTCGCCGGCGCGATCCGTCACGGACTCAAGATCGGACACGGCCATGGCCCCACCGACCACTTCTGGTTCCTGGAAGACCCGGCGGCCCTGCACCGCGAGGAGGTGCCCTGATGCGCATCGGTCGCCTGCACGTCATCACCGACGGCACGCTCCAAACACGATTCGGTCACGTGGAGCTGGCGCGACTGGCCCTCGAAGGAGGCGCCGAGACGGTGCAGTACAGACGGAAAGACGGCACGGCTCGGCAGATGATCGCGGAGGCGGCCGAGATCCACGCGCTTTGCCGACGGCACCGCGCCCGGTTGATCGTGAACGACCGGGTCGACATCGCGATGGCAGTCGATGCGGACGGCGTGCATCTCGGTGTCGACGATCTCCCGATTGGATTCGCGCGCGAACTGCTCGGCGCCACCCGCCTGATCGGCGGTTCATCCGACAATGCGGAGGAGGCGGTGTCGCTGGCCAGGCAGTCGGTCGACTACGCCGGCATCGGCCCGGTCTTCGCGACACGCTCGAAGCAGGACACCGGCCCAGTCCTCGGCCTCGAGGGACTCGCCGCCGCGGTGCGCGCGACGACGCTTCCCCTGATCGCCATCGGCGGCATCTCGATCGAGAACATCGACCAGGTACTCGCGACCGGCGTGCATGGCGTTGCGGTGCTGGGTGCCGTTTGCCTGGCCGACGATCCGCTCCTTGCCACGCGAACCCTGCGCGAACGAATCGATCGACGCGGGACCGCGACCCCATGAGCGAGGACCCGACGCTTGGCGAGCTGGGCGAGTTCGAAGTCATCGCCCGGCTGAAGCAGAAGATCCGCGCCGCCGCCGCAGATGATCCCACGATCGCGATCGACCTGGGGGACGACGCCGCCGCCTACGATCCCGCGCCCGGCATGCAGCAGGTAGTGACCACCGACGTCATGGTCGTCGGGCGTCACTTCCTGCCCGGCTGGATGTCCGCGCGCGAGATCGGCGCGCGCGCCATGCAGGTCAACCTGAGCGACCTCGCGGCGATGGGGGCCATGCCGCGCTTCGCCTTCGCCTCGCTCGGCCTCCCCCCGACGCTTCGCTGGGCCGAGCTCGCGTCGATCTACGACGGCTTTCTCGGTGCCCTCCAGGGCGCGGGCGGGGACGTGGCCGCGCCGCGCGGAACCTCGCAGGCGTCGCCCACGATTCTCGGCGGCAACCTGACCGCGGTCGCGCGCGAGTGGTTCCTGAACCTCACCCTGATCGGCGAAGTCGAGGCTGGACGAGCGCTCACCCGGAGCGGCGCGCGGGTTGGAGACGAGGTTTGGGTCAGCGGCTGCCCCGGCCGGAGCGCGGCTGGCCTCGCGCTTATCGAGCGGTTCTCCGAGGGCGCGTCCGCGGAGCCGATCGGGGTCCACCTGCAGCGACGGGAGGCTTGGCTCGCCGCGCACCCCTGGGGTCGCTCGCTCCTCGATGCGGTGATCGCGCCGCACGCACGGGTTGGCTTCGGGCGCGCGCTCCTTCGCCACGGCGCGCGGGCCGCCATCGACCTGAGCGACGGGCTCCTCGCCGACCTCACTCATCTAGCGGAAGCCTCGGAGGTCCGCATCGAACTCGTCGGGGAGGAGCTCCCGGCCGGGCACGATCCGGACATCCGCGAGCTGGCGGCCTGGCTCGAGTGCTCGGAGGGGGATCTCGCCCACCGACTGCTCGGGCCGAGCGACGACTACGAGCTGGCCTTCTCCGCGCCGCCCACGACGGCGCACGCGATCGTGGAGGAGCTGTCTCACGCCGGTGGACTGCCGCTCCGGCGGATCGGGCGTGTGGTGGATGGGAGCGGGGTGTCGGTATCGGGGTTCGACTCGAGCACGCTGCGTGGGTGGGATCACTTCCGTCGCTGAGGCGAGCGTCCCCCACTGGCACCGCCTGACGAACTGCCTATAATGGCGCTGCGTCCTACTGGAACCTGGATCGCCTCCGCGGTCGATCGGAAAGAAGGTCACCATGCCAAACCGGCTTCGCCGCTCGCTGGTCACGCTGCTCCTGGCAGCCCTCCTCTTCCCCACCTTCGCCCACGCGGACGAAGCGCAGATCTGGGTCTTCGTGAAGATCGTCGACAAGCAGGTCGAGGGGCAGAAGGTCGAGGTGCAGGTCCCGATCGAGGTGCTGAAGCAGATCGGAACCCTTCGCTTCTGGGACGTGAAGCACGAGAAGGTGCTGGGTCAGATCGACGGCGCGCTCCTCTTCAACAACTACAAGAACACCAAGATCAACGAGAACGACAAGCTCATGACCCTGAAGGACGAGGATGCGGAGCTCGCCATCGTCATCTCGGGCAAGGAGAGGCGCCCGGGCGCGGCGCACTCGCTCAAGGTGGAGCTGCTCGATCGCACCAGCAATCAGTCCAACGAGTGGGCCTGGCCGCTCTCCTCGCTCGGCTCGTCGATTCGGAACTTCTTCACCAGCGACATCTGGGGTTCGCAGGCGCTCAAGGCGCGGATCGAGGGGATCGATCGACTCGAGCAGTGCATCGAACCGCTCGGCAATCTTCCTCCCTACTCGGTGATCAAAGTCGACGGCGGCCCGAATCGCCTCATCGTCAAGACGGAGTAGCCCCTGCGCCGCGCGCGACTTCACGCTTCACTGGTCCTCCTGCTCCTCGGGTCGAGCGGCCTGCTCGCGGGATGCGCCTGTCATCGCCCCTCGTCGCGTGAGGTGAAGGCTACCCACGCGTCACCCCAAGCGGGTGAGGAGGAGACGATGCCCTTTCTCGAGCTGGAGCGGACCGGTGGACTGATCGGTTGGAACGAGCGGCTTCGCGTGGCAAGCGACGGCGGTTGGGTGGTGACCTCGAGGGGCGACGGACGCGAGATGGCTCGAGGCATCTTCGACTCCGCCACGATGGACGCGCTTCGCCACGCGCTCGAACAGGTCCCGCGCGGCGCGAACGGACGCTACGACGCGCGCGGTGCCGACTTCATCAATCTCAAGCTGTCGCGATCGGTGGGGGATGCTTCGATCCTGTTGGTCGAGGGACCATGGCTCGCCGGTCAGGGCGGCATCCCGGGCGACTGGAAGCCGGTCTTCGATCTCTTGAGCCCGACGCTGGACGCGGCGAGGCTCGGTCGGTGAGGCAAGAGCGGACCATCGCCGCCGGCGCGATCCTCCTCGCGCTGGCGAGCCCCGTGTTCTTTCTGCTCAACGCCTACCGCGTGAACGGCGCGAGCAGCTTTCCGCTCGACGACCCGTGGATTCATCTGACCTACGCGCGGAATCTCGCCCTCCACCACTCCTTCTCCTACTTCCCCGGTGATCACACCGGCGGCGGTTCGACCGCGCCCCTCTACACCCTGCTCCTCTCGCTCGGCTTCCTCTTCACCCGGCACGAGAAGGGGCTGAGCTTTCTGCTCGGCCTGCTCTTTCAAGGCGGCTTTCTCGCGGTGAGCTGGCTCTGGGCGCGGCGCAAGCTGGGCGACGCGATCTGGGCGAGCGCCTTCGTGCTGCTGGTCGGCCTCGATCCCCGCATCGGCATGCTCGCGATTTCGGGAATGGAGACGAGCCTCTTCCTCTTCCTGATCGCGAGCGCCTTCTGGGCGCGCGCGGAGCGGCGGGATCGACTCTTTGGTCTGGCGCTTGGGCTCGCCGTCTGGGTTCGCCCCGACGCGCTGATCCTCTGCGGCGTCTTCGCGATCGCAGGGCTCCTCGATCGCGATGCGAGCAGCCGGCCGGAGAAGCTGCCGACCTGGGCGCCGGCGCTCGCGGTCACGCTGCTCCTCTACTTTGTGTTCAACCTCACGACCAGCGGCGCGATCCTGCCCAACACCTTCGCGGCCAAGCACGCCTATTACGTCACGCCCAAGCTCACCTTCCTGAAGGGAGACGTGCGGGAGTGCTTCCTCTCCTACTCGTTCTGGGGACTGACGCCGCTCTTCGCGATCGCGGCGGCGCGAGAGGTCGGAAGGCTGCTCTCACGAAAGGCGAGCCTGCTTCGCGCCGAGCTGGGGTGGGCGCTTGGGCTGACGCTTGCCTACCTCTTGCTCCTCCCCTTCGCCCACCGATTCGGTCGCTATCTCGCTCCGGCCTTGCCGGCGGTCGCCTTGCTCGGACTCTCCCTGCTCAAGGATGGCGCCGCGCGCCTGCTCGGTGAGGGGAAGAAGACCGCTGTGCGCTGGAACCGCCCGTCTGGCGTGGCGGCGGGGCTCGTGCTGCTCGCGCTGGTGGCGATCCCGCTCCTCTCCCTGGGTCGAAGCGCCGCGCAGTACGCCGGAATCTGTGAGTACCACCGCGATCGACACGAGAAGTGCGGGCGCTGGCTGAAGGAGAACACGCCGCCCGACGCGGTCATCGCCACCCACGACGTCGGGGCGATCGCCTACTACTCCGAGCGCCGCGTGGTGGACACGGTCGGGCTGATCCAAAAGGACGCGATTCCTCACCTGCACAAGGAGGACTACACGCGATTCCTCGCCGACTTCTTCGATCGCGAGAAGGTCACGCACGTCGCCTGCCTCCGCAATTGGCTCGAGGTGGTGAACGTGCACCCGATCTTCGTGGCCGATCCGCGGCCCGAGGTGCTCGAGGTGTTTCCCTGGATTCCGGGGCGCACCCACATCGTCTCCGAGCAGGTGAGCGCCATGAACCAGCGCGCGGCGCAGCTCTTGAAGAGCAACCTCCCGCAGGCGCTCGCCCTCGTGCAGCGTTCGCTCACCGCCGACCCGGACAACGGTCGGAGCTGGATGCTGCTGGGCGCCACGCAGGAGTTGAGCGGCGACCCGGTCGGCGCGGAGCAGTCGTACCGTCGCGGGCTCTCGCTCGCGCCCGACGCGGAGGAGGTGCTCTACGCGCTCGGCCTCCTGCTCGCGCGGGACGGTCGGAAGGAGGAGGCACGAGGGCTGCTCGATCGGTTGACCGAGCTCAACCCCAAGCTCCCGCAACTTGCCACGCTGCGCGCAGCGGTGGGGTCGTGACGCTCGACGCGACCGCGCTTCATCCGCTCCTCTTTGCCCTGGTCGGGTTCTTCGGCGCAAGCGAGGTGGTGCTCGCGATCCGACGGAGCGCACGGAGAGAAAGGGCCCGCTCCGAAGACCGCGGTTCGGTGCACCTGCTTCGCATCGTGATCGCGCTCAGTCTCTCCGCGGCGCTCGCCTTCTCCTTCGCCCCGATCGGCGCGATCCGCATGGCGACGGGACGGGTTCAGCTCCTCGCACTCGCCCTGCTGGTCCTCGGCCTCGTGGTGCGGTGGTCGGCGATTCTCACCTTGGGCCGCTATTTCACGGTCGAGGTTGCGATCCAGGCCGATCACCGCCTGGTGGAGCACGGCCTCTATCGCCACGTCCGTCACCCATCCTACAGCGGGCTGCTGCTCGCCTTCCTCGGTTTGGGCTTCTTCCTCGGCAACTGGTTCAGCTTGATCCTGGTCTTCGTGCCGAATCTGCTCGCGCTGGCGCATCGCATCGGAGTGGAAGAGCGCGCGCTCATCGCGGAGATGGGTGGGGTCTACGAGGAGTATCGGCGCCGCACCAAGCGGCTCGTGCCGGGCATCGTCTAGCCGCGACGGAGGCTTCGCTCAGATCGAAACGCGCTCCACCGCCGCGGGCTCGCCCGCCGGAGTGGACCGCTCGATCGCGACGCCGGCCAAGATCCACACGCGGTAGATCGCGTTCTCCAGACCGGGGGTCTGGGTCGCGGCAGGTTGCTTCGGCAAGGCTGACGGCACATCGGTCGGCGCAACCAACTGCGTCTCCGCCTGCGCCTCTTCGATCCAGTGCCGCCAGAGCCGCTCGACGGGCGACGCGCCCGCATGAACATCTCCCGCCAACTGATCGACGACGAAGGTCTGCGCCAGCCCACCACCAAAGGGCCAAAACACCGCGATCAAGAGAAGCGCGAGAACGAAGAGGACGAGACCGAGAGAACAGCAGGCCGCGGGCCAGGCTTCCTTGATTCTCGCGATCGACTTCATCGAATCCTCGGGGGTTTGCGTCGGGGCAGCGGACGCGTGGCGGGCGTCGCGAGGGCAGATACGATCCGAGTCCGCGGGGAGTTTCAGGGTCTTTTGGACCAGCCCCGGGTGAGCGAAAGACACGCGAGGTGTTCCCCAATCCCCGCCCAATCTGGTTCAATGGCCGAATCGCTCGATTCGACCGACGTCGAGCCCAGAGGAGAGCCATGGATCTCATCGCCTCGTACTCGACCATGTTCTCGCCGGAGATCCGCCGGAAGGGCGAGCCGTACTTCCGTCGCGGTCGGGTTGAGATCGTGGAGAGCGAGCCGGATCTGATTCGAGCGAACGTGGAGGGGAGCTCGCTCTACGCGGTGGAGCTCCGCTTGACCGACAAGGGGCTCAACATCCTCTGCGACTGCCCGGCCTTCCGTGGGCGCCCCGGGCCGTGCAAGCACATCTGGGCGGTGATGCTGCAAGCGAGAGAAAACCCGGGCGTCGCCCCGGTTCGCGAACGCAAACCGAAGCGGCGAGAGGCCGCGCAAGCCGGTGCAAACTGGTCGCCGAACTGGAAGCAACGAATCACCAACATCCGCTTCCTCATCGAAGAGGACCGCGAAGGGCACACCGAGGCCTGGCCGGTCGGTCGCGAACTCATCTACGCGCTCGATCTCTCCGATCTCAATCCCTTCGCGCCGATCCGGCTTCACGTGCTCTGTCGCGATCGGAAGCTCTCGGGCGAATGGGGCAAGCTCCGGCCGGCTCGCGTGCCTCGCGCGCAGCTCCAGGCCCTGGACGGCAGCCCCGACGGGCGCATCCTCGCGACCCTCGCCGGCTCGCTCTCGCCGGAGATGCACTGGCTCTTCGGGGTCCGAGCGTCGAACTCGGTGCCGACTCGCTTCGAACTGCGCGGCCCGACCCCACGCCTCATCGTCCCGGAGATTTGCCGCACCGGCCGCGCCTACCTGCTGACGCGCGCGCACCCGCTCACGGTCGGCGCGCTGCTCGAGTGGGACGAGAGCGGCCCCTGGCGGCTCAAGCTCGGTCTTCTTCCGAGCGCGGATGGATTCGATCTCGACGCCTCGCTCGTGCGGGGGGACGAGTCGATCAGGGTCGACCAACCACAGTGCGTGCACCCGACCGGGCTCGTGCTCATGGGAACGAGGGTCGCCTTCCTCGAATCGCGCGCGCAGATCCCGTGGATCTTCGATCTTCGAGCGCGGCCGGCGCTGGCGATCCGCCGCGAAGAGGCGCTCGACTTCGTGGCCGAGCTTCATCGTCTGCCGTCGGTACCGGAGATCGAGCTGCCGCGAGAAATCCAGCTCGAGGAGGCGCGGCCGGAAATGCGGCCGCACCTGCGCGTGCATGCGCCGCTTTCCGATCACCGGCGCGAGCCGCGACTGCCGGTCGAGCTGAGCTTCGACTATGACGGCGCGGTGGTCGAGGAGGGCGAAACCGCTCGATCGATCTTTCGGCCGGCGGAACGACGCGTGATCCTCCGCAATCTCGACCGCGAGGAAGAGGCGCGCGCGCGGCTGCGCGAACTCGGCTTCCGCCCGGTGCGGGACGCCGATTCGCCGCCCGAGTGGGAGCTGCTCCCTTCACGCCTCTCCACCGCGGTAGCGGCGCTGGTCGAGGAGGGCTGGCGGGTTGAAGCGGAGGGCAAGGCATACCGCTCGCCCCGGGAGTTTCGGGTCGAGGTCTCCTCCGGCGTCGATTGGTTCGACCTGCACGGCACCGTCAGCTTCGGCGATGTGACCGCGCGGCTACCGGAGCTGCTGGCGGCGCTTCGACGCGGCGACACCGCCATCCAGCTGGGCGACGGCACCCTCGGACTCTTGCCGGTGGAGTGGCTCAAGCGCTTCGGGCTCGCGATTGGGATGGGCACCGCCCACGACGGCGCCATGCGCTTCCAGCGCGCGCAGGTTGGACTGCTCGACACGCTCCTCGCCGCGCAGCCGGAGGTGGAGGTGGACGCCGTCTTCGCGCAGGCGCGGGCCCAGCTCTCGCGCTTCGAAGGGGTGCAGGCGGCCGATCCTCCCGAAGGATTCCGCGGACAGCTGCGTGCCTATCAACGCGACGGTCTCGGCTGGCTCCACTTCCTCCGCGAGTTCGGCTTCGGCGGTTGCCTGGCCGACGACATGGGGCTCGGCAAGACGGTCATGGTGCTCGCCCTGCTCGAGGCGCGACGACAGGATCGACTGCGCGCGCACTCCAAGAGCGGCGAACGCCCGGGCCCCTCGCTGGTGGTGGTGCCGAAATCGCTGGTCTGGAACTGGAAGGCGGAGTCGCAGCGCTTCACGCCGCTCCTCCACCTGCACGATCACACCGGCACGCAACGCGGCAAGCTCAACGGTCAGCTCGACGAGGTCGACGTGGTCATTACCACGTACGGCACGCTGAGGCGCGACGCGGTGCAGTTCAAGGACGTCGATTTCGACTACGTGATCCTGGATGAAGCGCAGGCGATCAAGAACCCCGACACCGATTCCGCCAAGGCCGCGCGGCTGCTGCGCGCGCACCACCGGCTCGCCCTCTCCGGCACGCCGATCGAGAATCACCTGGGCGAGCTCTGGAGCCTCTTCGAGTTCCTGAACCCGGGGATGCTCGGGGCTGGCTCGCTCTTCCGTCCCGGCTCAGGCGGACTGCGCAACCCGGACGACGACACGCGCACGCTGCTGGCCCGCGCCCTCCGGCCCTTCGTGCTTCGCCGGACCAAGGACCAGGTCGCACTCGACCTGCCGCCCAAGAACGAGCAGACGATCTTCTGTGACATGGAGGAGAAGCAGCAGCGCCTCTACGACGAGCTCAAGGTCCACTACCGAGTGCTGCTCGCGAAGAAGATCGCCGAGGAGGGGATGGGGCGAGCCAAGATCCACGTGCTGGAAGCGCTGCTCCGACTGCGCCAAGCCGCCTGCCATCCCGGACTACTCGATCCGGAGCGGCGAGAGGATTCGAGCGCCAAGCTCGATCTTCTCCT
The DNA here is from genome assembly GCA_046327845.1 of Candidatus Eiseniibacteriota bacterium. Lineage (GTDB taxonomy): Bacteria > Eisenbacteria > RBG-16-71-46 > CAIMUX01 > CAIMUX01 > JADJQY01. Next base: position 8,416 of record JAXLXQ010000064.1, on the reverse strand, counting down.
CCCGCGTCTGGCCGAGGTGATGGACGAAGGGCACAAGGCGATCGTCTTCTCGCAATTCACCTCGCTGCTCGCGATCGTGCGGGAGCGACTGGATGCGGACGGGGTCAACTACGCCTATCTCGACGGCCGCACCCGCGATCGCGCCGCGCGGGTCGAGCAGTTTCAAAACGACCCCGAGTGCCGTCTCTTCCTGGTCTCGCTCAAGGCGGGAGGGGTCGGCCTCAACCTCACCGCGGCCGAGTACGTCTTCCTGCTCGATCCTTGGTGGAATCCGGCGGTCGAGATGCAGGCGATTGATCGCGCGCACCGCATCGGCCAGACCAAGGCGGTCTTCGCCTATCGCTTGATCGCGCGTGGCTCGGTCGAGGAGAAGATCCTGGAGTTGCAACGGACCAAGCGAGACCTGGCCGAAGCGGTGATCACCGAGGACAACTCGATTCTCCGCGATCTCGGCCGGGACGATCTCGAGCTCCTGCTCTCCTGAGTGCCCGGGGGCGCGCCGGCCTGCTATCATGCGGCGCGCGAGTGAGGGCCTTGCGGGGTCACGCGCGCGGATGATTCGCCCCACCGATCGCCACCGCGACCTGGACGGAAGCAGTTGGATCGATCGGCGGCGCCAACAGGGACTTCGCTCGGGAGTTCTCATCGTCCATGGGATTCGAGCACCGCGACTCCGCCAAGACCTACACCCCGGCCGACGGCGACACGCTGGAGTCGATCGCCGAGGCCGAGACCGCGGCCGGCAATCCGCTCACGCCGGAAGAGATCGCCCTCTTCAACTGGGGCACGGCCGACCCCAAGGTCGCCGAGGAAATGCTGCGCGACGAGCTGGGCTGCTACCTGCGCGGTGACGACAAGTGCTTCGTCTTCTCCGCGGATTGTAAGGTCCGGACGCCGCTCCTCCTCCCGCGAGCCTTCGCCAAGAGCGGACTTGCCACCGAGCAGACCCACACCCTCTCGGTGCGTCGGAAGGCGCCCCCGCCCAAGCAGTACAAGACCTGCGCGGGGATCAAGGGGACCACCTTCGCCTTCGACAAGTCCTTCCTCCGTCCCTCGGTCGCGGACGACCTCAAGCCGGTCGGCGCGGCCATGAAGGAGAACCCAGACGCCAAGGTGATGATCTTCGGTCACACGGACAAGGTCGGGACCGAGCTGTACAACAAGAAGCTGAGCGAGCGCCGAGCCAAGAGCGTCTACGCGTTCATCACGAACCAGCCGGACATCTGGGAATCGTTGTACAAGGAAGAGTACTGGGGCATCGCCTGCGTCCAGGAGATCCTGGCCGACATGGGCGGAGCCTACGACCCCGGCCCGATCACCGGCACCGACAATCCAGCGACGCGCGCGGCCGTGCGTCAGTTCCAAACCGACCACGATCTCGATGTGGACGGCGATGCGGGTCCCAAGACCCGCCATGTCCTCTTCGAGCTCTACATGTCGGGCAAGCACGACATCGAGATTGCAGACGCGCAGTTCATGGATCCGAAACACATGGGTTGCGGCGAGTACAACCCGTTCGTCGAGACCGAAGAGGAATGCGAGGAGAATCGTCGCGTCACCTTCTTCCTCTTCCACGCAGAGCGGCTTCCCAACCTGCCCTGCGTCGCCGGCTCGCTCGCTCCGTGTCAAAAGCAGACCGGAGCACCGCTACCGCGCTTCCGCGATTCCTTCCACTGCAGCTTCTACGACAGCGTGAGCCAGGAGTGCCCGTGCGAAGGGGGCATGCCACACATCGGACTGTACAACTGCGGCGGTACCTCCTGGCTTGACACTCAGGTCTACTGCGGAGACGAGGCGCGCCTCGAGTGCAACATCACGGGCGGCCCGCCGGACGGGCCTGCCACGATCGAGATCTTGAACTCCGCCGATGGAGCGGTCGCCGCCACCGTAGGCGCCAACCTGAGCGGCGGAAAGGTCGCGGCGGTCTGGGTGGCCAAGGCAGTGAGCGCGAACTGGCGCACCGACGCACTCGCCTTCCGCGTCAAGGCAGCGGGAATCATCTGCGAGTCGAGCAACGAGCTCACCTTCCGCGCGCGGCCCACGACCGGCTGGGAGAAGCGCGAGATCGCGCATCCGACCGGCAATGGCTTCGGGGACGTCTACGAAATTCACGACGCAAGGCTGGAAGCGGATCAGGTCCACTACAACCTCAAGCTCAAGCTGATCGGCGACCCCTTCGGCCCCGCCAAGCAAGCCGCGGCCAAATCTCTGATCGAGAAGGTGTGGAACGACGGCTTCTCCACGCGACGCTTCAATCGCACCAAGTGCAAGCGCGGCGATGGGTGCGATTGCAAGTTCGATTGCTGCAAGGTCGGCTTCCAGCTCGAGATCAACTACGTCGCGAGCGGCCAGCACGTGGAGGTGACCGTCCACGCGACGGCGCCGGGCAAGCCGACCTATCGAAGCAGCATGGGGCACACGTCGGGAGACTGGGGTGACCCGGCCAAGTCGCCGAGCACAACCTACCCGCACGAGGTGGGGCACGTGCTTGGACAGTACGACGAGTATCCGGACGGCGGGATTGACCCGACTTACAGCGCGAGCAAGCCGGACACGCAGCCGCCGGATGCGAGCGCGATCGGCGACCCCAACTTGATGAGCACGCCGAACAACCAAGTCCTGAAGAACAGACACTTCCGTTGGGTGCGGGGCTTCGTGAACGAGAAGACGGGCGGCGACCCGTACAAGATCATCCCGCCATGATGTGCGCGTGGCCTGTGCGTGGGTGGCTGACTTGCCTGCTGCTGGTCACCACCGTCGTCGGATGTCGAGCGAGGGACACGATGGGATTTCAGAGAATCGAGTACACGAACAGCGGCTATCCCGGATCGCCGGATCGCCTGGTGATCACGTCGGACGGCGCCGCGACCTTCGAGTCGCACTCCAATGAAGCGACGCCCGAGAATCTCGAGATCGGCTTCTACGCCGCAGGCTCTCGGCGGATCGACTCGATTCGCTCGGATCGCTACTCGCGGCGCCGCCCTTCGCGTCGCTTCCGGACCATTGGGGTCACCTGCGTCCCGGCGAGGATGCACAGCGCGTCCGCGTGGTGAGTGCCGTCGACACCACGGAGAAGCTGGTCTGTGAGCGCGAGCCGATCGACCCCGACATGCAACGAGTGCTCGATGCCTTGGAGAAGGTGGCGTCGGAACTGCGAACTCAACCGCGCCGTTGCCTCCGAGTCGCCCTCAAATGGATCGATCGGAACGAAGAGGGGATGCTCCTCGCGAAGCTCGAACTCACCAATCCGGGGAAAGAGATCCTCGCGTGCAGGAATCCGCGGCAGCTGCTCGGCGCGGCCGACGGGGAACTCTCGCTCCAGATTTGGCCCGTTCGCCCCGGCTCCACCGTCGGTTCGGAGGACCTGCTTCTGCTCACTCCGATCCGGTTCGAAGGTCCGGAGTCACGCGGAAAGGAAGAGGGCACTTTCGCCGCGCTCCGTCTCTCGCCGGGCGAACGCGTCGAGTTCACCGCGGTACTCCCCGCGATTCCAGGGAGCGCGGGCTCCTTCGAGGCGCGTGCGCTCTACGCCAACGGCGCGCGGCGGGTGGGGGCAGACGATGTCTTGATCGGCGAGTTGTACACTACGCCGATCACCTTCGTGCTTCGTTGATCGCGAGGAGGGAAACATTCGCACGCGAATCTCCGATGGCCACTCCTGGTACGACTTGGAGCTTGGCCCCACCGATTCGAACTCACCCGCCGACCTCGAGATTCGGACGGAGGGCTTCTTCCGACGCTTCCTTTCGCACCCCGATGCGCTCCGCGCACTGCGCGGCCTCGTCATGTCCGCGGGCCGACCGCATGGTGGAGGCCTCACCGATTCCGAGGTGCTGGAACTCGTCAGTCACCTCGCGCGGGTCGGCCGGCTGAGGGTAGCGGCTTCGAACCGCGCGGCGGGGCGAGGTTGGCGCGCTGGCACCGAGTCCGGCGCTTCGGGAGGAGCGGCATCAGCCTCAGCCACGCCTGCGAGCTCCTCCACACCAGCGCCCGAGGATGCGGGCGCCGGCGGACCGGCCGGGGCGGCACCTCCACCCGCGCCTCCGCCCGACACGGAGAAGGTGTGGGTCCGTTTCAAGGTGGTGGACGAAGAGACGAAGCAACCGGTCGCCGGGGTGAAGCTCCGAATCAAACTCCCGAGCGGGGAGATTCAGACCGCCGTGACCAACGCGGCGGGGATGATTCACCTCGGCGGGATCGATCCCGGCGCGTGCGACATCGTCTCCATGAAGGACGACGCGGCCCTGGAGGTGACCTCGGTGGCGTCGAACTGAGCGATCCGATCACGACACACGTGATCGCTTTTCGCCAGCATGGAGTACCATCGCCTTCCATGCGATTCCGCGAGATGTCCCGGCGCGCTCCGATCCGGCGCGCCCTTACCTGCTCGATGCTGCTGCTGAGCGCGTTGGCCTTGCGTCCGACGCATGCTGCCGAGGCCATCGACGGACCGGCGAAGCTGCGCGCTCGCGCCGCCGCCGTGCTCGAAGAACGCGAGCGAGCGCGGAAGCCCAACGGTCCAACCTACGAGACGATCTACGCGCACCTGGTGCCGGTCGCCGACTCGCTCGCCGCGAGTGGCGAGGACAGCCTCCTTTCTCGCGTGTCACGAACGGCAGGCGATGTCGCGAAGCGGTTGGGCAAGACGAAGGAAGCGCGACGCCTCTACGATCGCGCGGTCGAGGCGGGCGCACGAAGCGGCGCCGCCAAGGAGGAAGCCTACTCGCGGCTGCGTCTGGCCGGTCTGCTCGCCGACACCGGACATGACGAGGTCGCACTCGCCGCGTGGCAGCAGCTTCTCTCCCTGGCCGAGCGGACCGAGGACGCGACCCTGCTCCACCGCACCTGGTACGACCTCGGTCGGGCCTATCTCGATCTCGGTCGTACCAACGAGTCGATCGATGCGGCGCGACGTGCCCTCTCCTTCGCCGAGAAGGCCGGGAGCCCGGGCCAACGCGCCTACGCCTACCACCTCGAGGCGCGCTGCCTGCTCTACGCAAATCGGCTGGATGAAGGATTGGTCTGCGCCGACTCGTTGGCGGCGATCGCCGAACGAGTCGACATGCTCGACCTCTTGGCGGCGAGCAACGAGATCCGCTCCTCCCTACTGCAGGGACTTCGCCGTTTTGACGAGGCGAGAGTGGCCTTGGACCGCGCCGGTCGGATTCACCGCGGGAGTCGCGACGCGCACAACTTAGCGGGTTTTAGATTCCAGCTGATCTGGCTCGAACTCGAATCCGGAGACGCGGCGAGCGCGCTGGCGCAGTCCGACAGCCTCGCGAACGACCCCGAGATGCAGAACGATCCCGACTTCGAGGTTCGGGTGATCAATCTGCGCGCGGCTGCCCTGGCGAATCTCCACCGCTACGCGGAGGCGGAATCGCTGTTGGTGGACGCCATCCCGCGTTTTCAGGAGCGGCGCGAGAGCTTTGGCGACACGCAGAGTCGCGCCGGCCGTTGGTATCGAGGCGGCGAGATGTACTCCACCTACGCGCGTTGCCGCGTCGAGCAAGGAGACGTCACCGGAGGCTGGGAGATCGAGGAGCGCGGTCGTGCCTCGCAGCTGAGGCGGCTGCTCGGCGGCGCGGAGGTGGACACGATCGCCTCCCTCGCCGAGGTTCAGCGCTTCCTGCGTGAAGCCCACGGCGCGATCCTGGAGTGGAACACCGGCGAGAAGAACCCGCCGCTCGTCTACCTCGTGACCCCTGACACCATCGAGGCGATCTCGCTGCCGAGTGATTCGGCGAGCGCTCCGACCGCGTCGATCTACACGTTGCTCTCTTCCGGGGCGAAGCCGGAGGAGCTGGCCGATGCGTTCCGACGCGCCGCGAAGCGGGAGTTTCCCGCCAATCTGGGCAAGTTGCCGGACACGATCGAGCGGCTCTTTCTGGTCGACACGATCCGGCACGGGTATCTGCCGTGCGAGGAACTGCCGCTGCTGCCGGACGAGTCGACTACCGTCGGCGCGCGCTTCGCCACGAGCTACGTGCCGAGCGCAACCATCCTGCTCGAGCTTGAGCGCCGAACGGTCGCGCGCGAGGGAATGCTGATCTTCGCCGATCCCAAGATCGAGGCAAGGTCGGAACTCCCGGGCGTGGCGGATCAGGATGCCTCGCCGCTGCCGTACGCTCGGGACGAGGCGCGCGAGATTGCAATTCGCGGTGCGCAGGTCTGGACCGGAGAGCGTGCGACCCCCTCGCGCCTCGCGGAACCGGCCGCCCGCGCCGCAGCCGTCCTGCACTTCGCGACGCACGCGGTGAACGATCCTCGCCGCCCGGAACGCTCACGACTTCGCTTGGCTGGACACCACGGAGATCTCACCGCGGCCGAGATCGAGAGTGTTTCGACCCAAGCCGATCTGGTGAGCCTGAGCGGCTGCCGCACCGCGGTTGGGGTCGGCTTCGGCGCCGAAGGGCGATTCGGATTGAGCCGCTCCTTTCTGGTCGCGGGAGCGCGCTCGGTGGTGGCGAGCCTCTGGGACGTCCAGGACGACGCAGCCTCGCGGCTGATGAAGCGCTTCTACGACGGCCTGCGACGCGGGCTTCCGCGCGACCGCGCGCTTCAGCAAGCGCGCCTCGCCCTCGCACGCTCCGGCGCCTCCCCGCGCGACTACGCGGCGTTTCGAATCGAGGGCGTCGGCCACGAGCCGGTGCTGGCGTTGGTTGGAGCCCACCTCGAACCGCGCGGCCAGCAGTTCCGTTGGGCCATCGGCGTGGCGGCGGTACTCTTCATCCTCCTCGGGGTCACGGGGCGTCTGTCGCGGCGCTCCAGAAATTCGACCGGGAGATCGACGTCGGTCGACAAATGAACCGGGCGAACGAACAACTCGAGACGGCTTCAGCCGCCCTGCGACGCGACTCTTGGCCGTGGCGCGACGTCGCGTCGCCGCGGACACGGCGGAGGACGTGGTTCAACGAGCGATGACGGTGATTCTGCAGCATGGCGGTACGAACGCGTCGGTCGAGCCCACGGCCGGCGTCGACGGACTGCCGCCGCTGCCCTGGTGCCTGCAGGTGCTGCGCAACACAATCGGCAATGTGTACCAGCGCCAGCGCACCGAGCAGATCGTGGAGCGGGGGCTGTCGTCCGCAGACATCGCAGCGAGCGGCCAGACCCCACTTCAAGCCTTGGAATCGAGGGAGGCAACGCGTGCGATCGAAGAGGCGCTCGATCGACTCGGGGAAGGCGACCTGCCCTGTGCTCGCTACCTGCGAGCTCTGGCGGACGGGACCTCGCCGCACCTCCTGGCTCAAGGCGAGAAGCTGAGCGAGCCGGTTCTCTATCGGCGCGTCTATCGCTGCCGCGCGAAGCTCCGCGTGATCCTCCTGGAGAAGGGACTGCTCCCATGAGCGAACATCGCGACTCCTTGACCCCACACGACGAGGAACGCCTCGCGCGCTATCGCTCGGGAGAGATGAAGAGCGAGGAGCGCCGCGCCTTCGAGGCGGAGTTGCTCACGAGCGATCTGCTCATGGAGGCGCTGTATCAGGACGTGAGCCTCGATGAGTCGCTGAGAGAACTCCGGCCGGGCACCTTCGGCGCCGGGCCGGAGCGACGGTCCTCCTTCTGGCGCTCGCTGCTCGGCGCATTCCATGGTTGGCGCATCTGGATCCCGGTGGCCGCGACCGCAGCTGTCGCGCTGCTCATCCTCCGGCCGCCCCAGGAGCCCACTTTCCGCGGTGAACCCGGCGTCACCCGTGCGATCGCGCCGATCGGAACTCTGAAGGAAGCGCCCGCCCGATTCGTCTGGAGCGCGTCGCCCGGAGCGATCCGCTACCGCTTCGTTCTCTACGATGCGCAATTCCACGTGGTGTCGACGCAAGTCGTGAGTGATACCTCCCTCGCCGCGCCCGGCCTACTCCCCGTCGACCTAGAACGCGGCGCGTGGCAGGTCACCCCCATCGACGCGAGCGACCAGCCGCTCGCGCCGACTCCCCCCGCCCGCTTCGAGATCACGCGATAAATCTTCCCCACTCGCGGGAGATCTCGCCACTCGCCAAACAAAGGCGACAACCCCGGGGTCTGCTTCGGAAGGAGGCGTGTCGCCGTCGGGGTCAATACGCCTGATTTGGGAGGACCCCGATGCGCACGAAGCTCCGCACGCCGCACCCACCTCTTCGCCTTTCCGCCACGATCTGCTGCTGGGTTGCGCTCGTCGCATCGAGCACCACGAGCCACGCCGCGGTCATCACCTGGACCGCCGGCGCCGGCAGCACCTCGTGGCATACCGCGGGCAACTGGGATTTGGGCCGCGTGCCCACGGCGGGAGACGACGTCGTGATCCCGAACCTCGGCGCGGTGACCGAGGTCGAGTACTCGACCGGCACGACCTCGGTTGCTTCGGTCAGCTGCGCGGAAGATTTCCGCCTGAGCGGGGGGCGTCTCGCCGCCGAAGGAGTCTCCTCCTTCAGCGCGT
>JAXLXQ010000063.1:0-19542 GCA_046327845.1 Candidatus Eiseniibacteriota bacterium | reverse complement strand
TGCGCCTCCATCGTTCTCACTTCGCGCGCATCGATCAGGTGCGAGAGCTGCGCACCGAGGGGAACGGCGACGCGGAGGTGACGCTGGCGAGCGGGGTGCGCCTCCCGGTCAGCCGCACCTACCGAGAGCGACTGGTCGCCGCGCTCGAGCGGGCGCGGTGATTCGCTTCTCGTCGCCCCGCGACCTCGTTTGATCGAACCGTCGCCCGCCTTCGTCGCACCTCGCTAGGGCCGCGCGCGAACTGCCGCCACCCTGATGCCCGACGCGCGACCTCGGTGGAGCTGGTCCATCGATCGTGCTCCGCGCGTCGGGAGGATCGAATGCGACTCTCGTGGCGGCTCGGCCTCGTCCTCGCCCTCATCGCCCCGCACGGCGCGACGGCGCAAACCTTCACCCGCATCACCACCGGCGCGCCGGTCACAGACGGCGGCGCCTCGCGCAGCGTGAACTGGATCGACGTCGACCAGAACGGCACGCTCGATCTCTTCGTCAGCAACGGACCATCGGCCGGAGCACCGGCGTTCCTCTACCTGAACGGCGGCGCGCCCAGCTACAGCCTTACCAAGGTCACCGGCGATCCACTGGTTTCCGACGTCGCCAAGTCGGTCGGGGCGAGCGCCGGCGATCTAGACAATGACGGCGATCTCGATGTCGCGGTCTCGACCTGGTACGGCGACGTCGATCTGCTCTATCTGGGTCAGGCAAACGGGAGCTTCACCAAGGTGGTGAGCGGGCCGCCGGTGGAGAACGCCGGGCACTCCGAGACCTGCGCCTTCGGCGACTACGACAACGACGGGCTGCTCGATCTCTACGTCACGAACAGCGGCGACGGCGTGCCCAACGCCGAGGCGAACTTCCTCTACCACAATGAAGGGAACGGCACCTTCTCGCAGGTCACGACGGGCCCGGAGGTCACCGACATCGCGCTCTCGCGCGGCGCCACCTTCATCGACTACGACCAAGACGGCGACCAGGACCTCTTCGTGGCCAACGAGGAGAACCAGAACGAGAACCTCTACCAGAACCAGCTGATCGAAACGGGGAGCGCCACCTTCGTCTCCATCACCAATGGCCCCCTGGTCAACGGCTCGTCGATGTCCTTCAGCGGCAGCTGGGCCGACTACGATAACGACGGCGACCTCGATGTGTTGGTGGTCAACACCGGTGCGCAGAACGAGCAACTCTATCGGAACGACGGCGGCAGCTTCGTCGCCGTGACCGGGGATCCTCTGGTCACATCGGGCGGCTGGTCGGTCACGAGCGATTGGGGCGACGTCGACCTGGACGGGGACCTGGACGTCTTCGTGACCAACGCCTACGGCGGAGGACTCAAGAAGAACTTCCTCTTCATGAACCAGTGGACCGAGACGGGGAGCGCCAGCTTCGTCAAGGTGACGACCGGCGGGATCGTCAACGACACCGGCTGGACCTATGGCGCCTGCTTCGGCGACTACGATCAGGATGGCGATCTCGATCTCTTCTGCGCGAAGACCGCCGGCAACAACGAGAACAACGCCCTCTACCGGAACGACAACGCGAACGGCAACCACTGGCTCGAAGTTCGCTGCCGCGGTCTCGTCTCCAACCGCGCCGCGATCGGCGCGCGAGTCCGGGTCAAGGCGACGGTCGCCGGGCATCCCACCTGGCTCACCCGAGTAGTGCAGGGGCAGAACTCCTACTGCGCGCAGAATCTGATCCTGCACTTCGGGCTCGCGAGCGATGCGGTGGCCGACAGCGTGGTGGTCGACTGGCCGGCCGGCGGGCACGATGTATTGACGAATCTCCCCGTCGACCGCGCGATCACGATCGAGGAGGGGGGGCAGGTGACCTCCTCCGACTCGGCGCCCTTGAGCGTGGAGCCGCGTCTTCTCACGCGGCTTGCGCCCAACCCCTTCACCCAATCGACCACCCTGCACTACCGGGTGGACCAGTCAGCCCCGGTCGCGCTCACCCTGTTCGACGTCGACGGGCGGCGCGTCTCGTCGATCGAGAAGCGGAACGGTCGAGGCGGGATGGCGGCTTCGAGCTCACGTCGGAGCGGCCCGGAGTCCTGTTCTATCGGCTGGTGGCGGAGACGAGAGCGCGAGCGGACGCCTCGTCCGCGGGCCGTAAGAGAGCGGCCTCGGGCGAGGGTCTTGACCCTCGCCCGGGGGCAGTCCCGATCAGAGCGGTCTCCTATGACCGCGAACCAGGAAAGCCGAGGCGACCCCTCTCCACGTCGCGCCCGGGCCGCCGAAAGGGCGCGCCTGGAGCGCATGATCGCCGTGCTCCGCGGGGCGCGCCGTTGCCTCGTCCTCACCCACGACAATCCCGATCCCGACTCGATCGCGGCCGGCTGGGGCCTGCTCAAGATCCTGCGCCGGAACCGACGGCTCGCGGTCGACCTCGCGCATGGCGGGATCATCGGCCGAGGCGAGAATCGCACGATGGTCAGCGTGCTCAAGGTGCCGCTTCGCCCGCTCGCGGAGGTGGACCTCGAAAGCTACGACGCGTTCGCCCTGGTCGACTCGCAGCCCGAGACCGGCAACAACTCGCTTCCGCCAGGCGTGGTGCCGCACATCGTGCTCGACCACCATCCGATTCGCCGCGAGACGCGTCGCGCCCCTTACTTCGACGTGCGCGAGGACTACGGCGCCACCGCCACCATCGTGAGCGAGTATCTGCTCGCGTCGGAGCTTCCGCTCGATCGGCGCCTCGCCACCGCCTTCTTCTACGCGATCAAGGCGGAGACCCGGAATCTCGGGCGCGAATCGTCGCGCGCCGACGTACGCGCCTTCTTGGACTTCTTCCCGCGCGTCGACAACGTCGCTCTCTCACGCATCGAGAATCCGCCGATTCCTCGCGCCTACTTTTCGATGATCGACCAGCTGATCGAAGGAACGCGCATCCACGGTCGGGTGGCCATCACCATGCTCGGTCCGGTGCATCATCCCGACGCGGTGGCGGAGTTCGCCGATCTCCTGGTCCGCCTGGAAGAGATCGATTGGGCTCTGGCGATCGGGCGCTTCGGCCAAGACCTCATCCTCTCCATCCGCACGAATCTTCCGACCGCCAATGCCGGACGGATCATCCAGACGATCGTCGGGCGCGAGGGGAAGGCCGGCGGTCACGGCATGATGGCGGGCGGGAAGGTGCCGGCCGGGGCGCAGACCGAACATCGCGCCCGCGAGCTCGAGGCGCTGCTCCGGGCCCGCGCCTTGGCCGGACTCAAGGCCACCTCGCGCGGCGTTGCGTTGGTCCGTCCTCCCAAGCTCTGAACGAATCGCTCCCAAGTCTGACCGAACCAAGAAGCGGGTTGACCTCGCTAAGCCCTGCGCTATCCTGCGGCGAGCGAGACACCGTCAAACTCTAGATCGATTCGAAGCCGCACACCCGGCGACCAGCACAAGGAGGATCCGATGGCAAATCTCAAGGGGACCAAGACCCACGACAACCTGAAGCATGCCTTCGCCGGCGAGAGCCAGGCGAACCGCCGCTATCTCTACTTCGCACGCCAGGCCGACGTAGAAGGATACCCGGAGGTCGCAGGCCACTTCCGCGACACCGCCGAGGGGGAGACCGGTCACGCCCACGGGCACCTCGACTACTTGAAGGCGGCCGGCGACCCCGCGACCGACCTGCCGATCGGGAGCACCGAGATGAACCTGAAGGCCGCGGTGGCGGGCGAGACCTACGAGTACACCGAGATGTATCCGGGCTTTGCCAAGACCGCGCGCGCGGAGGGCTTCGCCGAGGTGGCCGACTGGTTCGAGACGCTGGCCCGCGCCGAGAAGTCGCACGCCGGTCGCTTCCAGAAGGCGCTCGACAACCTCAACAAGTAAGAGCGCCCCGAAGGTTCGAGCGGCAGAAGGAGCGGGGCTTCACGCGAGGCCCCGCTCTTCCCCGGCATGGAGGTCCCAGTCGAATGACCCTCGATCCTCGATCGCCGGACTTCTGGAATGAGGACGCGCTGAGGCGCGACACCCTCCGCATCCACCACATCTGTTCCGACTGCCGGCTCTGCTTCAAGTACTGCGGTTCGTTTCCGGCCCTGTTCAAGGCGGTCGACGCGCACGATGGAGAGGTCCAGAAGCTGGAGCAGAGTGTGCTCGATCAAGTGGTCGATCTCTGCTTCCAGTGCAAGCTCTGCTATGTCAACTGCCCCTACACGCCGGAGCAGCACGAGTGGGCGGTCGACTTCCCGCGCTTGATGCTGCGCTCGGTCATGGTGCGGAAGAAGCGCGAGCATCACACCGCGCAGGATCGCTTCCTCTCCAATCCCGATCTCGCGGGAAGGCTCGGGGGGATGGGCGCGCCGCTCTCCAACTGGGCGAATCGACTGGGTGCATTCCGAGCGGTGCTGGAAGGCGTGATCGGCGTCCATCGCCATCGCTGGCTGCCGCGGTTCCATCGCACCTCGTTCTTGGCTTGGGCCAAGCGCAAGGTCAAGCCGGTGCCCGGGGCGAGCGGAGAAAAGGTCGCGTTCTTCGCCACCTGCTCGATCAACCATCACTGGCCGGACATCGGTCGGGCCGCGATCGCGGTGTTGCGCCACAACGAGGTCGAGATCGCGACGCCGTCGATGCGTTGCTGCGGCATGCCGGCACTCGAGTCGGGCGACCTCGAGCTGACGCGCGATTACATCCGCGAGAACCTCGATACCCTCACGCCGCTGGTGCGCGCCGGCTACCGCATCGCGGTGCCGCAGCCGACCTGCGGCTACATGCTGAAGAAAGAGTACGCGTGGCTAAGCGACGATCCGCGGGCCAAGGAGGTGGCGGCCGCCACCATGGATCTCTGCGAGTACCTGATGTGGCTCAAGGAACGCGGCAAGCTCAAGACCGACCTTCGCGAGAAGAAGCAGGTGGTGGCCTATCACCTGCCCTGTCATCTCAAGGCGCAGAACATCGGGTTCAAGTCGCGCGATCTCCTGCAGTTGATTCCGGGCACGCGGGTGCGGCTGGTCGATCGCTGTAGCGGCATGGACGGGACCTGGGGCATGAAGAAGGAGACCTTCCACGGGTCGCTCGCGATCGCCGACAAGCTGATCGACGAGATCGATTCCGCCCCGGCCGATCGCGTGATCTCCGATTGCACCCTGGCCGGACTGCAGCTCCACCAACGCGGAGGCAAGCCGGTGACCCATCCGATCGAGTTGATTCACGAAGCCTACGGGCTCAGCTTCGAGGTGTAGACGATGCGTGGCATCAGCCGGGAAGAGGTTCAGGACCTCACGAGCTACGAGAAGGGACGCGCCGCCGCGCGCATCGCGGTGATTCGCCTGCGCGAGCTGCGCCGCATTCAGGCCGGGGAGAAGCTGTCGCTCGTCTTCGAGAATCGGCAGACCGTCCTCTATCACATCCACGAGATGGTGCGGGCCGAGCGGATGATCGAAGAGGCGGCGATCGCCCACGAAATCGAGACCTACAACGCGCTCATCCCCGGACCGGGGGAGCTCTCCGCCACCCTCTTCATCGAGCTGTCGGAACCGGGTCGGATCCGCGACGACCTCGAGTCGTTCCTCGGGCTCGATCGGGGCCCGCACGTCTCGTTCGACTTGGGCCAGGAGGGCCGCGTCTTCGCGCGCTTCGAAGAGGGGCACAGCGAGGAGACGCGGATCTCGGCGGTGCACTACGTTCGCTTCGCCTTCACGCCGGAGCAGGTGCGGCACTTCGCCTCCGCGGAAGGATCGATCGACTTCGTGGTCGAGCATCCCAACTACCAGTGGCGCGGCGCGCTCAGCCCACAAGCGCGTGCCTCCTTGGCATCGGATTTCGAGGAGTAGCCGGTGGAGTCGCAAGCCCAACCCTACGAACTGCTCATCCTGGTCTGCGTCAACCAGCGTCCCGACGGCAAGGCCTGCTGCATGGACGGACCAGCGCAGGAGATCCGCGACACGATGAAGGAGAAGGTGAAGGCGCGCGGCCTCAAGGGTCGTGTGCGGGTCAGTCAGACCGGCTGTCTCGATCGCTGCTCCGAGGGGCCCAACGTCTTCGTCTTCCCGGCCGGGACCTGGTACTCCCACGTCACGCTCGAGGACATCGACACGATCCTGGCCCGACACGTCGATCCGCTCTGCCGCTAAAACGGCGCGCCGGGCGACGCCGATCGGGCCCGCCCGGCTTGGCCGTCCGAAAGCCCTGTGCTAGTTTCCCCTCTTTGGGATTCCGATCCGTTCGCACCGAGGAGGGCGCATGGCCGATCGCTGGGATGTGGCGATCTTGGGCGGCGGCCCGGGCGGCTACGTGGCCGCGATCCGGGCGGCCCAGCTGGGACTGAAGACGGTCTGCATCGAGTCGACGCACCTGGGGGGCATCTGCCTCAACTGGGGTTGCATTCCGACCAAGGCGCTGCTCAAGAACGCCGAGGTCTACTCCCACCTCACTCACGGCGACTTCTGGGGCATCAAGACCCAAGGGGTCGCGGTCGACTGGCCCGCAATCATCAAGCGGAGCCGCGACGTCGCCGACCGCCTGAACAAGGGGGTGGGCTTCCTCTTCAAGAAGTACAAGGTCGACTACATCGCGGGACGGGGGACGCTGACCGCGGCCGACACCCTTGAGGTGACCGAAGCCGACGGCAAGAAGCGCTCGATTCAAGCCGGGAAGATCATCCTCGCGACCGGTGGCCGCGCGCGACAGCTCCCGGGCGTCGAGTTCGACAGCGAGACCATCCTGAGCTCGAAGGAGGCGATGGTCCTTCCGTCCGTGCCGAAGTCGATGCTGATCGTCGGCGCCGGCGCCATCGGCGTCGAGTTTGCCTACCTCTACCAGACCTTCGGCTGCGAGATCACGCTGGTCGAGATGCTCCCCAACATCGTGCCGATCGAGGACACCGAGGTCTCGCAGGAACTCGAGAAGCTCTGGAAGAAGCGCGGCATGAACATCCACACCGGCTCGAAGGTGAAGTCGCTGGTGAAGAAGAAGGGGGGCGTGGTCGCCACCCTGGAGACGCCGAGCGGCGAGGTCAAGGTCGAGGCGGAGAAGGCGCTGATCGCGATCGGCGTGCAGGGGAACATCGAGAACATCGGCTTGGAGAAGCTCGGGGTGAAAACCGACCGCAGCTTCATCGTGGTCGACAAGAAGTACCAGACCAACGTGCCGGGCGTGCTCGCGATCGGCGACGTGATCGGCCCACCGCTCCTCGCGCACGTCGCTTCGGCGGAAGGCGTCGCGGCGGTCACCTGGATCGCGGGGAAGGAGCATCCGGCGATCGATTACGGCAAGATCCCGGGGTGCACTTACTGCCAGCCGCAGGTCGCCTCGATCGGCCTGACCGAGCGCGCGGCCAAGGAGAAGGGGATCGAGGTCAAGATCGGACGCTTCCCCTTCCGCGCGAGCGGCAAGTCGCTGGCGATCGGCGAGACCGACGGCTTCGTCAAGGTGATCTTCGACGCCAAATACGGCGGGCTGATCGGCGCGCACATCCTGGGGAGCGAGGCGACCGAGATGATCGCGGAGGCCGGTCTCGGCCTGGGGCTTGAGACGACCCAGCACGAGATCCTTGACACGATCCACGCCCATCCGACCCTGGCGGAGTCGTTCCAGGAGGCGGTGGCCCAGGCCTACAACGAGTCGCTCGCGATCTGAGGGGATGGTGGAGGTGCGGCGCGAAAGAGACGAGGCGAGACCGCTCTGGGTGGTTTCGTTCGACGCGCCCCAACGCTATCGCCCGATGTGGGAGCTGCAGCGCACGCTGCATCGTGCTCGCCTCGAGGGCCGAGTCCCCGATCTCCTGCTCCTCTTGGAGCACGAGGCGGTGGTGACGCTGGGCAAGAACGCGCGGCACGAGAACCTGCTCCTCTCGGAGGCGATGTTTGCCGCGCGCGGCGTTGAGCTGGTGGAAGTGGATCGCGGCGGCGACGTCACCTATCACGGGCCGGGTCAGCTGGTCGGCTACTGGATCTTCGATCTCCGCGCGTGGCGGCAGGACGTGCACCGTTACCTCCGCGCGATCGAGGAGTGCGTGATCGCGACCGCGGCGGAGTTCGGCGTGGCCGCAGGCCGGTCTCCCGGCGCCACCGGCGTGTGGGTCGAGCCGCAAGGGGTGCGCGGAGCGGAGGTGGATCCGGCGCGCGCCGCCAAGCTCGCAGCGATGGGATTGCACTTGAGCCATTGGGTCTCGACCCACGGCCTCGCGCTCAATCTGACGACCGATCTGGGGGCCTTCGAGTGGATCGTGCCCTGCGGCCTCCGCGGTCGCGCGGTCACGTCGCTCGAGCGGCTCCTCGGTCGATCGCCCGATCGCGCGAGGGTGGAGCAGGTGCTGGTGCGCGCGGTCGAAGCGGAATTCGATCGCCGCGCCGAGTGGATCGATGAAGCCACCTTGCGCGCGCGCCTGGCGTGCGCGAACGAGGAGGTGGCAAGGACGGACGCACTGGTCGAAGGGTGGAATCAGGCATGCCCGATCTGAAGAATTCGAAGTCGAAGAAGAGCCCGGCAAAGGCGCCGGCCAAGTCGGCCGCGCGCTCCGCGGCGTCGAATGGTCATGGAGCGATCCCCGACGACGACCTTCTGGCGCTCCATCGCAACATGCTGGTCACCCGCCGGCTCGACGAGAAGATGATGATCCTGCTGAAGCAGGGGAAGAGCTTCTTCCACATCGGCGCGTCCGGCCACGAGGCCACTCAGGTGGCCGCGGCCTACGCCATGCGCGGCGGCATCGACTGGTCCTATCCCTACTATCGCGACCTCGCCTACTGCGTGCAGCTCGGCATGACCCTGCTCGAGGTGATGCTCTGCTTCCTCCTCGAAGGCGGGGGATCCCAACCCGGGCGGCCGCCAGATGCCGGCACACTACGGTCACAAGGCCGCATCGTTTCGCAATCGAGCCCGACCGGTACGCAGTATCTCCAGGCGGTCGGCACCGCGCTCGCAATCAAGAAGGAAGGGATCGACGAGGTGGTCTACGTCTCCTCAGGCGAGGGGACGACCAGCCAGGGCGACTTCCACGAGGCGATCAACTGGGCCGCGCGCGAGAAGCTGCCGGTCATCTTCCACATCGAGGACAACAAGTACGCGATCTCGGTGCCGATCCACCAGCAGACCGCGGGCGGCTCGGTCTATCAGATGGTGGGGGGCTACGCCGGTCTCGGTCGCGCCGAGTTCGACGGCACCGATCTCTTCGCGTCCTACGCCGCCTGGCAGCGCGCAATCGAACGCGCGCGCCGCGGCGAGGGGCCGAGCGTGCTCGTCTCCGACTGCGTGCGCCTCCTGCCGCACTCTTCCTCCGACAACCAGGCGAAGTACCGGAAGCCGGAGGAACTCGAGGCCGACAAGAAGCGCGATCCGATTCCTCGCCTCGAGGAAGAGTTGGTCGCGCGCGGCCTGGTCACGCGCGAGGAGCTCGAAGAGATCCGCGAGGCGGTGCACGACGAGGTGGACCAGGCGGCGGACGAAGCGGAGGCTCGGCCGTTCCCCGACGGGTCGACCGCGCTTCACCACGTCTACTCCACGTTGCAGTATCAAGCGCCCGCCGGCGCCTCGGTCACGCCGTCGGAGCCCGGGCAGAGCTGCGTGCTGGTCGACGCGATCAATCACGCGCTGCACGAGGAGATGGACCGGAACCCCAAGATCGTCGTCTACGGTGAGGACATCGAGGACAAGAAGGGTGGCGTCTTCACCGCCACGACCGGCCTCTCGACCAAGTTCGGCACCGAGCGGGTGTGGAATTCGCCGCTCGCCGAGTCGTCGATCGTCGGCACCGCCATCGGCATGGCCATCAAGGGATGGAAGCCGGTGGTCGAGATTCAATTCGGCGACTACGTCTGGACCGCGATGATGCAGATCCGCGACGAGCTCGCCACCATGCGCTACCGCAGCGACGGCAACTGGAGCTGTCCGCTGGTGGTGCGCATTCCGGTCGGCGGCTACATCCACGGCGCGCTCTACCACTCGCAGAACATCGAGGCGACCTTCGCGCACTTCCCGGGGCTTTACGTGGCGTATCCCTCGAATGCCGGCGATGCCAAGGGGCTCTTGAAGTCGGCGATCCGCGGCGATGATCCCTACCTCTTCCTCGAGCAGAAGGGGCTCTACCGACAGGCCTATGCGACCTCGCCGGAGCCGAGCGCGGACTTCCTCCTGCCTTGGGGCGTGGCGCGCGTGGCGCGCGAGGGGAAGGACCTCACCATCGTGTCGTACGGCGCGCTGGTCAAGAAGTCGCTCGATGCGGCGGAGAAGCTCTCCGAGCGTGGCGTTTCGGTCGAGGTGATCGATATCCGGACCATGGTCCCCTTCGACCTCGAGACGGTGGTCACGAGCATCAAGAAGACGGGGCGCGTGCTGATCGCTCATGAGGATGTGGTCTTCGCCGGATTCGGCGCGGAGATCGCGGCGCAAATTGCCGACGCGGCGTTCCAGTATCTCGACGCGCCGGTCAAGCGCGTGGGGGGCGCCGAGTCGCCGATCCCCTACAACTGGTTTCTCGAGGCGAACGTGCTGCCGCAGGACCATCACGTCCTCCGCGCGGCGGAAGAACTGGCGAACTACTAGGACCGCGTAGAGGGACTGCCGCCGACCGCGGCCCGAGCGCCGCAAGGTGAGGAACATGAAAGTCGAAATGGTCATGCCCCAGATGGGGGAGTCGATCGCCGAGGGAACGATCCTGAAGTGGGTCAAGAAGGTCGGCGACACGGTGAAGAAGGACGAGAACATCTTGGAGATCTCGACCGACAAGGTCGACTCCGAGATCCCGTCGCCCGCCGCCGGCCGCATCCTTGAGTTCAGGGCGAACGAGGGGGACACCGTTCCGGTCGGCCAGGTGATCGCGATCATCGAGACGGCGGCGGTGGGCGAGGTGCCCGCGCCGACGCCGAGCGCGACGCCAGCGGCCAAGGTGGAAACGCCGGCGAGTGCGGCTCCAGCGCAGACCGTTCCGGCACAGACCTCGCCGACTCAGGCGTCTGCTCCGCCGGTTGCGCCGGCTCCCGTCGCGCCGCGCGGCAACGGCGGCGCGACCTATGCGCCGGTTGCGCCCGGGACGCCGGTGCCGCGGGAGTACGACGGTCGCTTCTTCTCGCCGCTCGTTCGCTCGATCGCGCGGCACGAAGGTGTGTCGGTCGCGGAGCTCGCTTCGATCGCGGGCAGCGGCCGCGCCGGGCGTGTGACCAAGGATGATCTGCTGCGTCACCTCGCGACTCGCGGGACGGCCCCGACCGCCGCGGGCGGCGGCGCGCGCGCGACGAGCGGCCTGGTGCTGCCGCCGACCGCGATGCCGGGTGCGCCCTCCGCGCCCTCCACGTCAGCAGCGCGCGGCAAGTCGCCCTTCGGCTTCGAGACCTACCCCAAGTTCACGCCGAGCGAATCGCGCGACACCGCCGAGGGGCGGATCGACGTGGTGCCGATGGACAACATGCGGCAGAAGATCGCCGAGCACATGGTGCGTTCGAAGCAGGTCTCGCCGCACGTCTACTCGGTGACCGAGGTCGACATGACCCGCGTGGTGAAGCACCGCGAGGCCTGGAAGGCGACCTTCCAGGCGAAGCACGGGGTCTCGCTCACCTACACCAGCTACATCCTCCAGGCGACGGTCCGCGCGCTTCTCGACTACCCGATGATGAATGCGTCGGTCGACGGCACGACCGTACTGGTCAAGCGCTTCATCAACCTCGGAGTGGCGGTGGCGCTCGAGAACGGGCTGATCGTGCCGGTGATCAAGCACGCCGAGGAGAAGAACTTCCTCGGGCTGACCCGCGGACTCAGCGACCTGGCGTCGCGCGCGCGCTCGAAGCAGCTCAAGCCGGATGACATCTCGGGCGGCACCTTCACCATCACCAACATGGGGAGCTTCGGCAACACCTTCGGCGTTCCGATCATCAACCAGCCGCAGGTCGGAATCCTCGGCGTGGGCGCGATCGTGAAGCGCCCGGTGGTGATCGAGGAGATGATCGCGATCCGCGACATCATGTACCTCTCGCTCTCCTACGATCACCGCACGGTCGACGGCGCGCTCGGCGGCCTCTTCATCGAGAGGGTGCGGCAGGTGCTGGAAGGGGACGAGCTGCTCGGGAGCCTCTGATGTCGGTGCACTCGGAGAGCGGCGCGAGCGATTCGCGTTCGGCTGAGGCGGCGTCGCCGCGTCCGCGCCGTCCGGAGTGGCTCAAGGTTCGCCTGCCGGAGAGCGGCAACTACGCCGTGACGCGGCGAATCGTGAAGGGGCAGAAGCTTCACACCGTCTGCGAGAGCGCGCGCTGTCCGAACATCGGGGAGTGCTGGTCGGCCGGCACCGCGACCGTGATGATCTTGGGCGACGTCTGCACGCGGTCCTGCGGCTTCTGCGCAGTCAAGACCGGCCGCCCCCCGAGCCTCGATTGGGAGGAGCCGGAGCGAGTCGCCGAGGCGATCGCGACCATGGATCTGGTCCACGTGGTGCTGACCTCGGTCGATCGTGACGAGCTGGGTCGACGGTGGCGCCGTGATCTGGGCGGCCACGATCGAAGGCGGTGCGCCGTCGCGCACCGGCCACGCGCATCGAGGTGCTCATACACCCGACTTCAAAGGGGATCACGCCTCGATCGATCTCGTGCTGGCAGCGCGGCCCGACATCTTCGCGCACAACGTGGAGACGGTGCCGCGGCTTCACCTCAGGTGCGGCCGCAGCGCGCTACGAGCGCAGCCTCGACGTGCTCGCGCACGCCAAGTCGCGGGGCGCGGTGACGAAGTCGTCGCTGATGCTGGGCCTGGGGGAGAGTGAGGCGGAGGTCGAAGGTGCTCCGCGATCTTCGCGCAATCGACTGCGATCTCTTGACGCTCGGGCAGTACCTCCAACCGAGCAAGGATCACCTGCCGGTTCAACGCTTCGCGCACCCCGATGAGTTCGCGCGCCCGGCGCCTTCGCCCGCGGGATCGGCTTCCGCCAGGTAGAGAGCGGACCCTTGGTGCGCAGCCTTTACCACGCGGAGCGCGCCGCGCGTCATCTCCCCCGAGACCGCGCCGCTTCGTCCCGATCGCGGCGACAGGCAGCGCGCGCGCCGCGTCCGCCTTCACTGTCTGAAAAAAACTCTACGCGAACGAATTTCGGTTGACCGTGCGAACGCGTGTCTGGTAGCTTCCGCACGTCGTCGAGAGAGAGAGCCGAGCACAGGATCCCCCTGCGGTTCGAACTCCCGAGGACATCCCTCCACCACTCCCTGAGAGGATGCCGAAGCAGAACGTTCAGATTGCTCAGATCGTTTAGGTCGGATGGGTGAGCCGCCAGGATCCGTGCGGCAGCACATGAGCCTCACCCTCAACGCACATCACCCACCCGCCTCTTCCGCAGGGGAGCGGTATGGGGGCGGAAGTTCTTGGGTGAGGTTTGCGCGGCCAGAAGCTTGCGTCCACAATCGGCGCCCCATGATGGTGCCCCGTGCTGGTCCCCGCGCGTGGCTGGTTGGGATGCGAGCATGGAAGACTGACTGCACAGCCGTCGCACGCATGGTCGCCCGAGTAGGGCGACGCGGACCGATCGAAGGCAACTCGATCGTCCCGGCGGCTGTCGGAGGGACCGTGAAGAAGCTGACCGAAAAGCAGCAAGGAAATTCCTGGAGTTCATCCTCGACCTATCCAGGCCAACGGGCGCTTCCCGTCGTATCGGGAGATCGCCGCGGCCTTCGATCTGAACTCGGTCGCGACGGTAGCCCAGCATCTCGACGCCTTGGTCGAGAAGGGCTGCCTGGTGCGCGACGGCCGAAAGCCGATGCCTGCCCGCGGACTGCGTCACGACCTGGGAATCCCGGTGGTCGGGCGAGTGGCGGCCGGCGCGCCGATCTCCGCGCGGGATCGAACATGTCGAGGAGCACCTGCACTGGGACGGCTTCGGTGACAGCGACATCTTCGCCGTGAAGGTGGTGGGCGAGAGCATGATCGAGGACGGGATCCTCGACGGCGACTTCGTCATCGTCAAGCCGACCGAGGTCGCGCGAAACAACGAACTGGTCGTGGCCTATCTGGGCGAAGACCAGGAGGCGACGGTCAAGCGCTACCGCCGCACCAAGAACAAGGTCGAGTTGTTGCCGGCCAATCCGCTCTACCGGCCGATCGTGGTGCATGTGCCCGATCGGTGGTTCCGTCTGGCCGGGCGCGTGGTCGGCATCGTGAGGCGCGTGCCGTAGCGCAGGCTGTCGTCGCTCGCGCGCCGTCGTTTCTCGTGCACGTCGACGTTGCTCACTCACGTCGATGTTGCTCGCCGACGACGGTGTCGCCGGCTCTGCGGCGGCGTTCGCACCGATCTCCGGGTGGCGATCCGCTCCTTCCTTCGCCACTCGGAGATCGGCAGAACGTCCGCTGACTTCCAAGGAGGTGTCTGTGTCCCGACCCGCTTTGGCTCTCAACCCCGCGCACCAGTCGCTCGATCGTCCCGGCGCCGACCCCTTGGCCGCGGAGGGCGGCCTGCCGCTCCCCAGCGTCGCGCGCTCCCGCGCCGTGGCCGTCCTCGACCTCTCCTGGGATGAGTTCCTCGCCGAGATGCGCTCGCGCCGCGAGGCGGCTGCTTCGGATTCCGCCGCGCCGCGCTAGCACGGGTCGGTTTGGCGGAGTCATCTCGATGGGACCGCCTCGATGGGACTCGCTTCGACTCGGAACGACTTCGTAGGACCGTGAGGGGTTGCTCCAACCATGAGGCCCGCCGGGTGGGCCCCGCCGACCGCGTGTGCCGCTTCGGATGCGCCCGGAATTCACCATGCACTGGGAGCGCCTGGACGAGACCGTCAAGGTGCGCGCCGACTTTGCCGGCGGCACCATCCTTCCCGTCGTCTTTCGCCGCGGGGAGCTGCAGGTCCGGATCAAGAGCATCAACACGCGTTGGCAGGACGCGCGTGGCCAAAGCCGGCGCTGCTATTTCGCGGTGACCGCCGATTCGGGGGATGTCTACCAGCTCTGCTTCGACACGGCCGATCTCAGCTGGAAGCTGGAGTACGTGATGTACGACGGGTGAAACGGCCCGACGCGACACGGCGTCCGAACGAGATGCGCGGCGTGGCCTCCCGCCAGAGCGAGCCGCTATACTGGGAGGCACCCGAACCACAACCGCCGAACGAAGGACGCCCTTGAACGACGCCGGACTGAAGAAGCCGAATCACTACGCCCCCTACAAGACCCAGGTAGCGGCCGAGCTCAAGCGCCACCTCACGACCGAGGAGTTGCGGCAGTTCCATCGCCTGAGTCCCGCCCGGCACTTCGCCGTGGTCACGCGCCATGTGCTGCTCACCCTGCTGACCGCCGTCCTGATTTGGCGCTTCCCCCAGCCGTGGATCTGGCTTCCTCTCGCGTTCATCCAGGGATTCCACATCCTGGGCTACATCATCCTGCTCCATGAGCAGGTGCACGACGCGATCTTCGACCGACCCCATCCGCGGGTGATGCGCCTGCTCGGGCTCTTCTACGCCTTCCCCAGCGCGATCTCGGCCACCCAGTTCGAGCGGTGGCATCTCGATCATCACGCCGAGCTCGGCAGCGCGAGCAGCGATCCGAAGCGGGCCTACCTCACCCCGAAGATCGTGGCGCGCTGGTACAAGGCGCTCTATCTGACGCCCGCCCTCTTCGTCATCTACTCGATCGCGGCGGCGAAGGAAGCGCGGACCTATCCGCGCGCGCTCCAGCGGCGCATCGCGATCGAGCGGATCGTGAACATCGCGCTCCACCTCGCGATCCTGGCCGGGCTGTGGAAGTGGCTCGGGCCGGCGGTTGCGCTTCGCGTGCACGTGGTGCCGCTCTTCTTCTTCTTCCCGGTGGCGTTCACCTTGAATCGACTGGGGCAGCACTACGACATCGATCCGAAGGATCCGATCAAATGGAGCACGCTGGTCAACCCGTCGCCCGGGTGGAATTTCTTGATGCTCTGGTCCAACCTGCATCTCGAGCACCACTACTACCCGCGGGTGCCGTTCTACAAGCTGGCCGCGCTCAATCGTCGGCTGCAGCCCTTCTATCGCGAGCACGGCGTCCAGCCGCGCAACTACCGCGCGATCCTCTTCGAGTGGTTCGTCAAGAACCGCGCGCCGCATACCAACTGGTTCGAGGGGCCGCTGGCCGAGTAGCCCAGCTCAGGGCAGGAGCAGAATCGTCGTCTCTCCCACTACCGCCGGGCGATCCGGTGCGAGCAGATCGCGCACCTCGACCAAGAGCGCGTAGGACCCGGGCTCGAGGCTCGCGGCCGGTTCGAATCTCCGCACCACCTTGAGCAGTGGGTGATCGCCGGTTTGGATCTGCTCCGGCGGAAGGCTGACCCGGTAGTAGTTCTTGCCGGTGACCATGGGCGTTCCGTCGGCCATGCGCGGGAGCGACCCCATGCGCCAGGCATCGAACAGCGCGACCGAATCGGTGTCGGCTCGCTCGGCCCAGGCGGCGCGCACCGACTCGGAATAGGCGAGCGGCACCAGCGCGTAGGCGGCCTCGATGTTGACGCGCCCGCCCTCGTCTCGCGTGAGGTTGTACACCTCGAACAGCAGGTCGAAGGCCTCGCCTCGGGCGACGCGTCCGACCGGATCCGCAAGGTAGACGACGCCCCGCCGGGTGAAGGGATAGGCCGGGCTGGAAGGATCGGCGTGCGCCAACTCGAGATCTCCGAGCGCGAGTTCCACCCCGCTGAAGTCACGCGCAACGAAGGGGAGAGGACGAAGCGCTCGCCGGCCCTTCCCGGTTTCGCTCACGAGCGTGAGCAGGTAGTTGCCCGGCTCGAGCTCGTGCCGGCGCCCCCAAATCTGGGCGTGCGAGCCGTCGGGTAGACGCAGCGCGTCTTGCCCCTCGACCCTCACGCTGTCCCGCGCCACCACCTCCTGGTGCTCATCGCGGACCTCAGCCCTGAGGGTGAAGTCGTCAAGCTCCTGACCCGCGCGCGCGGCCAAGCGCGCCCACTCGAGGTCGACCTGCGTCTTCCCCGATTCGGCCCGCGTCGAGACGGTGCGCAGGAAGAGGGGCGGCGCAGTCTGCTTCGCCCGCAGCTCGGGCATCGTCGACAAGCTCTCGGCCAGCATGGTCACGCGCTCCTGGCTGTCGGCGGAGAGTCTCCAATCGCCGTGCATGCTGTGGTCCTCCAGTCGGAAGAGCACCTCCTTGCCGCCGAGGTGATAGAGGAGCGAGCGCGTGGGAAGCGACTCGGCGATTGGTCGAAACCAGTTCGGGTCCTCGCCGCCGAAGATGCGGGTGGTCGCCATGTCGGCCTGACCCTGCTCGAAGGTGTCGTCGAGCACGCTCCGCGGGAGGCCGAAGCGCGCAACCAACGCGCCGGGCTCTGTATGCCACCCGCGCAGGTCGGTGCGTCCGTAGAGGAGATCGGCACGGACGAGGTTGGCCCAGCGCTCGAGGTCGGCCTCGTTCTCGACCGTGGTCGGATCGGGATCGCCCAGGCCGCCAGCCGCTCCCACCGCGAACCGATCTTCCAGAAACTGCGCGCGATCGGCGGCTCCGAGGCGCGCGATCGCGCGCCGGAAGGAAAGCTCGGCCTCGCGGCCGCGCCCCAAGGTCAGCGCGAGCAGTCCATCCAGGAGGAGCGCATCGACGTCCTCCGGCGCGGCGCGCAGCACCGTGTGCACGGCCGCGCGAGCAATCTCGGCCTTCTTCAGCCCATCCTCGTGGCGACGACCGGCCGAGAGAATCGTGGCTTGGGCGAAGAGGAGAAGCGCGTCTCGCGAGAGGGTGCCCCGCGCGAGCAGCGTGGGGTAGAAGAGGGCCGCCGCCGCCTCGGCGCGGGCCGGATCGGATCGCAGCCGCGCGTCGTTGAGGGCGAGTCGTCCGAGATCGAGGCGCGCGCTGCTCGTGATCGAGTCGGGTGCATCGAGCTCGAGGACTCGCTCGAGCTGATCCTCCGCATAGGCGAGGAAGGAAGACGCGAGGTAGAGGCGGGCCAGGTCGAGGCGCGCGGCCGCGTCTTCCGGGTGGCGTCGCACCTCCGCTTCCAGCGCCTGCCGCCTCGCGCGATTCTCCTCGATCTCCTGATGCGTCGGGACGGCGCGCTCCGAGCGTCGCACGGGGACCGACTCCTCTCCCCGCGAATAGGGGGAGAGGAGCGCGAGGAAGCAGAGCGCAAGCAGACACCGCACGGTCAACCGCGGTGGAGGCGAGTGCAGCGCGAGCGCGGCGCGCGAAGCCCTCATCGCCCTATCGCAGGATGAGCACCCGTAGGGCCGACCCGCTTTCGGGCTGCGCCCAATAGACACCGGTCGGCACCAGGCGACCGGCCTCATCCCGGCCGTCCCACGAGACCATGCTCCCGCTGCCGTTCAGTGCGCGCACGCGACGGCCCGCCAGGTCGAGCAGCGTCACGCGATGTGGCCCCACGGTTGGCGCGCGGAGCACCACCGTGTCCCTCGATGGATTGGGCTGCGCACTCCACGCCAGGGGCGCCGCGTCCCAGCGAGCACGGAGCGGGCCGGCGAAGTCGCTCATGCCCCGATCGTCGATCCCCTCGACGTAGTAGCCGTACCACTGATTGGGCTCCGCGCCGGTGTCGACGACGCGATAGTCGAGCTGCCCCTGCAACAGCTCCGGGGTCACTAGGAATGCGCTCGCGGAGGGATGGTCGGCCGCAACGTCGATCGCGTCGCGCCAGACGCGGAAGCGACGCGACGCGAGATCGGGCGACACGCTGAAGGCGACCTCCAGCCCGGTCGGTGTGCTCTCCGCGCGCCAATCCGCCAACTCGATCGCGACCGGCCCGCCGCCGTAGTTCCAATCCACGCGGCGAGCCACGATGTCCCAACCTCGCTCGCGTCGGGTGTCGGTCCAGACCAACTGCACCACATCGCGGTTGACCGCGACCTGCGGGCCGAGTCGGCTCCCCGCCTGCTCCAAGGTCAGGGGGTAGGTCTCGCCGACCGGCGCTCCCTGCGGATCGAATCGCTGGGCCCAGACCTGGCGGATGCCATCGCGATTGTCCGCCCAGGTGACGATAAAGCGACCCGACGGTTCCATCGCCACGCACGGGTACTTGAGGCCGACCGGCTGCGCACCGCTCGTGACATCGAATTCCACCACCTGGCTGTTGGGTTCGGCGCGTCCGCCGCCCCCGCGCGCCTGCTCGCTCGCGCGAAGCAGTGTCTCGAAGATCTCGAGGCGCCCGCGTAGCTGCCCGGTCGCGAGCGGCTGCTCCTCGAAGATCGTGACGACGCGGTCCTCACCCAGGGCGATGCTCGGATTGAGCTGATCGATGGTGATGGCGTCGGGGAAGTTCTGCGCGACGTTCGCGCCGGTGGTCTGGCCGTCAGGCAGGATCAGCTGCGACCAAATGTCCCAACCACCGCTTCGCTTGTCGATCCACGCGACCGCCGCAAGATCGAAGGGGGAGATGCCGATGGCCGGCAACTGCTGTGGGCGGGTGCGGACGCCGCCTTCGACGTCGGCGCAGTTGACGGGGCCGCCGATCGGCAGTCCCTCCGGCGAGTAGTTGCGATAGTAGATGTCGCCGTCATCGTCGGAGGAGTTGTCGCGCCAGGTGATGATGAAGCTGCCGTCGCGACGCATGATGGGGCGCGCGTCGTACTGCGGGATGCCCTCGGCGTTGACCGTCAGCACGCTGAAGTTGCCGCCGACCCGGCCGCCTTCCCGATCGTAGAGCTGCCCCCAGAGTCGCAGGCGCCCACCCTGTTGA
>JAXLXQ010000062.1:0-20005 GCA_046327845.1 Candidatus Eiseniibacteriota bacterium | reverse complement strand
CACGCGGCTGCCCCTCCGACGACGACAAGGACGGTATCTTCGACGGACTCGACCAGTGTCCCGACACACCGGAAGGGGCCAAGGTCGACGGCGTCGGCTGTCCCGTCGACGCCGACCTGGACGGCGTATACGACGGGCTCGATCGCTGCGCGAACACGCCGACCGGAGCCCAGGTGGATCTCGAGGGCTGCCCGACCGACGCCGATCATGACGGCATCTGGGATGGGTTGGACCAGTGCCCGAACACGCCGACCAACGCGAGGGTGGACGCCAAGGGATGTCCGATCGAGGTGAGCGAGAAGGAGGTCGAACTCCTCGACACCGGCAAGATCACGGTGCGGAACATCAACTTCGAAACCGGCAAGTGGGACCTCAAACCTGAGTCGATGCCGGTGCTGGACGAGATCGGCGCGATCCTCCTGAACTGGCCGGAGCTCAAGATCGAGATCGGCGGGCACACCGACGCGCGCGGTTCGGACAAGTTCAACCTCGAGCTCTCGGGCGAACGGGCGAACGCGGTGCGGGAATACCTGCTCACGCGCTTCCCCTCGATCCGGGCCGAGCAGTACAGCGCGAAGGGATACGGCGAGGCGATGCCGCTTGCCAGCAACCAGACGACCGAAGGCATGGCGAAGAATCGCCGGGTGGAGTTCAAGGTGTTGAACACCGACGTGCTCAAGAAGGAACGCGAGCGGCGCCGCCTGCTCGAGAAGTAGGGCCCTTGTTCGATCCCGAGGAGTTCACCGCGCGGGCGCGCGCCCACTGGACGAAGGAGCGGGTGACGAAGGTCACCGCCGGGCGTGACTACCCGATCGATCCGGCGGAGGGCGCGCTCCTGCTCCGCGCGCTTGGCTTGCTCAACGCGGACGCCAGCATGTCGGCGGACGCGGTCAAGAAATTCGGCCAGATCAACCACCTGGTCACCATGCTCGAGCCTTCGATCCTGGAGCTCACGAAGCAGATCGCGCGTCCCTCGATCCTGGACGCCGGGTGCGGCAGCTCGTACCTGACCTTTCTTCTCGCCTGGTGCTTCGCGCGCCGCTGGTCCCATCCCGCCGACATCTTTGGCATCGACTCCAATCCGAGGCTGATCGAGAAGTGCCGGGAGCGCGCGCGCCTCGCCGGCCTCGAAGGCCTGCGTTTCGAGGCGATCGCGCTCGAGGCGGTCAACTGGAGCGACCTCGCGGCGAGGCATCTCCCGGCCCCACCGGAGAGCGCGCGAGAGACGAGTCGGCGTCCCCACGCGGTGTTCGCGCTTCATGCCTGCGATACCGCGACCGACCAGGCGATCGCGCTCGGGATCAAGGAGCGGGCCGATCTGATTGCGGTCGCCCCCTGCTGTCAGGCGGAGCTGGCGCGCGCCTGGGCGCGGTTGGCGGCGGAGCATCGCACCGGGGCCTTCGCGCCCCTCTGGCACTCGCCGCAGCTTCGGCGCGAGTCGGCCGCGACCGTGACCGACATGATGCGCGTGCTCCTCCTGCGCGGCGCGGGTTATGAGGTGACCGCCCAGGAGTTCGTTCCCTCGAGCCACACGCCGAAGAACACGCTCATCCGCGCGGTGCGACGCGGCAGCTACTGGCTGGATGCGCTCAAGGAGTATCGGGCACTTCGGGCCGCCACCGGCGATGAGTCGATCGTGCTGGAGTCGCTCTTGCCGGCGGAGCATCGCGCTCGCCTGGACGGGCTCGCGTGAAGCCGGAGGATCGCCCGACCTGGCAGCGGTTGACCTATGTCGCCGCGGGGCACCTCTCGATCGCTTGCGGTGTGATCGGAATCGCGCTCCCGCTCGTGCCGACCACGCCGTTTCTGCTTCTGGCGGCCTGGTGCTACTCCCGCGGATCGCGGCGATTTCACGATTGGCTGCTCAATCACCGCTGGTTCGGCACCTGGATTCGCACCTACCGCGAGAAGCGCGGTCTCACTCTGCGGTGGAAGCTGCTCGCGATCACGGGCTCGCTGCTCGGCCTCGTCGGCTCGCTCTACTTCTTTCATCCGCGGGGACTGCCGCGCATTTCCGCTTTCCTGGTGGCGGGCAGCTTCGTGCTCGCGATCCTGCGAATGCCGACGCGGCGCCAGCGCTGATCAGCCTCGACCGGCACCGACATCGCCTTGCCGTTGTCAGCCGCCGCAAGCTTGAGCAGGAAGGAGCGGCGCGCTCGGCCCACTCCTGCGGACTGGGATACCCGCCGGCGGAGCCGCCGAAGCAGCGGTCCAACATCTCGGTGTGGATGATGCCGGGATTGAGCGCGATCGACGCGAGGCCGCGCGGCAGTTCTTGGGCGAGCGAACGACTCAGTCCTTCGATCGCCCACTTGCTCGCGCAGTAAGGAGCGACCCGCGGCGAGGTGGTTCGCCCCCAGCCAGAGCTCATGTTCACGACCACGCCGCGCCCTCGCGCGATCATCGGCGGGACGAAGTGGCGGATCACGTTCACCACGCCCTTCACATTCACGTCGATCAGGGTCGAGAACTCCTCCGCTGGGACCTCCCAGAGCGGGGCACTCTCGTTGATGAGCGCCGCGTTGTTGAGGAGGAGGTCGGGCGGACCCAGCGTCGATGTCACCTGCTCCGCCCAGTCGCCGACCGCGCGATCGTCGGCAACCGACACGACGTCGAAACGGTGCGAGCCATCGTATCGGCGTCGAAGCTCGGCGATTCCCTCGGCACTCCGCCCGCAGCCGGCGACCCTGTGACCGGCCGCGGCGAAGCACTCGACCAGCGCGCGACCGCACCCACGAGTGGCGCCAGTGATGACGATGACGCGCGATCCTGTGTCCGACACGGCTCCTCCCTTTCTCGACCGAGACTCTGCTACCCTCTTCGCACCGCTTCGCCGGGGGGTGAACCGAAGAGAGGAGCAGTCCATGCCTCGCACCACGATCGGTCCATGCCTGGCGCTGGTGTTGACCTGGGTTTCGAGCAGCCACGCCGCGCTCACCGTCACCTCGACCAACCCCGGACGCTACGCGCTCAACGTGCCGCGAACCCTCGGCACGATACAAGTCTTCTTCAACCAGATGCTGGTCGCGCCCACGCCCGGCGCGGTGCGCGTCTCTGGGACGATGTCCGGATTGCACACCGGGAGCGTCACGGTGGCCGACAACCTCCTCACCTGGCAGAACACCGGCGGCGCGTTCTTCCCCGGAGAGATGGTCGTGCTCAATCTCCGCTCCGATCTCCGCGGCGTCACCAACGAGACACTCCTCGGCGGGTACTACCGCGCGTTCACCATCGCCTCGGGTGCGGGCAGCATGTCCTGGTCGCCGCGACAGGCGCACGCCGCCTCCGACGTGCCGTACTTCATCTACGGCGGCGACCTCGACGAGAACGGCACGCCCGATGTCGCCTCGCCCAACGAGGGCACGAACGATGTGTCGGTCTTCTTGAATCCGGGCGGCGGCTTCTTCTCCGCGCACGATGACTACGGCGTGGGGCAGCGCCCCTCTTCGATCTTCGGTGAGGACCTGGACAACGACGGCGATCAAGACCTCGCGACGGCCGACATCAACTCAGGCACGATGACGGTCCTGCGCAACAACGGCGATGGCACCTTTCAGCCGGGTGTTCCCTACGACGCGGGGTTCGTCTGTCGCCAAGTGCACGGCGCCGATTTCGACGGCGATAACGACGTCGACCTGATCACGACCGACTACAGCGGCGACCGAGTCTTCCTCTTCTTGAATCAAGGCAACGCAAACTTCAGCGTCGGGCTTGAATTCGCGCAGGTGTCGGCCGGTCCCTTCGCCGTGCGCTGCGCCGACCTTTCGGGGGATGGCCACGTCGACATCGCGGTCGCCTGCCAGGACGCCGACAGCTTGACGGTGCTCAAGAACAACGGCCTCGGCGCCTTCTCCCGGAGCGGCACCTACCGCATCGCCGACCTCCCCTGGGATCTGGCGGCGAACGATCTGGACGGCGACTCCGACTGCGACCTCGCGGCCGTCGCCTCGCTGGCCAACCGCGTCGTGGTGCTCCAGAACGACGGGGCCGGCGGACTTCCCACGCGCACCCAGGCGGTCACTGGGTCCTTTCCGCTCGGCGTGTCTTGCGGAGACTTGGATGGCGACGGTGACATCGACGTGACCACCGCGAACTACAGCGGCGCGTCGGTCGGGGTCTACCGCAACAACGGCGCGGGCACGCTTGCGCTGCAAGCCACCCTCCCTTGCATGGTCTCCGGCTCCTACACCTGGGCGCATGATCTGGACGGTGACAACGACCTGGACCTCTCGGTGGTCGACGAGGAGGCGGATCAACTCTTCGTCTGGTACAACGGCGGCGTGCCGACCGGAGGTCTCCGATTCTGTGCGACCGAGCGA
This sequence comes from Candidatus Eiseniibacteriota bacterium, assembly GCA_046327845.1. Taxonomy (GTDB): domain Bacteria; phylum Eisenbacteria; class RBG-16-71-46; order CAIMUX01; family CAIMUX01; genus JADJQY01. The sequence continues at coordinate 15,686 of JAXLXQ010000062.1, read as the reverse complement.
TGTCCTCCTCGTGTCGACCGAACCGACCCATCGCGGGGCGCCCCTCGAGTTCCGATGGGCGGGCGTGGCGGGGAGGCCGGGGTGCTCGCGATCTACGCGGTGAGCGGGCGGCGGGTGCGAACGCTCTTCGAGGGCCGGTTGCCGGCCGAGCCGATCACATGGGACGGGCGGAACGACGCGGGCAGGCGGTGGCGCCCGGTCGCTACTTCGCGCGGGTCAATACCGGGACGCAGTCGGCGATCCGCGCCGTGACCTCTTCTCCCGTGACCCGAGCCGCCGCCCTTCTCAAGCTCGCCTCCTCGAGCGCCGATGCCAATAGGAGCCAGAGGAGGGAACCCAAAGATGCCGCTCGTGCGCGAATCGGATTGGATCCACCTGCTCCGCGATGGGCAGTTCACGACGTTCAATCAGAGGGCCGAGAAGACACCGCCCGACCTGGTCGACGCCGATCTCCGGCTGTGCGATCTGCGGCAAGCCGACCTGCGCCACGCCAACATGACTGGCGCCTACCTGCGGAACGCCGACCTGCGCGGAGTCGATCTCTCGGAGGCGCAGCTCGAGGGCGCCTCGATCCACGCCGCCAAGATCAGCGGCACCTACTTCCCGCCGAGCCTCTCGCCAGAAGAGATTCGTCTCTCGGCCGAGGTGGGAACGCGCATGCGGGTTCGCGCCGCCTGATCACGCGCCGGGTCCCACGATGAGCTGGGACCCGCGCCAGTACGCCCGCTTCGCGCGCGAGCGTGAGCGTCCCTTCTTCGACCTCTTGAGTGCGATTCCGCCGATCGAACCAGAGAGTGTGGTCGACTTGGGCTGCGGCGCCGGCAACCTCACCCGCCTCCTGGCCGAGACCTGGCCACGCGCCACCGTGCTCGGCGTCGACAGTTCGGTCGAAATGCTCGAGCGCGCCGCGGGGGAGCGGGCCGCGAATCTCACCTTCACGCGCGCCGACGTGAGGGATTGGCGACCCGACGCGCCGGTCGATCTGGTCTTCTCGAACGCCACGTTGCAGTGGGTGGAGGACCACCCAAACTTGATTCCGCGCCTGGCCGCATCGACCGCCCGCGTGCTCGCGGTGCAGATGCCAGGCAATCACGAGGCTCCATCGCACCGTGAGATCGCGGCCCTGGCGCTCACCCCGCGATGGGAGGCGAAGCTCGGCTCCCTCGGCCGGCGTCGGGCGAATGTCCTCGCGCTCTCCGACTACGTGGAACGACTCGTCGACTGCGGCTTCGCCGTCGAGGCGTGGGAGACCACCTACCTACACCAGCTCGCCGGGGAGAACGCGGTGCTCGAGTGGATCAAAGGGACCTTTCTTCGTCCCTTCCTCGCGGCGCTCGACGAGCGCGAGCAGGGCGCGTTTCTCGAAGAGGCGGGGGAGCGGCTGCGCGCGGCCTATCCGAGCAGGGACGGCCGTACGCTCTTTCCCTTCCGCAGGATTTTCTTCGTCGGAACGCGCTAGGCGCGACGGCGGCGGCGCACCACCTTGGTCGGCGCCGATTCCGCTTTGGCGCGGAGGAGTTCGAGGGCTCGACTGAGTTCGAGCTCCTTCGGATCGTGGCCGCGCGGCAGGGTCGCGTTCAAGGTGCCGTCGGAGACATAGGGGCCGTACTTCCCCTTGAGCACGCGGATCTGCGCGCCGCTCGCGGGATCCTTGCCTACCTCGTGCAGCACGACCGCCTGCGAGCGGGCCCGACCCCGCTTCGGCTGCGCGAAGAGCGCGAGCGCCTCCTCCAGCGTCAGCGAGAAGATCGAATCTTCGCTCGGGAGTGAGCGGGTGTCGGTCCCCTTCTTGAGGTAAGGGCCGAAGCGGCCGTTCTGCGCGGTGATGGTCTCGCCGCTCGTCGGATCGACACCGACTTCGCGCGGCTGGGATAGCAGTCGGAGTGCCTGCTCGAGGTTGAGCGCCGAGAGGTCCATCGACTTGAAGAGCGAGGCGGTCTTGGGCTTCGTCTTCGCCTTGCCGCGCCCCTTGCTCGGCGGCGGCTGATCGCCCAGCTGGACGTACGGCCCATAGCGCCCGTCCTTCGCGTAGATCGGCAGGCCGCTCGCGGGATCGGTGCCGAGCACGCGGTCCGGCTCGTTCTGGCGTTCGATCAGGTTCAGCGCGATCTCGACCGACAGTTCGTCGGGTGCGACGTCCTCCGGCACCGACGCGCTCTTCGCTCCCTTGTTGACGAAGGGACCGAAGCGGCCGACGCGCAAGACCACCGCCTCACCGTCGGAAGCTTCGCCGAGGGGGATGGTGTTCACCTTACGCGCATCGATCGCCGGCAGGTGATCGGCCACCATCTGCTGCAAGCCGACGCCGCCGTTGCCGAAGTACTTGGCGGAGAGCCAGCGATTGCGCTCCTGCTCGCCGCGCGCGATGGCGTCCAGGTCTTCTTCCATGCTGGCGGTGAACTCGTAGTCGACGTACTCGGTGAAGTACTCGGTCAGAAGCTGCACCACCGCGAAGGCGGTCCAGGTGGGCACGAGCGCTTGACCCTTCTTCCAGACGTAGTTCCTTCGCTGGATCGTCTCGATGATCGAGGCGAAGGTGGAGGGGCGCCCGATGCCGCGGGTCTCGAGCTCCTTGATCAGGCTCACTTCGGTGTAGCGCGCCGGCGGCTGGGTCGAGTGGCCGTTCGCCGTCAGCTCCTTCTTGTCGACCGGCTCGCCCTCGCGCAGGTTCGGCAGGCGAACCTCGCGATCCTCGAGCTCCGCATCCGGGTCGTCGCTTCCCTCGACATAGGCACGGAGGAAGCCGGGAAACTCGATCGTCTTGCCCGAGGCGGCGAACTCCACCTTCTCGCCCTTGGACGAGGTGGCGCCGATGCGCAGCGACACGCGCTGGCCGCGCGCGTTCTCCATCTGGCAGGCCATGGTGCGCTTCCAGACGAGGTCGTAGAGCCGGAATTCGTCCGAGTCGAGTTCGGAGCGGAGTTCGTCGGGGTGGCGGAAGGCCTCGCCGGCGGGGCGGATCGCCTCGTGCGCTTCCTGCGCGTTCTTCACCTTCTTGTGATAGGCGCGCGGCTTCTCGGGCAGGTAGTCGTCGCCGTAGAGCTTCTTGATCTCGGAGCGCGCCGCGGCGATGGCCTGGCCGGAGAGCTCGGTCGAGTCGGTACGCATGTAGGTAATGTAGCCACGCTCGTAGAGCGCCTGGGCCACCGCCATGGTGCGCGCCGCGGTGAAGCGAAACTTGCGCCCCGCCTCCTGCTGCAAGGTCGAGGTGATGAAGGGAGCGTAGGGACGGTCCTCGTAATCCTTGGTCGTCAGCGACGCGACGCTGAACCGAGCATCTCCCAGTCGCTCGACCAGGCCCTTGGCGCCCTGCTCGTCGAGCAGTCGGACCTTTCCTTCGCTGGTCAGCTTGCCGGTGGTGGGGTCAAAGTCCTTGCCGCTCGCGACGGGCAATCCGTCCACCGAGGCGAGGGTCGCGCCCCACTCCGAGCCCTTGGCCGCGAACTTCCCTTCGAGATCCCAATAGTCGGCGGAGCGGAAGGCCATGCGCTGCTTCTCGCGATCGACCACGAGACGCGTCGCCACGCTCTGCACGCGCCCGGCCGATAGCTTGGGCGCCACCTTCTTCCAGAGGACCGGCGACACCTCGTAGCCGAAGAGTCGGTCATAGATGCGGCGCGCTTCCTGCGCGTCGACGAGCTTCTGATCGATGTCGCGCGGCGTGGACAGCGCCTCTTCGATCGCGCGCTTCGTGATCTCGTGGAAGACCATGCGGCGCACCTGCACCTTGGACGACGGCGAGAGCACCTCCAAGAGATGCCACGCGATCGACTCTCCCTCGCGGTCTTCGTCCGTCGCGAGGTAGAGCACCGGCGCGGTCTTGAGCGCCGACTTCAGCTTCTTGATCTGCTCCCGCTTCTTGGACGGCACGATGTAGATCGGCTTGAAGCCGTTGTCCACGTCGACGGCGAGGCGAGCCCAGGCTTCGTCCTTCAGCGCCTTCGGAATCTCGGTGGCGCTGCTCGGGAGGTCACGAATGTGTCCGATGGAGGACTCGACGACGTAACCGGAGCCTAAGAACTTCGCGATCGTCCGTGCCTTGGCGGGCGACTCAACGATTACGAGAGGTTTCGACACCGCTCCCTTATGTCCGAGCGGTGGAACGATTGTCAAGGCATGTTTCCGCATCCTGCGGTCCTCGCGTGTTGCTGCACGATGTCGCGCACTCCTTGCGCCGTCCCTCTCATCGGCGCGCAAGCAGGGAAAGTTCAGTCCCTGATTGCGGCCAATGTTCTAGCGGAGCACTGACAACGGTTTGCGCCCAGGTCCGGGGCTTTGCGTTCGCGCGCCGCCGACGGTGCTACAGTGCCTCGTCGAGCAGAGGGAAGGAGGACGCGATGAAGGCGATCGTCATCTACGGACCTGGGGGGCATCGAGGCGATGCACCTACGTGATCTCGAGGATCCAGTGCCGGGACCGAAGCAGCTCCTTGTGCGGATCGAGGCGGTCGGCGTCAACTTCATCGACATCTATCTCCGGCGCGGTCTCTACAAGGTCGCCTCCTATCCATACGTGCCGGGACTCGAAGCGGCCGGTACCGTGCTCGCCTTGGGCGAGGGAGTGACCGAGTTCCGCGTTGGGGATCGCGTGGCGGCTTGCAACATCGTTGGTGCCTACGCAGAGAAGGCACTGGTCGCGGCGGATCGCGCGGTGCCGGTGCCACCCGCGATTGACCTCGAGGCCGCGGCGGCGGTCCTGCTCCAAGGGATGACCGCGCACTACCTCGTCGAGTCGACCTTCCCGCTCGCCCCGGGGCAACGTTGCTTGGTGCACGCCGCGGCGGGGGGAGTGGGTCTCCTGCTCTGTCAGCTGGCGCGTCGTCGCGGAGCCCGGGTCATCGCCACCGTCTCGAGCGAAGAGAAGGCGAAGCTCGCGCGGGCCGCGGGGGCCGAAGCGGTGATCGATTACAGCAGCCAGGACTTCGCGCAGGAAGTGGCGCGGTGGACCGACGGCGCTGGGCTCGAGGTGGTGTACGACTCGGTCGGGCGCAGCACCTTCGACGCAAGCCTGCGTTGCCTCGCGCCACGCGGCACCCTCGTGCTCTACGGACAGTCGAGCGGGCCGGTGCCGCCGGTCGATCCTCAGGTGCTGGCCCACGGCGGCTCGCTCTATCTCACGCGACCGGTCCTCGGTCACTACACGCAGACGCGTGACGAACTGCTCGGTCGGGCTCGCGACCTCTTCTCTTGGATGGCGGCGAGGGAGCTCGAGGTCAAGATCGGTCGAAGCCTCCCGCTCGCCGAGGCCGCTCGCGCGCACGAGCTGCTCGAGTCCCGCGCGACCGTTGGGAAGGTGCTCCTCCTGCCATAGAAAAAACTCTGAAACACCCCTCTGACTACAGCCGTAGTCCCGCCGCGATCGACCCACCGGTCGCGATTCCTGATCGCCGCGCTACGCCAGGTTGGACTCGGAGGAGTGAAGCATGTCTTGGGAGAGGATGCTCGCGTGCGCGGCCTTGGCCTGCCTCGCGCTGATCGGCCCGATCGAGGCCGAAGCGGGTTACGAGGCGTTTCGTCCCACCCCGAACCAGATCGCCGATGCGGCGGCCATGACCACCGACTCGGCCTCCCCGGTGATCCGCGCCATCAAGCTCGACGGTCGATCGGTGCAGGTCGACGGCAAGCTCGATGAGGACTTCTGGCGTGACGCTCCCAGCGGTGAGCGCTTCACGGTGAACGAACCGGACCGCGGCAAGGCGCCGAGCGAGCAGACGGTCTTCAAGGTGGCCTACGACGACGACGCGATCTACTTCGGAGTCGCTTGCTGGGAACGCGATCCGCGGAACATCACCGCGCACCTCTCGCGCCGCGATCGCTTCAGCGACTCCGACCTGGTCAGTGTGTACGTGGATCCGTACGACGACAACACCACCGGCTACAACTTCCGCGTCAATCCTCTGGGCGTGCAGGCCGACGCCTACATCTATGACGACGGCAATCGCGACGACGATTGGGACGCGGTGTGGGAGTCGGAGGTCTCGCGCGACAAGGACGGTTGGTACGCCGAGCTCAAAATTCCCTTCTCTTCCATTCGCTATCGGAGCGGCGCGGAGATGAATTGGGGGCTCGAGGTCTATCGCTACATGCACGGTCGCGGCGAGGACACCGCCTGGGTCACGTGGGATCGCGAGCAGCGTGGGTTCGTCAGCCGCTTCGGAACGCTCAGCGGCCTGCGTGACGTGCCGGCGCCGCGACAGCTCGAGATCGTGCCCTACGTCGTCGCGGTTGCGACCGATCCGTCGACGATCGGCAAGGAAGATCGACACGCCAATGAGAACTTCGGCGCCGACCTCAAATACGGCGTGACCAGCGACCTGACCCTGAACGCGACGGTGCAGCCCGACTTCGGTCAGGTCGAGGCCGACCCGGCCAACTTGAATCTCTCGCCCTTCGAGACCTTCTACTCGGAGAAGCGACCGTTCTTCGTCGAGGGGAGCCGCTTCTTCCAGCTGAACGGGTTCAACCTCTTCTACTCGCGCCGCATCGGCACGGGCGACGAGAACTCCCGCATTCGCTTCGCCGGCAAGCTGACCGGCAAGGCGCAGGGAAACGTCTCCCTCGGCGTGCTGGCCGCGGTCACCGACGTGACGCAGGAAGGTCAGAGCCACAATTTCCTGAAGAGCGGTGATCAGCTCAATCGCTACCTCGTGACGCGCGTCGGCAAGGAGTGGCGCGGTGGCACCCTGCGCGTCAACGTGATGCAGACCGCGGTGCAGCGTACGGCGTCGCGCGCGGCCGTCGGCAACTACGACTCGCGAGAGGCGTACACCTCCGGGCTCGACTGGAATTGGGACTTTCACGACCGTCGTTACAACTTCAGCGGCTTCACCGTGGGCTCGATCATCGCGCCGGAGGCGCTCGCGGATCGGGTGAACGCTGATCGAAAGCGATACGGGACCGGAGGTGGATTCGATCTCTCGCAGAGCGGCGGCAAGCTGCACTACGGCACCTGGGGCCGCTGGGAGTCGGATCGGCTCGACTTGAACGACGTCGGCTTCCTGAGCAGCCCGGATGAGGTGTCGAGCGGTTTCTGGTCTTCGTACAACTACAACCCGGACAGCAAGGACGGGCGGATCCTGAGCGGCAACCTGAACTTGAACTTCAACCGCTCCTGGCTCTACGCCGATCGCACCGGGTTCGACACGCGCACCGGCGAACGCGCGTGGGGCTACGGGCCGGGGCATCCCACTTCGCTGAGCGGAAACGTGAATGGTGGACGCAGTTCCGCGGCCATCAGGAGTTCTGGGGCGGCGTCGGCTACAACGCCACTGGTTCACAGCGTTATGTGGGCGCGCGGCGGCCCGCTGCTCAAGCGAGCCGGAAGACCACCCGGCTTCTGGGTGGGGCGCAGACCGACGGCCTGGGGATTTCGTCTCTCGACCGACTTCAACGACTGGTGGGACGTGGCGCAAGACGCGCCTCGATCGACGTCAACACCAGCCTCGCCTGATCAGTCGAGCGCGATCAGCACAACGAGCTTGAGCTACGGACATCGCGCCGACACGGCGCAGTACCTCGATCCAGATCGACGGGCGAGCCGGGGCGCGGCGTCGGGATCGGCGGGGTGAGCTACCTCTTCGGCGACATCACGCAGCAGACCGTGGTCGCCACTCTCCGCACCAGCGTGCTCGCCTGATCACCGACAGTCGCTCGGTGTACCTCGCCGCCCAGACCGTCGACGAATACGATCGGCGTCCGCGAGCTGGTCCGCGCCGACTCCGGCTGAACTGATGCGACGCCGCGCGTCGGCGACTACGACTTCAGCCTATGCGGCGGTGGACGTGAACGTGGTCTGCCGCTGGCGGTATCGACCAGGGAGCACCTTCTTCCCGCCGTCTGGACCTGGTCCCGCTCGCGCTACGATCAACGCGATCAGGTGGGTAATCCGGCGCGCTACTCGGCGACCTCCACGCGCGCCGAGGCGGCGAGCTCGAGCCGGAGAACAAGCTGCTGGCGAAGTTCCTCTACTGGCTGCCGATCAGTCCGCATCGCTGCGGAGCACCGGCGCTTCTCCGCCTCCGGCGCGTGTGGAGAAGGGACCGACCAGGACTTCGGTCCAGCACCACCAGCAATTCCCCGATCGACCGCTACACTACCGGCCGCAGGAGGAGGCCATGCCCGACGACGCGAAGCCCGAGTCCACCCCCGAGTCGCCCCGACCCTGGCCGCACCATGGATCGGTGCGAGGGCCTGACCTCCGCCTCTTTCAGGTGCGCCACGATCACCTCACCAACCCGCGCACCGGCGTCCAGCTCGAGCGCCTGGTGCTAGAGACCCCCGATTGGGTCAACGTGGTCGCGTTGACCGCGGAGGGGCGCGTGGTGCTCGTGCGTCAGTACCGCTTTGGAATCGGTCGAATCACGACGGAGATTCCGGGCGGGGTGATCGATCGTGGCGAGTCGCATCGTGCCGCCGCCGAGCGTGAATTGCGCGAGGAGACGGGATACACCTCGGCGAATTGGCACTACCTCGGCGCGGTCGAGGCCAACCCCGCCTTCCAAACCAATCACTGCCACCACTGGCTGGCGCGCGACGCCGAACGAACTCACGAGCCCGAGCCCGACTCGGGCGAGGACATCGTCGTGCACGACTTCGCTCGACGAGGTCCATGGCGATCGATCAGGAGAAGATCGCTCGCATCTATAATCGCGCATCTCCTCGCCCTCGCCCGCGTCATGGATTTGAGAGCGGTGAAGTTGCGGTCCTCGCCGCATCTCTCTTGCTCGGGGCTTGTGCAAGCGAAGGGCGAAGCGTGCCGCTTCGGCTCGGAACAGCGGGTGCTCGTGGTGGCAATGCACCGCCGATCCTCGTCCTTCGCCTCGCGCGCCGCTACGTGGAAGCGCGAGGCGTCGCGGAAAGCCACCTCGTGGCCTTCGCTGTACCCCGGCGGGAGGAGATCGATCGCGCAACACGCACGGAGATCGAGGCCGCTCTCGCGGTGGTGGGCGCGACGTGGGGCGAGCGAGCATCCCGTACCTGCTGCTCATGCGCGGGATGCCGCTCAAGATCCGCGGGACCGCCGGGCGCGAGGCGACGGGGTTCGGTCGACTCCGAGCTAGCCTTGCTGCCGCGGGTGGCGCGAGGAGAGTTCGTCTCGCCGGCCGGGCGCCTCGTCAATCCGTACTATAACCGACCCGCCGAGGCCCTACGAACCCGTTCGATCCGCGCCGCTTCTGGTGAGGTTCTGGTCTGCCGACTCGATGCCTTCACCGAAGCGGAGTGCGAGAGCCTGATCGGGAGAAGCCTCCGCGCTGGGTCGACAGCGGGGGACGGTGCTTCTCGACGAGCGCGCGGAGGTTCCGAAAGAGATGGGGGACAGCTCGCTGTGTGACGCCGCGATCGCTCTGCGCGAACGTGGCGTCGTCGACGCGCGCCTCGACAGCACGGCCAGCTTCGTCTACGAGGCGGATCGGCTCCTCGGCTACGCGTCGTGGGGTTCGAACGACGCGGGGTACCGACTGCGCCTACCGCTGGTTGCCGGGAGCGCTGGCGCCACCTTCGTCAGCACCTCGGCTCGCACCTTCCGCGAGCCGCCGTCAGTGGAGCCCCGGCCGTTCCGCGGGCGAGGCGTCGAGACTTCGCCGGATCCTCCCAGTCTCTGATCAGCGATCTCCTGCGCTCCGGTGGAAGAGCCGGGGCGGAGTGGTGCGGTCTACGAGCCGTACCTCGACGGCTACGTGCGCCCCGACTTCCTCTTTCCCGCGTATCTCGACGGGCGCACGCTCGGCGAGAGCTTCCCTCGCCATGCCGCGCGAGCTGGATGGCGGTCTTGGTGGGCGATCCGCTCTGTGCCCCCTTCGCGACTACTCCGCCGGAAGCAGGGTTACCGCGCTAGCACCATCGATCCGCCGACCTCCCGCCGAGCCCGAAGCCGGAGCCAATACACGCCCGGGGCGAGTGGACGGTCTCTCGCCAAATCGAGCGGCACTTCGACCTGCCCGGCGCGCGGGTCGATTGATGCGACCAGTCCGCCACATGCCCGTCCGGACGAATCGAACAGCGAGAGACTCGCGTCGCCCGCTCCGCGACCTCGAGTGAGAGCACAGAAACCACCGCGGGTTGGATTGGGCGCGAGGCGAAGCAGGATCTGGATCGCGCCATGATCGCGCTCGGCGCGCTGCTCGAAACGTGCGGGCGGAAGTCGCGCACCTGGGTCAGGTGATCGCTCATCAGAGTCGCCGGCTTGCAAGCCGTAGGCGGTGAGCGAGCCGGCCGACATCGTGGGTGTAGACGACGAAGTGGTTGCCGGCATCCAGCACCGGGTCGGTGTAGTCGAAGTCGAGACGGCGGTAGGCTCAGGGTGTGTCCGCCAGGTGTAGCAGATTCGCTTTCAGGTCCTGACGCAGGATGAGGTCGCGCAGCGGGGTGTTGTCCAGTCCGGCGCAAAGTCCGCCGTAGGTGCCGTTGTTCACGATGGCCATGGGTCGATGAAGGAGCGGAGCTGTTGCGCCAAGCCGACGAAGTTCGTATCGCCGGTCAGAAGCACCGCGGTGTTGGGCGCGAGATCAACCAGGCCGCCCGGCTCGCGCATCGCGTCGCGCAGGAACTGCAAGATGTGATCGACCTCCTGTTGGCGACCGGAGTCATCCGGTGCAGCAGGGAGGTGTGCATTCACTACCAACATTTTGGTGCCGATCGCGCTCGTGGTGTTGAGCAGGCAGGCGAGGGTTGCCGTCGTGATCGACCAGGTGCCGTCGATCGGGTACTTCGAGATGGTCTGGCAGTCATTGACATCGGCCGAGTACCAGGTGAAGGAGGGGAACCACGACTGGACCGAAGCCGGTAACCTGAGTTTGCGCCGGCGTGTGGTTCAGCAGATCTCCTCGAAGTTGTAGATGTCGGCCGCGACCGCGTTGTACAGACGATGGAATTTCGGCTGGAGGTTCGCGTCGTAGAGCGCGTCGTTGTGGACGTTCTGGGTGACGACGCGAAGATCGCTCGCCTGCTCGCGCGCGAAGGGGATGACGTCGGTGGTCGGCGCGGGACCCTGGTCCATCACGTAGGTGATGGTCTGCGCCGCGTTCGGCAGCTGGTCGCCCCCAGCCGCCGTGTCCTTGAACAGGATCTTGACCGTGCTGCCGAAGAAGAGCGGCTGGCTGCCGTTCGGCAAGGTATCGCGACCGAAGCAGAGCTCGAACTCGTTCGCGGTGACGGTGGGGAAGGCGCGGAAGCGGAGGTCGTCGTGAAAGACGGTGAAGGTCGAGCCGCCGCGGTAGTAGGTGCCGGTCCGCTGTCCCAGCTTCCACTCCAGCTCGGCCCCGATGCCGCCGACCGCGAGACCGGTGCCCGCGTTGTTGTCGGTGTCGAGGTAGACGACCAACGAGTTGTTCTCGTCGATGTTGCTCTCGCCCGCGAATTCGAGCCTCAGGAAGAGGAAACGGGTGTCGTCGGCGGCGTAGAGCCGTCCGAAGTCGAAGGCGGCGCCGTCTCCGAACGGATCGGTATGGAGCGGCGCGACCCCGGCCCAGTCGGGGAATTCGCCGTCCATCACGATCGGCAGCGGCGTGGCGGACACGCGGGCCGCCAAGAGCGCGAGCGGCACGAGCAGGGCAAACCGATTCCGCAGAGCGAGCGCGACGAGACGAACCTTGGGGTGCATGCAATCCTCGCTTCCCGAGTCGAGACATGCTCGACGAAAGAGGTGCCCGGTCAGACCGGGAATGGCGGCGAGGACAAGTATAGAGGAGGGCCGGGCTCCGCCGCGACCCCGCGTCGCCCAGGTCAGCGGGCGGGCGAGCCAGGCGTGCCCCGCACCGCGGCGAGGGCCCGGGCCGCCGGCTCGTATCCGGGGGCGATCCGCAGCGCCTCCTGCCACTGGGCCACCGCATCCTCCACCGCGCCGGTGCGCGCCAACGCGACCCCGTAGTCGGACCGCACAGCGGGATCGAGGGGGTCGATGGCGAGGGCGGCGCGGAACTCATCGAGCGCAAGCCGCTCCTGCCCGCCTCGCGCCAGCACGATCGCCAGGTTGTAGTGCGTCGCCGCCACCTGCGGGTCGATCGCCACCGCGCGCTGGTACGCCGCGATCGCCTGAGGCACTCGACCGGCGCGCACGAGGGCGGCACCCAAGCCATGCCAGTTGGTGGCGTCCTCCGGCTCGAGGCGGGTTGCGCTCTCCATCGAAGCGATCGCTTGCTCGAGTCGGCCCTGCCGCTGGTAGCGCAGCCCGAGCTGGTAGGCATCGAAGGCCTGGGCCTTCGACTCCGAGTAGGTCGGGAAGAGGAATTGGACGAGCGCGACCGCGATCGGTAGCAGGACCCATTGGCGAGGAGTTACGCCCCGCCGCATCTGCCAAAGCTGGTGGAGACCAACTCCGGCGAGTCCGAGGAATCCGCCCATCACCGGAATGCGATAACGGCCGGTCGCAAAGAAGAGAAGCGTCGAGACGAACCCGATGCCGATGAGCGCGAGCCAGGCCGTCGACCGCGCGCGATCACCCCGGAGGGCAAACGCCGCGCCCAGCACCGCGAGCGGCAGGACCCAACCGAAGCGCAAGAAGGCGACGCGGAGCGGCCAGTGCGCGCCGGCCAGCACCTGGAAGTCTTCGATCTGGGGGATCTCCTTCGGCGAGAAAAAGAGGAGGGCCTTTCGTCCCATCAGCCAGGCGGCGCGCGCGGGGTCGGCGCGGAGCGCGCCGATCGCCCGGTCGCGCCAATAGCGATCCGACTCCGCCAGAGTGAGGTTGCGCCCTACTGCAATCGAGGCCGATCGCGCCGCCGTCGGATCCTTCTCGAGGTCGACTTCCGGCGGCAGGCTGTAGATGCCCCGCGCCGTTCGGTTGTTGCCCAGGTAGAGGTTCATTCCGCCGTTCATGGTGAGGATCGAGAAGTGCCCGCTCGTCTGGGTCTGTCGCACCGCGAGCGGAAGGAGCGCGATGATCGCGCCGACCAGCACCAGTCCCCCCCGGAGCCAGCGTCGCTTCGCGCCGAGCGCGGCCACTGCCACCGCCGCGAGAAGCAGGTAGACACCTCGGCCGATCGTGAGGAGGCCGGTCACCACCCCGAAGAGGAAGTCACTCCAGGCTGGGTTCGTCTGGTCACGCGGCCACAGGCGGATCGCCGCGACCCCGAGCAAGAGCAGCAGCGACTCGGTCAGGATCTGCCCCTCCATCGCGAGGATCGGGCCGAAGAGGACGAAGAGGCACGCCGCGCACCAAGCCGGTCCCGACCCGAAGTCGCGACGAACCGTCGCGACGAGCAGTGTCAGTGTCGCGAGTCCAAGAAACGCCAGCGCCAGGTGGACGGTGAGCGGAGTCGCGCTCGCGAAGTGGAAGAGGCCCGACAGCAGCCAGGGAAAGAGCGGACTCATGAAGATCGGCCCGGGCGGCCAGCCCTGCCCAACGCTCAGCCTGGCCGCGAGATCCAGGTAATAGCGGGCGTCGAGGATCGGGTCCTGCATGCGGAGGTCACCGGCGAAGGACTGGATCGTGAGAACACGGAGACCGACGGCCACCACGAGCAAGGCGAGCGCCGACAGGCGGGCAATGCTCGTAGTTCGATCTCCTGATCGCATGAAGGGAACGCTCCTCGCCTCTGTGGACCGCTGCTCTCGTCTGCCGGGGCGAGGATACGTGCTTTGGATGTGCCGCGCGAAGATCGGATGAAACCCCGGCGACCGGGGGATCGTATGGGCGGTCGCGGGCGCGGGTTCCCCTCCTCGGCCCAGAGCAACCCCCTCAGCTCTGGCGCCCCGGGACCCGGGCCCGAACTATTTCGGCGCGGCAGGGGTCTCCGTCGCTAGATCAGTTGCGGGAGTATCGATCGCGACGGGCTCGGTCGATTCGCGAAGATCGTCGACCGGCTCCGGACGCGGCGGACCGACAAAGATCACCGCGCCGAGTGGGGGGAGAGAGATCGAGAGGCTAAACGGGCGACCGTGGAATTCCACCGCCTCCGCCGTGACCCCACCGTAGTTTCCCATTCCGCTCCCGCCGTACTCCTTGCCGTCGCTGTTCAACGCCTCGGTCCAGGTGCCGCCGACCGGCACTCCCAGACGGTAGTCGAGCCGCCCGATCGGGGTGAAGTTGAGCGTGATCGCCACGAAAGGTCGACCCGGCGCGCCTTGGCGGAGCAGCGTGAGGACGCTCTGCTCGCTGTCGTTGCAGTCGATCCAGGCGAACCCTTCCTCCGCTTGATCGAGTTCGTAAAGCGCGGGGCAGCTCTGGTAGAGCCGATTCAGATCTTCGATCCAGAGTTTGAGGCCCGCGTGCAGCGGTTCCGGCAGGAGCTCCCACTGCAGCTGATCGTCGTGGTTCCACTCGCGCCACTGCCCGAACTCCATCCCCATGAAGAAGTGCTTCCGCCCCGGCATCGCCACCATGTAGGCGAAGAGGAGCCGCTGATTCGCGAACTTCTGCCAGGCGTCGCCCGGCATCTTGTCCGCGAGCGAGCGCTTCCCGTGCACCACCTCATCGTGGCTCAACGCCAGCACGAAGTGCTCCTGGAAGGCGTAGAGCATGCGGAAGGTCATCTCGTTGTGATGGAAGCGGCGGTACACGCTGGAGCGCGCCAGGTAGCGGAGCGTGTCGTGCATCCACCCCATGTCCCATTTCATGTCGAAGCCGAGGCCTCCGAGGTGGATCGGCCTCGACACCATCGGCCAAGAGGTCGACTCCTCCGCGATCACCACCACCTCGGGGAAGGCCTCGTGTACCGCCTCGTTCAGCTGCCTCAGAAACTTGATCGCCTGGAGATTCTCCCTGCCGCCGTATTCGTTCGGGATCCACTCGCCATCCTTCCGCGAGTAGTCGAGGTAGAGCATCGAGGCGACCGCATCCACGCGGAGTCCGTCGGCGTGGTACTTCTCCAGCCAGAAGAGCGCGCTCGAAATGAGGAAGCTCCGTACCTCCGGCCGCCCGTAGTTGTAGATCAGGCTGTGCCAGTCGGGGTGGAAGCCCTTCCGCGGATCGGCGTGCTCGAAGAGGTAGGTGCCGTCGAAGAAGGCGAGCCCGTGAGGATCGTCCGGGAAGTGTGACGGGACCCAATCCAGAATCACCCCGATGCCGTTTTCATGCAGCGAGTCGACCAGGTGCATGAAGTCCTGCGGCTTTCCCTGCCGCGCGGTGGGGGCGAAGTACCCGGTCGTCTGATAGCCCCACGAGCCGTAGAAGGGGTGCTCCATGACCGGCATCATCTCGACGTGGGTGACCCCGAGGCTCCTGGCGTAGCTGGCGAGCCCGGGGGCGAGCTCACGGTAGCGGAGCGAGCGACGGCCGTTCTCCGGCACCCGCCGCCACGAGCCGAGGTGAACCTCATAGATCGACATCGGTGCGGTCGCGGCCTGCCGCGCGCGACGCTCTTCCATCCACCGGCGATCATTCCAGAGGTAGTCGAGGTCCCAAACGACCGATGCGGTCTGGGGCGGCGCCTCGTGCAGAAGGGCAAAGGGATCGGCCTTTTCCGCCTCGTGCTCCTGATAGCGGGAACGGAGGTGGTACTTGTAGAGCGCGCCGCGGGCGATCCCCGGCACGAATCCCTCCCAGATGCCGGAGCTGCCGTGCGGCCTGAGCGGGGTGGCGCCGGGCGCCCAGTCATTCCACTCGCCCAGGACCGAGACCTTCTCGGCATTCGGAGCCCAGAGCGCGAAGTAGGTGCCGGGCACCCCGTCGATCGTCACCGGGTGCGAGCCGAGCTTCTCCCAGAGGCGGTAGTGCTTCCCTTCCTCGAAGAGGAGCACGTCGTCGGCGGT
>JAXLXQ010000061.1:0-20209 GCA_046327845.1 Candidatus Eiseniibacteriota bacterium | reverse complement strand
CGACGCCCAACATAGGTAGGCGGCTCTTTCATGGCCTACCCCGCGATCGCACCCGCCTTCATGCACGCTCGGCGGGGCGGGTGAACGATGGGTCGGGGGCGTCAGGTCGGGCGGCTTCTCACCCTCGCCCAGCTCGTCGCACGGCCGACCGGAGTCTCGGTAGCCGAGGCGGCGGAGCGGCTCGAGTGTACGCGTCGCACCATCTACCGCGACCTCGAAGCGCTGCAGGCGGCGGGCTACCCGCTGCACTCAGACGGCGAAGACGGCACGGCGCGGTGGCGGCTCATTGAGCAGTTCCGGCGCCAGCATCGGCTGCCGTTCACGCACGAGGAGCTGACGGCACTGTGGATGGCCCGCGAAGCGCTGGAAGCGCTCGACGGAACGCTCTTCGCGCACGGCGCCCGCTCGCTCCTCGAGAAGGTTCGGGAGACACTCTCGGACGACGTGCGCCGCCGCCTCGACCGTACGCAGGAGGTTCTCGCGGTGAGCGCCCCGGGGCGGCGATCAAGCGGGCACGCGGCGGTCGTCGATGCGCTGCGACGGGCCGCGGAGGAGCGATGCTCGGTCGAGTTGTCGTACGCATCGCTGGCGGGGCGGCGCAGCCGGCGGCTCGTGGACCCGTATCTCCTGTGGCTCGATCCGACGGGCGCTGGCCTCTACCTGACCGGATTTGATCACGATCGTAGCGAGGTGCGGACTTTCCTGGTCGGTCGGATCCGTGATCTCGTCCGCACCGGCCATCGCTTCTACGCCGCCGCAGGCTGGGATGCTCAGCGGCACCTGGCCGAATCGTTCGCTGCCTTCCGGGGACGCGCCGCGACCGTGCGGCTCGCGTTCAGCGGGCGGGCGGCGCGACTCGTGGCGGAGCGGCAGTGGCACCAATCGCAGGCGATCGTGCCGCGGCCCGATGGGCGTGTGGAGCTGACGATGCGCGTGCCACTCTCTCCGGGGCTACGGGGGTGGGTGCTGTCGTGGGTGCCAGAGGTGGAGGTGCTCGCGCCGGTGGAGCTGGCGCGGGAGGTGGGCGAGGCGCTGGAGGTGGGGTTGCTGGAGGTGGGACGAGGCGCGCGGCGGGGGGTGAGGGGTGTGACCTCCGGTGACGCGGGCGTGGGGTATGGACGTGGGCGCGCGGGAGCACAGAAGCAGTAGGCGGTTCACAGATCATGGGCGAGGCGTACGACCGGGTTGTTGCCGACATCGCAAGCCTGCTCGGCGAGGCCAGGGTTGCGGCATCTGGTTCAGTCAATGCCGTGATGACGGCCACGTGCTGGGTCGGTGAAAGGTCGCGGGATCGTGGAGCACGAACAGCGGGGGCACCGGCGTGCCGCGTATGCGGAAACGTTCATCAACCGCTTGTCCGCCGTCCGGACGTCGTCGTGGTGACGCGTGGCCAGGGGGGTGAGCGTCGCGAACGCGCTGATCCACGGGTGTGTCCTTTGTGCAGCCTTGGGCGCCAGTGCGCTGCGCCACCGCAACGCAGCCCGGGGGTGGTGCGATGAACTCGTTTGACGAGTTCTTCCGACGCCTCACTGGGCACCAACGGCATGACTGGCAGGCAAGCCTTGCCCTGGACGAGGCCTGCAGATACCGCCTTGTCCGTATCCCCACCGGGCTCCGCGACCGCGGGCGTCACGCCGGTGTGGCTCTGGAACCGGGTGGACCAGAAGAACGACGCGTGGCCGCGGCGCCTCGTTCTTTGCCTGCCCATGCGCACCCTCGTCGAGCAGACCAAGCGCGCGGCCTCGGCGTGGCTTGAACAGGCAGGCATAAATCCGCGGGAGCGAGTGCATGTTCTCATGGGCGGCCTCTCGCCCTCCGATTGGCACCTCGAGCCGGAGCGGGAGGCCATCCTTATCGGCACCCAGGACATGCTCCTCTCTCGCGCGCTCAACCGCGGTTACGGCTCGGGCCGCGCGCGGTGGCCGATGGAGCACGCGCTGCTCAACGTTGATTGCCTCTGGGTGATGGACGAGATCCAGCTCATGGACGTTGGTCTCGCGACGAGTGCGCAGCTCCAGGGCTTTGCGAGCCGCGATGACCGAGACGGCAAGATTCCGCGTCCGCGTAGGACCTGGTGGATGAGCGCGACCCTGCAGCGGGACTGGCTGCGCCGCGCGCCAGACCTCGACGACGTGGATGTCCTTCCGATCCTACAGCTCTCGTCAACCGACAAGAGCGGCCCGCTGTGGACGGTGGCGAAGACCGTCCGCGTCGAGCATGTGCCTGTGGCCAGCGACGAGAAGACGGAGAGCTGGGTCAACCTCGTAGTCAACACCCACCGCAGGACCAATCGCGGAGTCACTCTCGCCATCGCCAACACGGTGAAGAGCGCGGTCGCTCTGCACAAGGCACTCGAGAAGCGCAAGAAGGCTAGCGCCCTTCCCGCTGACCCGGATGTTGAGCTCGTGCATTCGCGCTTCCGCGGCGAGGAGCGCAGGCAGTGGGCGAATAGGTTTCTCGCGCGCGAACAATGCGGCCCCGGCAGGGACCTCATCATCGTCGCCACGCAGGTCGTCGAGGCCGGGGTGGATATCTCGGCGAACGCACTTCTGACCGAACTCGCGCCGTGGGCATCGCTCGTCCAGCGCTTCGGGCGGTGCGCGCGCTATGGCGGTCCGGGCGAGATCGTCGTCGTGGATCGACGCCACACTGACGAGAGCGCCGAGAAGATCGCCTCCAAGGACAAGGCCGAGCGTGACACGAAGCGCCGCGATGAGGATCGCTCGACCGCGAAGCCGTACGTACTCGAAGAGGTCGAGGCTGCTGCGGAAGCGGTCGCCTCGCTTGCCGCGGCCGGTCCTGCCGCACTGGAAGAACTCGAGGAGCGACGACGGGACCTGTTACCACACCTCTACCCATACTCGCCCTTCCACGTCCTCACTCGGCGTGAGCTGCGTGATCTTTTCGACACGGGACCAGACCTCACTGGCGCGGACATCGACATCTCCCGATTTGTGCGCGAAGGAGACGAGCGCGATGTCACGGTGTGGTGGTGGCCCATTCCGGAAGGCGAATCTCCGCAATGGCGCTTGCGCCCCGCGCATGACGCGCTCTGCCGTGTCCCGATCAGTGACGCGCGCAAGTGGCTGGTCGCTGGAGCGGGCAACAGCGATGATGATGTATCGGCACCGGGAACACCGGGTAATGGCGCCAAGAAGGCGCCGGCGCCACCGCGAGCCTGGGTGTGGAGCTACCTCGATGGCAAGTGGGAGCGTCTCGATGAACGACACGTCTACCCGGGACAGACCATCCTCGTCGATGCGGGCGCGGGCGGCTACGATCAGAAGGTTGGTTTCACCGGGAAGCCCGGCGAAATTCGTGTGGTGGCCGAGCACGCGCGCGGAATCGAGGCAGCGGATGCGGCGGATGCGGCCGACGAGCAAGACGAGCTAAGCGAAGGGGTCAGCCAAGGCAATCGACAGTACAAGACGATTGCCACGCACGGCGCGGAGGTCGCCATCGAGGCTCAGAAGGTTGCCAAGGCGCTCGGTCTGCACAAACCAGAGGCGCGGGTGCTCGAGCTGGCGGGTCTCGCCCACGATATCGGCAAGGCGCATCCGGCGTTTGCCGGTGCGATCAGGGATCGAAACGGCATTGCACCGGAGACACCACTGGCGAAAGCCCCGAAGGGTCGCTGGCGCGGCCTCCGCGACATGTACAACCACAGCTCCCTCGGCAAACGCCCCGGGTTTCGCCATGAGGTCGCCAGTGCCCTTGCGCTCCTCGAACTCGGATGGCGCGCGCGCCCCGACCATCCAGCCCTCCAAGGAGGACACGCGGAACTCTTGGACCTCACCGTCGGGCGCGAGCCTCTCGGCGACGAAGAGCGCATCGACAAGGCTCAAGGGATGACTGCGCGGCTCATCGAGCTCGACGCAACCATGTTCAATCTCGTTGCGTACCTCGTCATGTGTCATCACGGCAAAGTGCGCGCCACTTTGCCCATGAGTCCGCGCGACCAGGACAACCCTGACCGGGACGGCAACTTGCCGATTCGCGGGGTGCGCGCTGGCGACGTGCTCCCCGCGCTCGTTCTTGCTGACACCGAGGGGCGCGAGTTCGAGCTCCCGCCGCTCAGGCTGAGTCTTCAGCCAGCCAGCCTTGGCCTTTCGCCGCGCTACGGGCCGAGCTGGGTCGAGCGGGTGCTTGGCCTACGTGAGCGCTATGGCGACTTCCAGCTCACCTGGTTGGAGACACTTCTGCGGGTCGCCGACATCCGCGCCTCGAAAATCGCCGCGCCTCGGGATCCCCGCCTTCCAGTGCACGTCGTGGAGGTACCTAGTGTGCCGGAGACGGAGGACCGCGACGCGGAGCTCCGACAGTGGATTATCGAAACCCTTGCCGCAGCCGCCGCGGAGCGGCACGCCGTGACACCTCGCCGACGGGAAGTGAGCAACCGCACAGAGCCGAAGCCACCTCGAACCATCAGGAAGAAGAGCTCGCGAGGCATTCGTGGAGACGCACCGTGACCAAGCTCCACGTTCATGAGTTCACGGGGCTGAAGCCCGACGCGCTCGCGACGTATCTCGCCGCACTGGGGGTCATGCGTCTCTTGGCGGAGCAGAAGGACGCGAGCGTCCGCGGGTTCTGGCGTGACGAGCATTTTGTGCTGGTTAGCACGCTCGGCTGGGATGCGATTGAGCGCTTTTTCCTCGAGAGAGAAGGCTTCGCGCCCACGCCGATCCTGGCGCCATGGAACATGGAGAGCGGCTTCTTCTCCCTCAAGCCGACGGACGTGAGCACCGATGACGCCAACGAAGCCCATGACGCGTCCGAGGCGGGTGATGGCGGTGGGGACGAAGACGGCGTGCGGCTCATCGATGATGAACAAGCCGAAGGGGAACGTGACGAGACGGATCAAGCCGTCAGTGACCCACTCCTCGATCGCTTTGTGAGCTCATCGGCGCGGCGCTTTGCACCGTTTCGGCGTGCAATCGAGATCGCGCTGGCGGCCATCCCCAGCGAGTTGCGCAGCGCAGAGGAGGCTGCGCGCCGCGCTCACGACGCGATCAGGAACATGTCTGCTGAGGAGCGCGCCAAGTACAAGGACGCGCTGAAAGGACTCGCCGCCGAGAAAAGGGGTGTCGGGGAGTTGAAGGCGGACGTCGAAGCCAAGAAGATGGCCGTCACAGGACTGGCGAAAGGGGCCTTAGAGCACGCGGCGCTCAAGGAGGCACAAGAACGCTTCAAGAAAGCGCAGGAGCAACAGAAGACCGTCAAGAAGAAGGCGCAGGAGCTCGCGAAGGACCTGAAGCGGGCCGAAAAGCGAGCCAAGGACGACAAGCAGGTAAGGAAGCACATCGCAGATGCGAAGGCGCACTTCAAAGAGATTCAAGGGGCGACCAAGTACCGACTGATCGCCGATCTGCGCGCGAGCTGGGGTGCAGAAGTCCAGCAATGGGTGGATGCGGCGAGCGCGCTCGACGAGACGGGAAAGGTCGGGTTCACATCGCTTTTCGGCTCCGGCGGGAACGACGGGCGCATGGAATACACCAAGAACCTCCGCTACCACCTCGACGCGCTCTTCGACGTCGGCACGGGTGATCCGCGAAATGACACGGCTGCGAGGCTGCGGGCCGCGATTTTCGGATTTCCGACTAACCTTCTGCTCACTGAACGCCGAACCGGCGACAAGAAGAGCGACATCGCCGTGGGCCAGCTCTTCCCCGGACGAGCCGGCGGCGCCAACATGGGCGCCGGCTTCGTGGGTAAAGCCGGGATCAACCCTTGGGAATTCGTTCTTATGCTCGAAGGGGCGGTGGCGCTCGTCGCGGGCATGAGCCGCCGCGGCGACGTAGAGAAGGCACGCATATCGTCGCCTTTCTGGGTGGAGGGGGCTTCGGCCGGATTCGGGAGCGCGTCCGAGCGCGAAGGCTCTCCTCGGGGCGAGCAGTGGTTGCCGCTGTGGTCGCAGCCGCTGCGCTACGACGAGCTCGTCGAGCTCCTTCGCGAGGGGCGGGCACAGGTCGGACGCCGGCAGACGACACGAGCTGCGGATCTGGTGCTCGCCACTGCGCGACTCGGACTTGCGCGCGGGATCGAGTCCCTGCAGCGCTTCGCCTACCTCCAGCGCAACGGCCAGTCGAATCTCGCGGTGTCCACCGGGCGCTTTCGGGTGGCGTCGCGTTCGCATCAGGCGCTCCTAGATGAGGTCGCGCCGTGGATCGATCGACTCGTCTGGTACGGCAAGCGAACGAAGGACAATAATGTTCCGCTCAGTCTCGGCGTGATCGCGCGACGCACGCAGGACGCGCTGTTCGCTGTTTGCCAGCACGAAGCAGCGTCCAGGGAATGGCGCCAGCTCCTTGTCACGCTCGGGGACGCGGAGCTCGCGCTCTTGCGCTCTGGCAAGAATCCCGCGAGATGGCCTTTGCCTCGACTGAGCAGCGGGTGGCTCGCCGCCGTCGATGACGGGACCCCGGAGAACCGGACCGCGCTTCGTCTGGCGCTGGCGCTTGCGTCTCAGCACAGGCCACGGGAACGCGAGAGCGCGCTGCTCGTGGACTCCGTTCGACGGCACTTCCTTCCTCTCGGCGACTGGGACAAGCCGCGCCCCCGGTTCAAGCTCGACGAGAAAGGCCACGTCCAGCGCGATCCAGAGCACGTGTGTGTCGGCCGTGACCTCGTCACCGATGCGATCGCCTTGGTGGAGCGAAGATCGATCTGGGCGCGCGCTTCGAATGAAAAGCGCGAGCGGGCGCCTCGGTTGCCGCTCGAAGCAACGAGTGGCTGCGAAGCGACCTTCGAGGAGATCAGTGCGTGGATGCGCGGAGAAGTCCCCGACGAGATCGTGCTCGGGCTGGTCCGGCCTCTGCTTGGGTTGAAGTGGAATGAGTTCAACGCCGGTCACGTGCCGAAGTCGCTTTTCCGAGGCGCGCCGGACCCGCTTCAGATGTTGTTCCGGCTCGCCCATTTGCCATTCGATGTACCCGTTCAGGGGCCAGACGGGCGGACCGAGGCCGAGGTCACCGTGCGTCTCGACCCCGAGCCGCTCCGGCGTCTCGCCGCAGGCGACCTCGACGGCGCCCTGAAGGCCGCCATCCGCCGCCTCGACGCGAGCGGTCTTCGGCCCGTTTTCCGCCGTGGCGTCGCCACGAGTGCGCTTGCACGTCGCCTCGCGGCGAGCCTTGCGTTCCCGATCTCGCGACACGATGCCGCGCGCGCCGCACGACTCGTGTGCAAGCCCTACGATGTGAACGACGCCGAGGACGCGCCATCCACCCCAGCCTGAGGAGGCCCACCATGCCTATCGATCTCTCGCCGCTTGCTCCCCATCACGACCTGCTCTTCGGGATTCCGCTGAAGGTCCGCCAGGGCCATCGTTTCCAACCGACGGGTTTCCCTGATCTTGGCGCGGCCGAGTTCGATACACCCAGCGGCAGGTCGCTGCTCGTCGAATCCGCGCAGAGCATGGCGAACCGCCTCGAAGCGGTGTGCTGGGATGAAAGCGCGAGCGATCTCGTCGAGTCGCTCCGCGGGCTCAGCTACGTGAAGGTGATGCATGAGGGGAAATATCTCACGAGCTCCGTCACGGACTCGCATCGCCTGAACAGCCCCTACATCCTCGAAAGCAAGGACAGGGCCTTCTTCGACGTACTCCAAGAAGAGCTCGGCGTGCTCGCAAAAGGGCCCATCGACCGGAAGCTGCTGGCGCAGAAGCTGCTAAAGTACGATGCGAGCTCGCTCGTTCACGGCGTGTTTCTCGCAAAGGAGCAGCTGGCTGGTGGGCGACTGCGCGTCGCGCGCGCACTGACGGCGTTCATCGAGGCGGACGGTGTGAAGGTAGCGGCGTCAGGGGGCTCGAAACAGGATCACGTTGATCCGACGGGGAAGGCATTCGGGCAAGGCGGGGCCGAGAAGGGGTTCGGCCATGTTCCCTTTCCCCGCGACGAGTACACGGCCGAGAAGACCACGCTCTACGCGAGCATCGATCTCGCGCAGATCCGCGGCTACGGTCTCGGAAGTGATGCCACCCAGATGCTCATCCTCCTGGCGCTCTTCAAGCTGCGCTCGTTCGTGGACAGCCCGATGCGGCTCCGCACCGCCTGCACCTTCGTGAGAGATGACGCCGAGATCACGAGCACGAACGTTACTAGCTTCAAGCTGCCCGATTTCGTCGCGCTGACGAACGGTCTCACGACGCTCATTGGGAAGCTGGCCGCTGCCGAGACGTTCGCGGGAGACCGGGGCGTCACGACCGTCACGTTCACGAGCTGAGCGAGTCGACGATGCTCTGCCTGGTCTTCGACTTTCCCGCGCGGCGCTACCATGCGACGCCGTGGGGGCACCACGTGAACGAGGGGCTCGTCGAATGGCCGCCGAGCCCTTGGCGCATCACCCGGGCTCTGCTCTCCACCGGCTACACCAAGCTCGGATGGCAACAGGTTCCCGACGAGATGCGCCGGCTCGTCGAAGCGCTCGCGGCGCACGAGCCGACGTACCGGCTTCCTCCCGCGAGCCTCGGCCACACGCGCCACTACATGCCCGTCAAGGGCTGGAAGAAGGGCGTACAGGCGACGAGTCTCGTCATCGACGCGTTCGCGCGTCCCGAGGGAGCGTTGGGGATCGAGTGGCCCACCGACGTGGATATCGCCCAGCGCGATCTCCTCTCGCGCCTGCTCGACCATCTCGCGTACCTCGGTCGTGCCGAGTCTCGAGTGGAGGCGCGCCTCGTATCGGAGGCAGAGCTTCCGCAGGGAATGCCGGTCTCTACCCAGCATCGGGAAAGCGATGACGAGCCGGTTCGCTTGCTTGCGCCCGTCGCCAGCACGGACTACGAGGCCTGGCGTCAGGGAGTGCCGGACGCCCCGGAAACTCTTCTCGCGGCGCTGCACGTCGAGACGAGGGCGCTTCAGGAGAAGGGGTGGAACGTGCCGCCAGGCTCGCGTGAGCTTGTCTACTGGCGCCCGGTGCACGCATTCTCGCCTGGTCCAGCGCGTGGGGTATCGTGCAACGCAGGGGTCGCTCATGCCGACACGGCGCTGTTCGCTCTTGCGACAGACAGGAAGCGTGATGTCCTTCCCCTGATGCAGCGTGCGCTCCCGACCATGGCGCTCTTCCGGCGTGCGCTCCTGAGCAAGGTCGGTGACGAGCAGCAGTGTGGTCGATGTCCGGAGCTCACCGGGAAGGATGAACAGGGCCAGCCATTGCAAGGCGACCATCGCCACGCACACTTCATCCCGCTGTCACTTGAAGCGCGGAACCGCGGACGCATCGATCATGTCCTGGTGTACGCGCCGATGGGTTTTCGGGACATTGCGCAGTCTGCGCTTCGGCGTCTTCGCAAGACCTGGGCGAAGGGGATGGATGACATCGCCGTCACGCTTCTGGGCATCGGGAGTCGGTCGTCTTTCCTCGAAGTCGGAGGCAACGCGATCCCGGAGCTCGCCTCGAGTGCGACATGGGTTAGCCAGACTCCGTTCATCCCACCCCGCTTCCTCAAGGCCGACGGGAAGGACTCGATCGAGGGTCAGGTACGTGCGGAGCTTCGCCGCCGCGGGCTTCCGGACCTCACCACAGCGCCCATGGTCACCTTGCCGAGCGGCAAGGACGCGCCCGCGCGCCAGGCGCGCCGGTTTCGGCACTTCGCTCGAACGCGGCGCGAGGGCGGAATACCGGGGCCGCCGCCGGGCCTGTTTCATCTCACCTTGACCCTCGAGAATGCGGTTGCCGGCCCGCTCTGCCTCGGCTGGGGTTGCCACTTCGGTCTCGGGTCATTCGTCCCCGCGCCCCCATGACTCGCAGCCTCAGCAAGCTCGTCGCCAAGGGCGAATCGAAGACCCTCGAGTTCAAACGCTCGACGGGTGAGCTGCGTGAAGCGTTACAGACCATCTGCGCCTTTGCGAACGGCGGAGGCGGCCGCGTTGTCATCGGCGTGACGCCTGACGGGCAGCTCGTCGGGCAACAGGTCAGCGAACAGACCTTCCACGAGATCGCTGCCGCGCGAGACCGCTTCGAGCCGCCCATCGAGTTCGAGGTCGAGAGTGTCGAGCTGACGACCGGGCGCACGGCGATCGTGCTCACCGTGGCCGGCGTCAGCGACTCGGTACCGTTCACTTACGACGGCCGTGCGTTCGATCGCATCGACAACACGACTCGAAAGATGACGCAGGGGCGCTATGAAGCGTTGCTGCTCGAGCGGGTGCACAGCCGCCGGCGCTGGGAGAACCGGGAAGCCGACGAGTTGACAATCAAGGACATCGACCGCGAAGAGGCGCAGCGCATCGTCGAAGCTGCGCGCTCGACAGGACGGCTCATAGGCCCGGTGGGTCGCAGTCTGCCTGAGCTGCTCGACCGGCTGGGTGTGCGTCGCAAGGGCAAGCTCCTGCGTGCGGCGGTCGTGCTCTTCGGCAAGACCTTCCTGCCTGACTACCCGCAGTGCGAGCTGCGCATGGCGCGCTTCCGTGGCATCGACAAGACCGAGTTCCTCGACCAGCGCCACGTGCGCGGGCCCGCCTTCAAGCTCCTCGAAGAGGCCGAGCTCTTCTGCCAGCGCCACTTCCCGCTGCCGGGCCGCATCGAGCCCGGCCGCCTGCAGCGGGTCGATCGCCCGCTCATCCCACCCGATGCGATGCGCGAGATTCTCGTCAATGCCCTGATCCACCGCGACTACACCATCGCGGGCGGCGCCGTGTCGCTCGCGATCTTCGATGACCGGGTCGAGGTGTGGAGCGCTGGCCGATTCCCGGCCGGCATCACGCCCGAGTCGTTGAAGCACGCACACCCGTCGGTGCAGCGAAACCCGATCATCGCCGAGGTCTTCCACCGAGCTGGCCTCATCGAGAAGTGGGGCCGCGGTACGAACCGCGTCGCCGAAATGTGCCGGGCCGCGGGCGTCGCCCCGCCGGACTTCGCCGAGATCGCGGGAGCGGCCGTTGTGACGTTCCGGGTGGCCGTTGCCGCGGGAGGGGTGCGGCCCGGGGAAGTCACCGGGGAAGTCACCGAGGAAGTCACCGGGGAGGTTGAGAGACTGCTGGCTGCCATGACCGGGGCGATGAAACGCCAGGAACTGCAGGCCAACCTCAGCCTCAAGCATGAGGAGCATTTTCGGCAATCCTACCTCGTCCCCGCGTTGAGCGCCGGCCTCATCGAGATGACCATCCCCGACAAGCCTACGAGTCGGCTCCAGAAATACCGGCTCACCTACAAGGGCCGCGCCTGGCTCGCCGCGCGAAGGTCTTCATGACCGGGGTCGCGCAGTGCGGCGTCGAGTGGCCCTGGGTCTCGGCAGCTGCCCGACCAACAGCTCGCCTCACGATGCGGGACGATGCGGATGGCGAATCTGCGATGGACGGGGCCCGTAGACGAGATATCCCTCGCAGTCGGCTCCCGGGTGGTGATAGCGACGGATGAGCGAGATCGGGCGCTTGCACAGCAGGAGGTACCACGACGTTCGACCGCATCACTTTCGACCCGGCCGTGATGGGGGGATGTGCCTGCATCCGCGGAATGCGTATCCCTGTCTCGGTGATCGTGAGCCAGATCGCGCATGGGGAGACCATCGACGATATGCTCGTGGGCTGTCCGGACCTGGAGCGCCAAGACGTCCAGCAGGCGATCGAGTACGCCGCCTGGCTGGCACAGGGAGAGGTCCAGCGGTCGCAGGACGGCGACATGCGGCTGTTGGCTGATGCCTGCATCGACGTGCGGGGCGCGAAATGGCTGCGAGGTTTCGGCCACGATGTTTTCCACCTCCGGGACCAAGGGCTGCAGCGCCTGCCCGACGCGGAGCGCGCAGCGGTGGTCATCGTCGACGAGTCCCACTATCGCATTCGCCTCCTGCCGATCGGCCGGACTGACGACCCAGAATGAACAGGGGAAGAGCGCGCAATGCGAAACACGTACCTCGTCTGTTACGACATCTGCGACGACAAGCGTCTCCGCACCGTCTTCAGGACGATGCGCGACTTCGGCGACCACCTCCAGTACTCGATCTTCGAGTGCCAGTTCAGCCCGACCGACCTGGTCCGCTGCCGGCACGCGCTGAGCGAGATCATCGACCACCGCGACGACCAGGTGCTCTTCGTCGACCTCGGACCGGTCGAAGGTCGCGGTGACCGGGTGATCACCGCGCTTGGCAAGGCCTACGCGCCGATCGACAGCCCGTGCATCGTCGTCGACGGTCGCGCCGAGCGATAAGCAAGGACGATGGCCGCCGGCGACCCCCAACGCAGCACCCCCATAGAGCCGCAGCGTGCCGGGCCGCTCCGCGCGCCGCGCCGCCCGCGCGTCGAGCTGCCCGAGTACCTCCCCGCCCGCATGCTGAACGAGTTCGTCTACTGCCCTCGCCTTTTCTTCTATGAGTGGGTCGATGGGCTCTTCGCGCACAGCGCCGACACCGTCGAGGGTGCACTGCGCCACGAGAAACTCGAGCGGAAAGCCGACGCCCTGCCCGCGGCTGGGGACGCATCCAGCGAGCGCATCCACTCGCGCTCGGTATCGCTCGGGAGCGACCGCTACGGCCTGATCGCCACCATCGACCTCGTGCAGGGCGATGGCGCCGCGGTGATTCCCGTCGACTACAAGCGTGGCCGCCCGCGCGACGGCGAGGACGGTCCCGAACCATGGCCGGCCGATGCAGCGCAGGTCTGCGCCCAGGCACTCATCCTTCGCGACAACGGCTACACCTGCTCCGAGGCGGTCCTCTACTACGACTCGACCAAGCAGCGCGTGCGCATCCCCATCGATGAGGCCCTCGTCGAGGCAACCCTGCGTGCCGTGGCCGAAGCCCGCCGGCTCGCGGAGTCCGGCCGGATCCCGCCGCCGCTCGTGGACAGCCCGAAGTGTCCGCGGTGCTCACTGGTCACGATCTGTCTGCCCGATGAAACACTAACGTCCACCCCGCTCGTCGAGAGCGGCGAGCCAGAGCAGCTCGTCTTGTCGTTCGCGGGCGACGGTGGTCTGCCGTTGCGCGAGCCGAGGCTGGACATCGGGAGCGTGCGCCGCCTCGTGCCCGCCCGCGACGACTTGCGGCCGCTCTACGTGACCGGGCATGGACTCTCGGTGGGGAAGTCGAGCGAGGTGCTGCAGATCAGGGAGCGTGGCAAGACCGTGCAAGAGGCGCGAATCAACGAGATCTCCCAGGTGAATCTGTTCGGCAACGTGCAGCTCACACCCGCGGCCCTGCAGGGCCTCTGCGCGGCGGAAAAGCCCGTTGCGCACTTCTCGTTCGGTGGCTGGTTCTACGGCCTCACGCACGGGCTCGGGCTCAAGAACGTGTTCCTTCGCCGAGATCAATTCCGGCGTGCCGACGACCGTGGCTTCTCCCTTCGCGTCGCGCGCCGCGTAGTGATCTCCAAGATCCGCAACCAGCGCACGCTGCTTCAACGGAACCACGAGGAACCGCCGGTCGGCGTGTTGCGGCAGCTCAAGCGCCTGGCCCAGCACGCCGCGCAGGTCGAGGAGCTGGACGAGCTGCTCGGCATCGAGGGGACGGCGGCGCGACTCTACTTCGAGCAGTTCAATGGCATGATCAAGGTCGAGGAGGACGAGCGGCCGCAGCTCGACTTCTTCCAGCGGAACCGCCGCCCGCCGCGCGACCCCGTCAACGCGCTGCTGTCATTCGCGTACAGCCTGCTCGCGAAGGACCTGACGATCGTCTGCCACTCGATCGGCTTCGATCCGTTCATCGGCTTCTACCACCAGCCGCGCTTCGGGCGGCCGGCGCTCGCGCTCGACCTGATGGAGGAGTTCCGGCCGCTCGTCGCGGACTCGGCAGTGCTCACGGCGATCAATACGCGGATGGTGACGGCGAACGACTTCGTCCGCGTGGGCCCCGCGGTGGCCCTGAGCCCGGCTGGCCGCAAGGGGTTCATCCGCGCCTACGAGCAGCGGATCGACACGCTCGTGACCCATCCCTTGTTCGGCTACCGCGTGAACTACCGGCGCGTCTTGGAAATCCAGGCACGCCTGCTCGCGCGCGTCGTTTCCGGCGAGGTCGCCGTCTACGCAGGGTTCGAGACGCGATGAACGCGAGCGTCGAGGTGATCGAGAAAACGCGGGCACCGCTCGCGGGGGAGGAAGTGCTCGATATGCCACAGATTGCTTGGCCCGAGGTTCTGTGACCAAGGCCGATCGTCGGCGCAGCCCGCCAGCCGCTCGTAAAGATGGGTGGCGCTCTTTGAAAATCAGCGACGTAGGCGATATCACGCTCCGCGACCGATCGGTCGCGGCCCCATTGAAGCGTTTGTAGATGGCGCGTTGCCCGCATCGATCGGCGGCCCCATTGAAGCTTCCTTCCCACCACAATTCCGGGTGCCGTTCCGCGACCGATCGGTCGCGGCCCCATTGAAGCGCGTGCCCCAGGAGGCCAGCAACTGCCGCCTGGCTCGCTCCGGCGACCGATCGGTCGCGGCCCCATTGAAGCGTCTTTGGTTTCGATGGCGGACGTGCAATGGTGGGCAGCCCGCGACCGATCGGTCGCGGCCCCATTGAAGCGGAGTCTATCGTCGACCCGGACTACCGCTCGTACGGTTGCGCCCGCGACCGATCGGTCGCGGCCCCATTGAAGCCCTCGCGAGAGGAACCCCCTCGCCGGGAGTGCCCGGTGCGCCCGCGACCGATCGGTCGCGGCCCCATTGAAGCAAGCCCAAGAACCCAGGAGACTATTACTCTGTGCCGGCCCGGCGACCGATCGGTCGCGGCCCCATTGAAGCTGCTTGCCGTGTTCGCCGAGGCCGGCGCGATTCCCGCGGCGCTCCGCGACCGATCGGTCGCGGCCCCATTGAAGCGCATCGCCCGCGTTCGTCCCGACCCCATCCCAGGGGGACGCTCCGCGACCGATCGGTCGCGGCCTCATTGAAGCGAGGTAAGCGGGAGGTTGGTGAGGCCGGGAGACGAAGACGCCCGGCGACCGATCGGTCGCGGCCCCATTGAAGCGTGGAGGAGCCATCCTGCTCGAAGCGGGGGCAGCATCGCCCGCGACCGATCGGTCGCGGCCCCATTGAAGCTCCATAGCGCCAACCGCGCTTGCTCCGCCGTCTCGGCGCTCCGCGACCGATCGGTCGCGGCCCCATTGAAGCTACCATGGTCCCCCTGCAGTGCGCGTAGCCGGCCTACGCTCCGCGACCGATCGGTCGCGGCCCCATTGAAGCAAAACCGGCCGTGACCCCCGCGTGACGATCCAACCGCCGCTCCGCGACCGATCGGTCGCGGCCCCATTGAAGCCACGACGACGCCGGTCGCCCCTACGCCAACCCGAGACCGCTCCGCGACCGATCGGTCGCGGCCCCATTGAAGCAATGGAGCTGGGGGAATCGCCTGCGTGCGGTCCTGCCCGCGACCGATCGGTCGCGGCCCCATTGAAGCCAATCCGTGCAGCGCCTGACGCTCATAGGCTCCCCGCTCCGCGACCGATCGGTCGCGGCCCCATTGAAGCCGCGGGGGCGCGTGCATCGGGAACGCGGGCGACTACGCGCCCGCGACCGATCGGTCGCGGCCCCCATTGAAGCGCACGAGAACTCGGCTCTTCTTCACCTCAAGCTTCGCCCGCGACCGATCGGTCGCGGCTCCATTGAAGCGTCTCGGTCATCGTCCCGGTGATGCTCGCCGAGGCGGCGCTCCGCGACCGATCGGTCGCGGCCCCATTGAAGCGATCCCCAATGCGGATGCGTGGCAGGCACGGCCGCGTCGCTCCGCGACCGATCGGTCGCGGCCCCATTGAAGCAGCAGCAGTGGACCCGTTGGTGCAGTTCGGGCACCAGAACAGATTGCCACCGTTGGCGACCGATCGGTCGCGGCCCCATTGAAGCTTCCGTGCGCGCGTGGGCACACGGACTGGGCTCGAGGACGCCGCTCCGCGACCGATCGGTCGCGGCCCCATTGAAGCTCGGCGCCCCGACGGGCTCGAACGTCGCATGCCACCGCTCCGCGACCGATCGGTCGCGGCCCATTAAGCCCTTCGGCCTTCAGCCGGGCCGCCGTGTTTTTCTCGGCGCTCCGCGACCGATCGGTCGCGGCCCCATTGAAGCCCTCAAGCTCCGCCGGCACCCGGACATCATCCGCGCGACGCCCCGCGACCGATCGCGGCCCCATTGAGCGTCGGCGGCCGGCTCGGAGGAAGCTCGCTGTCGGGCCGGCGACCGATCGGTCGCGGCCCCATTGAAGCTTCCGTGCGACCGCGGGCACACGAACCGGGCTTGGAGACGCCCGCGACCGATCGGTCGCGGCCTCCATTGAAGCGCACGGTCGGCGGGGGCACCGGCAGGCATGCCGGCTGCTCCGCGACCGATCGGTCGCGGCCCCATTGAAGCGCTGACGCCGCGCTCTACCGCGCGACCCGCGGGCACGCTCCGCGACCGATCGGTCGCGGCCCCATTGAAGCGACCTCCTCGGCCGAGGAGCGCGCGGCCATCTGGCGCTCCGCGACCGATCGGTCGCGGCCCCATTGAAGCGCCGCCGCGGGCATCGCGGCGTGGCAGGACCGCGTGTCGCTCCGCGACCGATCGGTCGCGGCCCCATTGAAGCCGCTGTCGGCGCGAACATCGGCGCCGGCAACTTCTGCTCCGCGACCGATCGGTCGCGGCCCCATTGAAGCTCGGAGCTCCCGCCGTTCGCGCAGCCGCCCGGCTGCGCTCCGCGACCGATCGGTCGCGGCCCCATTGAAGCAGCGGGTCGACATGCTCCAGCGTGGCCTTGCGCTTCGCCGCTCCGCGACCGATCGGTCGCGGCCCCATTGAAGCAGCGGGTCGACATGCTCCAGCGGCCTTGCGCTTCGCCGCCCGCGACCGATCGGTCGCGGCCCATTGAAGCTACGATATCGGGGACCCGTTCAACTTCCCGCCGGCGACGGCGACCGATCGGTCGCGGCCCCATTGAAGCATCAGCGTCAGTCCCGACGAGGTTGAACGTCTCGTTCACCGCTCCGCGACCGATCGGTCGCGGCCCCATTGAAGCTGGAAGGCCGATGGGCGTGTCCCCGATTCCCGCGATCCGCTCCGCCTATATCTACGTCGTCGACGCATGGGCGGGCTTCGCGTACACGGCCTACCTCCAGTTCATCGATCCCGTCACCAAATGGCATCTGCAGACGGTCCTCGCCGACGAAGCGTTCCACGTGTCGTTCGGCGAGATGATGGCTGGCCGCCACGTCACCACGGAGCACGACAAGGCGATCCTCGCGCACGAGGAGGAGAAGATCGTCGGCATCCTTGCGAACATCGCCGACGGGTTCCTGACGAGCGACGAGTGAGGCCATGAGGCTCAACGCCATCGAAAAGGCGCTGATGAACAATCCCGTCCGTGCGTTCATTCAGCGTTGGTACGAGGCCGCGTGGCTCGAACGCCTCGGCGGCCGGGGCGTCGGCACGGAGATCATCTTCGAGCGCTTCGGGGGCCGCGAGGTGCACGCCTTCGATTGCGATCTCGCGATGATCTCCCTCGCCCGCGACCGGCTCGCCGCCTACTCCGCCGAGCGACTGCGCCTGAGCATCGGCGACATCGCGGCCATCGACGAGCCGGACGCATCGTTCGACGCCGTCTTCGACTTCGGCATCATCCACCACGTTCCCGACTGGCGTACGGCGGTTGCCGAGGTGCACCGCGTACTCAAACCCGGCGGCCGGTTCTTCTTTGAGGAGGTGACGCGACACGCCCTCGAGCGCTGGAGTTACCGTACGTTCTTGGTCCACCCCGTCGCCGACCGCTTCAGCGCCGACGAGTTTGTCGGCGCCCTGGAGCAGGGCGGCATCGGGGTCAGCGGCAACGTCATCGAGCGCTGCTTCGGCGACTTCGTGATCGGTGTCGGCAGGCGCAGCGACGGCCGGTAGGCCGTCGCCGACGACTTCCAGAACCACTCCGCGACGAAGTGGAATTCCAGGGGATTGACGAGGGCGGCCTCACGGCCGCGGCACTCGTTCACGATGAACCACGACGCACGGACGGCTCCGTTGGTAGACCGCGCTTCGGTCGCAAGCTCGGCGATATCCGTGGAAGCAGCAAGCGCAGGTGCGCTACGGTCCCGTGCAGACCTCGGGAGCGCCGGCGTTCACGGCGTTGAGCTTGCGGCCGTCGGTGCCGTCGCTCTTAAACGTCCCTCCGAAGGTCGTGCAGAAGGATTGGCTTCCAAGGGTGAGGCGCACGCTGATCGGCGCCTGTACCACGCCGGGCTCGAGGTCGAAGGCGAGGACGCTCGGACCGGCACCGCTGCACCGGATCGTGGAGACATCATCGGGTCGGAAGTACACTTCCTTGCACGGGCCGTCGTCCAACTCGGGATCCCGGTAGCGGTAGCCCGATGGTGTCTGCTGCCAGTTGGCGCACGGGAGGTCCTGGCCAAGGAACGCGCCGGAGGTGCTGCTGGCGATCTCCAGGCGGCTCGGCAAGCCGCCCGCGCAGGTAGGGTCACCCGGAGAGCCGGGCAGCGGAAGGTCCACGCTCAGCCCCTTCAGCTTCGCGACGATCGTGTTCTTCGACTCGTTGTCGGGGAGCGCGTTCTTGATCGCCAGCTTCGATCCCGCTGCGAGCTGGAGGAGGTATGCAGCCCCGGTCGCCGCGTCGGAGACCAGATCGTAGGCATACGCCGCGCCGACTGCGATGCGGCGCCCGCGGATAGCCACGGACGTCCCGAAGTAGTCGCTCGATGAGCCGTCGCTGGCCATCACGGCGCCCTTCATCTTCCAACCGGTCGTGCCCCGCTCGAACACGTAGGCGGCTCCGCCGTCGGCGTTGACGCCGGTATCGAGCCCCGAGTCGGTGACGATCGCACGATCCCCGTCGATCGCGACCGCCTCGCCGAAGTTCTCCGCATGCGCTCCTCCGGGTGAGTCGAACTTCGCGCTTTGCGTCCAGGTGTCCCCGCTGCGCTCGAAGAAGTAGGCGGAGCCGGCCGCCCCACCTGCCGTGTTGAACCAGGCACCGACGAGGAGCGTGTTGCCGCCGAGCGCGACGGCGTTGCCGAATTCGGCGCTGCTGCCGAGATCCGCTGGGGCCAGTTGCTGCTTGAAGGTCCACGTTCCCGAGAGGTCGCGCTCGTAGACGAACACGCGCCCGGCGACATTGGGGCCGGTGGTCAGCTGCGCGCCCACGACCAGGGTGGTGCCGTCGAAGTCGAGGGACCAGCCGAACGAGTGCTCGCCCGCCCGCGTGAGCTTCGTGTCGAAGGTCCAGACGCCGGCGATCCGTTCGAAGACGTAGGCCCCGCCATTCCCCGAGGGGGAGCCCACCCAGGCATTGGGGGCACCGACGATCGCGATGTCGCCCTTGACCGTCACCGCCCAGCCGAAGGCGTTGTTGTTCTGCGCGTCCGGCGCGACGAGCTTTGCCTCCTCGCTCCACGTGCTTCCCGTACGACGGAAGACGTAGGCCTTGCCGGGCGCCACGGTCGGGGCGAAGCGGTGATAGGCGCCGGCAAGCAATGCGTCCCCGTCGACGTCAACCGAGATACCCAGGCTGTCGCCCGCTGCCGCGTCCGACGCGGTCAATGCCGCCTGCAAGGTCGGTACGCCGGCGCCGGGCACGTACACGAAGACGGCGCCGCCGCCCGCGGCGGCACGACTATCCTCGTCGGCGCCGACCGCGAGCGTGCCCGCATCCAGGTTGACACTCCACCCGACCTCTCCGTCGGCTTGCGCGTCGAGCGGGACGAGCTTCTCCTCGATGGCGACCGACAAGGCCTTCCCGTATGCCGCCGAGGGAAGCGTCGCGCCGAGCAGCACCGTCCCGGCAATTCCCCATCCCGTGAGAAACCGTAAGGCCACACGCATCTGTCGCCCCCCTCGGAAGCCGCGATGCAGACGGCCCCCCGCATCGGCGACACCACGATTGCCGGAGCCGTGTCAAGGGAATTCGCTGACGCCGGCGATCGTTCCCGGCGTCGTTCAAGGCCGAGGTCGTCGCCGCGGTGCGGCAGGGAGATCGGACCGTTCCGACGATCTGTCGGGAAATGGGCCTGACCGAGACGGCCGTGCGGCGCTGGACGCCAGCGACAAGGCCGGGCTGACGACCGAGGAGCGCGAGGAGTTGCGGTGTCGACGGGGCGATGCTGGCTCAGCTCCGGACCGAGGCGCGACGGCTGGGCATCGGCCAGCAGACCTTCATCGGCAGCATTCTGCACCGGTACGTCAATCGGGAACTGGTGGATGAGGGCGGCCGACGTGCGCCGGCTCCTCGAGCGCGCGTCGTCGCTCCGATTCGCTGCCGACCCGGCTCAGGCCGAGGTCGATCTAGCGTTCCAGGCTCCGACCAGCTCTCGAGAGGCACCAGCGGCCCGACC
>JAXLXQ010000060.1:0-20321 GCA_046327845.1 Candidatus Eiseniibacteriota bacterium | reverse complement strand
GAGTGCCTCGAGATTGGAACCACGGCCCGAAGCCAAGACACCGATCCGCATCACGCGCGATACCTGCCTTCCCTGTCTCGCGGCTTATAGCACAGGCCATAGGGGGCGGCAAGGCGGTGCCCGGCGCCCTCAACGCACCGCGCGCCGCGTCGCCTCGCGCTCGATTCCGAGCCGATCCCCGCGCAGTTCGAAGGCGAGCGCTCCGTCCCGATCGGTCCGAAGGAGAGGAATGCCGCGCGCCTCGTAGCGTGCGGACATCTCGGGGTGGGGAAAGCCGAAGCGATTCCCCTCGGCCAAGGAGGCGAAGGCGAGACGCGGGCGCAGCCGATCCAGCCAGGCGTCGGACGACGAAGTGCGGCTCCCGTGGTGTCCCGCTTGGAGCAGGCTGACCGGCGCGGGCAGGCCGTAGCGGAGCAGCTCCTCCTCCCCCGGCCGCTCGAGGTCGGCGATCAGGAGAATGCGCAGGCGGCGCCCGGCGAGCGAGTCGTCGCGCGCGGACGTGGTCAGGCGTTCCGCCTCGAGCATCAGCCCGAGCGATCCGTTGT
Organism: Candidatus Eiseniibacteriota bacterium; assembly: GCA_046327845.1. Taxonomy (GTDB): domain Bacteria; phylum Eisenbacteria; class RBG-16-71-46; order CAIMUX01; family CAIMUX01; genus JADJQY01. Next base: position 19,776 of record JAXLXQ010000060.1, on the reverse strand, counting down.
TGTCGCTCAATGGTTCGCGTCCTGGGATGGGATGCACCAGCCGTGCCCGCACGCCGGCGCCAAGCGTGCGTTCCCAACCTGCGGCGGAGCGCAACACCACCGGATGGCGCGGGGCCGCGCGCAGCATGGCGGTGAAGGAAGCGGGAAAGAGACCTCGCTCCGGCAGCACCAGCGTGTCGACCGCGACCCCGCTCGCCAACAGCCGCTCGATCCCGCCCCAGTGATCGAGGTCGCCGTGGCTCAAGTAGACGCGATCGAGTCGTCGGCACCCGCGGGCCAGAAGATGCGGCACGAGCGGATCGAAGGGGCCCCCGGGTCCGGTGTCGAAGAGCCAGCGCGCGCGGCCGGCACGAATCAAGATCGCATCCCCCTGCCCGACCGTGAGCACGTCGACCCGCAGACGCGGCGGGTGGCGCGCCTCGGGCGCGGACATGCGAAGAGAAGTCCCGACGAGTGGCGGCACGGCGAGCAGGAGCACCCAGAACGCGATCGCTCGCCAGCGACCCCGTTGGCGTGCGCGGATCACCACCCAGAGCAAGAGCGCCAAGAGGAGCGATCCCGACAGCGCGTGGAGGCGATCGACCGCGCCCGCCACCAAGGTGTCGCTGGACGGCCCGGCCATCGCGCGGATGAGCGCGAGCATCGCCTCGCCGGCCGAGCGTCCGGCGATCACCCAGGGATGCGCCGCGCCACACCCCGCGAGCACGGCAAGCGCCGCGACGAAGATGCAGGGGAGCGCGATCCCCATCGCCGGCACCGCGAGAAGATTCGCGAAGAGCCCGCCCCAATAGAAGGAGCCGAAGAAGTAGAACGACCAGGGCGCGGTCAAGAGCACCGCGGCGAAGGAGACGGCGAGCAGCGCGCCCACCGCGTGGAGCGTTCCCTCGAGTCCACGCCGCCAGGCGGAGTCGCGCCGCCGAGGTCGGCCGAAGAAGACGAGCCACAGCTCCGAGCCCAAGAACACTCCGGCCATCGCGAAGAGGCTCAGCACCAAAGGCGGCGCGAGGAGGAGCGCCGGCTCGGCCGCGCCCAGGAGCAGCGCGGACAGTCCGAGCAGATTCCAACTGCGGGTGAGTCGGCCTGCGCGCGGCCTACATCGCGAACACCGCCATCCAGGCCGCGCGCATGGCGGCCGGTGGCGCGCCCACCATCAGGGTGTAGCCGACCAGCGCCCCCACCGAGATCGGCAGACTGAGCGGCGAGCCGCGGGTCAGCACCTTCGTCGCGAGGAAGAACATCCCGCCGATCAGGACGAGGTGGATCCCCGAGATGGAGAGAAGGTGCGAGGTCCCGGTGCGACGAAACGGCTCGCTCCAGCTCGAGCCGGCCACGCTCGGTCGCACGTCCAGGAGCGCCCACTCCGCCAGCGCGCCCGCCTCTGGTCCGAGCCGCGCCTCGAGCTTCGCCGCCCAGCGGTAACGATCGATGCCGCGCCATCCGATCGGCGGCACGCGCGCGCCTCTGCTGTGGGCAGAATCGAGCGCGGTGAAGGAGAAAAGCCGCGACGGCGCGAAGAGAAAGCGCGGCACTCGATCGATCGGCAAGGGCGCCTGCTCTCGGCGAAAGCGCCCGCGGGCGACGTAACTCTTGCCCGGCACGATCGCGGCGCGACCGCGTACCTCGATCGGCTCCCGCAGGTGGTGCCAACCATTCGGCTGGGCGAGGCCCAGCAGCCGCGCGCGAAATCGCTCCTCCCCCGGCGGTCCACCGCACTCCTCGGCTCGGAGCAACACGGTGAGGTTCGCGTCGTTCTCGAACGGCTCCGCGCTCTCCGCGAGCCCCAGCGCTTCCGGAGGGCGATAGCGCGTCGCTTCGCCAGCCTCGAGACCGCACAGGTATCCCGAGACGAAGAGCGCGAGCAAAAGCGATCCTTCGCGCCGCGCGAAGGCGAGCGCGCACCCCACGACCGCGATCGCCGGCCAGCGCGTGAACGCGGCCGACGGTGGCGTGGCCACGCCGGCGGAGAGTCCGGCCAGGAGAACGCCGGCGGCCCAGAGTCCAGGCCAGCCCGAAACCCGGCGACTTCGGGGAATGAAATGTCGCCCACGCATCGCTTCGAGGAGGTGAAGCGAAAAGCGCGCCGAAATGCGAAGGGCCCGAGCATTCCGCTCGGGCCCTCTCGCCAGGCACCGCCGCGCGGTGGCTTAATTCATCAGGATCAGCTTCCGCGTCGCGCTGTCGCCGTTCAGGTTGAGGCGGTAGAAGTAGACGCCGGGCGCGAGGCGATGCCCCTGGTCGTCCCGCCCATCCCACCGAACGGAGTACTGACCAGTCGGCTGCTGCGCGTCGATCAGGTCGCGGACCACGCGGCCCGACGCGTCCACGATCGAAAGCCGCACCGCCCCGTCGGCGCGGAGCGTGTAAGCGATGCGCGTAACCGGACCGAAGGGATTCGGGCTGTTCTGCTCGAGGTCGACGGTCCGAACGTAGAGCGGCGCGTCGTCGACCGCCACCGGCTGCTGTCCCATCGTTGCGCCAAAGACGTAGTCGAAGCGCCCATTGCCGCAGGTGCGCGGCATCGAGACGATCATGTGGGCGAACTCGGTCTGCGCGGTGGTGAAATCCGGGATCGAGACCGAGCCGTGTCCGGTCGCGTCGAGCGCCATGTAGTACTCGTGGAAGGTAGCGCTCCCCACCTCCTTCGCGATCACGCAGACCTGCTTGGTGCAGTCGGGCCCATCGAAGGTGATCGTGAGTTGATTGTCCGCGCTTCCGGTCTGCGGCTTGAAGCGTTGAATGCTGTAGGCGGTGGCCTCGGGGCGACGCTCCGGCGAGGTGGTCGGGTGCTGCGCCGACTGCGGATAGGTCGTGTATTGCTTGTCGTAGGCTGGGGTCACCGGATAGGTGCCGGCCTCAATGTAGTGATTGCCGTCGTTCCGCGCCGCGCTCATGTAGAAGTTCCAGACGTTGAACTCGGCCTGCGCGCTGGCGTAGTCGGAGGCATAGGGCGCGAGCGCCGTATCGAAGCAGGTGAAGATGTTGGTGGTGGCCGAGCAGGTCTCGACATCTTTCACCAGCGAGTGGTCCCAGTTCTCCTTCAAGAAGGTGGGCCAGATGAAGCTCCCGTATTCGTAGGCCCCGTTCGCGGTCGACATCTTGTTGAAGATCGCGGTCGTGTGGAAGCTCATGTAGTTGTAGTTGTCGTCGATCGAGTCGTACACCTCGTCTTCCATGAAGGTGGACATGTTCTCCATCCACCACGAGATGTTGATCACGTACCCCATCTGCACGACGTGGTGGTACTCGTGCGCCACCGTCACCTGCATCGGGAGCGTGCGATCGCTGTAGCCGAAGCCGGTGTAGTCGTTATCGATGATGAAGTAGGCGGTGTAGTCGTTGGGATATCCACCCGCCACCGGCGACTCGGCGTAGGTCACGCCATAGACCGAGGTGCCGAGATCATCGATGTAGAGATCGATCAGGTTGTTCCCGCCGCCGTTGGTGCCGTCCGACGGGGGCGCCTGCCAGCCCTTCGTCGTGTGATAGAAGGTCCAGCTGGTCTCGGCCGAGAGCTTGGTCGCGTCGAGATAGGCGCGATTCGGCCAGCCCCAGACGATGTTGGCGCCGGTGGTCGAGAAGTGAACGCGGAAGTGCGCGGTGTCCTCGAAGGAGTTGAGCGTCGGACGCGCGAGTAGCGCCAGGATCTCTTCTTGGATCGCGGGTGCGAACTCGTTCAGGTGGACGCGCGCGTCGGTCGTGATCTCGGTGGCGCACTTGATCGGCGCTCCTCCCGAGATGCGGAACTTGGCCGGGAGATTCGCCGACCCCTTGAGCTGGTAGAGCCGATAGAGGATGGCGTCGGAGTTCGAGATCTCGCCGCGCGCCGCCGCTTGATCGATTGCGGCAAGCGCGGAAGTCGCGGCCGGCTCATTCGCCTGCGCGCGCTGCCCCACGCCGAAAGACGCGAGAGCCAGAGCCGCGAACGCGGAGGTCGTCCACAGGGTGTGACGCATGACTTCCTTCCTCATGCCCGCTGGGGCGTTGGCCAAGATCGGACGGCGGCCCGGCCGGACGCCGGCCAGGCGCGGAGACGCACTCTGCGCTTAAAAGTCTAGCCGTCGATCGGAAGGAGGGTCAATTGGGCAGGCGGCCCGAGTGCGCCTCGAGGAGGAGAAAGTCGGGCGGGGCGGCTGGCTACGGCTGGGACGGGACGGCATCCAGTGGTTCGTCGGGGGGCGTCACCTGCGGGACCTCCACCTCGGTCGAAGCCAAGGTTTGACGCGCCGCACGGGGGCGCGGGCTCCGCTCCGCGTTCAGTTGAAAGAGATCCGAATAGACCGTCTCCCCGCCCGAAACCACCGAGAAGAAGAACCGACCCTCGCGGCTTCCCTGCAGGTCGCTCGGGTCAAGCAACCCAGCGTAGGTCCCCTCGCCCCCCTCGACTGGCGTCATCGCCACCTCGCGGCGCCCGGGGGCCGCGTCGGGCAGGTGCAACCTCGGATCGAGCAGGCGAGAAGGATCCCCGGCGTCGATCTGAACCGTCAGGGCGATCGGTCCGCGGGCGAGCACCCGGCCAGGGGCTGCGTGCCGGAGCCGCGGTCGGCCGACCAGCCCGAACTGCGCCGGCACGTAGCGCAGGCCTCCGACCCGGAGATCCACCAGCTCGGTGTACTCCCCCGCTCTCGAGCTGACCCGCACGCTGTGCAGCCCCGGTTCGACCGCCTCCTCGAAGGGCGTCCGACCGCGGAATGCGTGGTCAACGAAGACCGAATCCCCGCGGCTGGCGGAGAGCCCCTTCCCCGCCTCGTAGACCATCGACTCGACCGTCACCATCGAGGCAGCCGCTCCCAGGTGATTGGGAAGCACCACGCGCGTCGGCTCACCGGCCCGCACCAGCACCGGGCGGTCCCAGAGTGCGATCTCCTGATCCTCGTACAGAAGGTGCGTCCAACCGAGCGGCAGGGAGTCGAGTCGTGCGGGCAGAGCGACCTTGGATCGACCCTGAACCCAGACCTGGCCGCCGCGCGACGGATCGGCCGCAAGAATCTCCACGCTGCCGGTGAGCTTGGGCGCGAGGTGCACCGGGGTCTTCCCGCTGATCTCGACCTCTCCTTCCCAGGATCCGGCGGCACCCAGATCGAGCTTCACCCGGTGCCGGCCGCTCCGGACCGCATCCAATCGCGCCGGGGTGGCCTGCGCCACCTCGACGCCGTCCAGGTAGACGTGCCGCGCACCAACCGAGGGCTCGATCCAGAGCTGCCCCTGCCCCGCGGGCTTGGCCGCACCGCGGGTGAGCGCCCGCCGAAAGCCGGGCACCGCCGCCAGGAGGATCAGGATCAGCGTGATCAGCGCGACGACGATCGTGATCAGGACGGGCACCTGCATCGAGCGCGGCACCCGGGTCCCGACGTTGACGCGGTAGAGCGTGGCTGTCGCCGATTCCGGGGGGCGGGCGTCGGCCAGGCTTGGCTCCCGGCCAGTGCCGCCTCCGGCGAGACCGAGGTGCTGGGAGGGAAGCTGGTGTCCGGGGTCGGCGTGGGTGGACCCGGGTCCACTGTGGGGGCGGGCGCGATCGCAGGCACGGCAGCTGGCTGCTCCAACGTCGGGGTCTGAGGGGGCACATGCGGAGCGGGTGCCCCCGCCGGCGTCGCCGCCGGCATCAAGGAAGCCTGGGCCCCGGCGGGCGCCTCGATTTGCGGCGGGGCTCCTTCCACGGTCCCCGTCATCTCCGGCGCCTCCTCCCAGGGAAAGCGCCAGTCGTCGGAACTCTCCTCCTCCATACCTTCGGACGGAGCTGCCTCGGGCCAAGCCGCGGGCGGTAGGTCCTGTGCCTCCTGGACGGCGACGGGGGCTGGCTCCCCTAACCGCGGGGCAAGCGTCAGGTGCGCCGGCTCCGAACCGAGGGGCTCGGTGGTCGGGGCGCTCGTCGCATCCCCACTGCCACCCCAGTCGAGCAACCCGGCCAGGGCATCTTCCCGCGCAGAGGCACCGTGGATCGGGACGAAGCGGATCGCGACCGCACTCGCACCCTGCGCCTGCAGGCCCTGGAGATTCACGATGCCATCGCAGACCCGCTTGAGATCGTTCGACTGCGCGAAGAGCCGGGCCATCGCACGGAGATCCGGCGGCGCGGTCGACTCGGAGGAGAGGAGCACCACCGTGTCCCCCGGCTCGATCGCGAGCGAGGTGACCTCGAGGCGCAGCCGCTCCGAGCTGCCGAGCCCGGTCCGCGCGGTTGACCCGTCCTCCAACCCCCGCTCGGCCGGTATCGCCTTGCCGTCGCGCAGGAGGCAGATCCAGGCCGGCGAAGTGCGGACGAAGTAGAGACGATCTTCCTCCGCCACCGCGCAAGCCAGGTCGATCCAGCTCGGCTCGTGCCGCAGCGAGCGGTTGTCTTGATAGAGCCGAACGTGCGTTTCCTTGAGGCGCGACAGAAGCCCGCGCAGCGCCGGGGGTAGGTCGTCCATCCCCTCGACTCCGGGGATCCGGTCGAGGTTGGCCAGGCGTGGTTCGAGAATTCGTGTAAAAGCGTCCTCGGGATAGCTCATGGCGACGGCCGCCACCGCCAGCGTGGGGTCGGCCCACGCCCGGCACTGGCCGCCTTCGATCTCCGAGGTTCCAACCTCGATTCGGACCGGCGGTCCTAGTCGCTCCGCGGGCATCATCCAGCCTTCCTCCCCTGGCCCTCGACGAACGGCTTGCCATCCTGCCAAGCACGCGTGGTCTCGAGGTAGTTGCGCCAGGCCTCCTGCGCCTTCCGCTTAAGGCCGGAAGCGCGATAGGCCTGCCCGAGCACGTAGTAGGTTCGCGGAAACGCGGGGTTGAGCGCCGCCGCCTTCTCCAGGGTGCTGATCGCTTCGGGCATCTGCTTCTGGGCGAGCAGGCACTCGGCGCGCTGCACCAGGAGATCCGCCGAACGAAGCCCGCTCGCCAGGATCGAGTCGAGCTCGGTCAAGGCCTCGCCGAACTGACCGCCGATCGCGAGCAGGCGAGCGAGGCTGGTTCGCACCGGGAAGTAGCCCCCGTTCTGCTCGAGGGCACGTCGGTAGCAGCGGATCGCATCGGAATCCCGCTCCTGCGCTTCGTAAAGCAGCCCGAGGTTGTATTGCAGATCCGGGTAGCTCGGTTGGAGCCGCACCGCCACCTCGAACTGCGCCACCGCCTCGCTCTGGTATCCCTGCGATTGGTACTCGAAGCCGAGTGCGATCCTCGCCTCCAGCGAGGTGGGATCGAGTTCGATCGCTCGCCGGAGCACCTGCACCGCTTCCTCCTCGTCGCCGCGGGCCAGGCAGAGACGCGCCAGCCGCACCTGGTGGGCCGATTCGTCCCCCTGGCGGAGAAACGCGTTCTGAAACCAGGCCTCGGCCTGATCGAAGGCGCCATTGCGAGCAGAGAGGGTCCCGAGGAACTCGTCGAGTTGATAGACCGAGGGATTCCAAGCTCCCTCCGGCCCGTCGGTCGACCCACCGTGCGTCGCGAGGGGGTTCTTCGCGCCTCCGCGGGAGAGGAGCCCGCGCTGTTCGAGCAGTTCGCGATAGAGCGGGTGCGCCCCCGCCGCGCGGTGGAACGCCTCGTTCGCGCCGGCAGGATCGCCGAGAGCGAGACAATGGGCCCCGCACACGAACTCCGCGAGCCCGCCCCACTTCCCCTCTTCGATCAGACCCCGGAGCGCCAGCTTCATCCCTTGGACGTCGCCGCGCTGCGCGAGATACCAGGCGGTCCAGAGGCTGCGCTGCGGCTCGGGCAAGCGGTCGAGGTGCGCCTCACGCGTCCAGACCGCGTTGTCGAGGCTTCCTTCGATGCGTCGCAGGGCCACCAACCGGTTGAGCCCGGCAGCCACGTAATCCGGGTTGACCTCGAGCGCCGCCTCGAACTCGGCGAGCGCGGCCTCGGCCTGCCCGCGCTCCAGATAGAGCAGCCCGAGCAGATTCCTCTGGTCGGCGAAGCGGGGATGAACGTCGCGCTCCGCTTCCAGCTCCTGGGTGGCCGCGACCCACGGATCGAACACCAGGCGCATCGGGGCCAGGTTCAACATGCTTTTCATGGCTTCACCGCCGGGGTATCGCTCTCCTCGGGGTGCCATTCCGGGAAGCGGAAGATCACGTCCTGAACCTCCGGGATCGCCCGGAGCTCCGCCATCAGTCGGTAGAGATAGGCCTCGCGGGACTCAGGGGTCTCGAGTTCGGCCTCGCGGCCGCCTCCGGCGGTCCAGCGGAGCGAGCCGCCGATGTAGACCACGCCGTTGGTTGTCCCGATGGTGAGGGGTCGAAGGTCGACCCACTTCCGGGCGAGCAGGATGCGAACCTGCGCCTGGATCTTCGTGTCGATCGAACGCTGCATGGATTAAGCCCTCCGGCCGCGGGGAGAGCAATGGCTATGCCAGGAGCGGGGATTCGGAGACGAACGTTGGAGCGTCGGTCAGCGCGGCGATCCGCATGCGGAAGAGACACTTACGGGTGGGGTTCAATCCCCCAGGTGGACACCGGCGCGACGGGTCGGCCTGACGCGTTCCGTCGTTGGAAAAAACTGGCCGAAGCAGCTCGGGGTCGGTCAAGGGATGGCCGGCCCCGCAGTGCGCGCAGGGTGTCTCCCCCGCCCTAGAAACGGACCGAGGCGCTCACTCGATGGGTCGCGTCCAGATCGGGGTTGGCCAGGTAGGCGTAGTCAGCGCCCAACCGGTGGTAGCGGAGTCCGGCACCGGCGGTGAGATTCCCCGCGTCGGCTCCGACCCGCGCCGCGACCGCGTCGGCGTACCAGTACTCGAGGCCGCCTTGGAGGTCGCTCCCTCCGGCCTGGCTCGCCTCTTCCCTTCCGTCGAAGCTCCGCACGAGGTCGGCCCCGACGTTTACTCGGCCCGCCAATCCTGGGATCTGCCGGCTGTACTGCGCTCCCAAGGCCAGGGTGGGTGCAATCGACTCCTTGTGCCCGGTGTCCCAGGAGATCCGGGTGGTGGTGGCGTCAGACAGGCGCGCGCCCACCGCAAGTCCGGAGCGGAGATTGACCAGGCAGCCGAGGTCGAGGCCGAAACCGAAGCTGGTGTTGTCGAGCAACCCCTGGCGGAGCAGCTTGACGTTCCCGCCGAGGGACCAGCGCTCCGCCATCTCGCGCGAGTAGGACAGCAGAAGCCCGTACTCTGAGTCGCTGCCGGAACCGAAGTCCTCGGACAGAATGCGCTCGCCCGGGTCCCAATTGCCGTTGCCGTTGGAGTCGACGTAGTGGTCGGCGGTCTCCTTGATTCCGTCAGAGCCGAAGCGGATGAGGCCGATTCCGATCGCCTGGCGGTGATCTCCCGCCAGCGGCTGGGCGAAGGCGAAATAGTCGTGGTCGGCGAGGTTTCCGAGCTGCTCGGCATGCATGAACTGCATCTCCGCACGACCGAGTCGGGCCAGCCCGGCGGGATTCCAGTAGGTGGCGGAGGCATCATCCGCCAAGGCTACGAACGCACCCCCCATTCCGAGGGCCCGCGCACCAACGCCAATCTTCAGGAATTCCCCAGCGTACTTGGTTGCGGCCTGGCTGCTTGGCACGGCGAACGCGAGGGCGGCGGCCGCCAAGATCAGGCGGCGCGACGCGCGGAGGCTAGTGGCGTCCATCATTCCGACCTCCTTCGATGGGTGAGATGCGTGGCTTTCGCGGCAGCCTAAACACCGAAATGCCCCCGGTCAATCCGTCCGTTGACAGGCAGATTTTGTGGTCACTATCATCATGTCGGGTGTCAATCGATCGAGACACCCCGAGGGGCGCCCCAGGACCGACAACGCATGAGGTGTTCGATGAAGCTGCATCCGGTCGTCCAATCCACCCTGCTCGGCGCGACGTTGCTCGGTCTCGCCGCCAGCCAGTCGTCCGCCTACAACATCCTCGCGGTCGACATGGGGGCGTACTGGAATAACCCCTACGACCAGTACTTCGGGGCGCAGGAAGGGTACGGCGCGCGGGGTGCGTCGGGAGAGCGCTGGTTTACCCGGGTGCACTATTCCGACCTCGCCGGTGTGCGCCTCTGCGACTACGACGTGCTACTCGTCCAGTCGACCTTCGACGACGACTTCGTGCTGCAGGAAACGGTCGACGCGCTGAACGGCCTGAAGGCGGTGAAGAGCCAGATCCACGACTACGTGGCGATGGGCGGCGGCCTGGTCGCCTGGGCCGAGCCCTTCCCCGAGGGCGAGGTGCACCAGTGGGGTTGGACCCCGGTCGACGTGCGGAGTCGCGGGATCTTCCATGAGAACGCGGTCGAGGTCGTCGATCCGCTACACCCGGTGATGGCGCACTCGACCGACGCGAGCCTTTCGGGTTGGCACTCGAGCTGGCACGGTTACTTCGATCAGTACGATTCGCGGCTCGGCGCGGTCGCCCGCACCGGCGACTACGGCGCCGATGATCTTCGCACGCACCGAGACCTCACGCTCGCTGGCGCCTACAACCAGGACGGGACCGGCCGGATGGTCTTCTCCGGGCAGGATCCCGACTACCACGCCTACCAGGGCTGGGAGGGAGCGAAGTCGATGATCGGCGACGCCCTCGATTGGGCGCAGTCGGGCGGGGTCTGTCATCCGGTGCCGGAGCCCGGAAGCCTCCTGCTCCTGGGCGGTGGCCTCGCGGCCGCGGCCTTGGCGCTGCGTCGCCCCCGTCGGGCCTAGGCGCTCTTCGAACCGCCGGTCGATCCGCTCGCGCCGCCTTCGGGGGGGAACGGATCGCGCTCGGTGCGCCAGCGGGTCACCTGGCCGCGCTTGCTCCGTTCGAACAGCCCGACCGGCGTGGCCAGCGCGGTCACGATCGCCATCATCATCCAGTAGACGATGGGATAGAAGACCGCGACCGGGAAGTTCTGCAGCACCTCGCGATCGTAGCGACGCTCGAGCAGCACGCCGGTCAGGAGCTGAAGGATGCACATGGTGGCGATCAGCATCCCCCACCACATCGGGATCGGCGAGATGCCGAGCGGCAGGTGCCCGAGCGCGTAGCTCGCGACCCAGAAGCCGGTCAGGAAGACCGCGCAGTAGGCCCACAAGACCGACAGCACCGCCTCCGAGATCACCGGCCAGAGACGCCGATGGCGATAGAGGCGGACCACGTCGCCGTGCCGCTTCAGAATCTGCGCCAGCCCCTTGGCCCAACGCACCCGCTGCCGCCAGAGGCGCGCGAAGGTGGGCGGCACCTGCATCCACACGACCGCGCGACTCTCGTAGCGGATATCGTAGAACCGCTTCTGCAGCTTCCACGAGATGTCGATGTCCTCGGTCGCCATCTCCGGGCTATAGAGCCCGACATCGAAGAGAGCGGAGCGGCGGAAGATGCCGATCACGCCGCTCATCGTGAGGATGCGGCCCCACACCCGCTGCGCTCGACGAAGCACGCTCACGATCGAGGTGAACTCGATGATCTGGAGCTTGGAGAGGAAGGTCTCGCGATTCGCCACCTTGGGATTGCCGGTGACCGCGCCGACGCGCGCGGTGCGGAAGTGCGGCACGAGGTAGTCGAGTAGATCCGGCTCCGGCCAGGCGTCGGCGTCGATGATCAAGACCAGCTCGCCGCGCAGGCAAGGCAGCGCGTCGTTCAACGCCATCGCCTTTCCCTCGTTCTTCCGCTTCTCGATCAGGCGAACGCGTCCGGCCGCGACCAGATCGCGCAGCACCTCGGGCGTGCCGTCGGTCGACGCGTCGTCGACCACCACCACTTCCATGCGGGGATAGCTCATCGCAAGCACCCCTTCGACGGTGCGGCGGATCACCGCGCGTTCGCAGTAGCACGGGATCAAGACCGAGACGGCGGCGGGTCAGGCGGCAGCGCGCAAAGTTGGGGTCGTACTTCCGCTCGCGGCGGAAGTAGAAGAGGAGCGAGGTGGTGATCCAGACCAGGCTCGAGAGGATTGGATAGAGCCCGAAGAAGACCAGGATGACCAGGTAGACCGGATTGCGCTCCACCCAGAGCAGTGATTGCGGCGTCACGAGGTGAGCTCCGCGTTGGGCGCGTCCAGCACGCGGTAGGTCTTGGTCTCCCCCTTCTCATCGAGTGCCACCTCGATCGAGCGCGCCGCCTGGAGCTTGTCCCACTCGCCTCCCACCAGCCGTCGGCCCAACTGATCCTCGCTCGCTTGGAACGGAACATCGAGGACGCGCGTCCGCTGCCCGCGCGAGCGATAGAGGTCGACGTTGAATCGCACCCAGAGGAGATGCGTGGCCACGATCGCAACCAGCGCGAGGAGAAGGAGGCCGAAGGTGACGAGCGCCTCGCGGTTGATCGGTTGAACGAAGACGGTCCACCAGAACCAGCCGAACAACACCCAGCCGGCGATCGAGACCACGGCGTGGAAGGCGCGTTGAACCGGGTTGCGAGTCCGGCTGACGACTTCGGGTAGCGGCTTTTCGACTGGTTCGCGGCCCATCCCTGGGCACCCCCGCTCCGGCTAGGCCGCCCGATCCGGGAGTCGGCTTCCTTCGGTCAAACCATGCACCGTCTCGTACCACGAGACGTAGTCGCGGATGTGCTGGCGGTCGGCGGCGGCAATCTCGACGAACGCCGCGGCGAGATGCGCCTCGTCTTCCGGCTGGCGCGGCTTCTCGCAGCGCACAACCAGGGCCACCGCGTCCATCTCGCGCTGCGCGCGATCGCCAAAGGGCGGAAAGACGAAGTGGATCCCGAGCTTCGTCATGACCGGCATGGGGCGACTGACCCGACAGTAGAAGCCACCCTCGCTGAAGTTGAGCACGGAAATGTGGATCGAGTCTTCGGGCCGCTTCGCTTCGAGCATCGCCTGGATGCGAATCGGTACCCGTCGAGCGCGCCGCCGATCTGCCCCGGTGGGCTCGGCGCCTTCCCTCATCATCGCCCCTCCTGTGAAGAGAGCCCTGGACGCTTCCCTGCTGTATTCGGCCGAACCGGGCCGGCTGCTTAGCCGGGAATCAGCCTCTCTTCTTCCCCGGTCGCCGTTTCGGGGGGCGAGGGACCGAACCCCGTCCCGCTCGCGGCGGACGCTGGGTGCGGCTGGCGGTGGCGCCCCGCCCTCGACCCTTTTCCCTCGCCTGCCGGACCGCTCGGCGTCGCTCGAGCCGCTCGCGGCGGGCGCTCGAGGGGCCCTTCCTTCCGCCCCGCTCGGGCGAGACCAGGGCAAAGTCGCAGCGCCGCTGCCGGACATCGGCCCGCACCACCACCACCTTCACCTTGTCCCCGGGCCGAAGCTCAAAGCCCGAGCGTTCATGCCGCCACGCCACCCGCTCCTCCAGGTGAACGCTCCCCATCCTGAGGGTGTCGCGCGCGACGAACCCCTCGACCGGCCAGCGCAGCAGCTCGACGAACAGCCCGCGCGGCGTGATCGCGGTCACGATGCCGCTCAGCTCAGCGCCGACGTGCCGCGCGAGAAAACGCGCCGATTTGAGCCGCGCCATCTCACGGTCGGCCTCTTCCGCATTGACCTCGCGCGCCGAGGCGGAGCGCCCGGCCCGCTCGGTCGTCTCGAGGTCCGGGCGCGGGCGGATCCCATCGAGCCGCTCCTTCAATCGACGGTGATTCCAGAGGTCGGGATACCTCCGAATCGGCGAGGTGAAGTGACAGTAGCCGCGAACCGCCAGCCCGAAGTGCCCGACGTCGATCGCCGAGTACTCCGCCTTCTTGAGCGAGCGGAGGAAGAAGCGGTGGAGCACGCGCGTTCGCGGCGAGTCGGGGAGCGCCTTCAGCCAGCGACGCAGCGCCGGCAACGAATCGACCTCGGATTCGCGCGCGCTCGGCACTAGCGCGAGCGCGGTGAGGGCGAACTTCTCGCTCGCCCGCGCGTCGGGCTCCGCGTGCACGCGGTAGAGCAGCGGCAGGTGATCGAGGAGGCCGAGCGATCCGACCGCGAGGTTGGCCGCGATCATGAACTCCTCGATCAGGCGATTGCTGTCGTGGGTCTCGTGGTGGTGAAGCTCGAGCGGCACGCCATCCGCGCCCAGCGTCATCTCGACCTCGGGCACGTCGAGATCGAAGGCGCCCGCTTGAAACGGCGGCGACGGAGGAGCGCCGCCAACCCTGCCATCTCGCGCAATGCGTCCTTGATCTCGTCCGAGGCCGACTGGTTGCCGTCCAGGATCGCCTGGGCCTCCGCGTAGTGGAGGCGCGCCGAACTCCGGATCCAACCGCGCGTGAAGCGCTGGGCGGTGCGCCGCCCCTCCGCATCGAAGGTGAGGATCGCCGACAGGACCCGCTTTTCCTCCCCCGGGCGAAGGCTCGCCGCCACGCTCGAGATCGCCTCGGGGAGCATCGGCACGACCGTGCCCGGGAAGTAAACGCTGGTGCCGCGCGCCTCCGCTTCCTGATCGAGGGATGCCGCCCTCGGGCACGTAGAAGCTGACGTCGGCAATGCGTACCGACAATTCCCAGCCGCCTCCGGCGTCCCGCCGGATCGCGACCGCGTCGTCGAAGTCCTTGGCGTCGATCGGATCGATGGTGAGAACGAAGCGATCGCGGAAGTCCTCTCGCTTCTCGTCCTCCGGATCGCGGGCGAGTACGGCGCGCGCTTCCGCCTCTTGGAGCGCGGCATCGGTGAAGCGGAGCGGCAGTCCAGTAATTCGTCCCGATCACGATCGGATCGAGGCGCGCATCGTCGGCGTCCCCGAGCGCGCGCTCCATCACCGCGATCAGCGTCTCGTCGCGCGCGGCCAGGTTCTCGACGCGAAGAGGATCTTCTCCCCGGGACCGGGCGTGGGTGCCGAGTCGCAGCGGGAGACGTTCAGGCAGGAGCGGGCTGTCCGGGCGGACGAAGTAGGCCTTGCCCGATCGCTTGAGCTCGCCGGTTTGAAGGGGGCGCCGACGCTCGAGCACCTCTTCGACCATCACCTCGGGTCGATAGTCGGCCACCAGCGTTGCACGCACGAGGCGCGAACGCGATCCCCGTGGATCGCACCGCCCAGTCCTCCCCGCGCGATCAGGAGATCCTCACCCCCGCTCTCCGGGGCGAGGAAGGCGTAGCCGCTGCGCGTCGCGCGCACCTCGCCGATGACCACGTCGCGCGCCGGGCGCTTGGGATCAGCTCGCTTCATCAAAGGCGATTTCGAGGCGACACCAAGAGCCCCGAGGCCCGTTGCCCCGGGGCTCGATCGGCTTCGTACCGAGGATGCGGGCCCGAGCGATGCTCGAGGCGGGATCCGCTCCTCGGTGCGACTACTTCTGCCAGGTCCGCTTCTTGTGGCGGTTCTTGCGCAAGCGCTTCTTCCGCTTGTGCGTTGCGATCTTCTTCCGCTTGCGCTTCTTCCCACAACCCATGAGCTAGAGACTCTCCTCTTCTGCCGGCGGTACGCGTGCCGGGTCCAACGCCACTTCGAACATCCGCGGCAGTCTAGGGATGCGCGCCCGAGGTGTCAACCGCGCGGCGAGGGCTCAGCGGAAGCGGTACTCAAGCGACGGGTGAGCTGGGGCCAGGTAGCCGTGAAACTCCTCCCCGAGATCGGTCAGGGTCTCGAGCCAGTCGGGACGAGTGCGGTGCTTCGAGATGACCGGCGCGTCGCTTGGCAATCCGGCGAGCTCGCGCGCCGCCCGAGCCGCCGCCTCGAAGTCGCCCAAGCTGTCGACCAGGCCGGCCTGGAACGCCTCGCGTCCGGAAAGGATGCGCCCATCGGCCAGCCGCTTCACCTCATCGAGTGCGACCGACCGACGCTCGGCCACCATCTCGGTGAACTGGCCGTAGACGTCCTGGATGGTGGCTTCGAAGCCCTTCCTCTCCTCGTCGCTTAAGCCGCGCCAGTAGGCGCCGGCGTCCTTCCGCGGGCCGCTCTTCACCACCTCGTAGCGCACGCCGATTTTGTCGAGCAGGCGGCTCGCGTCGACGAAGGAGAGGATCACGCCGATCGAACCGGTGAGGGTGCCGGGGTTCGCGTAGATGCGATCGCCGGCGCAGGCGACGTAGTAGCCGCCCGAGGCGGCGACGCTGCCCATCGACACCACGACCGGTCGTCCCTCCGCCTTGAAGCGCAGAAGCGCGGCGTAGATCTCCTGGGAGGGCGCGACGCCTCCACCCGGACTGTCGACTCGCACGACCAGGGCGCGCACCTTGGGGTCGCGCTCCTGTCGCCTCAGCTCCCGCAGGAACGACTCGCTCTCTTCGATCGGTCCGGCCAGGTCGATGCGACCGACATGGGGGCCGGACAGGGCCGCGCTCGAGAACTCGCTCTCGTCGCGGACCAAGGCCAGCACGAAGAGGATGGTGAAGAAGAAGACCCCGCCCAGGAGAGCGAAGACGAGCGCGCAGCCGACGAGCCACGGTGTTCGGCCATCGCGCGGATGTTCAGCTTGCACGGACCCTCCCGTCTCGCCGGCTCAAGCCTGTTCGAAGGGCGCGCCGCCGACCGCGGCCGGTGCAACCCGACTCTGGTCCACGATGCCGAGCACCGCGGCATCCACCGGCGCGAAGGAAGGAGTGAGCGCCTCGGCCGCCTCGCGGCTGCGAACGAAGTAGACGCGCGTTCCGCGCCCCGCCTGCGTGGTGTCGACCGCGACCAACCGATTGCCGCGCGGAGATCCGTCGGACTCGACGGGCTGGATCCAGACCAGCTTTCGCCCGCGGAGCGAGTCGACGATGGAGGTTGCCACGACCGTTCCAAGGACGCGTGCCTCTTCCATGATCAGAGCACCTCCTGTCCGAGCAGGAAGCCCCAGGGAGAGCGAGCCAGTCGGCGCGCCACCGCCTCATCCGGGCGGGCCAAGAGGGTCGAGCCGACCCAAGCGCCATGCTCCTCCGCGCGCGCCTCGGCCTGATCGAGCGCCGCCTCCACCGCGTCTTGTCGCCCCTCGAAAAGCCCGATCGACTTCCCCGCGATCCCGCGCGCCGCGTGGAGGTGAAGGAGCCGCGACGCGCTCCCCTTGACCCCGCGATCGGCCGCGTCGAGCGCCGCGGAGACGGAGCGGGTCTCGAAGAGGCCGAGGCTGTCGATTGGGCCGGGATCAGTCTGATCTTCACGGACCGCGAGCGCGCGCACCGCGCGAAGAACGTCGGGGGCCACTTCCGGCAGGAAGATGCGATCGTACGGCGCGAGGGTGAGCTCCAATCCGCGACGATACGCGACCTCCACCTCGGCGACCGCGCCCGCCACGACGATGAGGAAACGACCGGGCGGAATCGGCGTGGCGGCCAAGATCTCGATGCGGGCACTCTTCGCCATGGCATCGATCGTGGCCACGCCCTCGTGGATGGTGGTCGATTCGATCGCGGCGATCGATTCGGGCGTCTCCGGCTTCACCATGCGCACGCTCCCCCGTTCAAATGATGCGGAAGGAGTCGACGAGGGTGCAGCGGCGACGACGCGCGAAGTGCCGCGCGGTCGTCATCCCTTCCCCGGTCGGCCCGGCGATGGTGAAGGAGCTGAATCCCTCTCCGCCCATCCCGAGGCCGGAGTAGGCCGGCCCGTTCTTGACGAAGATGGAGGCATCGATCCGGCGCGCCATGCGCGTGAGTCGCTCGACGTCGCGGCTGTGCATCGTCGCGGTGTGGCGGCATCCCTTCTCTGCCGCGACCGCGAGGTCGATCGCCTCGTCGATGCTCTGCCGGCGCACGATGGGGAGCACCGGCATCAAGAGCTCAGTCCAAACGAAGGGATGATCGGGCGGCACCTCGGCGATCAGGAGGCGCGGCTCGCGCGGCAACTTCAGTCCGATCGCGTCGGCCAGCTTCGCCGCATCCTGTCCGATCCACTCCTTGGCCACCCGCCCTTCGCGGCCCTCGCGCGCCGTCAGCACGAGTGATGCAAGCTTCTCGATCTGCGGACCCAACACCTCGACCGCGCCCGCCGCTTCCATCGCGCTCTTGAGCTTGTCGGTGACCGAGGAGAGGGCGATCACTTCCTTCTCGTCGGTGCAGATGATGTTGTTGTCGAAGGAGGCGCCAAGGACGATATCGCGGCCTGCCTTCGCGAGGTCGGCGGTGTCGTCGACCAGCGCGGGAGGATTGCCCGGCCCGGCCGCGATCACCCGCTTGCCGGTGCGCATCGCCTCTCGCACCACGTCCGGCCCGCCCGTCACCACCACGAGCCGCGCTCCCGGGTGACGCATCAGCGCCTGGGCCTTTTCAATCGTCGGGTCGAGGAGCGCGGTGATCAGGTTCTCCGGTCCGCCCGCCGCGATGATCGCTCGATTGAGCGCGACCACCATGTGCGCCGAGGTGCGCTGGGCCAAGGGATGCGGCCCGAACACCACCGCATTGCCGGCCGCCACCATCCCGATCCCGTTGCAGATGATCGTCTCGGTCGGATTGGTGCAGGGGGCGATCGCCGCGATCACGCCCCAAGGCGCGTACTCCTCCAGGGTCAGCCCATGATCGCCCGAAACCGCGTAGGCCTCGAGCGCCTCGACGCCCGGCGTCTTCTCCGAGACCAGGAGGTTCTTCTGCACCTTGTCGGCGACGCGGCCGAGGCGCGTCTCCTCCACCGCGAGTCGCGCGACCGTCGCTGCCTCTGCGCGACCGGCCGCGCGCATCGCCTCAATGAGGGCGCGGCGGCGTTCGAGCGACATTTCCTGCAAGTCGTGGAATGCGCGGTTGGCCGACGTGACCGCTTGGTCCAGGTCGGCGAAGAGGCCGGGGCCGGCGGAAGGAGCGGGCACGCCGCGGCCGAGCCGTTCCAACACCTCGTTCACGATCGACTCGAGCGCGCGCGCGTCGAGCGGCGCAGCCGATGCTGAACTCCCGCGGCTCACGCCCGTCTCGCCGCTCACGCTCTGCTCGCGGCGGTGCTCTTCGTGATCGTGCCGGTCGACTTGTCGAAGACGATCGCGCCTTCCGCCTCGACCTGATCGACGATTCCGATCAACACCGCATCGACCGGTCGGTCCTTCGTCACCTCGGTCAGGCGCGCGGAGCTGCCGCTGGCGAAGAGCACCATCTCGCCGGCGCCGGCGCCCACCGCGTCGGCCGCGACCACGAAGCGTCCGTTTGGACGCAGCGCGGAATCGACCTCCTCGACCACGAGGAAGCGCAGGCCGACCAAGCCAGGGTCCTTGCGGGTGGCGACCACCGTCCCGCGCACGATGCCGAGGAGCAAGTGAAGCTCCGAGCCCTACGCCTTGCGCGCGGGCGCGGCGGCGCGGGCCGTAACCGGCAGCCCCTCATCCACGCCCGGATGCGGTCGCGGAATGACGTGAACGCTGACCACCTCACCCACCTTGGTGGCAGCAAGGCTCCCGGCCTCGGTGGCGGCGCGCACCGCGGCGACGTCGCCGCGCACAATGGCGGTGACGTAGCCCCCGCCGATCTTCTCGTAGCCGACGAGCGTGACCCGCGCGGCCTTGAGCATGGCATCGGCCGCCTCGACCATGGCCACGAACCCCCGGGTTTCGATCAGGCCCAGGGCCTCTTCCATCGAGCAGTCCTCCTTGCGCGTCCCGTCGGTGCGCCTGGTGATCCCTTTGGGCCGCTCGGTGTCGAGCGGAAGCAGTCTCCGCGCGCGAAGCTCGCAGGCGCGAAGCGGTCGGACCGTAGCGCAGGAGGTGGATTCGAGGCCAACGGAAAATCCCCCGTGACGAGGGGGGTACGCCCGGGCCCGGAGCAAGCGTCGTCTAGCCGGGAGCCCAAGCCAGGTACCGGTGTCCCATCTCACAGGGGATTTTCCTTGTTCCCGATGCCGTCGATTTCTCCCGACGACCTCTGCCGACTCCGCGAGCAAACCGCGTTCCAGCCATCGCTCGCATGGGGTTGAGGCGCGCCGCGTGGGCGGGCAAGCCTCGACGCGGCGCGGCGCTAGGGAGAGATGAGGATCGAAGGGCGAAGGTGGAGCGGTCTGCGCGGGGAAATGCAAAGCGGGTCATCTCCCCCGCTCTTGGGGTGAGATGACCCGCGCATCGGAGTTTCGAGCAGAACTACTGCACGGTGATGGTCTG
>JAXLXQ010000006.1:0-138592 GCA_046327845.1 Candidatus Eiseniibacteriota bacterium | reverse complement strand
CGCCGACTTCGGTGGCGAACTTCCGCTGCCCACTCGCATCGTGCTCATGATGTCCAACGTCTTGAAGGGATACTGGTGGGCGATCATCGGTGCGATCGTGGCGGCCGGGGTCGCGTTCAAGCAGTACTACAAGACTCCGATCGGCCGACTGAAGACCGACGCGGCCGTCCTCAAGATCCCGGCCATCGGCGAGATCCTGCGCCGCGCGGCGATCGCGCGCTTCACCCGGACACTCGGCACCATGATCAGCTCCGGCGTGCCGATCCTGACCGCGCTCGACATCACCGCGCGCACCGCCGGCAACAAGATCATCGAGAACGCCATCCTCGCGACCAAGGGCTCGATCGGCGAGGGCGAGACCATCGCGGCGCCGCTGCGCGAGTCGAAGGTCTTCCCGCCGATGGTGGTGCAGATGATCTCGGTGGGAGAGGAGACCGGTGCGCTCGACAAGATGCTCGACAAGATCGCCTCGTTCTACGACGAGGAGGTCAACGTCGCGGTCGACACGCTGACCTCGATCATCGAACCGGTCATGATCGTCGTGATGGGCGGCTTGGTCGGAGGCATGGTCGTCGCGATGTACCTGCCGATGTTCAAGCTGATCAACGTCGTCGGTGGAAGCCACTAGCGAAAGGCGCGCGACGCCGCTCCGCGCCGCGTTCGCCTGGGGCCGAGGAGAGGCCTGGGTTCAGGATCTCTCTCGCGCGAGACTCTCGCGCCTCGCGCTCCTCTTCGCGGTGGCGGCGTTGGTGGCGGGAGTGCCCAGCCTTGCCCCCCTGGCGCGGCTCCGGCTGGCGGGCGGGTTTCTCTTTCTGTCCGGGCTGAGCCTGATCGCGAGCGAGTTCGAAGCGCGCCTGCCCGCACGCGTGGGGCCGCTCTTGGCGATTCTCTTGGATCTCGCCGCCCACGCGCTCGTGGTCTTCTCGATGTCCGAGGCGGGACGTCCCTTCCTCCTGCTTCTGGCACTGCCGGTCTTGATCTGGGGCGTACTCCGCGGCCTGCCCGGTGGAATGACCGCAGCCGCCGGCGCAATGGCGGTGGCGCTCTGCCTCGGCTTGAGCGGAAGGGCGAGCGCTGCGCAGGCCGGAGGCCTCGTGCCGTCACCGGAGACGCTGGCCGCGGTGTTGGCCTTCCTCTTTCTCGGGCTTTGCTCCGGCGCGCTCGGCCTGCGCATCCAGACGGTGGAGCGCGCGCATCTCGCGACCCGGCGTGAGTTGCTCGAAACCCGCCTCGATGCCGAGTCGATCGTCGCCTGCCTCTCCACCGGGCTCGTCTGCCTCGATCGTCGCGGCCGAGTTCGAAGGTTGAACGGGAGCGCCGAACGGCTCCTCCTGGCGGCCGGGGATCTAACGATCGGAATGGAACTCTCGGCGCTCGGCGCGCGCCCCGGCATGCGAGCCCTCGGCGAGCATCTCAACGGTTGCCTGGGCCTGGCCTTCGAAACCACGCGCGAACTCGAGCCGGAAGAGTGGGGTGGTGCGCTTCCGCTCGAGGTGGCGACCGCGCCCCTGCGCGGCCCGGATCACGAGCCGCGCGGCCTGATCGTGCTCCTCTCGGACCTGACCGAACGGCGCGCGCGTGAAGAGGAACGCAAGCGCAGCGAGAAGCTAGCCCTGATCGGCCAGCTGTCGGCGGGCCTGGCCCACGAGATTCGAAATTCACTCAAACCGATCACCGGCTCGATCGAGCTCTTGCGCGACGCGGGCTGGGGCCGCGGCGACGAACGCGGCCGAGACCTTCGGCTGATGGAGATCGTGCTGCGGGAAGCGGACCGCTTGGAAGGGTTCTTGAGCGAGTTCCTCTCCTTCGCCCGCGATAAAACGCTAACGGTCGAGGCCCTAGCACTCGAAAGGGTACTCGAAGAGGAGGCGGCCAGCCTGGGCTCCCTCCTGCACGGTCGCTTGATCGCGGAGCCGAGCCCGCTCGGCGACGCGGTGGTACGGGTCGATCGTGCAGCGCTGGGCCAGGTGCTGCGAAACGTCGCCTTGAATGCCGAGGAAGCGAGCGAGTCGACCCCGATCACCCTCTCCGCCCGTGTGGAGGGGGACGAAGCGTGGATCCTCCTGCGAGACCTCGGACCAGGGATTCCGGCCAAGGTGCTGGAGCGGGTCTTCGAACCCTTCTTCACCACCAAGCCGAAGGGGACCGGGTTAGGGCTGGCCATCGCGCGCGACCTGATGCACCGGATGGGCGGGAGCCTCTGGCTGACGCCCGCGCCGGATCAAGGAACGGTGGCGATCCTGCGCCTTCCCCTCGCGACCGCGGCGGAGGCGGCGGCCTGAGCGCTAGGAGAAGTCTTGCATGACTGACGCCGATATCGCCCGCATCCTGGTCGTCGACGACGAAGAGAGCATGCGGCGCTTCCTCTCGATCCTGCTGGAGAAGGACGGCCACGAGGTGGTCCTGGCCAGCGGCGGGGCGGAGGCTCTGAAGCGGCTCGAGTCGGAGAGCTTCGATGTCTTGATCACCGACCTCAAGATGCCGGGGATGACCGGTCTCGAGCTCCTCGAGAAGGTGCGGGAGGTCGACCCATCGCTCCCGGTGGTCGTACTGACCGCCTTCGCTTCCGACGCTTCCGCGGTCGAGGCGATGGACAAGGGCGCCTTCCAGTACGTCGAGAAGAAGGCGAAGAACGACGAGATCTGCCTCGTCGTCAAGAACGCGCTCTCGATGCGCCGTCTGCAGTCGGAGAATCAGGCACTCAAGCGCCAGCTCAAGTCCCGCCACACCGAGCGCAAGATCATCGGCAACTCCGAGGAGATGTCGAAGGTCTTCAAGATGGTCGACCGCGTGGCGGCCACCGATTCGACCATCCTGGTCTACGGCGAGAGCGGCACCGGCAAGGAACTCATCGCCCGGGAAATCCACTATCGCAGCCATCGCGCCACCGGACCCTTCGTCTCGATCAACTGCGGCGCGCTGCCCAAGGATCTCCTGGAGTCGAACCTCTTCGGTCACATTCGCGGCTCCTTCACCGGCGCGATCAAGGACCAGCAAGGTCTCTTCACCGTCTCGGAGAACGGCACCTTCTTTCTCGACGAGGTCGGCGAGATGGCGCCCGCCACCCAGGTGAAGCTGCTCCGCGCGCTGCAGGAGCGCGAGATCATCCCGGTCGGCGGGACGAAGCCGATCAAGATCAACGTGCGCCTGATCGCCGCGACCAATGCGGACCTGGAGAAAGAAGTCTCCGAGGGCCGCTTCCGCACCGACCTCTTCTACCGCTTGAACGTGATCCCGATTTCGCTGCCGCCCTTGCGCGCGCGGCGAGACGACATCCCGCTACTGGTCGATCACTTCCTCTCGCGCTTCGCTCCTGGCTCGGGGAAGAAGATCTCGCGCGACGCGCTCGACGCGCTCTCGCGCTACGACTGGCCGGGCAACGTGCGCGAGCTCGAGAACGTGATCGAGCGAGCGGTCATCCTGAACGAGGGCGGTCCGCTCGAGGTGACCGATCTTCCGGAGCGCGTGGTGCAGGGGCCGAATCGCAAGGGTCGGCTCGTCATCGATACGCCCTGCCTCACGCTGGAAGAGCTCGAGCGCGAGTACATCGTCAAGGTGCTTCAGCACACCGGCTGGCAGAAGAAGCGGGCGAGCGACATCCTCGGCATCAATCCCTCGACCCTGTACCGGAAACTCCTCGCCTACGGCATGGCCGAAAAGGCGGGGCAGGCGGAAGAGGGATTCAACCCGGGGGACACGGAAGAAAGCGAGCCCAAGGCGGCGTGAGCAGGCGTTTCGCACGGCGCGCGGCGCGGCGATGCAGATTTCGCGCGAGCGGTGCAGGTCGCAAGCGGGACCAAGCCGACGCGACGGTGGCAGGGACGAGGCGGGGCAAGCGCAAGTGACGGGGCCACGGAGGGATGCGGTTGGGAGGGGCGGAGTGAGGCAGCGCGGCACGTCGGTTGCGATGAGCGAGGGCACGGGAGTCGGGTGACTCCCGAACAGGGTCGGGCCCGATAGGCGGACATCCGCGGGCCTTCTTGACCAGCAGGCGACAGACCATCCGAGGAGGTACGTAGATGTTGCGCAACAAGCAGGGCTTCACCCTGATCGAGCTCATGATCGTGGTCGTGATCATCGGTATTCTCGCGGCGATCGCGATTCCGAACTACGTCAGCATGCAGGACCGCGCGCGTGAGTCGAGCGTCAAGGGCAACGCTCACGCTGGTCAGCTGTACGCGGAAGACGAGGCGGTGAAGAACAACGGTACCTATCCGGACGGCGTGGCCGATCACATGAACGGCCTGTCGAACATCGCGAACCCGTTCGGCGCGGACGCCTTCACCGACGGCGCGGCGGGTGCGGAAGCCGGCATGTGCTACTACGAGGTCGGCAACCCGGCGACGAGCTACGTCATCACCGCGAACGGCAAGGACGGCGCTGCCATCCTGACCCTGACCAACGACGCCCAGTAATCGGGCGGGCCGGACACTACCGGCTGGGGTTTCTTGGAGAGGCGACCCTCGGGTCGCCTCTCCGTTTGTGTGGCGAGGGACGAGACACTGGGCGGCTCCCCCCACGCTGAAGGCGCTTGCGAAGGCTTGAGTTGCCGGGATCACCTTAAGCGCTTTCGAAAAACCGTTTCACGGTGCGGCGGTGGCAAGCGAAGGCGGCCGGCGCGTTGCTTGCACGAAGAACTCGCGGGCCAAAGCGATTTTCGCTCCAGAGATGCCGCGAAGAGCACGAACTACTAGGGGACGATCGAGTGTCTCGTCATGGACGGAGGTTCGACGGGATGCCGAACCGACCGAAAGGAGATCGGGCGATGAAGTACTCACGGACGTTGCCGCGCCACCTCGCGGCACTGGTGTGCGTGCCACTCACCGTGACCGCTGCCAGCCTTGCGCGAGCGGCGACCAGCGGCACCTCCGATGTGATTCTGGCGGCGTCGGCCACGGCGGAAATTCAGATCGATGATGCCAGCGTGACCCTGAGCCCCAACCAGAGCGACTACGAGGCCGGCTTCGTCGTGGCGGAGGGGGCGAACGGGATCGCGGTTCGAGTGCGCTCGAACAGTGGCACCGGAATGGTCCTCTCGATCAAGTCGGTGGACGGTACGCCGGGCGTAGCGCTCGCCGACCTCGACTTTAAGACGCAGACCGCGGCCGGCACCGGCGGCGCGACCATCTCGAGCTACACCACGATCACCGGCGTCGATCAGAGCCTGTGGACGACCACCGACACCCAGCCGGCTTGGCAGACGGTGGACACCGACATTCGCGTCAGCAACCTCTGGGCGTATCCAGACAATGCCGGCGGTGGAACGACCGACTACACCACCACGCTGACCTACACCGTCACGGTGCAGTAGCAGTGCGCTAGACATCGCCTAGTTCGGTAGCTCGCGCCGCCGATCGACAGAAGGGACGCAGGAAGCGCCCCGCGATCGGAACGAATCGTCAGGAAGATGATCACGGCGAACCGACAGCGGCTCCGACGAGCCGCACCCGACTCGCACTCCTCGACGGGGAGGGGCGGGTTTTTGCGCATCCGGGCGAAGGTCTGCTCGATCCTCCCTCTGCTCTCTCTCCTCGGCCCGGCGAACGCCGCCGCCGCGCTCCGCATGAGCGTTTCGCCAATGAAGGTCCACCTCGCGACCGCCGCCGGTTCGGTCGCGGCTTGCGCGGTCAACGTCTTCAACAATGGTGATGACGCGGTCCGTGTCGTCACGAGCGTGCGGGACTGGGTCACCACGTCCGAGGGCGGGATGGATCTCCAGCCGGCCGCGGCGGTGGCGCGCGCGGCCACCACCTTCGTCCGACCGGAGGTGGGGGAGTTCCTGGTCGCGGCGCACTCTTCTCGCGTGGTGCGGATCGCGGCCGCCCTCCCCGACTCTGCGGTGGGCTCCTATTGGACGATGGTCTACTTCCAATGCGAGGGGGTCGACCGTGCCTCCGGGCTGGGCGTCGCGACCAAGCTGAGCCTCGGCACCAATGTCTACGTGACAGCCCGCGGCACCGAGCGTCGCGATGACCTCATCACCGCGATGTCGATCGCTCCGGTCGACTCGACCGGAGAAGTGAGCCTCGCCGTCACCCTGGCCAACCGCGGAAACGTCTATCACTACCCGGCCGGCTGGGTCGAGGTACGCTCACTCGACCAATCGAACCGCTTCGAGGAGCGACTGCCACTCCGAGTCCTCCTGCCCGAGACCGACACGACCTACCGCGCCAGCTGGAAGCCGGCGGAGGGTGGTGACTACCAATTCGTGGTCACGCTCGATCTGGGGCTCGACTCCCTGGTGCAGGGGGTCAAGGACTTCACGATCGCGAACCCGCTCGGGCCGCCGACCCGGCGCGCGGAGGACGCCGCGCCCCCGCTCCCCGAGATCGATCCGGACGAAGATGAGATTCGTGGCCGCGACCTGCGCGATTCTCCTCCTGGGAGCGCGATGCGGGGAGACCCACCGCCCGCCGCGATCGCGCCGACGCCGGTCACGCCTACGAGCCACCCCGACTGGGATGCCTCGATCGTCTCCTACCCGGATCCGGCCCTCACGCTGACCGAGCTCGGACGCGATCTGGCGGCACGCGACGCAATCGATCCAGAACAAGTCCACTCTCCACTGGCCGGCCGGAGTGGATCCCCTCCGCGCTCCAAAGTCCGCGCACTCCTCGGCCGCTGGGTTCGATCGCCCTCGTCAACGGCGCCTTCAGCACCGGAACGATTCCGCGGAGTCAGTTCGTCCAGGCGTCGGCGTCGGCGGTGGCGGCGCCCTGGGATCGCGTCGGTGGCCAGGCGGGTCGGTCCGACCGCCAGCGACGCATGCTCCATCAGCCGCTTTGTCCGATCTTCTCGCTTCGAAGCAGCGTCTCGCACTCCGCGCGCAACGGAACGAGTGGCGTATGGGAGGCGTCCCACCGCTTCGAGGTCAGCCGATATTTGGGCATCGGGCGTCTCGAGCTGAGCGCCCGCGTCACCGAGCAAGAGGGGCGTCGCTTCCTCGAGGACGCGACCCTGGGGTGGAAACCCTGGGCGGTTGGGCAGCGCGGGCCGGAAGCGTGCGGCTGGGAGAGCCGGCTGGGGTGCTCTCGGCGGCCCGTGGTCGCGGCGTTGAGCTCTCCCGCAGCTTCGATTTGGCCGAAGGGGCGGGCGTGGAGCGAGCCTCGGTTTCCTGGGGACGCGCCGCGGTCGAGCACGACAACGTCGTTCGCGGTCGCTACCCGCGGGCACTGGCCCGAGGCGCGGTAGAGTTTGCCCTCCTTCCCGACCTCGCGATGTCGCTCGACGGACTGACCCTGTCCCAACACCCCTCGCCGGCCTCCGCACTCGAGCGCGCCTGGAGCGTGGGTGGGGTGGTGGCACGGACCGGGGCCCACCTTCGCGCCCGCGCGGAGGCCAGTGTGGGCGCACGCCGCGTAAAGGAAGGGGACGCCAGCGCACGTCGGGCGAGCGTCGACCTTCGGGCCGAGCGGTCCGGCCTCTCCGGAGGCATCGTTCTGAGTGGTAGTAATGGCACAGCTTTCCGCGCAGGACCTCTCGGAGCACTCGAACCACTGCCCAAGTCGACGCTGGCCGTCGATCTATCCACACGCCCTTGGCGCGGAGTCTCGGCGGCACTCTGGACAGGAAGTTGGCGGCACACCGCGACCTGGTCCGAGGGGACCCTGCCGTCGGAGCTCAACCTGCAGAACCGCGCTTACTCCGGCCGCCAGGTCGGTGCCCGGGTAGGGCTGACCTGGCCGCGCTCCCAGACCGGCGTTTCGTTCTCGGCCGAACTTCGGCGACGCGCTCTCGCCCAGGAGCAGCAGCGCATCTGGACGACCGGAGCCTCCGTCAGCCAGTCACTCGGTCGATCGGCGAGGCTCAGTGTCCAGGGGAACCGATTCGCCCAGGAGGGTGGAACGTCGCGAAGCTATCTGAGCGGCGACCTCTCCCTCCGGCTCTCGGACCGGCTCAATCTGGCGCTCGAGCAGGAGACGGTCTGGCAGGAGCCGTACGGCGCCGAACTGGTCTCCTTCGTCGAGGTGTCGGGCGCGCCGTGGCAACGGCAGATGTTGCCGGTCTCGCTCCGCCTCTCCCAGTCGCACCAGCAGGAGGGCACTTCTTTCCGCCCGGCCACGCGACAGGTCTCGCTCTCGAGCGGCGTACGTCTCGGGGCGCGGGCCTCCTTGTCCTGCCGCATCAACTCCACCGAGTCGCGCGCGCACCACGCCGCCAGCGTCGAGCTCGGGCTTCGTCACTCCTTCGACGGCGACGGCCCCTCCGCCACTCCGGCCGAGGCGACCCATCGAGAGCGGACTCGCCAACTCCTCGGGGGGGTCGTCTTCGAAGATCGCAACGGAGACCATCTGCGTCAGGCCGACGAACCCGGAGTGGCGGGGATCGAGGTGGTGGTGGACGGCGACCTGCGTGCGCCGATTCCTTCCGACCTCTCCGGGCGGTGGCGGAGCCTGGTCGCACCGGGGCGGCACGTCCTGCGTCTCCTGCCCGAATCGATCCCGACCAGCTACACCCTCGAAGGGACTGGCGCGTTGGAGGTCGAGGTCTCTGCCGACCGCTTCCAGGAGTTCGACTTCCCGCTCGAGCGGCGCACCGGGACGATCGCCGGCCAGGTGATCTCTGCGTTGGCCGACCCGCGTGCGGCGGCGGATCCGCGGTCCCTGGGTGGCGTGCGCGTGCTGCTCGACGACTCCGACATCACCGTCACCGACTCCGACGGACACTTCGCATTTCACGCCCTTCCGGCCGGCTGGCATCGCGTCACGCTCGACCCGGAGAGCTTGCCGCCCGGCTTCCGCGTCGAGGGGGCACACTCGTGTGACATCGAGGTGGCCGTGGACGGCCGCGCCGAGGTCACCTGCCGCTTCGTGATCGTTCGGCCGGTGCAGACCCGCCGCTTCTGATCACCGCCTCGCGGATTGCATCAAGACTCGGGCGAAACGCGCCGATTCCACCAATGCGATGATTGCCATCCTGGAGCTCGAGAAGATTCGAAAGGTCTACCAACCGGGCCTCTTTCGGCGGCCGGTGGTGGCGTTGGATGGGCTGGACCTCAGGGTCGAGCGGGGGGAGGTGTACGGCTTCCTCGGGGTGAACGGCGCCGGGAAGACGACCACCTTCAAGATCCTCCTTGGACTGCTCCGGCCGAGCGCGGGGGGGGGACAGCTGTTGGGCATGCCGCTGGGAGCTCGCGCGGCTCGCGCCCGTCTCGGCTTCGTGCCGGAACTTCCTTCCTACTATCCGCACCTCTCACCGCGCGAGCTCTTGCGCATGGCGCGGGCGCTCTCCGGTGTTCACTCCGATGATCGCGGCGACCTCGCGCTTCTGGAGAGCCTGGGGCTCGAGGCCCAGGCGACGCGACCGCTCCGTCGACTCTCGAAGGGACAGGTGCAGCGACTCGGGCTGGCCCAGGCGCTGGTGCACGAACCGGAGTTCCTCGTTCTGGACGAACCGATGTCGGGGCTCGATCCGATCGGGCGCGCGCTGGTCAAGGATCGCATCCGGAAGGAGAAGGAACGGGGCGCACGATTCTCCTCGCGAGCCACGTGCTGGCCGACGTCGAGGTACTGGCGGATCGCGTCGGCTTTCTCGCCGGCGGACGGGTCGCGATCGAAGGGAAGCCGACCGAGCTCCTGGCTCGCGCGGTGGTCGAGGTGTTGATCGAAGGGGATGGGCGCCTGCCGCTCGACTTCCCGCAGCAGCTGCCGGCGTCGCTCGCCTCGCGGGTCGAGGTTTCGCGCGCCGAGAACGGCAACGGCTTCGCGCTTCGGATCGGCGAGCCGGGCGGCGCGGAAGTGGACCTCTGCCTCCGGCGCCTCATGGCCGCCGGGGTGCGGGTGCGCGCGGTGGAAACACGACGGCAGGATCTCGAGCGCCTCTTCCTCGAACACCTGGGAGCGGAGAGTGCCGATGGCGCAAGCGAGCGGAGGAGCGCATGAGGGGGATCCTCTCCTTGGCCTGGCACACCTGGATCGAGGCGGTGCGCGACCGAGTCCTCTACTTGCTCCTCTTCTTCGGGCTGTTCGTCTTCCTGGCGGCGCAGCTCTTGGCGCCGCTCGCGTTGGGCGAGGGGAGGCGCATCACGATCGACCTGGGGCTCGCGTCGCTCTCGCTCTTCGGTTGCCTGCTCACGATCTTCGTGGGACACCAACTCATCTTTCGCGAGATCGAACGGAAGACTCTCTACTTCGTTTTCGCGCGGCCGGTGCGTCGGAGCGCCTTCGTTCTCGGCAAGTACCTCGGGTTGCTCTTTACTCTGGCTTGCACCGTCGGCGCGATGGGTGGGCTGCTCGCTCTGGTGCTCCTGGTCCGCGGCTACGCCTTCGGCGTCGGGCTGTTCGAGGCGATCGGCCTGGTGTTTCTCGAGCTCTCGATCGTGGCGGCGCTGGCGGTGCTGCTCGCCAGCTTCACCAGCCCGATTCTGGCCGGCCTCTTCACCCTTGCCGCCTACATCATTGGCCACGGCAGCGGCGATCTGCTCGAATTGTTGACGAACGCGGGACCCCAGAGCGCGGGATTGGTCAAGTGGACGAGCTGGATCGTGCCGCGCCTCGACCTCTATCACGATGCCTGGCCGGTGCTCTCCCTCGCGGCCTATTCCGCGGATCAACTGGCGCTGGCCGCGGGCTACGCCGGAATGTATGCGGCGGCGAGCTTGGTCCTGGCGGCGATCGTCTTGGAGCGACGTGAGCTCGCGGTCTGAGTTCGTCGCACCGTCGCGCGAGCGCGCGGTGCTCGGCTGGTTCGCGCGCGGCGCGATGGCGGCGCTTCTCCTCTTCGGTGCGCGGGAGGTGGGCGGCCGCTTCGAGGCGGCGCGCGGGGTGTCTCCGGCGCCACCGGAGCTGGCGCTCTTTCCGACGGGTCCGTGGGTGAAGTCGGCGACCTTGGGGCGGGCGCGGCTTGCGGCCGACGCCGCCTGGCTCGAGTCGATCCAGTACTACGGTCGCCACCGCAAGGCGGACCGTCGATATCCCTTCGCCCAAACCCTCTTCACCACCCTGGTCGGCCTCGATCCGCGCTTCGAGAACGCCTACGTCTTCGGCGCGCTGGTGCTGGCGGAAGATGTCGGGCGCTTCGATCAGGCGCGCGCCTTGCTCGAGCAGGGCATCGCGGCCAACCCCGAGAGCTGGCGCCTGCGCTTCGAGCTCGGCTTCCTCTGCTACCTCCACGGCCCAAGCAAGTCGGAGGCGGCCATGTTGCTTCGTCGCGCGGCCGAAACGGAGGGTGCGCCCGAGAGCGTGGCAAGGCTCGCCGCCTTCGCCGCCACGCGCGGTGGCGATCGCGAGCTCGCGGTGGCGCTGTGGACCGAGGTGTACCGCGCCACCGACAACGCGGAGATTCAGCGGATCGCCCTCCAGTACCTGCACGAGTTGGGCGCCCCATCGGGCGCGGGGAGCTGATGCGATGCTCGATTCCTGGTTTCCGCGCACCCCGACGTTCTTGCTCACCGTGCTCGCGCTGGGCTTGGCGCTCGGCAGCTTCTTGAATGTCGTGATCTACCGATTGCCGCGGAGCGAATCGCTCCTGTGGCCGCGTTCGCGCTGCGGCAGCTGCGGGCACTCGATTCGTCCCTGGCACAACGTGCCGCTCCTGGGGTGGCTCTTCCTTCGCGGCCGCTGCGCCGACTGCCACGCTCGAATCTCCGCGCGCTATCCTCTGGTCGAGACGATCGGTGCTCTGATCACGTTGCTCGCCTGCCTCCTTCCGGCGACGCCGTGGCGCTCGCTCGCCGCGCTCTGGCTGGGCCTTTCGCTCCTCGCGGTCTTCTTCATCGATCTCGATCACCGCATCATCCCCGACGAGATCAGCCTCGGAGGAACGGTGCTGGGGCTCGCGCTCTCCTTCGTCACGATCGGCTTCGTTCCGGCGTTGACCGGCGCGCTGCTTGGAGGCGGAATCCTCTTTCTCCTCGCCTGGGGTTACGAGAAGACGCGCGGCCGCGCCGGCATGGGGATGGGGGATGTGAAGCTAGCCCTGATGCTGGGTGCATTCCTCGGTTGGCAGGGTGTGGTGCTGACGCTGCTCCTTTCCTCGCTGGTCGGCGCGCTGCTCGGGATCGCGCTACTCGCCAGTCGACGCGGCACGGCCACCACCGCGCTTCCCTTCGGTTGCTTCCTGGCGCCGGCCGCGTGGGTCGCCCTGCTCTTCGGGCCGCGAATCTGGAGTTGGTATCTGGGCCTTTTCACCCTGGCGGCGCACCCCTGATCGAGCGCGCGTCGGAGGTCGAGATGTAGCCGTCGGCCGGCGGGAACGAGCGTGAATTGGAGGAATCTCGCCACGCGAGGGTAAATTCCCGCCCCTCGCCGCCCGATACCTCGGAAGGGAGAAACGACGGGAGCCGGTGCGCCGACGGGGCGGGCGCAGCGTCCTCCCGAGACCCAATGGAACCGGGAGGTTTCTCGTGCTGGGAAAGCCCAAGACCACCGTCGGACTCGACATCGGGTCGCACGCCATCAAGGTGGTGGAGGTCGAGCATCGCAAGGACGGTCCGCGCCTGGTCAACTTCGGCATGGCCGAGCTGGTGCCGGAAGCGATCGTCGAAGGCGAGATCATGGACCGCCAGCTCGTGGTGGAGACGATCCAGAATCTCCTGGAAAGCCGCGACATTCGCCGCAAGCAGGTCGCGACCGGCGTGTCCGGCCGCGGCGTGATCGTCAAGCGCATCACGATGGAGAAGCTCCCGCCGCAGGAAGCGCGCGAGGCGATCCAGTGGGAAGCGGAGCAGCACGTTCCCTACGACATCAACGACGTCTCGCTCGACTTCGAGATCCTGCCGACCGAGGCGGGGCCGAATCAGATGCAGGTGCTGCTGGTCGCGGCCAAGCGTGACTTGATCGGCGCGCACGCCGACCTCCTGCGGGAGGCGGGTCTCACCCCTTCGATCATCGACGTCAATTCGTTCGCGCTGCAAAACGCGGCCGAGGCGAACTACGACTTCGCCAAGGCGGAGCTGGTGGCACTCGTGAACGT
This sequence comes from Candidatus Eiseniibacteriota bacterium, assembly GCA_046327845.1. Lineage (GTDB taxonomy): Bacteria > Eisenbacteria > RBG-16-71-46 > CAIMUX01 > CAIMUX01 > JADJQY01. Next base: position 125,680 of record JAXLXQ010000006.1, on the reverse strand, counting down.
CGGGGCGGAGCTGACCAACATCAACCTGGTGCAGCGGGGCGTTCCGCTCTACACCCAGGACCTCTCCCTCGGCGGGAACAACTTCATCGAGGCGCTGCAGAAGAAGCATCAGGTGAGTCGGGAAGAGGCGCTGGCCGCGCTGCGCGCCAAGGAGGGGAACTCCGGGCTCGACGTCAGCGCGGTGGTGAGGAGCTTCTGCGCCGATCTGGGCGTCGCGCTCGAGCGAAGTTTGGTCTGGCTCAAGTCGAACGGCGACACCGACCGCATCGATCGTGTCCTGCTCTCCGGCGGCGCCGCCATGATCAAGGGGCTCGGCCCCATGCTCGAGGAACGAGTCAAGGTCCCGGTCGAGGTCACCGATCCTCTGAAGCGCGTGCGCTACGCCGCGGACACCATGGGCGGCTTGGATCCCAGGGAAGTCGCTCCGCAGCTCATGGTCGGAATGGGCCTCGCTCTGAGAAAGGCGCGCGAGAAGTGATTCAGGTCAACCTCCTCCCCAAGGAAGAACGGCTGCCCGAGCCGACCCTGTCGGTTCAGGCGCCGCGAGCGCGCGTTTGGGTCACCGCCCTGGTCGCGGGCGCGGTACTCCTGCCGTTGGGCGGGCTCTACGTCATGCAGCGGACGAAGATCACCTCGCTCAAAACGGACATCCAGACCGCCGAGCTCGAGACGCGAAAACTGAAGCCGCAGATCGATCGGATCAACCAGCTGATGGCCGAGCGCGAGCAACTGAACCTCCGCCTCTCCGTGATCCAGGAGCTGACGCGGCAGCGCTACCTCGCGGTCGAGATGCTGGACGACCTCGCCGGGCAGGTGCCCGAGTACCTGTGGCTCACCAAGGTCGCCGACGACGGGCCGGGACAGATCACGGTCGAGGGCATGACCTTCACCAACCTGATGGTGGCTGAACTGATGAGTCGCATGGAAGAGAGCAAGCTCTTCGAGAACGTCGCGCTGACCGTGGCGGAGAAGGCGAAGCTCAAGGGCGACGACGAGTCCGAGAAGCCGGTCTACAAGTTCACCGTCACCGCTCGGGTCAAGCCGTAACGCGGCGCCAAGGGTACCGGGAGGCTAGAGCACATGGCATTCGACATCCGCGACCCGAAGTACCAGAAGAGCTTTCTCGGGATCGTGGGAGGCGCCGTCATCCTGTACGGCTACTTCTTCACCGACCTCTTGCCCTTCACCTACAAGGCGAACGCGCAGGAGCTGACGAAGCTCGAGGACCAATATCGCGAACTCTCCAAGGACCTGACCAAGGCGCGTCAGGCGGCCCACCAGCTGCCCTACCTGGAGAAGGAGTTCAATCTGCTCCACCGGAAGTGGGAGCAGGGTCAGTCGATGCTCCCGGAGAAGGTGGAGATGACGGTGCTGCTCCGCACCATCACCCTTCTCGGCAATCAAACCGGCGTGGAGTTTGTGAAGTTCAAGCCGAACACGCCGGTGCCGGGCAGCAACTTCACCGAGAACCCGGTCGAGATCTCCGTCGTCGGCGGGTACCACCAGGTCGGTGCGTTCCTCGCTGAGATCGCCAACCTTGATCGCATCGTCAACGTCCGCGACCTCGAGGTTGACGCTAACAAGGAGAAGAACGCCGATCTGGGCAAGCAGCCCGCGCAGGCCTCCTTCGTCGCCGTGGCCTACACGGTCGGACAGGAGCCCCCGCCCCCGCCGCCAGCCGAGAAGAAATCCGGCGTGGCCAGCGCCAAGTCCGGGAAGGCGAAGGGGAAGGCCGAAGGCAAGAAGACCGACTCGAAGAAGCAGAGCGGCAAGAAGAAGGGGAAGACGGAGGCGAGCGATGAATAGCGGCACCTTCCCTCGGCGCGGTTGGCGAAGCATCGCGAGCTGGAGCCTGACCCTGATCGCCGGAGTCTCCACGATTCTGATCCTGACTCACGCCGATTCGGCGCGAGCCTTCAAACTGCCCAAGTTCGGCGGCGGGAAGAAGGCCGTGGTCGGAAGCACGTTGGCAGGGGCAGCCGCCCGCGCGGTGCGCGGAGCGAACGAAGCCAAGCAGGCGGCGGTGGCGCGCGGCGACAGCGCGGCGGCGGCGGCCGGCATTCAACTGGATGGCGGCGCGAACACGGCGCACCAGAAGGCCGGGGCGCCCGATACCTCGACGGTCGAGACCGGCGTGCTCGATGAGATCCTCCTCGCGCCCGAGCCCTACTACTACGAGAGCATCGGGCGTCGCGACCCGTTCGTCAGTCTGGTCAGCGAGGGCTACCTCGCGGAGAAGAGCGACGAGGATCGCACCGGTCCGGAAGACCTCTCGGTGGTTGGCATCCTCTGGAGCGAGAGCGATCGCTACGCGCTGGTCGAAACGCCCGAAGGCAAGAGCCTGATCCTGCGCGAGGGGGATCGCTACGGGCCGGCCAGCGTCACCCGCATCAATCCGGACGGCGTCACGCTCTACGTGAGCGAGTTCGGAGTCGGCCGTCAGATCCGGCTCCTCGTCATCGATCCGAAGCAGAAGAGGGCGAATCATGACTCAGGGAACTAAGCGTCACGTAGGTTGGCTTGCGATGGGGGCGATCGCGCTCGCCCTGGCCGGCTCCGCGCGCGCCTGGCCGATCGAGAGCGCCACGCTCGAGGAGGACGGCACGGACCTCCTCTTCTCGATCAAGGCGCCGGCGGCCGGTGACAACCTGCCGTACGATGTCTTCTCCTTGGAGAATCCCAATCGTGTGGTTGTCGACCTCTTCGACGCCGACGCGCCGACCGCGCTGACCGGAGAGACCGCCGCCCAGTGCTTGGCGAACTTCCGGACCTCTCTCTGGAAGGATGATCCCGCCGGTCGCGTGGTGCGCTACGTCTTCGAGACGGCCACGCCGATGAGCTACCACGCGGAGCTGGATCACGGTTCGCTGCGCGTGCGCTTGGCACCCTCCACGGCGGGGAAGTCGAGCGACTCGAGCGAGCCCAGCATGGAATCGAACCCTGCCACCGTGCCCAGCGATAGCAAGCCGGGGCAGAGCCTCTCCCCGAATCCGGTTCCGCTGGATGAGGCGCCGCTCCTCGGCTCGGTCGATCCGCGCCAACCGGTGAGCGAAGCAACGCCCGCCATCGGTACGCCGACGATGGCGCAAGGCGCGCCGAGCGACGAGCAGACCGAGGATGCTCCCATGCTGGCGGATGCGATCCCGGCGATGACACACGGCCGCGCCTCGGCCGCTACGACCGGTGCGGCCGCGCGCGGGCAGGCGATGTCGGCGGCCCTTCCCGCCGCGGTGCTGGCGCAGACCGATGCCGCCGCGACCAAGGCGATGAACCTCGATGTGCAGGCCGCCGATCTCCGCACCGTCTTTCGTTCCATCGCGGAGTTCGGCGGGCAGAACATCGTGGCCGATCGCGACGTCGAGGGGCCGGTCTCGATCCGACTGGTGCAGACCCCGTGGCGTCAGGCGCTCGACATCGTTTGTCGCTCCGCCGGATTGGTCGCGCTCGACGAGCAGGAAGGGGTGATTCGCGTCGCGACCCTCCGCTCCTACCGGGAGGAGATGCTCGACCGCGAGGCGGCGGCGCGGAAGCGCGAGGACCTCATGCCGGTGGTGACGCGCGTCTTTCCGGTGCGCTACGCCTCGGCCCGCGAGCTCAAGGCGGCGGTTGAGCCGGCGCTCTCGCCCCGCGGCATCGCCGAGATCGATGAGCGCACCAACTCGGTCATCGTTCGCGACATCGAGGCGCGTCTCTCCGACGTCGATGCCCTGGTGACCTCGCTCGACGCCGAGACCCAGCAGGTCGAGATCGTGGCGCAGCTGGTCGACCTCGATGCCACCGCCACCTCGCAGCTCGGCATCGATTGGTCGATCGCGAATCTCCACTCCACTTCGGAGCGGGTTTCCGGAGCGGCCAATGTGAGCGAGCCGCTGCTCAGTCCGAGCGGTTCGCTCAAGCTGGGCGTCGTCCGCAAGTGGGGAGGTGTCGAGGCGACGTTGGACGCGCTCGAGCGGAGCAACCGCGCGAACATCATCTCCAATCCCAAGATCACCACGACCAACAACCGCAAGGCGAAGATCCTGGTCGGGAAGGAAATCCCGCTCATCACCCTGGACGAGCGCGGCAACCCGATCACGGAACTCAAGCGAGTCGGAATCTCGCTCGAGGTGACGCCCTACATCAACAGCGACAAGCGCATCACGATGGACCTCCACCCCGAGGTCTCCGACCTCTCGAGCCAGGCCACCGTGACGGGCGGGTTGATCTTCACCACGTCGAACGCAGACACGCGGGTGATGGTGATGAACGGCGAGACCGCGGTGATCGGCGGCCTGATCCGCACCAACGAGACAAAGTTCGCCCAGGGGATCCCGGTGCTCCGGTCACTCCCGCTGATCGGCGCTCTTTTCCAGTCCACGGACACGCGGAAAGAGAAGCGTGAGCTGGTCATCCTGGTGACCCCGACCATCGTCGAGAACATGGCGAACCGCTAGACTCCCGCACTCGATTTTCAGTCCGAGCCGACTGAGCACCCCACGGCCCGATCGCTCCACGAGCGGTTGGGCCGCGGGTTTTTCTGCGTCGGTTTTCCGGTCAGGATCGGGCTTTGGCGGACTGGTGATCGGCGCTACATTGGCCTCTGGTTTCGCGCCGCTCTTTCCGCGAGGCCACGGTGGCCTTCCGGCGCGAGCGATGGGAGTGGACATGAACCGAGACTTGGACAAGTGGGTGGATGAGTGCGCGGCCCAAACCCGGCCGGACCGCGTCGTCTGGATCGACGGATCGGAGGCGGAGCACAATCAACTGATGGCGGAGGCACTGGCCGAGGGGGTCTTCACTCGTATGAACGAGCGGAGCCACCCGAACTGCTTCTACCACCGCAGCCACCCGACCGACGTTGCCCGCACCGAACACTTGACCTTCATCTGTTCGGAGCACGAGGCGGCTTACTACGACGCCGGTCCCACCAACAACTGGATGTCGCCGGAAGCGGCGCGCCAAGATCTGGCCCCTCTACGAGGGTGCGATGCGCGGCCGGAACATCGTGATCCCTTATGTGATGGGCCCGCTCGGCTCGCCGATCTCGAAGGTCAGGGTCGAGATCACCGACAGCCGCTACGTCGTCGCGAACATGCGGATCGCGGCGCATGGGCAAGGCGGCGCTCGAGCAGCTCGGCAACTCGACCGACTACTGCAAGGGCTTTCACTCGCTCGGGGACCTCTCGCCCGACCGCCGTTTCATCGCGCACTTCCCGCAGACCCGCACGATCTGGAGCATCGGGTCCGGCTACGGCGGCAATGCGCTCTTGGGGAAGAAGTGCTACGCGCTGCGCATCGCGAGCGTGATGGGGCGCGACCAGGGATGGTTGGCTGAGCACATGTTGATCGTCGGGGTGGAGAGCCCGCAAGGCGAGGTCACCTATGTCGCGGCGGCCTTCCCCAGTGCCTGCGGCAAGACCAACCTCGCCATGCTCATTCCGCCGGATTCGCTTCCGGGATGGAAGTTTTGGACGGTCGGCGATGACATCGCCTGGATGAAGTTCGGTCCCGACGGACGCCTCTACGCGATCAATCCGGAGAACGGGTTCTTCGGCGTGGCGCCTGGAACGAGCATGAAGACCAACCCGAACGCGCTCAAGAGCACCGAGAAGAATTCCATCTTCACCAACGTCGCGATGACCGCTGACGGCTCACCCTGGTGGGAGGGGATCGGCTACGACGCTCCGGGACCGCTCACCGACTGGAAGGGGACCCGCTTCGACCCGAGCTCGGGGGAGAAGGCGGCGCATCCCAACAGCCGCTTCACCGCGCCGGCGCGTCAGTGCCCGTCGATCTCGAAGGAGTGGGAGAACCCGACCGGGGTGCCGATCTCGGCGATCCTCTTCGGCGGTCGGCGCGCGCGGACTGCGCCGCTCATCTACGAGTCGTTCGACTGGAAGCACGGCGTCTTCGTCGGCGCCTCGATGGCGTCGGAGACCACCGCCGCGGCTACGGGCGCGGTCGGCGTGGTCCGGCGCGATCCGATGGCGATGCTTCCCTTCTGCGGCTACAACATGGGCGACTACTGGGCGCACTGGCTGAAGATGGGCGAGAAAAGCGATCGCATGCCCAAGATCTTCCACGTGAACTGGTTCCGCACCAACGCCGAGGGGAAGTTCATCTGGCCGGGCTACGGCGAGAACCTGCGGCCTCTCCTCTGGGCGCTCGAGCGCTGCCAGGGACGCGGCAAGGCACAGGAGACGCCGATCGGGTACGTCCCGACCCCGGATGCGCTCCACCTCGAGGGACTCGATCTGTCACCCGAGGCGTTGCGTGAACTGCTCACCGTCGATCCTGGGGATTGGCGGGGAGAGATCGATGGTCAGGCGGAGTTCTTTGCGAAGTTTGGGGATCGTCTGCCGACCGAGATCCAGCAGCAGCACGACGGACTGAAGAAGCGCTTCGGCTTCTAGCTCGAGGCGTCACTCGCGAGACAGGACCGAGGCACGGAGCGCGACCCCGTCCTCGGTCATTGTCTTCTCGACGGAGAGGGCGATTTCGGGGTCTTCGGGTTGGGTCGAGTCCATGGCGTGAAGCTGGAGCGGCCCGAACGCCCAGTGGCCATCGTCCAGCGTCAACTTGATCTCGCCGACCTCGCGGCCATCCATCCCCGCGCCCACCAACACCGAAGCCCCTTCACGCAGCGCCTGCTTGGGGCGAGCCCCAAGCGAGAGCACGACGAGATCCGCGCTGGTGGCGCGCGCGACGCTCCTCCCATCGCTGGCGTTGGCGCGAGCCATCACGATGAGCAGGGTTCGCGTGACGCCGGGGATGCCGGCGGCGTGCTCGCGCGCGTCAGCCGCCGCGATCTCCTGCACTGAACTCGGCACTTCGGCCGCCACCGTGAGGAGCGCGACGCCCGTGTCGTTCCACTTGAATAGCCGGGGCGGCGCGACCGGATTGGCGTCCATCCAGCCGCCGGCCAGCACGCGCGCCTCGGCCTGAGCCATACGGGTCAGGGTTTGCCGCTGTCCGAGGTCGAGCGCGATCGCGTCGTAGTGGGATCGTTCCAGGCCGCGGAGCAGCAGCTTGACGAAGCGCGTCGCCACCGCGGGGTCGTCCCGCAGCGGTACGTCGTCGATCGGAAGAAAGCCGCCGGCGTCGAGCCGGAGGCTCGCATCCTTCTTGCCGTGGGTTTGTGCGAGGAACGCAACGCGACGGGCGAGGCCACCGAGCTGTCGCTCAGGACAGCTGCACGGCTCGAGGTTGCCGTGGGTCTCGGCGGTGAAATAGACGGTCAGCGTGTCGCCCGGGGAGAGTTCAGAGATCGCGGCGCGCACGCGGACGGGAGCGGTGATCAGCACCGCTCCCATCGCGAGGATCGTGAGGCCGAGCGTTCGCCTGCTCACGGCAAGGGCGCGCTCGCCAGGATCTTGACGTCATCGAACTTCGCCGTCGCCTTTCGCGTGGAGATCCCGGTCGATCCGCTCGCCCAGAGCGAGCTATCGGTGACGTCGAGCACCTTGTTGCAGTTCACGTACCCTTCGACCCGGTTGCCGGTGACGACCGCCTTGAGGGTGTACCAGGTGTTGTCGTTCAGGGTCATGTTGTACGACCCAGTCTGGGTGAAGGTACCGGCATTGAGTCGGGCCGTCCGCACCTGGTCGGTGTCGGTGCGAATGCCGAATAGACCGCAGTTGTTTGTGTCCTGGAGGCGGTAGCAGAGATAGATCGAATAGGTGGTACCGCCGGTGCACATTACCTTGGCCTCGATCGTGGTTGCAGTCAGCGTGCCCGAAGCGCTCTTGATCGTGTAGTTGTTGGCGGCGCTGGTCGAGAGCAGCTCGCTCGAGGCCACGCTCCAGGTTCCGCCAAGGACCGTCCAGCCGGAGTAGTTGCCATCGTCGAAGTCATCGATGACCGAGGCGCCGGTGCCGGTGCCGGAGGAGGTGCACTCGGCGCCGTCTCCCTTCGCCGCGAAGTCGACGTGGAGACTGCGCACGTCCGAGTCAAAGGTGACCATCATCGGCACCCCGTCGCTTCGGCTGGTCCAGGTCGGGACGCCGACGTCGGTGACGTTCAGCACCGTGCCGGAGGGGCGCGGGCCGACGTTACCGTCACCGCCGGCGGATCCGTCGGATGCCCAGATCTTGGCGAGCGGCGTGCCGAACCATACTTCCTTCACCTTCGCGGTCCCGGTGAAGGTCGGCTTCAGCGTCTTCATCGTCTGAGAAACGCCGTCGGTGTTGTAGAGCTCGAGATTGACCGACGCGTTGCCCGATCACGTTCACTCTCCCAGACGGTGCAGGCCGAACCGATGGTGCAGGCCACGCAGGTCGTCGTGCCCATCTTCTCCGGACCGTAATCGCTCTTGTGCGGAGTCGTGCAATTGTCGACGCACTTCACCGCACCGCGGCGAACTGGCAGGCGGGGAGGCCGGTCAGGTCATAGCGGCATTCCGCCTCCCGCCAGCACCGACTGCGAACCGACCACAATCGGGCTCGCGCCCTGTACTTCCGGTTCCGGTGTAGGGACCGCTGGCGGTGGCCGCCGGTAGATCTCGTAGAGGCCAGGTCGCAGTCGGTCGTGTTTGGCGGCCAGACGAGTGACGGTGAGGATTGTTGTAGGTCGTGAGGGTCAGCGCCGTCAGGGCCGCCGGATTGGTGTCATTGCAGGCAGCACTGGTGGTCGCGGTGGCCTGGTTGCCGGCGATGTAGTCGCCCTGGTGTCCGCAGCTGTCGAAGGCGCGGACGTTGAAGTAGTAGGTCAGGCAACCGTCCAGTCCGGTGATCGTGACGGAGTGGTCGGTGCCGGGCACTTCCTGCACGTGGCTGGTGCCGTACGGCGTGGTGTCGCAGTAGACGTCGTAGTGGTCAACTCATTCGTCGGCAGGCTCGATCCGTCGTTCGCAGGGTCACGGGCGTCCATCCCACGGCGACCACCAGCCGGGATTGGTCATCGCCGTCGCGGTGATGCCGTTGACGGCCGCCGGCGGGGGATAGGCGTAGCTCTGCTGTGACAGAGCAGTGGAGAAGTTGCCGCAGGCTTCTGACTCCACCGTGTAGTAGTAGGTGCTGCACTGTTGCAGCGTGTTGTCGACATAGCTCGATGTGTAGCTCCCGTCGGCGATCTGATTGCTCTCGCTCGGCGTGAAGCCCGAACTGGTCGAGCGGAAGACGTGGTAGTGCACCGGCGTCGAAATCGTCGTGCCGTCGGTGAAGGTAGTACGGTGGTCCAGCCGATGCTGGCGCCCGTCCCCGGGACTCCGGTGCCGTCATCGAGGCGGGCGGATTCCGGGTACTTCGTCGAACCCGGGTCGGCCTGCTTGGTGCAAAAGAAAGCTCTCGACCCCCGAGCGGCTCTCACAGCTGATCGCCACGTAGTAGGTCTGGCCCCCCTCGAGATCACCAATCGTCCAGCTGTTGATGGTGCGCGCCAGCCGCGTGTAAGGAGACAGCTCATCGGCGCTCTGGCCGAGGGCCAGGGTTGAAGTGACTGATGTCCTCGAGCTGCAGCGCGGTGCCGTCGGTGTTGGTCGTGGGCGTGTTCCGGTTGAGGGTGATCGCCTCGCAGTTCGGATAGGTTGGCCCGGTACACGCGGGGAGTGGATGGACGACTGCGCGCCGGCGAAAGCGGCAGGTTCCGTGGGTAGATGGTGGTCGAGAGGCTCATCTCGGGGTAGATGTCGCCTACCTTGTCCTTACCCGCAGCGGTGAGCTCCACGAAGATCTCGCCCACCTCTTCCGGCTGCGGCACCGGGTTGTCGAGTTCGTTGCCCCCGCCGTTGAACCAGCGGAAGGAGAGCCCGCCGGACGCGATCCCGTACGACTGAGGGGTTGTCGACCAGGATGTTGCCGGGTATCGGCGACCGCGCGCATCAGCACCGTGTCGTCCAGGTTCTCGGTGTCGGGGTCGCCGTCCGGTGACAGGTAGTAGGTCACCACTTCCGCACCGGCTCCTCGGAATGACGTCAGCGACGAAAACCACCGAGTCGGGGCCGGCATAGAGAATCGACGGCTGTGTCGGGTCCTTGCCGTAGCTCACCTCGCGCAGGTCGCTGCCGAGGGCGTCGAGCCCAACGCGTGCATTTTGCTGCAGGTCGACCATCACGCGGGAGCGCTCGCTGCTCCGTTGCCCGGCCTGGAGCATCTGGTACATCGCGCTGGCGATGACCCCGGTGATGAGCACCACCACCATCATTTCGATGAGGGTGAAGCCGTGAGTGGCGCGGATGCGTCGCATGGTGACCTCGCTCTTCTCTGGGCCGCTAGCTGGCTTCGGCCGATCTCAGCGTGACTCGCCCGGTGCGGACCAACCGCAGCGAGCAGGTGTCGCCTGCCGTGCTGTAAATGCGCATGACCGCCGGCACGTCCTCTTCTGCCACCGTGCCCTGCGTCTCGAAAACGATGTCGTCGTCGCTGACGCTGCCGTTGATCTCGGCGTCGAAATCCCCGATGCCGTCCAGGTCGTAGACCTCGTCGGGATCGGAGGCCCAGGTCGAGTCGCTGGTCTGCCGCTCGAAGTGGTACTCGAGCGCGTCGCGGTCGAGCACCAATCGATAGGGCGTGCGGGTCGCGACCGCCTTCTGCCGTGCCCAGAGCATGCGAGAGGAGAGACCGCGCCCGGCCCCTTCCATCCGATACCAGGCCGATCGCTGTGAGAAGTTCGGCACTGCGGCCGCCATGACGATCCCGATGATCGCCACCACCAGCATCAACTCGATGAGGTTAAAACCTGCTTTTCCGCTCTTCGCGTGCATCGCGTCCTCAATTCGGCAGGTGACTGGCGAGGTCGGACTGCACCTCGAAGATCTCGGTCAGAGACGTCCTTCCACAGGTTGAGCGGCACCGGGAAGCAGGGCGGCGGATACTGGGTCATGTCGAGGTCGTAGTTGTACCGGCGGGTCGGACCCGTGGCGTGCGAGAGCACGCCAGAGTCGTTCCAGGGATAGGCGCTGCCGGTCGAGGTCGTGATGATCGGGCCGTTGATGTTGAGCACCAGGTGTTGGCATTCACGCCGGCGGCCGACTCGTTCCACCCCTCTCCCGGGCCAGGTCGTTGTTCACCGGCGACTCGCCGATGATCCCGTCGAGGTCGGGGTCGAGCGGTCCGACCGCCACCGGGTGACCTGCCACCGTGCCGAGGCCGCGCCAGTTCGAGGTGCGGGAGAGAAGCGCCGCATCGATGCGCGTCACGCGGTTTCACCGCTCCGTCGATCGCGACATAGCTCTCCGCGACCAATCCGATGTTGACCGGATCGCCCGAGCCGTCCGGCAGCAGCGTCACCGTGTTGTAGCCGGTCAGCCCCGTGATGACGTCGGAGTAGATCGTGAGGGTCGTGGTGGCGAAGACGGTCATGTTGGTGGCCGAGACACCATCGGCCCGCCCCTTGACCTTGCCCGCTCCTTCGAAGAAGACGATCCCGTTGAACTCATCGAGGTGCAGGTTTCCGCCCGACGCCGCGTTCGGCACCGCCAGGTTCCGATAGGTCACGACGGTATCGCCCGGGACCAGGGTCGCGTTGTGCCAATTGAAGAGGTCGAAGCGCAGCACCCCGGCGTCGGCGACCAGGCTGAGAGGGTTGCTCGTGCTCGTGATGTAGATGCCGACCTCGCCGCGTCGCTCACAGTCGTTCTCCGCCGCCAGGCCTCGCGCCTTGTTGCGCACGTCGGTCCAGTTGAAGGAGTTGCTCAAGTCGATCGTGTCGGCCCCGGTGACGTAGCCGCGATCGAACGAACCGCAGTTCACGTTCGGGATGTCGCCGACCGCGAAGACGTTCTCGAGGAACTGGCAGGGATGGGTGCAGCCGCAGGGGATGTTCAGATTGCCGCCGGTATACACCTCGCCGGAGATGGCGGCGCCGCACTCGTACGAGAGGTCGTTGAGCGAGACGAAGCGGGCGAACTTCAAGAAGGAGTCGTGGACGATCTCGACCTCGACCCGACGCCTCGCGCCCTGGAAGCTCCCCTCGGAGACGATGGCGAAGCCGTTCGATTGGTAGGCGGTGACCCCGATGCCCTTGATGTCGGAGGCCTCGGCGAGCACGCGGTAAGCCCCGCCCCAGGTGAGCGAGTCGGTCATCTCGAAGTCGGGGCGCCCGTCCTCGTCGAAGTCGTCGAGGTTGGCGGTGCGGTCGACGATTGCGCGCTTCGCCATCGCGATCCCGGTCTCGGCCGCGCCCAGCGCTTGAACCGAGGCGCGCTCGTACTTGGCCATGGTTCGATCGCCCATGGCGGTCACGACCACCGAGCTGGCGAGGATCGACATCGCTCCCAGGATCAGGAGCGCGATCAAGAGCGTGCTGCCGTCCTCAGCGCGCCACGAGAGTCTGGGAATCGGCGGGACCGGTGGGCGCGATCTCATGGGTGACATCCTCCGAGGGACTCGATCCGCGGCACGCTCGCCGCACGCGAGCGGTCAGGATCCGATCTTGGCGACGGTAAAGCGCAGCGGCAGCTCGATGGTCGACTGACCCTCGAGCCAGCTCATCGTGATGGTCACTCCGACCGACCCGTAGGGAAGGCTGGCGTCTTGCGCGGGGGTGAGCACGGTGATCACGCCGCGTCCTCCCTCGCCGAGACGATCCACCACGTGCTCCGCCCAGAGTTCGGTCGGCGTGTGCAGCGTCTCGGGGTCGTCGGTGTCGGCCCCGTCGAAGACGGTGGCGATGTCGCTGAAGGTCTCGCTCATGATCTTCTCCTGCACTTCCTGGGCGAGCGAGGTGGCGATCGTCTCTTGGCGGGCGAAGGAGACATGCTTGTCCGCCACCGCGAAGACCTGCACGGTGGCGAGGATCCCGACCGTCAAAAGAAAGGTCGCGATCATCAGCTCGACCAAGGTGAAGCCCGACCGATGGTCCAGGCGCATCGATCGGCGCGAGCGCGGCAGCTTCCGAATTGGGCGGTGCATGTCCACTCTTCCTCTCGCGCGGATAGACGTTCCCCCCAGGCGGTCGAACCGGCCCGGGTTCTGGTGCAGGCGACGTGCCGCTCCTCTTGGCATCGGCATCCGGGAGCGTGGTCCATAGGCGAGATTGATTGTGCCGGTGCGACTTCCGGGCCGGAGCTCGCGGCCCGACCGAAGCGGGTGCGGGGGGAGAAAAGTGGCGACCTGCAAGACTTGTCGTGCGGATCGCGGGATCGTGGCCGATAGACACTCGAGGGCCGTCGAGACCGCCCACCGACCCCAAGCCCGGCGGAATCGGTCCTTGACACCCTTTTCAAGCCAGACGTACAGTCGCCGCGCGTTTGGATAACGTCAAGACTCGTCGAGTGCTAGACGTCTAGCGCACGAAGCTCCGGGCTTCTTCGCGATGGCGGATGCAAACGACGAGGTTTGCGGCAGCGAAGGACCCGGCGCAGGCCGGATCCAATACGCGGGGCAGCCTTCGTGGCGGGCGCGCTTTCGGCCTCACGGTCGAGTCGGCCGTTCCGATTCAAGGGACGCTCGCGGCCAGGGGACAGAGGATGTCCACAGGGATCAGTCAGGGGGTCTTATGCCAAGCATTCGTCGTCGGATGCACCTTGGTCTCGTGAAAACGCCGTCAGCCGGCTCACGCTGCTGACGGCGTTTCTATTGGGGTTCGCTCTGATAGGGTTCGCGGGCTTCGTGCAAGCCGGAACGGTGGGGAACGTCGAAGGAGCGGTGAAGGACAAGTCGACCGGCTTGCTCCTGCTCCAACGCGAACGTCACGCCGATCGGGACCACCATGGGCTCCAACTGCGGCGCTCAAGGTACCTTCAAGGTCTTGAACGTGCCGGCCGGGACCTACGACTTCAAGGCGAGCTTCGTCGCATACAAGGACGTGGTGGTCAAAGGGGTGCAGGTCATCCCTGACTTCACCACGAGCTTGAACTTCGACCTCGAGCCGACCGTCGCCGCGATCATGGAGGCGATCACGGTCGGTGCCGAAAAGCCGCTGATCCAACACGACATGACCGGCTCTGCCCGGTTCATCGGCAGTGAGGACATCCAGAACCAACCGATCCGCGGATACCAGGAGGCGGCCAGCCTCTCCGCGGGTGTGGTGGCCGAAGGGCGCCCCCTGAACGTGGGTGGGGTGCAGATCGAGGAGTCGACCAACGACCCGCGGCTCTACGTCCGCGGCGGGCGGTCCAACGAGGTCGCCTACTTCGTCGACGGCTTCTCCCAGCAGGATCCGCTTACCGGCATCTCGACCACCTCGATCAACCAGAACGCGATCGATCAGGTGGTGGTCATGACCAGCGGCTTCGACGCTGAGTACGGCCGCATCATGTCGGGCGTGGTCAACGTGGTGACGAAGGAAGGCGGCGACAAGTACTTCGGCTCGGCCGAGGTGCTCTCCGACGCGCTCGCGGGCGACTGGGTCGGAGCCAAGAGCTACGACCAGAACCTTTACAGCGCCTCGCTCGGCGGCCCCATGCCGGGCGCCCCCGCCATCAGCTTCCTCTTCTCCGGTGAGCATCGTTGGGAGCGGGATCGCAACCCGCGCCCGATCGACAAGCTCGGACTGACCAAGGAAGAAGAGGCGACGCTGCGTGAGGCGGTCGGCAAGACCAACTTCGGGATCACCGACAAGCAGATCGATTCCTACTTCAAGGACGGCATCCTCCCCAACAACAGCCTCGACGGCTGGACGGGGCAGGGACGGATCGTCTGGGACGTGAATCAAAACTCCAAGCTGAAGCTGGGCGGAAACAACTCGGTCGAGAACTGGCGTGAGTATCGCCACTCCTACCTGCTCAACCTCCGCCACGCGCCGCGCTATCAGGACACGAACAAGAGCGTCTACGGCACCTACAGCCAGACCTGGAACAAGCAGACCTTCATGGAGGTCGCGGGCAACTGGTTCTACACTGAGCGCTACCGCGGCGACGGGATCCACTTCAAGGACCTGGCGGCCTACGGTCGCCCCAACGGGAACCCTGACTTCAACCCCAGCCTGCCGCTCTTCTTCTACGGTGACTCGACCGGCGGATCGGGCGGCACGGTGTGGGATGACTTCCTTCACCGCGAGTCATCCTATCTCGGTTTGAAGGGGGATCTGACCTCGCAGTGGCGCGAAGGGCACACCGCCAAGCTCGGCATCGAGTACCGCCGACACACACTGCGTCGCTACAACCATCTCTTCCCGGTCAACGACTACAAGGGCGTGCCCGACGGGTACGTCGACGTCGATTTCTTCGGATACGAGATCGACCACAGCGGCACGGTCGACAGCGAGGGGCTGCCCAACTCGACCAGCCCGAACGACGGGTCGCTCGATGGGGCCAAGCACCCGGTCGACGCCGGCATCTACATCCAGAACAAGTACGAGAAGGACGACTTCGTCGTGCGCGCCGGACTGCGCTACGACTACTTGAACGCTAACACCAAGCGACTCAAGGACGAGCGCCAGCCGCTCGGCGCCGACAATGCGAGGCTGGATCCCGAGGATCTGACCGACAGCAAGGCTTGGAACAAGCTGAGCCCGCGGCTCGGCGTCGGCTTCCCGGTCGGCAACGGAACCCTCTTCCGCGCGAACTATGGGAAGTTCTTCCAGCAGCCGAACCTCGAGGACCTCTACGTCAGCTACAAGTTCCTCGCGCACAAGGTGCGGACGGGCGGTTACTTCTATCCGTTCGGCAACCCGAGCCTCGAGCCGGAGCAGACCACCTCATACGAGATCGGCCTGACCAAGCAGGTCGGCACCGGTGCCACCTTCGACGTCAGCCTTTTCTACAAGGACGTCGAGAACCTGGTGCAGGTGCAGAACGTGACCGCGCAGCCCAACGCCTACTCGTCGTTCCGCAACTCCGACTTCGGCACGATCAAGGGGCTCGACTTCCGCTTCGACATGCGGCGGAACCACAACATTCAGCCGAGCGTCTACTACACGCTTTCGTGGGCGAAGGGGACCGGCTCCGCCTCGCAGACCCAGCGCAACGTCGCCTGGACCGCGGGACAGCCGCCGAAGCTCACCTCGCCGCTCGACTTCGATCAGCGGCACAAGATCACGGTCAACCTCGACTATCGGAACGGCAAGGGTGAGGGACCGATGGTGAACGGCCGGCACCTGCTCGAGCGGGCTGGCGTCAACATGATCCTGAGCCTGGGCAGTGGCACACCCTATACCGCCACGTTGCCGTACGACGAAGTCACGCTCGCCGCGGTCAACCAGCAGCTGGCCGGTCCGCTCAACGCGCGGGTCGGTCCGTGGACCATGCGCCTCGATATGAAGGTCAATCGGCAATTCGATTTTTGCGGGGCTCGGCTTCGACGGCTACTGCGTCGTGCAGAACCTGCTGAATCGCCGCAATCCGGTCAACGCCCGATGCCGTCACCGGCGACGAGGTCTCGACCGGCTGGCTGGCCGAGCCGGCGGGCGAGGCGTCGTACTCCTCTTCGACGGCCCGGGCCTTCGACGAATTGAAGCAGCGGAATCCGAACAACTTCGACATTCCGCGCACGGTCCAGTTCGGACTTAGGACGAGCTTCTAGTCGAAGCGCTCCGAAGCGGACCACAGGATTTCGCGGGCAGGATGCCCGCCAGGGACACGGAGGTGCTATGGAATCGCGGAAGCAAGGGCTCAAAGTAGTGCAAGGGCCCTTCAGGATGGTGGTGGGGCTCAGCGTGGTCGTGGCGGTTTCGCTTGCGGCCACCGCTCAGGCCTCGTCCTACCACGGTCGGTATCTGCCCGTGCCGCAGATCATCGACAACGATACGCGCGTCGATGTGAACAACGTCGACATGTACGTGACCAATCACGGCTCGATTGCCTATGACCTGGGCAACAGCGCATCGGGGCTCTTCTTCCCGAAGGGCACCACCAAGACCGCGGTTTACGCCGCCGGGTTGTGGGTCGGTGCGAAGATTCGTGGGCATGAAGGAGACGGACCGCAGGTCACCGTCGGTGAGTACTCGCAGGAGTACGCGGCGGGCGTAATCAACCCGGATGGGACGCCTGCATCGGAGGCGGATTCGCGCTACCGCGTCTACAAGATCGACCGCGGCGTGACCGATTCGGAAGACTACCTCAATTGGCCCGCTGCCGACGGCGCGCCGGTGGACGCACAGGGCAACCCCGAGGTGATCGGGGATCAGACTCTGTGGGCGGTCTACAACGACGCCGACGCTTCGAAGCACACCAACGACGCCGGCAACTCGAATCCTCTCGGGCTCGAGGTGCAGCAGACCGTGTTCGGGTTCGCGCGGCAAGAGCCGCTCGGCAACATGGTCTTCGTGAAGTGGAAGTTCATCAACAAAGGGCAGAACACCCTCGACTCCACCTTCGTGTCCGTCTGGTCGGATCCTGACCTTGGCGGCGCGGGGGACGATCTCGTCGGGTGCGACACCACTCTGAGCGTCGGCTACGTGTACAACGCGACGAACGAAGACGAACTGTACGGCTCGGCCCCGCCGGCGGTTGGATTCGACTTCTTCCAGGGGCCGATCGTCCCCTCGCCGGGTGACACCGCCTCGGTGAGCGGACACCTGGTGCCGGGCTACAAGAATCTCCCGATGACCTCGTTCGACAAGTACATCAACGGGACCGACCCGAGCAGCCCGACCGAGAGCTACAACTACATGAAGGGTCTGCTACCGGACGGCTCCGCCTACGTCAATCCGTCGAGCGGTCAGGCAACCAAGTTCTTCCACTCGGGCGATCCGGTTGCGGGCACCGGCGACCTTGACGACAACCCGTCCGATCGTCGCCTCATGCTCTCCTCGGGACCGTTCACGATGGCCCCCGGGGACACCCAAGAAGTAGTCGTCGCGATCATCGTGGCGCAGGGCGGGGATCGACTTTCGAGCATCAGCTTGCTCAAGCAGTACGACGTGCAGGCCCAGGCGGTGTTCGATATCAACTTCCGCATTCCGTCTCCGCCTCCGCGCCCCACCGTGTTCGCGCGGGCCCTCGATCGTGAGGTCGAGTTGGTCTGGACCGCGGGCGCGGACGGCGACGTGCAGGTGTCCCAGGAGCTGGATCAAGAGTTCCACTTCGAGGGCTACAACGTTTGGCAAGGCGAGTCGGTCGCAGGGCCGTGGAAGCGAATCGCGACCTACGACGTCGACAATGACGTGGCGTTGATCTATAGCGACGTGTTCGATGTGACGATCGGCGGCTCGCAGAAGCTCATTGTCGCGGCGGGGACAAACAGTGGCGTTGTCCACTCCTTGAAACTCGACAGCGACAAGCTGCTTGGGGGTCCGCTCGTCAACTACCACGAGTACTTCTACGCGGTCACGGCCTACTCATACGAAACCCGTCACGATGCGCCCTACAGCGTCGGACCGAACCAAGTCGGGATTCAAACCGAGGTGCTGGAGAACCCGCGGGTACCGGTGACGGTGCTCCCCAAGTCGAACTCGGGCGTGCTCAGCGTGACTGCCGCGCAGTCGGGCGGCTTGGGGCACGGCGAGGTTGAGGCCGCGGTGGTCGATCCGGCCGGCGTGACCGGCGACTCCTACACGTTGACCTATGCCGGGAATGCCGATCCAGAAACGCAATCCGGGCATCCGGTCGTATACAACATCAAGAACAACCGCACGAATCAGACCGTGCTGGCCAACGGCAAGTCCTTGATCGACGACTTCGGCGAGTCGCCCTTTGAAGGATTGCTCAGCAAGGTCTACTACGAGCCCGAGTACCTGATGCTCAACGACTCCACCGCGCTGATCGTGGAGACCAAGGGGCCGGGCGGCTCCACCATCCCGGCGGATGGACCTGGCGTGCCGGGGAATCTGATCTGGAACGACTTGAATTCCACCGGCGATTGGAAGATGCGGGCGAACGGCGGCGACTTCGGTTTCGGCCGCTTTACTCGCAACGGCGGCGACGAGGCGAACCTCATCCTCGGATACAACATCGAGATCCGCTTCGACGGTCGAGCAGACAATTTCGGAGTCTGGGCGTTTGACAACGGCGCGGTCGGCCCGGTGCCGTTCGGAGTCTACCTGGTCTCCGCGGTGGGTAACTATGAGGAGCGCCTCATCCCCAACCTCTTCTCCGCCGGCGGCACAGAGGGCGTGTACGACTACGCCGACGAGACGACCGACGACGCGGGGGTCCCGATCACCGACGCGGTCTACGCCTACGCCGGCGCGGACTATGCGGCCTTCGCCGCCGACGCCGCCGACGGGACGCTCGAGCCCAGCACCGACACGGGTAGCACCGAGATGTTTGCTCGGCAGATCTTCGCCTCGCCGGGGAAGGTGATTCCCGCGCAGGGCACGGTCGTCCGGATCTACGCCAATGGACCGCAGAGCGGCGAGACCTGGTCGTTCAGCACGGCGACCAGCGCTGCCGGTCTCGTCCGCGTGATCGATGACGACATGGACAAGATCCACGCGGTGCCGAATCCGTACTTCAACCAGTCTGCCTACGAGCTCACGCAGTTCGACCGCGTGATTCGCTTCATCAACCTGCCGAACGCGGAGTGCACGGTTCGGATCTTCAACCTGGCGGGCGACCTGGTGCGCACGCTCGAGAAGACCGACAAGAGCGTGTCCTTCCTCCGCTGGGACCTGCAGACGGACAAGGGATTCCCCGTGGCGAGCGGCATCTACGTCTACCACATCGACGCGAAGGGAGTCGGGACCAAGACCGGCAAGCTCGCCGTCTTCGTCGAGAAGGAGAGGCTGAACCGCTTCTAGCCGGGGAGGCGCACCATGAAGATTCAATCCTTCAAGATGAGGCGAGCGCAGGATTCGCGGTCTATCGACAGGGAGGCGACGATGAAGGCGATTCACGGAGTGATGCTGGGCGGCCTCGGCTGCCTGGCGCTCGCGGCGGCGGTTTCGACCGCGTTCGCGGGCAATGACAATCGCGTGGGCACGGCCGGCGCGCAGGAACTGCGCCTGCCGGTGAGCGCGCGTGGTCTGGCGTTGGGCGACGGTTTCGTGGCCGACGTCTCCGGCGCGGAGGCGATGAACTACAACCCGGCGGGGGTGGCCGATGTGGCCAACGTCGAGGTGTACTTCTCGCACCTGAGCTGGATCGCGGACATGGACCAGAACTATGTCTCGGCGGTGGCCAAGACGAGCTGGGGGGTGGTCGGCGCGAGCGTGAACGTGCTCTCGGTCGGCGACATCGAGGAGACGACGGAGGATCGTCCGGAGGGAACCGGCCGAATCTTCTCGCCCAACTTCACCACCATTGGGATCAACTACTCGCGCTACTTGACCGACGCGATCAGCGTCGGCGTCCTCGGGAAGGTGCTTTCGGAGCGCGTGCTTCAGACCAGCGCGACCGGCGTCGCCTTCGACGTCGGGCTACGGTACCGCCTGAGCAACAAGCTCCGAATGGCACTCGTCCTCAAGCACTTTGGTCCGGACATGAAGTTCGACGGAAGCGACTTCGAGTCGTTCCACCTGACCGGCGACAATCCGCAGGCGAACCCGCGCTCCTTGGCTTCGCTCTCTTCGAGCTTCGACCTCCCGGCGGTCTTCCAGATCGGCGCGGGGTACAGCGTCTACGACGCGGGGCAGACCAAGGTGCAGGGGTACGGCAGCTTTATGTCCAACACCTATAGCCGCGACGAGTACCAGTTCGGCGGCGAGTACAACTATGGACAGACCCTCGCGCTCCGGGCCGGCATCGCCGCGACCGGGGACAGCGACTACAACTTCGGCCCGACCTTCGGTGTCGGCTTCGGCGTGCCGCTCGGCGGCTCGTCGTTCCTGAACGTCGACTACGGCCATCGCGTGGTGAAGGACTTCTTCGACGACAACCAGCTCCTCGCGCTCAAGGTCACCTTCTAGCGAGCAGGAGCCAACGACCGAATCGGGGACGGGGGGCGGAACACAACCGCTCCCCGTCTTCGTGTCTTGCGCGGCATCTGCTAGCATCCGTTTCGGCCGGAGGCATCGAGGGAATCGGATGTTCAACATCGGAACACAAGAGCTGCTGATCATCCTCTTGATGGCGCTCCTGCTCTTCGGCGCGAAGCGGGTGCCGGAGGTTGCGCGCTCGTTCGGCAAGGGATTGCACGACTTTCGGGACGCCATCTCGGGCCTCGAACGGGAGTTCAAGGATGAGGCGATGGGACTGCCTGGGCGTCCGAAGACGCCGGTGGTGCGTCCGGCGGCGGGGGCCACGCCGCGGCCCGCGACACGAGTCGATGAGCGGGTCGCGCCGATCACTCCGAGCGACGCATCGCCCGCGGCCGCGATCGATTCCGCTCCCGCCAAGAGCGCAGAGGAATCGGCGGCGGGACAGGATGGATGACGTGCTCGCCCAGGGCTGGCTCGAGACCAAGAACATCGCGCTCCTCGGCTTCATGACCGCGGGGAAGACCCAAGTTGGTTTGGCCCTCGCCGGTCGCACCGGGCTACCGTTTCGCGATGTCGACACGCTGATCGAAGGACTCGAGCAGGAACCCATCCATCGCATTTTCCAACTGCACGGCGAGCCGTACTTCCGCGCCCTCGAATCGCGCGTGTTGAGCGAGCTCTGCGCCGGCAGCGGACAGATTCTGAGTTGTGGCGGCGGTACGGTGCTGGCGCCGGAGAATCGACAGCGCCTGCGCGAGCGTTGCATCTCGATTTGGCTCGGTGTTTCCGCCAGCGAGGCGCTGAGGCGGCTTCGCGACCCGGAGAGTCCGCGGCGACCGCTGCTGGAAGGGCGAGACGTGGCCCAGATCGTCCCGGATCTGATGCGGCAACGCGAGGCGCTCTATGCGCAGACGGTGGCCGGAGAGGACTTCGGCCTCAAGATCGAAACAGACGGACGGAGCGTCGAGGAGGTGGCGCGGGAGATCGCGCTCAGACTCGGGCTCTTGAACTGACGATGCGAATCGTGGCGGGGGAGTTCCGCGGGCGCAAGCTCGCGTCGCCGCCCGACGCGGTGCGACCGACGCAGGATCGCGTACGGCAGATTCTCTTCGACATCCTGGGCGCTTCGGTGCAGGAGGGGGCCTTTCTCGATCTCTATGCGGGCTCGGGAGCGATCGGCTTCGAGGCGATGAGCCGCGGGGCCACCGCCCTCGTGCAGGTCGAGTTGTCGCGCGCGGCGCGGCTGGTGTTGGAGCGGAATCGCGCCGCCTTGGGTCTCGAGGCAGAGCTCTTGGCCACCGCGGTGGTCGACGCGTTGCCGCGGCTTCTCGCGGCGCGCCGGAGCTACCGCTGGGTGGCGGCTGATCCGCCTTATGGCGGGCGCGAGGCGTGGATGGTCTTGAGCTGGTTCAGCGGCGAGGGGCTCTCGCTGTTGGACGATCCGGGCGGGCTGATCCTGGAGACCGCTCGGGATGAGGCGCTGCCCGAGGCGGTCGGGGCGCTCGAACGAACCCGCCGGCGGGACGTCGGCGGCAGCGCGCTCCACTTCTACGCGCGCAAGCGGGAGGGGACGTGATGCGGGTGGGGATCTTTCCTGGCACCTTCGACCCGGTGACGCTCGGCCACCTCGACATCTTGAAGCGAGCGCTACGGGTCTTCGATCGCATGGTCGTGGCGGTGGCGCATCGCCATCACAAGGTGACGCTGTTCGACGCCGAGGAGAGGGTGGCGATGCTGCGCGCGTCACTCGGCGCATCGCTGGGCAAGGCCGAGGCCGCGCGCGTCGAGGTCACGACCTTCGAAGGGCTGTTGGTCGACTTCGCGCGGCGGCGGAAGGCGGCCGGCATCGTGCGCGGCCTGCGCTTCGTCAGCGACTTCGAATACGAATTTCAGATGGCGCTCATGAACCAGAAGCTCGAGCCGGAGCTGACCACGCTCTTCCTGATGCCGTCGGAAAAGTACACCTACTTGAATTCCTCGCTGGTGAAGGAGATCGTGCGGAGCGGGGGCAAGGTCTCGGGTTTGGTGTCACCGCCAGTGGCTCGGGCACTGGCGCGAAAGCTGGGTGGGGAAAGGCGGCGGTGATGCGGTTGTCGAATCGGGCAGGTCAGGTCGAGATGTCGTCGACGCTCACGATCGATGAGCGGGCCCGGGTCCTGACGGCGGGGCGCGCGCATCTGGAACTTGGCGCGGGGCAGCCAGACTTTCCCACGCCGAGTGTTGCGGCCGAGGCGGGGTGCGCGCGATCCAGGAAGGTAAGACGCGCTACACCTCGCCCTCCGGAACGCCGTCCCTCAGGAAGGCGATCGCGGAGAAGCTGGCGCGGGAAAACGGCATCGTCGTGCCGCCGGGCGACGTGCTCGTCGCCTCTGGTGCCAAGCAGGCGATCTACGTGCTCTTGGCCGCGGCGATCGACCCGGGCGACGAGGTGATCATCCCGGCGCCCTACTGGGTGTCGTATCCCGAGCAAGTGAAGCTGTTGGGCGGCGTGCCACGCATCGTCGCGAGCGACGAGCGCACGCGCTTTCGCCTGCCGGCCGCGGCGCTCCGTCTGGCCTCCGGCCCGCGCACGCGCTGCGTCATCCTGAACACGCCGGTCAATCCGACCGGCGCGGTCTACAGCCGCGAGGAGCTCGCCGCCATCGCGGAGGTGGTGGTGGAGAAGGACCTCTTGCTCATCACCGACGAGATCTACGAGAAGATCCTCTACGACGGAGTCGAGCATGTCAGCACCGCTTCCCTCGGGAAGGAGATTGCCGCGCGCACCGCGACGGTGCACGGCGTGTCCAAGGCCTATGCGATGACCGGCTGGCGGATCGGCTACGCTGCCGGCCCGCACGACTGGATCGACGCGGCCGGGAGCATCCAGAGCCACCTCGCGGGAAATGCCTGCAGCGTGTCCCAGGAAGCGACCGAGGCGGCGCTCCTGGGGGCGGCCACGGACATCGACCGGATGCGCGAGAGTTTCGCCCGTCGCCGCGCGCTCGTGCTGTCCCTGCTCGCCGGCGCACGCGATCTCACGATCTGCCCGCCGCTCGGGACCTTCTATGCCTTCCCCGACGTCTCGGCCTACTTCGGACGGCGGGCTGGCGAGGTCGTGGTCAACTCGGCCCAAGACATCGCCGCCTACCTGCTCGAAGAGGCCAAGGTCGCGATCGTTCCCGGAGAGGCCTTCGCCTCGCCGCGGCACCTGCGCATCTCCTTCGCCACCTCGGACGAGATCCTTACCGGGGGGCTGGGCGCGATGGTGGAGGCACTCAATCGTCTGCGTTGATCGCTGTGCTAGGATGCCCCCTCGTTTCGCGCTCGGCCCGCCGTGCGCCCAGGAGGAGAGAGATGCCGACCTACGACTACGTCTGCACGAAGTGCGCGCACGAATTCGAACTGGTGCAGCGCATCACCGACCCACCGCGCAGCCGATGCCCGAAGTGTCGAGGCAAGGTCGAGCGCAAGATCGGCGCGGGCGCTGGCCTCCTCTTCAAGGGGAGCGGCTTCTACATCACCGACTACCGCAAACCCGACTACAAGGCGAAGGAGAAGGCGGACAAGTCGGGCGGCTCGAGCCCACCTCCCACCAAGCCGGAAGGGAAAGCGAAGAAGTCGGACTCCACCGGCACGAAAGGCGCTTCAGGTTCTTCCTGCTGACCACGCGCCGACGGTCGGCGAGCGCGACCCTTAAGGTCGGCGTGAGGAGTGCCTGATGTTCATCGACGAAGCGGTCATTCAAGTGCGCGGCGGTCGCGGAGGCGACGGCTGCGTCAGCTTTCGCCGGGAGAAGTACATCCCCAAGGGCGGACCCGACGGCGGCGACGGTGGCGACGGTGGGGACGTGATCTTCGTCGTCGATCCCAACCTCCGCACGCTGCTCCGCTTTCGGCACGACCGACGCTTCGCCGCCGAGGCGGGGGATCCGGGACACAAGAAGCAGATGTTCGGCAAGCGGGGCGCCGACATCGTGATCACCGTGCCACTCGGCACCGTGGTGGAGCAGCTTCCGGATGGGCCGCTCGTGGCCGATCTGGTGGAGCCCTGGCAGCGCTTGGTGATCGCACGCGGCGGACGAGGCGGTAAGGGCAACGTCCACTTCAAGAGTTCGACGCGCCGCGTCCCGCGCATCGCCACCGATGGGACCGAAGCGGAGGAGCGCGAACTCCGCCTGACCCTGAAGCTGCTGGCGGACGTCGGTCTGGTCGGACTGCCCAACGTCGGCAAGTCGACGCTCCTCGCGCGGGTCTCGAACGCGACGCCCAAGATTGGCGACTTTGCCTTCACCACGCTCCATCCGAGCCTCGGCATTGCGCCGGTGTCCGACCTCGACTCGCTGGTCTTGGCCGATCTCCCCGGACTGATCGAGGGTGCCGCCGACGGCAGGGGGCTGGGGCACCGGTTCCTCCGCCACGTCGAGAGAAGCCGGGTGCTGCTCATCCTGATCGATGCGGGGTCGCCCCACCCGAAGAAGGATCTGGCGGTGCTGGAGCGAGAGCTGACCGCGTGGAGCCCGGCACTGGCGCGACGCCCACGGCTTCTCTGCTACAGCCGCGCCGACTTGGCCGGAGGACGCCGCCTGCCGCGCCTGGGAACGGAACAGACCCCGCGCATTTCCGCGGCGACCGGGGAGGGAGTGGCCGACCTGCTTCGTCGACTCCTCGCCCTGGTGCGCGAGGTGGAGTCGAAGGAAGGGCGGAACGTCGACCTACTCCGAGAGCTGGACCGCGAGGCCGGAGTCCAAGGTCAGGGAGAGGTCCGCGCCTTCGCCGATCGTGTCGATGAGGGTGGCGACCTCGGAGCCACGCCCTGGCCGCGGCGTCACTTTGTGCAGCTCCCGGAATCGGTCGCCGCTGCAGTCGGCGTCGCCGAGCGTCCGCGTGAAGAGGGGGGCGCATGATGGCGACTGCGGAGCTGCTTGCCCTGGCCCTTCTGCCGCGATTCACGCCGCGCCGTGCCCGCGCGCTTCGGGAGTTGTTTCAGTCGGGGCGGACCTCGACCGAGCTTGCCCTGGTTGACGCCGGCACGATCGCGGCGTGCCAAGGCGTCCTCGCGTCGATCGGGGCGCGCTTCCTGGCGGACGAGGAGCCGGATTTTCCGGAGGAGCTGCGCGAGATCCCCGATCCGCCGCTTCACCTTTTCGTGCGCGGGACTCTGCCCCCTCGCGCGCTCGCGCCGCGGGTCGGGATCATCGGAGCGCGCGCGGCGAGCGAAGCCGGGAAGGAGATCGCCTTTGTCCTCGGGCGAGACCTGGCCCTGGCCGGATGCGTCATCGTGAGCGGCTTGGCGCGGGGAATCGATGGAGAGGCGCATCGCGGGGCCCTGGCGGCCGACGGCTGCACGCTCGCGGTCTTGGGCTCGGGGCTCGACATCTGCTATCCGAGCGAGCATCGCGCGCTCTTCGACGCGATTCCGAAGAGGGGGGCGCTCCTGAGCGAGTTTCCTCCCGGGACGCCACCCCTCGCGCATCACTTCCCGATGCGCAACCGCATCCTCTCCGGGCTGGTCGACCTCCTGATCGTGGTCGAGGGGACGGAGAAGAGCGGAGCCCGCTCGACCGTTGATCACGCGCTCGACCAGGGGCGCGAGGTGTGGGCGGTTCCGCGCGACATCCTGCTCGCCGGAAGCGCGCTTCCCAATCGACTGCTGGCCGACGGCGCGCCGCCGGTCAGAAGCGCGAACGATGTTCTCCTCGCGGTTCGAGAGAGCCGCGCCGCCGCGGGGCACGGCGGGCGCGGTCCGAACGTGGATCTTGCGGAGGAGATCCTGCGCGTCACGGAAGGCGGAGCGCGATCGCTCGATGAGCTCGTCCAGGCACTCCCTTCCCGCGCGGTGGCGGAGATTCAGGCGGTTCTCTCGACCCTCGAGCTCGAAGGGGCGATCACACGTCGACACGACGGGTCGATTGGGCGGAGGGTGGCGGCCCCGCGCTGAGGGCGCACTCGGAGCCGCTCGTCATGGTCGACGTTCAGCCCGCCGAGCGCAGAGAACCGACGGCCGATTCCAGGTTGTCCGGGCTGGGGCGCGGGCGCCGTCGAGTGGCACGCGGTGCGTCGTTCGCGCACCTGTGGCAGTACCTGGCGCTTCGGGTGCTGATCTCCGTGCTCTCGCGTCTCTCCTGGCGTCGCACGCGTCAGCTGGGACGCGCGCTCGGGACCTTCGCCGGGAAGTTCGTGCGCCTGCGCCGGAAGGTGACGATCGACAACCTCCGTCGCGCCTATCCAGAGTGGGACGATGACCGCGTGATCGCGACCGCCGAGGAGAGCTATCGCGAGATCGGAACCACCTTCCTCGAGCTGTTCCGCCACCTCGCGCCGGGGGAGGCTGCGACGCGGGTGCACGGTCTCGATCCCAGAGCGCTCGAGGCGGTGCGGGCGGAGGGGCGGGGCGCGGTGCTGGTCACTGGCCACATCGGCACTTGGGAACTGGTGGGCGCGGCGCTCGGCGGACGCGGGTGGCCGGTGAACGTGGTCGTGGCGACCCAGCGGAACGCGCGGGTCGATGCGCTCGTCACGCGCATGCGTGAGGCGGCGGGCCTGCGGGTGCTCCGAACCGACCAGGGGCTCCGACCGATGCTGCGGGTGCTTCGCGCGAACGAGTTCCTCTGCTTCCTCAATGATCAGGACGCCGGGCCGAACGGCTGCTTCGTCCCGTTCCTCGGTCGTCCAGCATCGACCGCGCTGGGGCCCGCGCGCTTCGCGCGCCTGGCCGGCTGCCCGCTCGTTTGCGGCTACTCGCTGCGACGCCCCGACGGCACCTACGATCTCGAGATCACCGAGCCGATTCGGCTGCGGCCCGATCTACCACTGGAGGAAGCGGAACGGGAGGTGACCCGTCGCATGGTTGAGCCGCTCGAAGCCCGGTGCGGCGGCATCCGGCGCAGTGGTTCTGGATGCAACGGCTCGCCGGAAGACCTGGCCGTCGACGGCCGGGAAACAAGGCTAGTGGGAGGAATCGAGGATGCGCGCAGTGAGCTGGCCTCGCCGAGCGGAGCGCCCCGGGATTCCTTCGACGAACAGCGGGTCGATCTCCTCTCCTGCCTTCCGGGCGCCGAGTCGCCGGCGGGCAGCGGCTGGCGCGCATTCTCGAACGGGAAGCGGTCGACCAGGCCCACCGCGCCGCCAAGGATGCGTTTCGGCGTGGTGAATCGACGCCGGTCGCAACCGTGCGCCTCGGTGTACCGATCCCCGATCCGGAAGCACGATCATCGCGTGATCGGACTCAACTACCGCGACCACGCCTTGGAGCAGAAGAAGAACGCAAGCCGCTGGTGCTGCCTCTCGCGAAGGCGCCGAGCTGCTTGGCCGGCCCGCGCGATCCGACCCGGCCTGCCGGTGCAGGAGCCGCAGGTCGATGCGGAGAAGCCGCCTCGTGATTTCCGCGCCGCGCCTCCCGGGTGAGCGAGGTCGAGGCACTTCAATACATCTTCGGTTGGACGGTGATGAATGACGCATGGCTCGGCCGCGCAGTACGGGGACAAGCAGGTTCCGCGGCAAGAGCTTCGACAGCTTGGGCCCTGCGGTCCGGTTGATCGCACGCGGGACGAGCTGCTGCCCGATCCGATCACGTCGCTCGAGGCCGATTGGGGAGAGGTCGCGGATGCAGCGCGGGAACA
Organism: Candidatus Eiseniibacteriota bacterium; assembly: GCA_046327845.1. Lineage (GTDB taxonomy): Bacteria > Eisenbacteria > RBG-16-71-46 > CAIMUX01 > CAIMUX01 > JADJQY01. Next base: position 97,425 of record JAXLXQ010000006.1, on the reverse strand, counting down.
CGCGCGACCTGACCACGGACCTGGCCGCGCTCGTCTCCTACACGCCACCAGCAGATGACGCTCGAGCCCGGCGACCCTACCGACCGGAACACCCGCTAGCGGGCGTGGGCGTCTTCCGTGATCCGCTTGGTCTTCCTCCAGCTCCGGCATGAACAATATTCGACTCCGGCCGAATCGATCGGCGAACTCCTCGAACTGGAGTCGAATAAGACAGGCGAGCCGCCGCGCGTACCGCGGGCGACTAGTGAACCATCAAGGGCTGGTGCTGAGAGCCTGGATCTTCCCTGTCTCGCGCCGAACTGCTCGGCGTACAGCTGAGAGAGAGCCGCGCGCTTCATTTCCTTGAGCGCGAATGCCGGGGCTTGGTCCACGAACACCTGATACCTCCGAGCAGCACCAGGCTGACGTGGATGTTGGGCGCGATGCCGATCGGCAGATGTTGTCCATGCACGCCCTGTAGAGCCGACGGAAACCGGACGATTCTCTTCGGCCTTGGGCGGCTTCACGTCTCATAGTCGGTGCCGATCAGTGGGCGGAAGACGCAGACCGTCGGGATGCCGCCGTGCTTCCTCGGTGATCCAATCAATCGCGGCCATCGAGGACTCAGGCGACTCCAGCCCGGCCACGATCTCACCGTTCGAAACCCACGGTTCGAACGATCCCTTCTTCTTGAGCTTCGCGCAGTACTCGACGGCGGCCAGGTAGCGATCGAGGCCGTACTCGCGGTCCTTCCCCGGGCAAACCTCGACGAAGCGCTCGCGGTCAAAGATCTCGAAGCAGAAAGAAACGCGGTTCGCGCCCATCGCCTTCAACCGATCGTAGCGCGAGAAGTCGGGGTGCGGCGGCGTCTGGATCCCGATCAAGAGACCGGTCTGCCGCTTGATCTCCTTGATGTACGGCTCCAGGATATCGAGGAAGCCGTGATCGGAGTGGTGACCGGTGTTGAAGTCGACGTAGGTGATGTTCGACTCCTGGATCGCGGCCCAAACCACCTCCATCACATCGTCGATCGACTTCTGATCCGGCTCGTCATCCACGCCGAGGTTCAGTCCGACCGAACAGAACTTGCAGTTCGAGCGCGGCTTCTCCGTCCAGTACTCGCACACCTTCGCCTGGTAGATCCCGAGGTAGGTCCCCTGGAGGGTGCCGATCCGGGTCATGGCGCGGCCGCTCGTGGTCTCGCGGTCATACCAGGCCGGACGCGGGGAGAGCGTGACGGGGGAGATCTTCTCGCCGTCGTCGCGATAGACCCAGTACTCGCCGTGCTCCTGCTTCAGGAAGTAGGGCGATTTCTCCGCGAAGGCCTCGGTCACCGGAACGTTGGTCCAGAGCCCGGCCGGCAGGATCAGCTCCAGTCCGGAGCCCAGTCCCGCCCGAGTGCGGAGAATCTGGCGTCCGCCGTCGCGCTCGACCAGGCAGGAGTCGTCGATGCGCATTCCCTTGCAGTAGAGGTCGAGCTTGAGCAGTCCGGGGTTCGCGCGGACGTCGGTTTCCATGCTGTCTCCTCGAAGGTTGCGATGGCTCGTGTGGCCTCAAGTGTAGTCGGTCGATCGCCCCCCTCGAATCACCAATTGAATTCAGGACGAAGATATCTTGGTTTGCGAGCGGATCGCAGCGGTGGGCCGGGGAAGTGAACCCAAAATGCGCGACGCCGCCCGCCCGGAGAGGGGGAGCGGCGTCGCATGGCGCAGCTGGCGTGGGTTCGATTAGTCGTAGTACTCGAGGCCGAGGTGCGTGATCAGCTCCTCTCCCTTCAGATGGCGGAGCCGATTCTTGAGCTTCATCAGCTGGATGAAGAGGTCGTGCTCCGGGTAGACCTCGGCCGCGTGCATCGGGCTCTTGAAGTAGAAGGAGAGCCACTCCTGGATCCCGCGCATCTTGGTCCGACCGGCCAGGTCGAGGAAGAGGGCCAAGTCGAGCACGATCGGTGCGGCCAGGATGGAATCGCGGCAGAGGAAGTTGACCTTGATCTGCATCGGGTAGCCCATCCACCCGAAGATGTCGATGTTGTCCCAGGCTTCCTTCTCGTCACCGCGCGGCGGGTAGTAGTTGATCCTCACCTTGTGGAAGAGGTTGCCATAGAGCTCAGGGTAAAGGTGCGGCTGCAGGATCGAATCGAGCACCGAGAGCTTCGACTCTTCCTTCGTCTGGAACGACTTCCGGGGTCGTCCAACACCTCGCCGTCGCGATTGCCCAGGATGTTGGTCGAGAACCAACCAGAGACGCCCAGCATGCGCGCCTTGAACATCGGGGCGAGCACCGTCTTCATCAGGGTCTGGCCGGTCTTGAAGTCCTTGCCGCAGACCGGGACGTTCATCTCCCGCGCCAGTCCCCTCGAGTAGCGCCGGAACGTCGGCGGACAAGTTGGGGGCGCCGTTCGTGATAGGGGATCCCATTTGATCGCGGCGTAGGCGTAGACCATCGAGGGCGCGATCGACGGATCGCGATCGGCGAAGCCCCTGCTCGAAGGCCTTGAGCGTCTGGTGCACCGGGCCATGCGTGAGGAAGATCTCGGTCGAGCCACACCAGACCATGACCAGACGGGCAAGGCCGCGCTCCGCCTTGAAGCGGCGGATGTCGTCCATGACCCGCTCGGCCAGCTCCATCCAGTTCGCGCCCTTGACGTGCTCGCCGTGCAGCTTCGACGTAGTGCTTGGATCGAAGACTGCCGGCCAGGGCTTGATTCCTTCCATCTCGTCCTTGATCGCGGCGAGGTGGGTCGGTTGAATCACGCCTGCCTTGATCGCCGCCTCATAGGTGTTTTCGGGGAAGATGTCCCAGCCGCCGAAGACGATGTCCTCGAGCTTGGCCAGCGGCACGAAGTCTTTGATCAAGGGCGAGCGATTGTCGCTCCGCTTGCCGAGCTGGATCGTCCCGGCTTGGGTGACGCTGCCGACCGGTTGCCCCAATTCCTTGCGCGCCGACAGCACGCCGGCGATGAAGGTGGTCGCCACCGCTCCCATGCCCGGGAGCAGGATGCCGAGCTTCCCCTCGGCCGACGGAATCTCTGTGCTCATCGTTCCTCCTTGTGACGCGCTCCTCGCGCCGCCCGCATCTTGCCGGCACCGCCCCTATCGCTGTTCGTGATTCTGCCTAGCGCATCCATAACAATCTGTTATGGTCGATCCATGCGCCTCTCCGACCTCGAGTCATTCGTCCAGGCGGTGCGCGCCGGCAGCCTCTCCGCCGCCGCCCGCCGACTCTTCGTAACCCAACCCGCGATCAGCGCTCGGCTCCGACGGCTGGAACGAGAGGTAGGCGAGCGACTCTTGGTGCGCTCCGGTCGCGGCGTTCACCCGACGGCGCGGGGCGCGCGTCTCTTCGCCCGTTGCGGTCCGCTGCTCGAAGAGCTGAAGCAGCTCGAGTCCGAGCTCCACGCGGAGGAGCGGATCGGGGGGCGCCTCGCGATCGGCGCCACCGACCTGGTGGCGATCTACCACTTGCCAGCGGCGCTGGCGCGTCTTCGTCGCCGCTTCCCCGCGCTCGAGGTGCAGGTGCAGGTCGAGGGCACCGCCGAACTCATCCGCTCCCTCGAGGCGGGCGCGATCGAGTTCGCCATCGTGACCGCGCCGGTCTCGACCGCGGGACTCGAGCTCTCGCCGCTCTTCGAGGATCCGCTCGTGGTGGTGGCGGCGCATGGGCATCCCTTGGCCGCGAAGCGACGGGTGACCGCGGAACTGGTCGCGGCGCAGCCCTGGCTCAATCACAAGCGAGAGTCGGTCACCCGCCTGTCGCTCGAGACCTTCTTTGCGGGGCACGGCGTCGCGCTTCGCACCGAGATGGAGATCTCGAGCCCCGAGGCGATCAAGGCGCTGGTCAAGGCCGGACTGGGCGTGGCGGCACTGCCGGCGCGCGCGGTAGCGCGGGAGCTGCGTGAAGCGCAACTCGAACTCATCCAGGTCGTGGGGTTCGATCTTCGACGCGGTTCGTCGTTGGCGGTTCGTCGTGGTGCGCCGCTCAGCCGCGCAGCCCGCTCGCTCGTCGATCTGCTACGAACCGAACCCCGGCGTGGCCGGTCACGCCCCGAGCGCCGAACTCAATCGCGATCGGGGAAGGCGGCCAGACCCCGGCCCAAGACCTGAATCGCGCGGCGCAGCCGCTCCTCCTCGAAGACGTAGGCGATCTGTACCTCGCGCTGGCCGGCGTTCTGAGTGGCGTAGAAACCATTGCCGGGGGCGACGAAGGTGGTCTCGTTCTCGTGCGCGAAGCTCTCGAGCATCCAGCTGGCGAAGCGCTCCGAGTCCTTCACCGGCAGGGTGGCCATGACGTAGAAGGCGCCGCGCGGCACTTGGCACTGCACACCGGGAATCCGGGCCAGCTCTTCCATCACCGCGTCGCGTCGGGTCTGGTATTCGCTGACGATCGCCTCGTAGTAGCTGGGCGGAAGATCGACCGCGGCGGTGGCCATCAACTGGCCCATGCCGGGAGGGGAGAGGCGCGCCTGAGCCCAGGCGAGAGACGCCTTCCGCACCTCCGCGTTCTTGGTGGCCAAGCAACCGATCCGTGCGCCGCAAGCGCTCCATCGTTTGGAGATCGAGTCCACCAGGATGATCCGGTCCTGCGCCTGCCTATAGGTCAGAACCGACTGGTGGCGCCGGCCGTCGTAGCAGAACTCGCGGTACACCTCATCGGCGATCAGGAAGAGGCCCCACTCCGCGGCGAGGGAGAGGAGCATCTCCACCTCGGCCGACTCGTAGACCGTGCCGGTCGGGTTGCCCGGGTTGGAGAAGAGAATGGCGCGGGTCCGCGCGGTCAGCCTCGTTTCCCACTCCGCACGCACCGGCAAGTGATACCCGTTCTCCGCTCGCGTCGGGATCGGCACGGCGCGCACCTGGAGGAGCCGCGAGAAGCCGAGGTAGTTCGCGTAGAGCGGTTCCGGAATGAGCACCTCGTCGCCGGGATCGGTGATCGAGGCGAGCGCGAAGAGGATGGCCTCGCTGCCGCCCGAGGTGACCAGGATCTCCTCCTCGGTCATGTCGATGTCGTGCCGCGCGTAGTAGCGAGAGAGACCGGCGCGCAGTTCGGGGATGCCGGCGGAGTGCGAGTAGGCGAGGACCTTCGGGTGAGCCTTGACTGCCTCCCACATGGCGGGGGGCGTTTCGATGTCGGGCTGGCCGATGTTCAGCGAGTGGACCTTGACCCCCCGAGCCCGGGCCGCCTCGGCCAGCGGAACGAGCTTCCGAATCGGGCTAGGCGGCGCCTCTTGACCGCGGATCGACAGCCGGACCGCGCGCATCGTTGGATTCTCCTTCCGGAGCGGGAAAGAATTGCGGGTCGAACTACTTGAAGCCGATACCGGGCTTAGGGTCACCCGGATTCCCAACCCGGATCTTGCCGTGCTGGCTTTCATAGCGCGCGATGTCGGCCTCGAGGGTCTTGAGCAGGCCCATGGCGTTTTGCGGCGTCATGATGATCCGCGCGTAGACCTTGGCGGTGGGGTTTCCCGGCAGGACGCGGGTGAAGTCCAAGATGAACTCGGAGGCGGAGTGCGCAAGCACGACCAGGTTGGAGTAGATCCCCTCGGCCCCGGTCGCGTCGATCGACAGCTTGAGTTGCTGCGGCGCCCCGTTGTCCATGCTTCCTCCCGGACCGCCGCCCGGACCCGATCGTTCCGGCGCCGGTCCCTTCTGAAACCACCCGAAGCCCGATCCCATCGCGCTCCCCTCGTTGCGTTGATCCCGACGGCGCTCCGCATGTGCATCGAGAGGCGTCCGTCGTCTTCACCGGCTAGGCCAGGAAGAATGTCATGAGCGAAGATCGCATTGCCGCCAACGCGGCTCCGCGCGGCGACGCGCAGTCTATCAAAGGGCTCGAAGACCACGCGCAGCGAATGTTCGCGCTGCTGAGGCTCTCGACCTTTCTGCACGGCCTGAACGACCTCGGCCCCGTCGCCTCGGCCACCCTGGGCGCGTTGACCAGCGCCGACGCTTACGACTTCAGGGAGGCCGCGCTCTTTCTTCGCCATGATGACCGCAACGAGTTGGTCGGCGTCGACGCCTGCGCGCGGCAGGAGCGCACCTTCTCGCGGCGGGTGTGGGAGCTGGTCGATCACTTCCCCGAGTCGATCGCGGAGTTCCTGCTCCTGCGGGACGAACCATCCGAGCTGGCTCGGCGCGTGCGCGCGCTTCGCATGGCGTGGCCCGAGCGCAAGGCGGGGCAAAACCCCGAGCAGGAGCTCGAGCATTGGGAGCGGGTTCTCTCGGAGTCACCGGAGATCGCCGCGGCGTTGGGCCCGGGGGAGTGGCGGTTCCTACTGCTCCGCGGAATGCGCGGCGCGATCGCGCTCCTCGCTCTCCGGGGCGACGAGATCATCGCGGCGCGGCCCGGAACGGCGGACTCCTCGCCGGCACCGGGATCCGCCCGCGTCGATCTCTCGATCGACGACGAGTTGCTGCTCGGCTTCTGCTACCACGCCGGCATTGCTCTCGAGCGCGGCCGTCTTCGGGCGCAACTCGAGCGGCGACTCGAAGAGATGTCGACCGTGCAGATGATTTCCCGCAGCATCCTGACCGCCACCAATCTCGAAGACCTGCTCATGCTGGTGGCGCGAACCGCGGCGCGCGCGGTCGAGGCGAGCTGGGCCCTGGCCTGGGTCGCCGATGGTCCAGAAGAGGAGCTCCGCTTGCTCGCGGCCTGGGGGGCAGCGGCGGGAGACCCGCTCACGCGAAACGCCCTCGGAACGCACGCCGCCCAATGTTCGCTCGAGCAGAAGCCGCGCACACCGCGGCTGGGCGAGCCAATCTCAGGCCAGGCGCTGCTCGTGCCCCTGGTCGCCTTCGACCGCACCGTCGGAGTGCTCGCGGTCGGCGGCAAGGTGAGTGGAGAGCGCCAAGGGGACGCGTTCCACCGCGCCGACCTCGACTTCCTGGCGATCCTCGGCGCGCAGGCGGCGGTCGCGGTCAAGAACGCGCAGCTCTTTGCCCAGGTGAAGGAGACCGAGCGACGGCTGCGTGAGGCTCAGAATCTCCTCCTGCAGTCGGAGAAGCTGGCCGCACTCGGGGAGATGAGCGCCAAGGTCGCGCACGAGATCCGGAATCCCCTCTCCGCGGTCGGCGGATTCGCCCGGCGCATTCAGCGAGCGCTGCCGAGCGACGATCCCAACGCGCAGCACGCCGAGCTGATCGTGCGCGAGATCGAGCGGCTCGAGTCGATCCTGACCGAGCAGCTGGAGTTCGCGCGCCTGAGCCGCCCGCGCCTCTCCAATCTCGACCTCAACGGCCTGGTGCAGGAGACGCTGCTGTTGGTGCGCGAGGCGGCCGGGCGGAAAGGCGTTGCCATCCTGGACGAGGCGGAGCGCGATCTGCCTCTCGTGCTCCTCGATGGCGATAAGGTCAAGCAGGTCTTGCTCAACATCCTCCGCAACGCGCTCGACGCCGTCTCCGAGGGCAATCGAATCCTGATCCGCACCGCGCGCGTCGACGGCGACGTGCGGATCGAGATCGCCAACGACGGCGAACCGATTCCGGGCGAGGCGCTCGAGAGCCTTTTCGTCCCCTTCGCCACTACGCGGCCGGGCGGGACGGGCTTGGGGCTCGCGGTGGCGCGGCAAATCGTGCAGGACCACGGCGGGGAAATTCAGATCCGGACCGGCGTCGATCGCTGGAGCGTGGTCTTCACCGTGTCGTTCCCAATCCGCGAGAACCAGGAACGAAGGAAGTTCGGCCGAGAACGACGGGCGGCGGCCGCGCGACCGGCGGCGCCGCGCCGCCTGGTGCATGCGCGAAAGCTTGAGCCCCGGCGAAACCTTTGAAGTCTGGGCGCGGCCCGCGTCGCGGCGCCGCTCGGGAAAGTCCGATGCAGAAGCTTCTGATCGTGGAGAACGACCCGGGTCTCGGCGGCTCTATGAAGCGGAGTTCGCCGAGAGAGGATACGACGTTCGGGCCGCGAGCAGCGCGGGCCGCGTTCGAGGAGGTGAAGCGCGATCCGCCCGGCGATGCGTGCTCGACATTCGGCTCCCAGGTCGGGAACAGGCTCAGGCGCTGCTTCGAGATCTCTGGAGAGCCACGCCCGGGCACGGTGGTGCTCAACTCCGCCTATCCTGGGTACAGTCCGACTTCGCCCTGGTCCGCGGATGGCTACGTCGTCGAGTCTTCGGACACCGCCGAGCTCAAGGCGACCCTGGCGGGGGCGCTCCGTTCGCGCTCGCGCCGCCTGACCGACGCCGGGGCGCGCCGGGCAGGAAACAGCGACCCCAGGCCTCGCCGTTTAGAAACGGCAACGAGTTCGAGGTGCCGCATAGCTCAGTTGGTAGAGCACTGAACTGAAATCTGGTGTCCGCGGTTCGAGTCCGCGAGGTGGCACCATGTGCATCGGCGCTGGTGTAGCTCAGCCGGTGACAGCGCATTCGTAATGCGCAGGTCGGCGGTTCGATTCCGCTCACCGGCTCCATCTTTCCACGCAGGTTGACCTTCGGTCGATCCCCGCGTGGGTTTTGGCGTCTCATCAGGGTCCTGGTCGGTCGCGTTTTGAGGAAGTCGGCGCAGCGCGCTGATGGTGAGCGTCTCGGGCGTGCGTGGGATCCGTGGGGCCCGAACTCAATCCGCTCGTCGTGGAGTCGTTGGAGCTGCCGCGCTCGCCGAGATCCTGCCGCCCGGACCGGTGGTGGTGGGGCGGGATTCGCGGCCGAGCGGCGAGGGTGCTCGCGCTCGGGGCCGCGGCGGTCTTCCTCCGTCGGACGCGAGGTCTTCGACGTCGGCATCGTCCCGACCCCCACGGTGCAGCTGGCAGTCGAGGTCTGGGGCGCGTCGGGCGGGTCATCCTGGGCGCCAGCCACAATCCGCCCGCCTGGAACGCCCTCAAGTTCGTCGATCACGACGGCGAACTTCCTCTCACCCGAGCGCTTTCTCGCGCTTCGTTCATCCATGATTCAGGTACCCAGGGATTCCGTGGTTCGGAGACTTCTCGGGGGAGCGCGCTCGCCACGCGGGGCGCTGGACCTGCACCTCGCGTCAGTCCTGGCGCTCGTCGACGTCGAGCGGGTGCGTCGAGCGAAAATCACTCGTTCTCGAAACCGGCCACCATGGCGCCGGCGGGGCGCTTCTGCCGCGCCTCACCGAGCGCCTCGGGATCGTCCTCAGCGGACGTCACCTGGAAACGAGCGGGGACCTGCCGGCCGATCCAGAAACCGACCACCACCGCGCCGAGACGCTGGAGCGGATCGCCCTTCGGTGCCCGCAGGACCACGCTACTCGCCATGGTCGATCCAGACGCCGATCGACTCGGCATCGCCTTGCCGGGCGACGGTGACAGGGCTCGGTGATCGGGAGGAGTGGACCCTTCCCTGGTCGTGAGCGCCCGGAGCGAGGCGGAGGCTCAGGGCACGGTGGTGACGAATCTCTCCCTCGACCCGCGTCGAGGCGGCCTCCGGCAATCTTCCGGTCCCTCCACTCCGGTGGGAGAAGCGCACGTCGTGGCCGCGATGAAGGCCAACCGCGCGCTGATCGGGGGCGAGGGAACAGGGGAGTGATCCGACCCGCGCTCGCATCTCGGCCGAGACTCGGCGGTCGGCATCGCCCTCCTGGCCGAGGCCGAGGCGACCGTGCCGGCGGCCTTCGCGCCCTGGCCGCTTCCCCGCCGAGGTTATGGTCAAGAAGCTTTCCCTTACCGAGGAATAGACTTGCGACGTTGGAGCCGGCGCTCGCGCGCCTCTTGGGGAGCCCTCGGATCGGCGCGACGGCCTCCGTTGGGGACTGGCGGACGGCCGTGCACCTTCGCGCCTCGAACACCGAGCCGATCGATGCGCATCGTCGTGGAGACGCCGAGTCAATCCATGGCCCAGGATCGCGTGCGCCAACTCCAGGGAGATCGTGCGAGCCTAGGCGTAGGATGGAGCGGGCTGCGGATCGATGGCGACACCGCGCCCTTGGCTCGGCATCGAAGGCCGACCACCGCGGACCAGGAGGAGGACGACATGTGCGGAATCGTGCTTCTACACCGGACCGAAGGTACCCATCCTGATGGATGGTCTGAAGCGCATGGAGTACCGCGGCTACGACTCCGCTGGGGTCGCGGTGGTGAATGGTAAGGGCGTCGTCGTCCAGAAGGACGTCGGCAAGATCGCGAATCTGGAATCGCTGGTCAGCGGCGATCCCCCTCACGGCCACCTCGGCATCGCGCACACGCGCTGGGCCACCCACGGCGAACCGAATCAGGTCAACTCGCATCCGCACCTCGATTGCCGCGGGCACTTCGCCCTGGTTCACAACGGCATCATCGAGAACAACGAGAGTCTGCGCGAGAGGCTGAAGGCCAAGGGACACAAGTTCCGCGGCGAGACCGACACCGAGGTGCTCGCGCATCTCATCGAGGAATACTGGGACGGAAGTTTGGAGAAGGCGGTCGCGGCCGCGCTCCGTCTGGTCGAGGAGACCTACGGGATCGCGGTGATCTCGGACCTCGAGCCGGACAAGCTGGTGGGCGCGCGCAAGGAGCTCGCCGCTGGTCGTGGGGATCGGGAACGGCGAGTACTTTCTCGCTTCCGACGTCTCCCGCCATGCTCGCGCACACGAAGCAGGTGCTCTACCTCGGCGACGAGGAGATGGTGATCCTGACCTCGCGCGGCTACCGCACGCGGACTCTGAACGAGATCCCGGTCGATCGCGAGATCGAGGAGATCACGTGGGAGCTCTCCCAGATTGAAAGGCTTCTCTCACTTCATGCTGAAGGAGATCTTCGAGCAGCCGCTGTATCCAGAACGCGATCCGCGGCCGCCTGCTCCGAGACCTCCGGCGAAGCGCACCTCGGCGGACTCAACCTGCGCCGACGAGGAGCTTCGCCGGCATCGACGCCGCATCGTGATGCTGGCCTGCGGCACCTCGTGGCACGCCGCCATGATCGGCGAGTACATGCTCGAGGAGTACTGCCGCCGCATTCGGTCGAGGTCGAGTACGCCTCAGGTTCCGTTACCGCGATCGGTCATCGGCCCGAAGGATCTGGTCATCGTGATCAGCCAGTCAGGCGAGACCGCCGACACCCTCGCCGCGATGCGAGAGGCGCAGCGGCGCGGCGCAGGCTCTCCGGAACTCTGCAACACCGTCGGGTCGACCATCGCCCGTGAGGCGGACGGCGGAATCTGTCCACGCCGGTCGAGATCGGCGGCGTGGCCAGCGCAAGGCCTTCACCAGCCAGGTGGCGGTGCTGGCGGTCCTGACCATCTACCTGGCCCGCCTGCGCGGCCTCGAGGCCGAGCCGGCCGCGCGCTCATCCGCGAGCTCAAGGCGATCCCGGGCGAGATGGAGCGCATCCTGAAGGCCGAGACCCAGGTGATGGAGATCGCGCCTATCACAAGGTGCAGGAACTGCCTCTATCTCGGGCGTGGCTACAACTTCCCGGTCGCCCTCGAGGGGCGCTGAGCTCAAGGGAAATCTCCTACGTGCACGCGGAGAGGATATCCGGCAGCGGAAGATGAAGCACGGACCGATCGCGCTCATCGACGAGAAGATGCCGGTGGTGTTCCTCTGCACGCGCGACTCGGCCTACGACAAGGTTCTGAACAACATGGCCGAGTTCGCGCGCGCGCCGCGGGCGGATCGTCGCGATCGCGACCGAAGGAGACGAAGCGGTGCGGGAGCGCGCGGACCACGTCGTCTGGATTCCGCACACCATCGATCCCTTCGTGCCGCTCTTGTCGGTGGTGCCGCTACAACTCCTCTCGTATCACATCGCGGTGCTGCGCGGTTGCAACGTGGACCAGCCGCGCAACCTGGCCAAGAGCGTCACGGTGGAATAGCGGCGGCCGGGTCGGCCGTCTCCTCGATCGCGCGATCCCGAACCGGGTCTCGCCCATGGGATCACGCGGATCGCATTTCAGGCGGGAGGAATCGTAGGATGAAGAAGGTGGTACAAACCGATCAGGCGCCCGCGGCCATCGGGCCGTACTCCCAGGCGGTGCTCGATGAAGTGAGCGGATTCCTCTTCTGCTCCGGGCAGATCGGCCTCGACCCCAAGAGCGGCAGCATGGTGACAGGGGGCGTCGAGGCGGAGTTTCGGCAGGTCCTGTCCAACGTCGCGGGGCTGCTCTCGTCCGTCGGCTTCGATCTATCCGACGTGGTGAAGACGACCCTCTACCTGGCCGACATGGAAGATTTCTCCCGAGTGAATGCCCTCTACGGAGAGGCATTCCCGCCACCCTATCCGGCCCGTTCGACCGTGGCCGCGGCCGGCCTGCCGAAGGGCGCGCGGGTCGAGTTGGAGATCATCGCGAGGAGGCGAAGCTGATGCACGAGCTGGAGCGCGAACTGGATTCGGAGGCCCTTCTCCTGGCCGAGTTCGAGCATGAGGAAGGGGAGATCACCATTCACCTCCAGGCCAAGCCGCGCGCGCTGGTACTCGCGGTCGATGGCGAGGAGTTCGCGCGACGCGAGGTGCCGACGAAGTACTCCGATGAGGTGGTCACCCACGTGATCGAAGGGGCCGTCGCCCAGTGGATCGACGACGAGCAGCCGCTCGACGAGATCGAGTACAACCTCGAGCAGATCGACTACCAGCTCCGCAAGTTCGGCCGCGGCTAGCGGCATTGACACCCCCGAGCCCGGTCGATAGGCTGCCCCCTCGCGCCGCTCGCGGTTCAGGGGAACGCATGGGTTCTGGTGGGCTCCGAGGACTTCAAATCCTTTGCCGGGCACTCGCGTGTCCGGGGTGGGTTCGATTCCCACACGTTCCCGCCATCTCGAAGGGCGCTCGGACGAGGAGGCGATCGCGAGCCGGGGCCCTCGGGCTCCTGCTCGTCGCGTGCGTGGCGCGTGCGCAGGATGGCGCGACCCCGGTCCCGGCGGCGCCGGATACGGTGAACGCCAGAGATCCGAAGACCAGGGACCTTCGCCCCTTTTCCCAGCGCCCGATTTCATACGTGCTTCGATCCTCGCTCGTGCCGGGCTGGGGCCAGTGGGCGAACCACCGGCACTGGAAGGCAGTGGGCGGGCGCCGGCCAGGGGTATCTCGCCTATCGCGCGATCCACGCCGACCGGCTCGAACAGGACTGGAGAGACAAGGCGCAGGCGGACTCGCTCGGCGCGGAGTTGGATCTGCGGCGGGCGCGATACCAGGCGGACCGGCGCACGATTTCACCTGGTGGAGCGTCTTCGCCCTGATCTTCAGCCTCGGGGATGCGTACGTGGACGCGGCGCTCGGCGATTTTCGCGGGCAGTTTCAGCCGCAAAACGTGGCCGGTGCAATCCGGCCCCGCCGCAGGGAGAGCGGCGCCCGCCTTCGGCCTTTCGCCGGGTTCGAAGTGGGGGATCGGGACAGGGGAGAGTTGCGGCTGGGGCTTCGCCTTCGCGTACCCTAGCGATGACGATTGGGGAGTGAGCGGCGCCGCGCCGCATGGACTCGGGAAGACGCACGAAGGACCATGGACCTCTCGCACATCCGAAACTTCTGCATCATCGCGCACATCGATCACGGCAAGTCGACCTTGGCCGATCGATTCCTCGAGGTGTGCGGCACCCTCTCCAAGAAGGAGATGAAGGACCAGGTCCTGGACAACATGGACCTGGAACGCGAACGCGGCATCACGATCAAGGCGCACGCGATCGCGATGGATTACCACTCGCTCGCGGGCCAGGACTTTCGCTTCCACCTGATCGACACGCCGGGGCACGTCGACTTCAGCTATGAGGTCTCCCGCTCGCTTGCCGCCTGCGAGGGAGCGTTGCTCCTGGTTGACGCCACTCAGGGGATCGAAGCGCAGACCGTCTCGAACCTGCACATGGCGCTCGAGGCGGGGCTCGAGATCATCCCGGTGGTGAACAAGATCGACATGCCGGCGGCTCGCCCCGAAGACGTGGCCCAGCAGATCAAGAACCTGATCGGATCGCGCGACGACGAGATTCTCTATGCCTCGGCCAAGGAGGGGGTCGGCGTGCGGGAAATTCTGGAGGCGGTGGTGGCGCGGGTTCCGGCGCCGTCGGGGAACCCGGAGGCACCGCTCCGCGCGCTCATCTTCGATTCCTCGTTCGACCAGTTCCGCGGGGTGGTGGCCTACATCCGCGTGGTCGACGGCGTGGTGCGAAGGCGCGATTCCATTCGGCTTCTCTCGAACAACATTCCGTACGAGGTGGACGAGGTCGGCAACCTCCGCCTCTCGATGGTGCCGCGCGATGACCTCCACGCCGGCGAGGTGGGCTACCTGCTTTGCGGCATGAAGAACGTTGCCGACGCCAAGGTGGGAGACACGGTGGCGCCGTCCGGCAGCGCGGCGGTCCACGCGCTCCCCGGTTTCAAGCCGATGAAACCGATGGTCTACTCCGGGCTCTTTCCGATCGACACCGAGGATTACCTCAACCTGAAGGAAGCGCTGGCCAAGCTCTGCCTGAACGACTCGGCGTTGAGCTACGTGCCCGAGACCTCGGCGGCGCTCGGCTTCGGCTTTCGCTGCGGCTTCCTCGGCCCCCTGCACCTCGAGATCGTGCAGGAGCGGATGTCGCGCGAGTTCAACCTCGACATCATCGCGACGATCCCCAACGTCTCGATGAAGGTGACGATGGCGGACGGCGACGAACGGATGGTCGACAGCCCGGCCGAGATGCCGGAGCCGGGCCACTTCGAGAAGGCGGAAGAGCCGTTCATCGAGGCGCGCATCATCACGCCGACCGACTACACCGGGAGCTTGATGCAACTGGTGCAGGAGCGTCGCGGCGAGTTCACCGGACTCCAGTACCTCGACCCGACCCGCGTGCAGCTGACCTACAAAATGCCGCTCTCGGAGATCATCTACGACTTCTACGACAAGCTGAAGTCGATCAGCCGCGGCTACGCCACCCTCGACTACGAGTGGATCGGCTTCATGGAATCGGACCTGGTCAAGCTCACCGTGCTCCTGAACGGCGATCAGGTGGATGCTCTCTCGATCATCGTGCACCGCGACAAGGCCTACGACCGCGGCCGCGAGTTGGTCGACAAGCTGCGCGAGTTGATTCCTCGCCAGATGTTCCAGATCGCGATCCAGGCGGCGATCGGCGGCAAGATCGTGGCGCGATCGACGGTCAGCGCACTCCGGAAGGACGTGCTCGCGAAGTGCTACGGCGGAGATATCACGCGAAAGCGGAAGCTCCTCGAGAAGCAGAAGGAAGGGAAGAAGAAGATGAAGCAGATCGGCAGCGTCCACGTCCCGCAGGAGGCGTTTCTCGCCCTCCTCAAGAGCACCGAGTGATGTCGGCCGATCGCGAAGCAGGCGCAGTGCGCGACTCGAGCGGGCTCAAGGAGCCGAATCGCGGCCGGCAGCAGGGGAAGAGCTCGGCCCGCGAGACCTTCGACTCTCTGGTCTGGGCGCTCGTCATCTTCATTTTGGTCCGCACGCTCGCATTCCAGGCCTTCCAGATTCCCTCGAGTTCGATGGAAACGACGCTCCTCCCAGGCGACTTCCTCTTCGTGAACAAGATGTTTTTCGGCGCGAAGATCCCGTTCACGCACGTGCGCCTGCCGGGGCTCAGAAAGCCCAAGCCTGGCGACGTGATCGTCTTTCAATTCCCCCAGGATCCGAAGGTCGACTACATCAAGCGGTGCATCGCGGTCGGCGGACAGACGGTCGAGATCCGCAACAAGCAGGTGTACGTCGATGGAGTGCCCAAGACCGAGCCGTACGCGATCTATCGCGATCCGCACAGCGGCCAGGATGTGCGGGACAACATGCCGCCGCTCAAGGTGCCGGCCGATTGCCTCTTCATGATGGGGGACAACCGCGACCAGTCGTACGACTCACGCTTCTGGGGCACGGTCAAAATGGACCTGGTCCGCGGCAAGGCATGGGTCACCTACTTCTCGGTCCTGTGGGATGACAAGGCGCCCTTCCCGCAGAAACTCTTCACGGTGAAGAAGCTCCGGCCCGGGCGGATGTTCCGGTGGATTCGCTGACCGACTCCCCCGGCGCGCGCGCCCTCCGCTCCGAGTTCGGACCAGGACTCTACGTCCACGTCCCCTTCTGTCGCCGGCTCTGCAGCTACTGTGACTTCTACGTCGTGATCGGCCGCGAGTCGGAGCATGCCCGCTTCGTCGATCGCGTCCTCGGCGAGGCAGCGCGGGCGAAGCGCGAGGTCGAGTGGGCGACGCCCTTTCGAACCCTCTTTCTCGGTGGCGGTACCCCTTCGCTCCTCTCCGCGCGAGAGCTGACGCGTTTGCTCGAGGGACTTCGCGCGACGCTGCCCTTCGCCGCCGATCTCGAACTCTCGGTGGAAGCCAATCCAGAGTCGATCGATGAAGAGCGGGCGATGGCCTTGCGGTCTGTGGGTGTCACGCGGGTGAGCCTCGGGGTGCAGTCGATGCGTGATCTGGAGCTTGAGCAGATGGCTCGACCCCACACGACCGCCGAGGTGAGTCGCGCAATGCAGCAGCTCCGACGCGCAGGCATCCCGAGCATCGCCGTCGACCTCATCTACGGATGGCCCGGTTCGACTGTGGCGAGCCTGGCCGAGAGTGCCGACGCAGTCCTCGATCTGGCGCCGGATCATGTCTCGGCCTATCTCTTGACGCTGGAGGAGAAGACGTCGTTGGGCCGGCAGGTGCGCCTGGGCGAGCTCGCCATCCCGGACGAGGAGGTTCCGGTCGCGCAGTACGACTGGCTGCGCGGACGACTGGCGGCGGACGGTTTCGCGCAGTACGAGATCTCGAACTTCGCGCGCCCCGGGCACGCCAGCCGACACAATCAGAACTACTGGCTGCGCGGCGACTACCTCGGACTGGGTCCGGCCGCGCACAGCCACCACCGCGGCCATCGTTGGTCGAATCCCCGTTCGCTCCATCGTTGGGGCGCGGCGATCGACGAGGGGCGCGTGGCCCCCGAGGACGAGGAGCGGATCGCCCCGCAGGGCGCGGTGGCGGAGCTGCTCTTTCTGGGTTTGAGGCGGACGGCCGGCGTCGAGTGGAAGGCGCTCGCGGCGGAGTTGACCCACGCGCAACTCGAGTCGCTGCGCGCGCGGGTGGCGCGCTTCGTTTCGGAAGGGTGGATCGAAGTCGACGCCGATCGAATTCGGCTCGCGCCGCGCGCGTACTTCATCTCCAACGCGGTCTTGAGCGAGCTTCTCCTCGAGTTGGACGCGCTTGAATGGGCGGAGGGGCAAGCAGCGAGGAAAGAACCGTGAAGGTCGCGCTGGTGCAGGACTGGCTCACCGGCATGCGCGGCGGTGAGAAGGTCTTCGAGGCATTCTGCCGGCGCTTCCCGGAGGCACCGGTCTACACGCTCGTCCATCAGCCCGGGAGCGTGAGCGCGGAGATCGAGCGCCACCCGATCCACACCTCCTTCGTGGATCGCCTGCCGGGCGGAAGGAAGAAGTACCAGCGCTACCTTCCGCTCTTTCCCGCCGCGATCGAGGCCTTCGATCTCCGGGGTTTCGATCTGATCCTCTCGAGCAGCCACTGCGCGGCGAAAGGGGTGATCGTTCACCCCGGCACGCGGCACCTCTGCTACTGCCATACGCCGATGCGGTACGTCTGGAGCAGCTATCAGGAATACTTCGGCCACCTGCGCGGGTTGCCCGCGCGGGTGATGCCGGTCCTCGCCAGCCAGCTCCGGCAATGGGACCAGAGCACCAACCTTCGCGTCGACAGCTTCGCCGCCAACTCCGATCACGTGGCGCGGCGGATCGCGCGTTACTACGGCCGGAACGCGCGCACGATCCATCCCTGGGTCGACGTCGACTACTTCACCCCGGGGGGGGAGCGCGAGGACTTCTATCTCGTGGTGACCGCGATGGTGCCCTACAAGCGGATCGACCTGGTGATCGAGACGGCGCGACGGCTCGATCGGCGGTTCATGGTGGTGGGCGATGGTGTCGAACGCGCTCGGCTCGAGCGAAGCGCGCCCAAGAACGTGAGCTTCCTCGGCTGGCTCCCCGGAGAACCGCTCCGCGAGATCTATCGCCGCTGCCGCGCGCTCCTCTTCCCGGTGAGGAGGACTTTGGGATCGTGCCGGTGGAGGCGCAGGCGACCGGTGCGCCGGTCATCGGCTTGGGACGCGGCGGCCTGCTCGAAACGGTGCGGCCGGGGGAGAGCGGCCTCTTCTTCGACACGCCGACCGCCGAAGCGCTGGCCTCGGCGATCCAACGCTTCGAGTCAATGAGTTGGGATCCGGGCGCGATTCGCAGCGGCGTTCTCCGCTTCGGGCCCGAGCGATTCGAGCGGGAGGTCTCGGCGTGGCTCGCCGAGGAGTTCGTGACCGCCCCCGCGCCGCATCCGGTCGCGCGCTGAGCGAGGCGCCCATGGGTCAAGTCGAGCGCACCAAGCGAGGCACCTGGCTCCAGGCCACCTGGATGGGGAGCGATCTTCTGGCGATCGCGGGCGGATTCTTGAGCGGCTACTGGGCGCGCTTTCACTCGCCCCTCACGCGCTGGATTCCAGTGTCGAAGGGTGTTCCTCCGGTCGAGTTGTATCTGGCCGGAGCGTTGGCCACCGCGTTGGTCTGGCTTCCGCTCTTCCACTCGATGGGGCTGTATCGCCTGGAGCGCGGGCGCACCATGCACCGCCCGAAAGACCTCCTGCGCGGACTGCTCTTCGGCATGGTCGGGGTGGCGGCGCTCTCCTTCTTTTATCGCGGCGCCAGCTTCTCGCGCTTGGCCGTGCCCTTCATCTGGGGCTTCTCCGCGCTCTTCGTGCTGCTGGGCCGTCTGCTCGTGCCGAGCGTGGTCTATCGCTGGTCGCGCGTGCGGCCGATCCGCTTCGCCTTGGTGGGGGAGAGTCAGATCGCCGAGCACCTGGTGGGAGCGCTCGCGCACTCGTCGTATCCACACGAGTACGTGGGACACTTCGCGGGGAGCGAAGGGGCGGACGGAAGAGCGGCGCTCGGTCGCATGCTCGGTCCGGCCGATGCGATTCGACGCGAGGCGGCACCGCTGGCCCTCGACCTCGTCATCCTCGCGCCGGCGAGCCCCGATCCGGCGCTCCTTCGAATCGTCTTCGAGCAGTGTCAGGAGCTCGATCTCGACTTCCAATTCGTCCCCGATCTTCTGCCTCTCTGGGGACGAAGCGTGCGCGTGGAGGAAATCGACGGACTCCCGGTGCTTCACCTCCGCGACCTGCCGCTCACCGGGTGGAACGGCGTGGTCAAGCGCGCGGTCGACCTCCTGATCTCGGCACTTCTCCTCCTGCTCCTCTCGCCGCTCTTTCTCGTGATCGCCATCGCGATCCGACTCGACTCGCCCGGACCGATCTTTCACCGCCAGGAGCGGATGGGGCGCGATCGCCGCGCCTTCCCCATGGTGAAGTTTCGCTCCATGCGGATCGACGCGGAGAAGGAGAGCGGGCCGGTCTGGGCGCAATCGGGCGATCCTCGCCGCACGCGGGTCGGCGTCTTCCTGCGCAAGTGGAGCCTCGACGAGCTACCGCAACTCT
The DNA here is from genome assembly GCA_046327845.1 of Candidatus Eiseniibacteriota bacterium. Lineage (GTDB taxonomy): Bacteria > Eisenbacteria > RBG-16-71-46 > CAIMUX01 > CAIMUX01 > JADJQY01. Next base: position 78,108 of record JAXLXQ010000006.1, on the reverse strand, counting down.
GGAACGTGCTGCGCGGTCAGATGAGCCTGGTCGGGCCGCGCCCGGAGCGCCCCTTCTTCGTGCACCAGTTCGAGGACCATGTCTTGGATTACCGGGATCGTCACCGCATCAAGTCGGGCGTGACCGGTTGGGCGCAGGTGCACGGCCTCCGCGGCAACGTGCCGATCGAGGACCGCACGCGCTATGACCTCTACTACGTCGAGAACTGGTCCCTTTGGCTCGATCTCCGCATCCTCTGGCTGACCTTCTCCGCCGTACTCCGTCATCGCGGCGAGTGAGGGAGCACTCGGTCGCCGCGCTTGACCCTGATGATCCTCGGTCGATACCTTGACCCGAATCTGGTCGTTGGGCTCTTGGTGAGCCTCACCCGAAGGAACGAGAGAGAGGCATGGCGAAACGCGATTACTACGAGGTGCTCGAGGTCCCGCGTGATGCTGATCCGGATGCGATCAAGAACGCCTATCGACGCCTGGCGAAGAAGTACCACCCCGATCACAACCCGGATCGGGCGAACGCCGAGGAGCACTTCAAGGAGCTGACCGAGGCGTACGAGGTGCTGAAGGACGGGGACAAGCGCGCGGCCTACGACCGCATGGGGCACGCCGCCTTCGATCCCGCGGCGGGCGGCGGCGCCGGCGGCTTCCAGGGATTCGGCGGCGGCGTGGATCTCTCCGAAGCATTGCGCCGCTTCATGCAGGAATTCGGCGGCTTCGGCTTCGAGTGGGACGAAGATCGCCCCGCGCCGGGCCGCGAGCGACGCGGCGGCACGCGCCAGCTTCGCTTGGAGCTCACGCTCGAAGAGATCGCCACCGGCGCGACCAAGACGCTGCGAGTAAGGAAGCTCGTGTCCTGTGATACCTGCCGCGGACGAGGGACCACCTCGGGCTCGGGCAAGGCGACCTGCCAGCACTGCCGCGGCAGCGGACAGGTCCGGACGGTGCAGCGCTCCTTCTTCGGACAGATGGTCAACGTCTCGGCCTGCCCGGTCTGCGGCGGTACCGGCGAGATGATCCAGGATCCCTGCCGCACCTGTAACGGCGAGGGGCGCGTCGAGGGAACGGAGACGATCGAGATCAAGGTGCCGGCCGGCGTGATGGAAGGCAATTACATGAGCCTCCGCGGTCGCGGCGATGCCGGCGTGCGCGGCGGTCCCGCCGGCGACCTCAACGTGGTCTTCAGCGAGAAACCGCATCCGATCTTCGAACGCCACGACCAGCACCTCCTCCACCAGCTGCCCATCCACCCGCATCAGGCGGCGCTCGGTGCCAAGCTCGAGGTTCCGACCCTCGCGGGCGTCGTGCGACTGGAGATTCCCGCCGGCACGCAGCACGGCGCGCAGCTTCGCCTCCGCGGCAAGGGCCTGCCCACGCTGCGCGGCGGCGAGACGGGCGACCTCTTCGTGCGCGTCCTGATCGCGGTCCCGCAGAAGCTCTCGAGCGAGGAGAAGAAGGCGTACGAGAAGCTCGCAGGGGTGGTGGGCAACGAGGCGCCCAAGGTGCAGAAGTCGTTCTTCGATCGGATGCGCGATGCCTTCGGAGGTGGAGCATGAGCGTCGAACTGACGCCGGAGCAGGCGCGGGTGCTGGCCGAGCTGGCCAAGCGTGGCGCGCAGGAGGTGCGCGTACCTGAGTTGGCGCAGGAACTCGGGCTCGACCAAGCGCAGGTCGCGGCCGCTGCGGTGCAGCTGGCGACGCTCGCGCTGCTCAACGTGCGAGAGGAGCCGTACGCCGAGTGGAGCGGAACCGACTACGGCCGCCAGTACCTCGCGGCCGGGCCGCCCGAGTGGCAGCTTCTGGGTGCGCTGGCCGCGCGCGGCAGCGCGACCATGGCGGAGCTCCCGTCGCTCACCGGTCTCGACGCCAAGGAAGTGGGGCAATCGATCCGTCCGGCCACCCAGTTGGGCTGGGTCGAAAAGGCGGGTGCGGAGTTGCGCGTGACCGACGCGGGACGGGCCGCGCTGGGACAACCCTATCCACCCAAGCTGGCTAACGAGGTGCTTTCGGACGGCGGCCGGATGACGCCGGAAGAGCTGGCCAAGGCCGGCGTCGATTGCTCGCAGGTGCTCGCGCTCTATGGGCCGAAGAATCGCTTCTTCGACATTCGGGAGAAGACCCACCGCAACCTCTCGCTCACCGAGCAAGGAGAGGCGGCGGTGCGCGCCGGCGCGAAGGGGAAGCGGGAGGTCACGCAGCTCACGCCGGAGCTCTTGGCGAGCGGCGAGTGGCGAGAGGTCCGCTTCAAGCCGTACGACATCACGCTGGCCACCGAGCCGCGTCATCCGGGGAAGCGGCACCCGCTCCAGCTCGTAATCGATCGCGTGCGGCGCGCGTTTCTCGAGATGGGCTTCACCGAGGGAGCCTCCTCCTGGGTCGAGTCCTCCTTCTGGGACTTCGACGCGCTCTTCCAACCGCAGGATCACCCCGCGCGCGAGATGCAGGACACCTTCTACGTTGCGCGGCCGGGTGAGACGCCGCTGCCGGCGGATGCCAAACTGGTCGAGCGGGTGCGCGCGGCGCACGAGAATGGCGGTACGACCGGATCGGTCGGCTGGCAGTATCGCTGGGATCCGGACAAGGCGATGAAGAACATCCTCCGGACCCACACCACCGCGACCACGGTGCGCGCGTTGGCCGGAAGTCCGCGCCCGCCGCGCAAGGTCTTCTGCTTGGGCAAGGTCTTTCGTCGCGAGGCGATCGACTACAAGCACCTGCCGATCTTCCTCCAGGTCGACGGCATCATCATCGATGAACACGCCAGCTTCTCTTCGCTCTTGGGCACGCTCGGCGCCTTCTACGAACGCATGGGCTTCTCGAAGTACTACTTCCGGCCCGGGTTCTTTCCCTACACCGAGCCTTCGGTCGAGGTGTACATCTGGCACGAGGAGAAGCAGGACTGGTTCGAGATGGGAGGAGCGGGGATCTTTCGCCCCGAGGTCACCGAGCCGCTCGGTTGTACGACGCCGGTCCTGGCCTGGGGGCTCGGCATCGATCGCCTCGCCATGCTCCTCTACGACATGAAGGACATCCGCGACCTTTACCTCGCGGACACCGAGTGGTTGAAGGGGGTGCCGCGATGCCGGTGATCGGAATTCCGGTCGAGGAACTGAAGTCGCGGCTGGGGAAGAACCTCGAACGCGACGAACTGCTCACGCTGCTCGGTAACATCGGCTGTGACGTCGATGGCTACGCATCGCTTCGCCGCGCGCAGTGCACGGCCTGCGGCTTCGTCATGGAGTTGGCGGGGAAGGAAGAGGTCCCGCCGCGCTGCGATCGCTGCGACCGCGAGCTGCGCGACGTGGCCGGTGCGACGCGCGAACTGCCGCCGCTCGAGGTGATTCGGATGGAGCTCCTGGCGGTGCGCCCCGACCTCTTCGATCCGGCCGGTCTGGCGCGCGGGCTCCGCGGTTTGCTGGACGTGGAGGTGGGGCGGAAGGAGTACACGCCCCAGGGCACCGCGCTCAAGCTGCGGGTCGATCCGTCGGTGCGTCGCGCGCAGAGCCTGCGGCCTCACGTCGCCTGTGCCGTGATCGAGAACGTCACGCTCGACGACGATCGCATCAAGATCCTGATGAAGCTGCAGGAGAATCGGCACTGGGCGCTGGGGCGCGATCGGAAGCACGCCTCGATCGGCGTCTACGACCTGGACTCCTTGGGCACCCTGCCTTCGGTCGACGGTTGCGCGCTCGAGTACACGACCGAAAGCCCGAGCTTCCGCTTCGTGCCGCTCGGCTCCAAGCTGTCGGGCGACGCGGGGGTGCGCACCCTCACGCAAATTCTGGAAGAGCATCCGAAGGGAATCGACTACGCGCATCTCCTCAAGGGATTCGATCGCTATCCGATTCTCCGCGTGATCGGCGGGGCGGTTCTCTCCATGCCGCCGGTCATCAACAGCGAGGAGACGAAGGTCCACCTTGGCTCGCGTCGCCTCTTCGTCGACGTGACCGGGAGCGGTGCGCGCATCGTCCACCGCACGCTCAACATTCTCGTGACCTCGCTACTCGAGATCGATCCGAGCTTCGTCCTCCGACAGGTCGAGATCGTCGGCGCGAGCGGCGCCGATGCCGGTCAGGAAGAGCGCACCCGAAACTGGCTCACCCCCGACCTCGCGCCGCAGATCGCGACCATCGACAGTGTGCGGACCTCATCGCTCCTCGGACTCGACTTGGACGTGAGCGCGCTCGAGCAGTTGCTCCTGAGGATGCGCCACGGAATTCGCGAGCGGAGCGGCACGTCCCTCACCGTCGAGGTGCCGGCTTACCGCAACGACATCCTCCACGAGCGCGATCTGATGGAGGACGCAGCCATCGCCTTCGGCTACGATCGGATCCCACGCACCCTGGTGCCAACCTTGACCGTGGGGCGCGAGCACCCGCGCGAGGTAGCGAGCGAGGCGGCGCGAGAGGTGCTGCTGGGGCTCGGCTTCCACGAGATCCTGAGCCTCGTCTTGACCGCACCCGCCGGTTCGGACGAACTCCTCGGCCTGCCGCCGCACCCCGCGACCGTGCTGCTCGACAATCCGATCACCAACGAGCAGACCCAGCTTCGCACCGGCCTTCTGCCCGGCCTGCTCGGCGCCTTCGCGCGTAATCGACATCACCCGCTGCCGCAACGGATCTTCGAGCTGGGCGACGTGACCTATCTCGATCCCAAGGCGGAGACCGGCGCGCGCGAGGTGCGCCAACTTGCCTTTGGCCTGGTCTCGCCGCACGCGGGCTTCGCCGAGCTCCGTGCCCTGGCCGAGGCCCTGCTTCGCGAGTGGGGCGAACCGCTGCGGCTCGAAGCCACCGATCAGCCGTTCCTACTGAATGGTCGCGGCGCGTGGATCCTCGACGACGCCGGTCGAAGAATCGGCATCTTCGGGGAGGTGCACCCGGCAACCTTGACCGTGCTCGGCCTGCAGAACCCGGCGGTGGTGATGGAGCTCGTACTTCCGGTCAACGGCCAGCGCGAGGTCTATCGGTCGCTCTCGGGATAACCGATCAGCTGGACCTCGCGCTCCAGGCGGACGCCGAAGCGATCCTCGATCGCCGCCTCGACGCGTTCGATCAGCCGAAGCACGTCCGAAGCGAGCGCGCCGCCGCGATTCACGATGTAGTTCGCGTGCACGGTCGAGATCTCGGCCGCGCCCTCGCGCAGTCCCTTGAGCCCGGCCGACTCGATCAGTCGACCGGCGTGGTCTCCCGGCGGGTTCTTCCAGACCGAGCCGCAGGAGAGACCGGCCGGCGTCTTCGCCTTGCGTTCCGCGCCAATGGCGCTCATTCGCTCGACCAGGCGCGTCGGTTCACTGCGTCGGAAGAGGAAGGTCGCCGCCACCACGAACGCGCGCCCCGGGCCCAGCTCGCGAAGGTGGCTCCTTCGATAGGCGAAGCCGCAGTCTTCCACCGTCCACGACTCCACCCTGGTCGCGTCGCTCAACACCTCGACCGAGCGGAGCGCACCCGCCACGTCGCCGCCGTAGGCGCCGGCATTGCCCGCGACCGCGCCGCCGATCGTGCCCGGGATTCCCTCCGCCCACTCGAGTCCGGCCCAACCCTGTCGGGCCCAGCGCCGCGCGGCCGGCGCGAGAAGTGCGCCCGCGCCCAAGCGCACACGCGCCCGCTCTCCCTTTTCGACCGCCGACTCGCTCGCGCCGCGGTAGGCGATGGCCAGTCCGTCGAACCCCGAGTCGGCGATCAGGAGATTGCTGCCGCCGCCCAGCGCGAGCACGCGCCAACCTTCCGCCTCCGCGCGGCGCAGGCAGTAGAGCAGCTCCTCTTCGGTATTAGGCTCGGCGAAGTGGCGTGCCGGTCCGCCCAGCTTCCAAAAGGTGTGGGCGCTGAGCGGCTCGTCGCTACGAATCTCGATCGGTACGGAGAGCATCGCACGCAGTCTCGACGTGAGGCCGCGACCTGTCAACGCACCTCTCCGTGAGTTGACCGCGCGGAACGGGCGGCACTAGTCTCGCGACGTTCGCGTGGGCTCGCGTTGCGCGCGACGAAGCACCCGGCCGGTTCCATCGGGTGCGCGAGCCTCGGACTGAAGCAAGCATCGCGCAAAGGGAACCAACGGGGAGCAGGCCATCATGAGCGAGCAGGCAGGCGAACGGAGCGAATTGCTCGAGGTCACCGACCGAGTGTGGCAGGGATTGCGGAGTGGGGAGGCGGGCGGTCTCAAGGATCTGGTCGCCGACAACGTGCAGGTCGAGGGATACCCGTCGCCCGAAGGACCGGCCGACGTGGAGTCGTTGCGTCGCTTCTTCGCCGAAGGCGCCGGCCTCACCTCCTTCGTTCACGTGATCGTGGGCCAGCAGGTGCTGGACGACGTCGGGTTGGTCCACACCCGCTGGATCGCCGAGCGCGGACTGGGACAGGATGGCTCGCCCTCCTACATCTCCGGCCGAGCGATCTTCACCTATCGAAGAGCCGAGGGGACGTGGCGCCTGCGCGGCTATCTCGGCGCGCGGGGACCGCACGAACCGGAGAACGCCGACGCGCGCGCGGCCGACGTGCAGGCGATCCGCGAGCAGATCCTGCGGGTCTTCGAGGCCTATCGACAGAAGGACCTCGCCATGCTGCGGCGCACCCACACCTCCAGCTGGCGCGGCTTCAGCCTTCGCTCCGGTTCGATCGGTCAGGGGATCGATGCCTACATGCGAGGCGCCCAGGGCGCGATCGCCTCGATGCAATTCCAGGAGTACCGCATCCTCGAGCTCGACGCGATTTTCTACGGCGACATCGCGATCGTTCCCTACGTCGCGCGGATCGCGGGGAAGAACCGCCTGGGACGCGAGGAGGGATATCGATTGCGCGTCATCGACGTCTACCTGCGAGAGCCGCTCGGCTGGAACCAGATCGCGACCAACGTCGGTCTGCATCCGGAGGACATGAGCGGGAGCAACTAGGGGAGCGAAGGTGGTGCCGGAGGTGGGACTCGAACCCACACACGATCAACTCGTACGGGATTTTGAGTCCCGCGTGTCTGCCAATTCCACCACTCCGGCTCGCGTTCGCGGCGGTCCCGCCGCGGAGCGAAGGCGCAGTTTAGTGACCTCGCGCCTGAGGAGCAAGGAGATGGTGCGGACCCGGGATAGGGATTGACCCTGGACAAGGCGAACGGATACGATCCGCCGCGTCCGACGGGGCTGTAGCTCAGTTGGGAGAGCGCATGACTGGCAGTCATGAGGTCGTCGGTTCGATCCCGATCAGCTCCACAGTCTGAAACGAACGAGAGATTGACGACGCCGGGCGGCACGACCACCTGGGTCGGAAAAGCGAAGAGGCGCACCGGAAGGCGCGCCTCTTTCTCGTATCCGCGCGATTTCGCGTTGGTTCAGCCAAGCTCGCCGCGGTGGGTCACGACGCGATTGACCAGGCCGTACTCTGCGGCCTCCTGCGCCGTCATCCAGAAGTCGCGGTCGGCATCCTCATCCACCTGCTCCCGCTTCTTGCCGGTCTCGATCGCCACGATCTCGTTGTAGCGCTCGCGTAGCTTCAGGATCTCGCGCGAGGCGATCTCCAAGTCGAGGCCTGCCCCATGCTGGCCGACGATGGTTGGTGCAGCAAGAAGCGGCTGTTGGGGAGCGAGAGGCGCTGTCCCTTTTCGCCCGCCAGGAAGACCATGACCGCCGCCGAGGCGCAGAGCCCGCAAACCACGGTGCGGATCGGCGGCCGCACGAAGCGCATCATGTCGTAGATGCCGAAGCCGGTGTCGGCCTCACCGCCGGGGGAGTTGATGAACACGGTGATCGACTTATCCGGATCGTCCAACTCGAGGAGGATGAGCTGCTGGTAGATCTTCTGCGCCAGCTGGCTCGAGATGGGCTCCGAGATCAGGATCGAGCGGGCCTTCAGAAACTTGGTCGACATCCGGCCCGAGTCCTTTTCCTTGTCCTTGACGGTCTCCTCGCCCCCCTCCTCGGGTTCGTCATCGAGTCGGCCGAACGGGTCGAACTGCATCTCTCGGTTCCTCCTCTTGCGCTTCAGGCCGCGCCCGGTGGCTGGTTGCCGGGGGCGGGCCTCCCAATTCCCTCGTCTAGCATCGTCCCTGACGCGGCGCTTCTTGATCCCGGCGTCCCGCGGAAACCGGCCTCACTCGGCCGATAAGTCGACCAGCTCGATCCCGAGCAGCTCGGCCACGCGGAAGATCCGATCGTCGCGGTAGAACTCGCCGTAGTAGATCCGCCGAATCCCGCCGTTGGCCACCGCCTTGAAGCAGTTCCAGCAGGGGCTAGCGGTCACGTAGATCTCGGCATCGTCGATCCGCACGCCGTTCTTGGCTGCCTGCAGGAGCGCGTTCACCTCGGCATGCACCGTCGCGACGCAGTGCCCGTCCTCCATCATGTGCCCCACCTCGTCGCAGTGGGGCATTCCGCGAATCGACCCGTTGTACCCGGTCGACAGGATCAACCGATCGCGCACCACCACCGCGCCGACGTGCTTCCGATCGCAGGTGGAGCGGGTCGCCACCACGCGGGCGATCTGCATGAAGTACTGGTGCCAGTCGGCCCGCTTGTCCGCCATCCGTCCTCCTCCCGGGACCGTCGCGCCGCGCGACCGCCGCAGTCTAGCAGGGGCTCTCGGTGCGTCGGAATCGCGCGTAGTGCAGCTGGCGTCCCTCGCGCAGGTATTTCAAGGCGTAGCTCGTGTGAATGCGGTCGGGCGCGTCCTCCGGCCAGGCCTCGCGCGCGAAGGCCGGGATCGCCTCGACCTCCGCCACCGCCTCCTCGAAGTACGCTCGAACGTCGGAGCCTAGCCAAAAGCGTCCGTCCGACTTGAGGGCGCGGGCGATGCCGCGGAAGAGCGCGGGTTGGAGCATGCGACGCTTGGCGTGCCGCTTCTTTGGCCAGGGTCGGGGAAATAGACGTGCAGGTCATCCACCGAGCCGGCCGGGATCCAGCGGGCCAGGAGATCGAAGGCGTCGGCGCGAAGCAGTCGGACATTGCATCGGGGCGCTTCGAGCAATCGCTCGACCGCGCGATGGAAGTACTTCGGCGCGCGCTCGACCGCGAGGAAGTTCGAATCCGCGCGCGTGGCGGCGGCGGAAGAAACGAAGAGTCCTTGCCCGCCCCAGCTCCAGTTCGACGCAGCCCCGGTCGTCCGAAGAGCTGCTCCCAGTCGAGAGGGGCGTCAACTCGGGCAGGCGAACCACGAAGGAAATTGCCTCCAGGGGCAAGGGGAGCGGTCTTCACGCTTCGACATGGCCAGAACCTAGCACAGCGCCGCGTGATTGACCTGCCCGGTGCGAGCCGGTACCCTTACGGCGCGAAGTTTGACCCACTCGCCACCTCGGAGGCATCCATGACCCCTCGCCCTCGCTCGCGTTGGCTCGCGGCGATCGCCCTCTCCATCGTCGGCCTCGCGGGAAGCCGCCCGGCCGACGCGACCGTGCTCTCGGTCGACTACGTGACGATCAAGGTGCCGGTGGGGAACAACCTGATTCATGGGGCCTGCGCCCGCATCTCACCGGGCGGGCTGCCGCAGCACCGAGCAGCTGACCGCGACAGCGTGGAACAACAGGGCGAACGGCATTCCGCAGAACGGGTCAGGGGATGACCAGCAGGTGGTGGGCGCGTCCTTCATCTGGTCGATGATCGGCGGCGCTCCCGGGGACACGCTCTGGGATGCCTACTCCGGGCACCGCTCGCTTACGGATTCCCCGAACGGCGAGTACAGCAACAACCGGAATATCGCGGCCGAGATCAACCCGACCTTCAACCTGACCGGCCGCCAGCGCCGAGCCGCGCTTCCGCCATCACTACGCGACCGAGCCGGGCTACGACTACTGCATCGTCGAGTACAAGAAGAACGCGGGCGCCTGGACGCAGCTCGCCTCCTACAACGGCACAGCGGGTGCGCCGCCAACTACCTGCCGGTCACCTTGCCGCTCACCGCGGCGCTCGGTGGCCAGTGCAAGCTCCGCTTCCGCTTCACCTCGGATGTCTCGGTCACCGACGACGGTTGGCATCTCGACGACCTCGAGGTGTACGTGGACGAAGCCGCGTCTTCTTCGACGACCTCGAGGCGGGGGTTGGAAACATACGCTGCAGGCGCCGTGGGGCCTCGAGGTGCCGCAGATTCCGCAGGTGCTCGGCACCATCGATCAGGCCGGGCTCTTCACCGCCGGCGGCAAGACCGGCACCGCCTACGTGATCGCGGGCGCGACCGGCGCGACCTCGACACGATCGACGTGCGGATCGTCCCGCCCGACTGGGTGGCCGGCCCCTAGTCGAGTTCCTCGTTCGCTTCTTTCGGCGACGCCCGCCGCACGAGCTCTCGACCGAGCACTCGCGCGCGGGCGTCGACGCTTTCGTTCGCAAGCAGGGCGACGGCGCCGGCGTGAATCTCCGCCCTCGAGCGCTCGGCCCAAACCACCGCGGCCCGGATTCGGTCGATGATCTCCTGATCGCCGCGCGCGGCGAGATGGGCGCGACCAGCGGCTCGACGCGATCGAGGTAGTCGTGGAGCGGCTCCCGGCCGCGAGCGCGCCGCCGAGCCGGAACCTCGAAGTAGCGGCGAAGGAGCAGGTGATGGCGCGTCCCGTCGACCAGCGCGACCTTGGCGCGGCAGGTGCTCGGCCAGCGAACTCCAGCCATCGCCGCCACCGTAGCCCGGATGCTCGAGCAGACAGACGCGGAGTGGGCGGAGGCGAGGGAGAAGCCGCGCGAGCCGCGCGCGGAAGGGATAGACCCGGGGATCGAGCCGGCCGTAGAGCAGCACATCGATGTTGCGCCCGCCGGGCTCAACGGCGGATGAAAAGTGCGCGGATCGACGCCATGTGGGAGCCACAGCGGCGGCTCCGGAAGCGTCGCGGTAGAACCGCGCCCAACGCCCCTGCGTGAAGAGGGCGAGGCGCGGACGCACCGCCTGGAGCCAGCGCAGCCGTTCGACCGGTGCGACGTACGCGTCATCGATCCAAACGACCCGCGGAACCGGTGAGTCTCCCAGCCCACGCGGCAGGATCGACTGATCGTGATCGGGGAGCGCGATCCAGTCGGCGCGGTCCGTTCCGAAGCTGTTCTGGAGCAGGGACTCGATCGACTCCGCCCGCGTGGGCACCGCGAACCTCACGTCAAATCCCGCGCCGAGGGCGGAGAAGAGGGGCGCGGGGGTCACGCGGAGCCCCGGTTCAACCCGGGGCATGAGGGCGAGGATGCGAAGCGGCCGAGGCAATCGGCTCACGGTGTGACCTCGCGGAAGAACTCTCGGCCGAGGCTCCGGGCGGCGTGGGCCAGGAGTCGCGTGCGGCGTCCCTCGCTCCGGTAGCGCTCGAGCAGCTCCGCCTTCCTGGCCGCGACGATCGGCGGAAGCACGATCGACTCGCCGATGCCCGACGGCGCGAAGCAGAAGAGGCGCGGCGTGGGCTCTCCCGCGTCTCGTCGGCGCGCCAGTAGCTCCACTACCGCGCGATGCACCGCGCGGTGGTGCGGATGTCCGTACTCGCCCTCGGCGCCGTGGGTGAAGACGAAGCGGAATCGCCCCCAGGGCAGCGCCTCCAGTCGTGCGCGCAGTTCGATGTCGAGCGGACGGTCCAGGCGATCTTCCAGTTCGAGGCAGTGGAGCTCTGCCTGCGCCTCCTCCGCGATCGAGGCCAGCTCCCGAACGCGCGGCGAGGATGCGAAGTGGGTCGCGACCACAAAGGTCCAATCGAGCCACGGGTGGAGAAGACGCAGGCCGCCGCACCAAAGCGTCTCGTCATCGGGGTGGGCCACGATGACGACTGCGCCGCCATGGTCGAGCATCTCAAGCAGGCCGGCCGGCTCGCCCAGCGCGGCGCGATAGGCGCGCGCGTAGGAGGCGACCATCGCCTCGCCCCGTCGCTCCTTCAGGACCCGAGCGCGCGCAGTCCGTCCGATCTCGCGAAGTCGCGCCCGATCGTGGGGCAGAGAGTGGAGCGCGGAGCGGACTCCGCGCGGAGAGCGCACCGCGACGAAGTAGCCTGTGATCCCCTCTTCGATCAGCTCGAGCGCCGCGCCGGTCGGCGTCGCCAGCGGCGCAACACCGGAGGCCATCGACTCGAGGGCGGCATCGGTGTGCCCTCGCTCTGGCTCAGCATGGCGTAGAGGTCCATGCGGGCGTAGAGGCGCGCGATGAAGCCGGGAGGAAGGAGCGTTTCGTCCGGGAAGCGGCCCCCGTCTCCGCCGCGCCAGTGCGTCACAACCTCGAGCCCCAAGTCGCGCGCTGCCGGCTGGAGCAGTGAATCGAATCCCTTCGCGTCGCCTAAGAGCCCGACCATCCCGACGCGAAGTGGGCCAGGCTCGGGGTCCGCGCGAAGGGGCCAGTCGTCGAGGAAGACGCCATCGGGAAGAAGTGCGCCTCGCCGCGCGTTCGAATTCGCACGATGGCGCGAGGCACGCCGCCGACCGTGATCGATCGCGGCGCGGGCGCGCGCGCGATCGCGGGTAGCGCGGCCAGCGCCGCTCGCTGTGGAAGGAGAAGGAGCGGGGTCCCCTCGGGAATGCGCGCGCGCTCCGTCCCCAGAGGAGGGTAGAGGAGGTGCACCAGATCGAACTCACCGACGTCCGCGGCGCCGCATGCCACTCCGAGATCCCACCGTGGAAGCCAGGCCGCGAGACGCGCCGCGATCGACGCCAGGGCCCAGCGCGGATGATCGACCAGAAGAAAGATGCGGCGCCGCGCGCCCGCCACCGCCGAGCAATCGACCCGGCCCGCCGCGCTCAGCCCCGCTCGGCCTCTTCGAGCGCGCCCACGATGCCACGAGCGAGGTCGAAGAAAGCGCGCGCGGTGGGCGAATCGAGGTCGCGCACGACGATCGGCGTGCCCGCGTCGCCCCCCAACACCACCGCCGGATCGAGCGGAATCTCGCCCAGGAAGGGAACGCCGACGCGGTTCGCTTCCTTCTTGCCGCCGCCGTGCTTGAAGATGTCGGTTCGCTGGCCGCAGTGCGGGCAGGAGAAGTGACTCATGTTCTCGACGATGCCGAAGATCGGGACCTCGACCTTCTCGAACATGGCGACGCCCTTGCCTGCGTCGATCAGCGCCACGTCTTGCGGCGTGGTCACCACCACCGCGCCGGTCAGGTGGAGCTTCTGCGCGGCGAGATCTGCACGTCGCCGGTACGGAGCGGCAGATCGAAGAGGAGGATCTCGGTCCCCGACCAATCGACGTCGCCCATCAACTGATCCATCGCCTTGCCGATCATCGGCCCGCGCCAGATGACCGGGGTGTAGCGATCGACCATGTAGCCGATCGACATGGTGCGAACGCCGAAGCGCTCGAGCGGCCGGATCTTGGTGCGGTCGGCCGAGACCTGGGGCTTCTCGTCCTCGAGGCCGAACATGAGCGGGACCGAGGGACCATAGATGTCGCTGTCGAGGAGGCCGACCGCGCGTCCCAACTGGGCGAGGGCCGCGGCGAGGTTAACCGCGACGGTCGACTTGCCGACGCCTCCCTTGCCGCTCGCCACCGCGATCTTCCAGCGCACGTCACTCAGCGGTTCCGGAACCTCGGGTGGAGGAGGCGGCGTGCGCGGCGCGCTGGTGCGGGCCTGAAATTCCAGCGTGTAGGGGAGGCCGGCGCCGTCGAGCGCGGCCCGCGTGCGCCTCTCGATCTCGGAGCCCGCGCCTTCTACCGAGGTCGAGACCTCGATGCGGATGTGGAAGCGGCCGCCCTCCTCTCGCACATCCTTCACATAGCCCAAGGCCACGATGTCGCGGTCGATGCCGGGAAAGGTGACCGTGCGGAGAACCTCCGCAATCTCCTTCGAACTTGCCATGCCTAGCCTCCCTGGTTTCCGGCGCAGTCTAGCGGCAGCCGCCCGAGACGCGGTAGCGTGCTCTGCCGTGGATTTCGCGCGCGGTCACTGTTAGCCTCGTTCGTCTCGGAACCGCGTGAGGAGCGATGTCGACCGAACCGCTGCTGATTCACCCGCCGCCATATCTCTACTCCGGGCGAGATCCCTTCGGTCATGTCGGTGATGTCGTCCCGATCGGACTCCTCGCGATCGCGGAGTACTTGCAGGATCGCGGGTGGCAGCCTGTGCTCCTCCGCCTGCCGGTGATCGGCAGACTGCGCGCGCAGTCGCGCGGCGGCACGCTCTTGGAAGAGGACTGGGACGCGATTCTCCGCGTCGCCTTGGAGCGGCACCCGGCGCGCGTGATCGGCATTCAGTGCCACTGGACCCACTATGCGGAGGGCGCCACCGACGTCGCCGCCCGCATCCGTGCGCTCGACCCGACGCGCTTCATCCTGCTCGGAGGAGTCCACGCCGCGTCGCTCGGGCGTCGCTTGCTCGAGGAGTGCGCGGCGCTCGACGCGGTGGTGCTGGGAGAGGGGGAGCTTCCAATGGAGCGCCTTCTCGAGTCGTTCAGGGCGATCGACCCATCGACGCGCGGATCGCTGCGCTCGTCTCCACTCGACGCGATTCCGAGCCTGCTCACGCGAGAGGAGGCACGAGCCGCGGCCAGCACGAGCATCGCGCGCAGCGTGCCTGCGCTGCTCGCCAAGGAGGAGATCCCGCCGCTTCGCTTCGATCTCTCGCTGCTCGAGCCGGCCCACGGGGCCGTCTTCGTCGGCGTGCCGGTGGTGCGCGGGCTCTGTCCGAAGCCCTGCACCTACTGCGAACTCAACAATCGCGCGCTCTTCCCGCGGAAGCAGATCCTCTTGGACGACGCGCTCGAGGTGCAGATCGCCCACGCCGCGCGCGCCAGGGTGCCGCTCTACCTGCCCGAGAACTTCATCGGCGGCCGCCCGCTCGCGCGGCTCCTTCGCCGGCTGCACGGCCTGAGCGATTCCGGGCCGATCTACGTCGACTGCCACCCCGACATGCTGACCGACGAGGCGGTCGACGCGTTGGGAGAGGTGGCGGCGAGCGGTACGCGACTTCGACTCTGGCTCGGGCTCGAGAGCGGTTCGCCCGAGGTGCGGCGTCGCGCTGGTCGCACCTACGATGCAACGCGCGTCTTCGCGCTCCGCGACCGACTGCTCGCGGCCGGCATCCGTCCGGTCGCGAGCTTTCTCGTCGGACTGCCGGGAGAAGGCCCAGACCAGCTCGGCGAGACTCGAGCCTGGATCGAACGTTGGAACGAGCGAGGACTGATCGCCGACGTGTTTCCGGCGCTCGCCTTTCCCGGCACCTCGCTCTTCCTCCGCCCGGAGGAGCACGGCATTACCCTGCGGATGGTAAGGGCGCGGGACTTTGCGCGCCTCTCCCGCGGTTGGTTCGCGCCGCTCTCGACCGACCCGCTCACCCACACCAACGGCATGCTCGACGAGTCGGCGGTGGTTCGACAGGTCCTGGCGCTTCGCCTCGAGCAGCGACAGCGACTGGGCGCGCCGCTCGCGCAGGAGGTGTTCACCTTCATGGGGCATCCCGCAGCTCCCTGGAATCGAGAGCAGTGGATGCGCGCAATCGAATCGCTCGAGCCACACTGGCCCGCCGGAATCGACCGGCCCAGCCTGCCTTCGGCCTAGACGAGGAACCCGCGATGCACTGGCTCGACTACCTTGCAGAGTGGCGAGGGCCGATCGCGTGTTTCGGTCCGCTGCCCGCGGCGGTGATGGACGCGCTTCGCGTCTCGGCTGGCGATCCGATCGCGCGCGAGGCGAGGGTCGTGTTCTTCGCGCTCGAGGCGGGGCCGATCGAAGCGCAGGTCGATCGCGCCTTGGCCGCGGTCTCGCGCGAGGGGCGCGCCGTCTGTTGGCTGCCGGCTCCCTTCTCCTTCCAAGCAGGCGAGATCTTTGGCCCGGCCGAGGGGGAAGAGGTGGCGAGGGTCGCGCGGTTGCGTGGGTGGGGAGTGCGCGAGGAAGAAATCACGCTGCCTCGCGCCCGTCTCCTTCTGCTTGAGCGGCCCGCGCCGGAAGCGCCGGTTGAGGTGCCACCGATTGTCGATCCGGCGGGCGTCGATGTGAGCGCCATCGTCCTCACGAAAGGGGAACGCCCCGCGCTCCTCCAATCGGCGCTCGCGTCGGTGCTAGCCCAGAGCGTGCGGCCGCGAGAGATCCTCCTGGTGGAGGATGGAAGTCACGATTCGACGCGCGCGATTGCCCGGAGCTTCGGAGACGCGGTGCGCCACCTCACGAGCGCCGAGTCGCGCGGGCAGGCGGCGGCGATGAACCGCGGGTGGGCCGCCGCGAAAGGCGCCTCCATCGCCTGGTTGGACGACGACGATCGCTGGGCGCCGACGAAGCTCGAGCGGCAATGCCAGTCGCTGCGGCCCGAGATCGATCTCGTCGGTACCGCCTACGCCGTGCAGAACGAGGCGGGGGAGACCCAGTCGATCGCGCCGCTGCCGCCGCTCGATCGCTTCCCGGCGATCCGCCTCCTACTCCACGGTTCGCTCGTGACCGGGCCGTCGCTCCTGGTACGACGCGAGGTGTACGCGGAACTCGGCGGCTACGACGAGACCTTTCCGCGCGTGGCCGATCACGAGTTCCTCTCGCGCGTGCTCAGGCGGCGGCGGTTTCTGATGCTCGAGCTGCCACTCACGTGGGTGAGGCGGCATCGCGGCAATCGGCGCGGGCCGGAGGTCGAGCGGGCGATCCGCGAAGGAGTTCAACGCGTGCTCCGCTCGCTGCGCGATCCCGAGACGCTGGCCGCGATGTTCCCGGAGATTGCGCTCGGCGGGACTGCGTCGCGGGTCCGCGCGCTGCTCGAGCGAGGAGGCGCGTGTCTCCGGAACGAGCTGTGGGCCGAGGCGGAGGAAGACTTCCTCACCGCGCGCTCCGCGCTCCCCTCAGCGCTCGATCCGCTTGTCGCGCTCGGCACGCTCCGTCTTCGCCTGGGTCGAGGCGACGAGGCCGAGGCCGACTTCCGAGCTGCACTCGCGCTCGCGCCCAGGCACATCGCGCCGCACCTGGGGCTTGGCCTGGTCGCGGCGGCCCGCCAACGCTGGCAAGAGGCGGAGGAGGCTTTCGGCCACGCGATCGAGATCGACCCGCTTCACCCGATCGCGCGATCAAA
This sequence comes from Candidatus Eiseniibacteriota bacterium, assembly GCA_046327845.1. Lineage (GTDB taxonomy): Bacteria > Eisenbacteria > RBG-16-71-46 > CAIMUX01 > CAIMUX01 > JADJQY01. Next base: position 61,214 of record JAXLXQ010000006.1, on the reverse strand, counting down.
CCTGATCCTGCACCGACTGCGCGTGCCCGGACTCGAGTCGCCGCTCGCCTTGGAGCTCGAGGCGTTGGTGCGGGATCTGCTCCTCCGGCTTCGGCCGAGCGAGATGGGGCTCTCGCTGCTCGAGCTGGATGACCCGACCTTGGCGCGCCCCTTCGGCCTCTGACTCGAGCCTAACCCTCGAGGCCGAGCCCACGAATAACCTCGGCCAGCACGTGCCCCCAGTGTCGGCCCGCGCTTGGCGACTCGCCGAGTAGGGACGAAGCCAGCTCGCGAAACCACCGGAAGCGCGCCTCGATCGCCAAGCGCGCGCGCAGCTCCGGCTCCAGCGGGCGCCGGCCCACCGCTTCGAGCAGAGGTGCGAGACCGCGGGAGCAGAGTTCGCGGAAACGCTCCACCTCGGGATCGAGGAAGCGATAGTCGAGGCCGAACTCGTACTCGCTTTCGACCAGCAGGCCGGCCGCCCGCACCAGGCGCGCCACCGGTGCGTAGGGCGAGTAGAGATAGAGCTTGGAGTCGAGGCTCACTGCCTTCTTGAGGAAGGGGGCATCGCTCTCGATCGCCTCCAGATTCTCGAGCAGCTCGCCCAGGGTGGTCCAGGGATCGAAGAGGATCAGGCCGTGGCCGTGCACGGTGCGGATGCGCCCGCCGCCACCGCGGTCGATGCGGCGGAGAAAGCGCGCGGCGCGGCGATTGTCGTGGCTGGTCACTCCCTTGTGAAAGAGGGCGAGCGAGCGATCGACGAAGCTCTCGAAGCCGACCTGCGTGATCGAGACCGCGATGCCGCGCGCGGCCACGGCGGCGAGCGCCTCTTCGATCGCCGTTTCCTGTGCGCGTAGCACCGTCACCATGGTGCGAAGGCGGAGCTCCTCCGGTCGCATCCCCGCGCCAACCAGCGCTTCGACCAGAGGGCCGAGCAGTCGGAAGGGGCTCTCGCTCTGCAACGCGAAGGAGCGGATCCCTTGAGCCCAGAGCGACTCGACCTGCGGCAGGAGAAGCTCGATCTGCCGCGCGAGCGGCGCCGCCTGAAAGCCTTGGTAGCGAAAGATGCAGAAGGAGCAGGCGGCCGAGTCATCGAGGTAGGTCTCGACCAGGCGAGCCCAGGCGCGATCGGTGTAGTTCGCCGGCCGCAAGTTCACGCGATCCTCGCGACACGACTCGGGGAGGGGGAAGGGGGTCTGATAGGGACAACCCCACTCCGCGATCAGGCTCACGCCGTGGCGATCGGCCATCGGGTGTCGACCGGTCGGTCCGCGGTACTCCCACTCCAAGGGGGGCGCGTAGGGGAAGAGCTCGCGCTCCACGTCCCACCCCTCGGCACGCGGCGAGGCATCGATCGGATCCTCCACCGTCGGCGCGTCGCCGCGCACTTCTCGGAAGAAGAGGTTCGGGACCTCCTCCAACGCGGCCTGCCAGGCTCGGTGCTCGCGATGCTCGTCGCGCCGCTCGATCCTCGCCACCAACTCGGCGAGCGCGGTCCGCGCCGGTCCCAGGATCGCGAACTCGAGCGGCGCGCGTTCGAAGACCGGGATCGCGTTCAGGCCCCCCACCACCACCGGAATCCCACCGAGGCGCGCCTTGAATCGACGCACCAGGTCGAGCGGAAAGATCGAGTCGATCGCGACCAGCTGCGTTGCTTCTTCGATCAACTCATCCGCCAAGGACTCGAGGCGGGTCACGTTGACGAAGAGGCGACGCACGCGATGGCCGCGTCGCTCCAGCTCCGACACGAGCAGGGATGGGCCGAGGTGGGGCGGCGTGTGTGGGTGCGAGAGCTCGCACTGCAGCACCGCGACGCGGAGGCTCATGTCACGCCCCGGGCGGCGAGCCAGTCGGCACGCGTCGCGAAGCGTTCGAGCGCCCCGGCTCGCAGCAGGGAATGGGGATCGCCCACGCCATTCTCCTCGCGCGCGAGGAGGCCGGTGACGGCGGCGGCGGCGAAGCTCACCCCCGCGAGATTCCGCTCGCGCGGCTGGCCGGGCATGGGGCGAGGAAATGGCGCCGTGGCCACGAGCGGGTGGATCGCGCCTTCCTCGTCCATGAAGCCGTCCTCGATCCAGATCCAGGAACCGCTGTCGAGCTGTGGGTCGGCGGTCACGGCGATCACGCCCCGGTGCGAGGCGGGCCAGGTCGGCCGAGCGCGAGGGCCGAGTGCCGCCACCACCCACGCTCCGCCCGCGAGAAGCGCATCGAGTGCCTGTCGCGCCTCCTCCTCCACCTCGCTCGCGGAGAGGCCGAGGCTCAGGTTGACCAGTCGTGCCCGCACTCGCGCGCAGTATTGAAAGGCGAGGGGAAGGAGACTCGACGGAGCGCGGAGTGTGGAGTCGAAGACCCGTACTGCAATCAGCTCGGCGCTGGGCGCGAACCAACGAACGAGTCCTGCGCAGGCGGTGCCGTGCCCAATCGCGTCCCGCGCCGCTTCGATGCCTTCGACAAGTTGGATCGCGTCGGGGCTCGCCAGCACCCGCGCGCCCGCGACCACCTCGCCCACGTGCTCGTGCCCCGCGTTGATTCCGCTGTCGATCAACGCGACCCGCATCACGCCTCGACTCCGCGCGGTGCACGCTCGCCCGATCCGGAGCGCCGCTCCGCCCACGCGCTCGGCGTACCGTCCCACGCGATCTGTCCACCCTCCAAGTGGAGCACGCGATCGAAGAATTCGAGGCGATCGACCCGGTGGGTCACCGCGAGGATCGTCGCGCCGCTCGACTGAAAGGCCAGGCGAAGCGCCTCCTCTGCCTCGAAGTCGAGTTGGCTCGTCGCTTCATCCAGCACCAGGAGGCGTGGTCGACGGAGCAACGCCCGCGCGATCGACACGCGTTGCCTCTGCCCGCCGGAGAGCGCGGTGCCGCGTTCGCCGACCAAGGTGTCGAGCCCCTCGGGCCAGCCGCGTGCGAAGTCGGTCACGCCGGCGACCAGAGCCGCGCGCTCCACTTCCTCGCGGGTCGCGCCCGGCCGCCCGCACTCGAGGTTCTCGCGCAGGCTCGCGTGAAAGAGGAAGCTGTCTTGGGAGACCACCGCCACCTGCCGCCGGAAGGAACCGATTCGCGCGCGCGCGAGGTCGTGGTCGTCGACGCGGATCGCGCCGCTTCCCGGGTTCAGGAATCCGAAGAGAAGATCGAGCAGCGTGCTTTTCCCCGCGCCACTCGCGCCGATCAGCGCCACCTTCTCTCCGGGGCGAATGCGAAAGGAGAGATCGCGCAGCACCGGCGCTTCTTCGCGATAGGCGAAGGCAACGCGATCGAACGCCACCTCTCCCTGGAGCGCCGGAAGCTCGGGGAGGCGCGCGCCGCGCCGCGGCTCGATCGCCTCGTCGAGCAGCTCGGTCACGCGATCGAGCGCCGCCCTGGTGCGCTGCGCCCGCACCCAAAGGCCGAAGAGCCCCTGCACCGGACCATAGAGCCGCACCTGGTAGATCCCGAACGCCACCAGCGATCCCAAGGTCATCCGATCACTCAAGACGAAGCGCGCGCCGAGATAGAAGGTGAGCACCGTGCCGATCGCGATCAGGGTGGCCGGCACCGCCGAGGCCACGGTGGTCAGCACCTGATAGCGCAGCACGCGGCGGAGGATGTCCCGATTGCGCTCTAGGAATCGGTGCGCTTCCCGTAGCTCCAGGCGATAGGCGCGGACGAAGCGCACGCCGAGGAACGCCTCCTGGAGCTGCGCGGCCAGTCGGCCATTCTGATCGCGGATGCCGCGGGCATCGTCGTGCAAGCGCCTTTGGTAGCGACGGAGCAGGAGCCCGGCGGCCGGCGCGAAGAGAAGCGAGAGGGCGAAGAGCAGCGGGCTGTAGTAGAGCAGGAAGCCGATCACGCCCAGCAGCGTGAGCACCGTGCCGGCCAGGGCCAGCGGCACCTCGGTCAGGAACGACTGAAGGTCGGCCAGGTCCGAACCCATCCGCGCTTGCAGGTCGCCCACTCGCGTCCGCACGTAAAAGCCGAGCGGCAGGCGCAGCAGGTGACGAAAGAGGCGGAAGCGCAGCCGGATCGCCACGCGCGTCGCGAGCCCAGTGTGGAGGTACGCGGTCAACCCCGAGAGCACGAGGCCTAGGCCCGAGCTGGCGAAGAGGAGCAGGGTGAGCGGGAGAAGCCAGCGCGACTCCCTCGCGACGAAGATGCGATCGATCGCCTGCTGCATGAGGAAGGGACTGAGCAGCCCGACCAAGGTCGCGATCGATTGTAGACAGAGGAGGGCCGCGAGGCGCCCGCGGTAGGGGCGCAGAATCGGCCAGAAGCGGCGAAGCCCGCGAGCCCCGGCGCGAGCGCCGTCTCGATCCCGATCCCGGCGGGTGACCTCCATGGTGGGCGAGTCTACCAGCTCCCGGCGCGCGCACGCTCAGGTCGAGGCGTCACGGCTTCGCTCGCAGAAACGCGAGCGCGGTCGCGCCGCCCGGCGTGCTCGTGCTGGCGAGGCGGCGCTTCATCGTGCGGTCCCAGAGTTCGACCGCGGAGCGCTCGGCGGTGAGGGGCGAGAGCACCGCGAGATGGTCGCCGTCGCTCGCGAGCGCGGTGGCGGCCAACTCGATTCGTCGCGGCTCCGCGATCGCCTCGCCGCCTTGCAGCAGGAAGATCGCGCGGCCGGCATTGAGATAGAGGAGGTCGCCGCTTGGATTCATCACACCGTTTCGCGCGAGGAAGGCGGTGGGCCAGGCGGCGACTTGGCGCACGCCCCCAGCATCCAGAAGCGCAGCTAGTCGCGGCTTCACCTCGCGACCCTGGAGCAGGAGCCAAGGCTCGCCGTGCGGGGGAAGGAAGAGGAGCCGCGCCAGCCAGAAAGCATCATCCTTCGGCTCGGCCGCGCGCTCCTTGGCGTCAGCCGCTCCGAGCTCGACCCGTCGTGTCTCTTCGGCAACCCAACGCTCCTGATACTCGACCCACGACTCCACGCTTCGACCCGACACGTGGGTGACGAAGAGCCGTCGCGCGCTTGGATCGAACGTCAGGTCGTAGGCCGAAGGAGATGCGGTCGCGATCGTGTCGAGCGCGCCGCCGACGCTCAAGCGAAGGATCGCGTGAGGGCCGGCGGGCTCGCCGTGCTCCTCCCGCGGATGCTCGAGCAGGTACAGCGTGCCGTCGCGGTCCCGCTCGAACCCGTCGAGGTTGCGCCGGGTGAGCAAAGGATCGAGCCGCGGAGCCTCGGTCGGAAGAGCCGCCGGGAGCAGGCGGGTGAGCCCGGCGCTGTGGCTCAAGAGCGCGCCGCCGTCAGGGGTCGGGAGGATCTCGCTGCAGAGTCCGCCCAAGGGAAGCGTGGGGGAGAGCTGCGCTCCCTGCTCATCCAGCGTGAGCAGCGCCACCTCCGAACCGGCCACGACCAGGGTCGAGGCGCGCGCGTTCTTAGGAGTGGCCGAGAGGAGAAGGCCGAGCGCGAGGGCGCCGGCCGTTCCCGCGTTAACGATCCAGCACCACGATCGCGTAGGGCGAGATCTCCTCCGTCTCCTGCACCTTCTCGACCGAGAGGTCGCTCGCGCGGAGCTTCGCCACGCCGCCACCCTTCTGGTAGACCGGCGCGGTCACGTAGACCGACGCGCCGTCCGGGCTCACCGCGATCTGCTGGAAGGCGCCGTCGAGGCTACCCCAGGCGAGCGCGTGGCCGTCCCTCGCGTCGAGCGCGCAGACGGTCTGAAGCGCGGAGAGGTAGAGGCGCGAGCCGTCGGGCGAGATCGCCGCGCCGCGCACGGGAAGTCCCGCCTTCGGCAGATCCCAGCTGGTCGAGCTCTGGGTTGCGCCGTCGATCACCCAGATCTTCCCGGGATCGCCGAGCTGCGGGAGGAGCAGGCGTCCATGCGCGCCGTCGGTCACGAGGCGCAGATACATCCCGTGGCTCTTGTTGCCCCCCGGAGCGAGCGCCACGCGCGAGGGCGACGCACTCGAGCTGGTCTGCACCAAAAGCTCACCCGCGTCCTTCTCCAAGGTGAAGAGCGCACCGCCGGTCTTGGCCACGGCCAGATCGAAGACGCGGGCGTCATAGCTCGCCAGGTCGCTGACCGCGAGCGAGGCGGTGTCGATCCGGTGCGCGCGATACTCCTCGGGCACCCGCTCGGCGGTCCTAGCCTCGCGCACGGCGTAGTCGAGGACGTAGAGCGCCGAGCCGTCGGGCGAGAGCGCCATGCTCTGCACCGGCCGGCTGGTCAACGGAGCAGAGAGGCTCCACTGCGCTCGGTTGGTCGATCCCTGGAGGAGGAGCACACCGTGGCTGGTCGAGAGGAAGACCCGCTGTCCGTCCGGGGTGGCGGCGAACTCTTCGACGGCCGCGCCCACCGGGATCTTGGCCAGCGTCGCGAGGCTCTCCCCGTCCAGGACGAGAACGGTGTTGCTCGCGGTGAGCACCGTGCTGGCGCGCGCGTGATCCGCGGAGGCGGCGCCCAAGGTGCCAAGGACGGACGCGGCAAGAAATGAACGGGCGATGGCTCTCTGCATGTGCGGTTTCCTTTCCGACCAGGTCACCTGGGGTTCGGTCGCGTCGCGAGCAGGGGCGGTCGATCTCACACGTCGGGTACGGTGCAGAGCTGCGCCCAGTCGTTCTGCAACTGGCTGCACGCGTCGAACCAGGTCGGGTACTGATTCTGGTCCGGCACCTGGTTGCCCCAATAGCACCCGGCGGAGTAGCAAAGGTGAAGGTCGCTCATCCACGGGCAAGGATCCGGTGCTCCGCCTGAGCTCACCTCCCAGCCCGGGGCATAGGAGACGCAGCAGTTGGAGCAGGCGTACCCCTCCAGCTCAGGCGTCTCGGGCTTGCCGATCTCCTGGGCTCGCTTGTTCACCGGCTTCATCGTTCCTCCTTCGTTCTTCCATCCCGCCCCCAAGGGCGCGATCAAACCGGGGCTTGCTCGTACGACTCCAGGGTGCGCGAGGCGCGCACGATCCGCGGCAACATGGCCGGATGCTGGACGCTGATCTCGGCGTAGGCCGCGATGCCGCGCTGATACCAGCGGCGAATCGAATCGCAGTGCTCGAAGGGGACCTGCGCACTGCTGCCGGTCTCGGTCTTGGCGACCGCGTAGCAGCCGCCGCCGCAGAGACCCTGAGCCCAGCAGGCGCCGCAGGGCGCCTTCTGATCGACGTGGAGACGCTCGAGATGCTCGGCCTGCGCGTCGCGATCGACACCAGCGGCGACCGAGCCGAGCGCGAACTCGCGGTCGTTGATCAACCGATGGCAGGCGTAGAGCTCGCCGTCGGCGTTGCCAGCCGGGAGGCTCATGCCCGCGCCGCAGGGATGCTCATGCCGCTCCGCCTCGTGGATCTGCCGCACCAGCTGCAAGAGATTGCTGAATCCGCGCACCCGTCCGCTGGTCAAGGACTCCATCGTGAGATCGGAGAGCGCCTCCAGGCCGTCGACGAAGCGCTCGCGATCCGCGCGCGAAAGGGCGAAGCGTGGATCGGCGCTCGAAACGGGGAGAAGCCGGCCTCGTAGAAGCCCATCGCCTCCAAGCTGCGGAACGTGTCGACCAGATCGAGGTTCTGGTTCGTCACCGTGACCCGCGCCGGGGTGGGCCTCCGCTTGAGCAACGGCGTCACCCGCTCCTCGAGCAGCGCGTAGCTGCCGCCGCCTCCCGCCATCGGACGTAGGCGATCATTGACCGACGCGCTTCCGTCCACGCTGATCGTGACCTCGACCTCCTCGGCCACGAAGAAGTCGATCATTTCGCGCGTCAGGAGGGTGCCGTTGCTGGTGAGGCCGGAGTGGATGCGGGTCGAGTGGTCGCGTTCGCGTTGCCGCGCGTAGCGCACCGTTTCCTCGATCACGGGGAAGTTCAAGAGCGGCTCGCCGCCGAAGAAGGTGTAGACCGCCTGCTTCGCGCCCGCCGCGTTCTCGAGGAGGAAGTCGACGTAACGCCGCGCGGTCTCCAGCTTCATCATGTCAGGTTCACGCCGGTAGTGACCGAAGTCGGCGTAGCAATATCCGCAGCGGAGATTGCAGGCCTGCGCCACCGAAGCGATCAGGTGCTTGACCGGAATCGGACTGGGGGCAATCTTCGGCCGCTCGATTTGCATCAAGCGCGGACCGGCGAGGATGCCGTAGGCGAAGAAGGCCTTCACCGATTCGCGGGCGGCGGCGCCGTCGTAGTACCCGGCGATGAAGCCATCCAACTCGGCCTCGTCGATCAGATCCCGCCCGCGCAGCCGATCGGCCAGAGCGGCGGCGGCGGGATCGGCCTCGACTAACGCACCACTTCGCGGGATGAAGAAGAAGGTCCGGTCGGCGACCTCGAATCGCTGGGGCTCCGAGATGCTGAACCCGGTCCGATTGGCCACGCGAGACTCCTTCGCCACGGGCGGAACGACGACGCAAGACGAGGTGCCGGGTGAAAGTCGGCACGGGCGAGTCTATCAACCGACTTGCGCGGCTGTCAAAGCTCCGCCCGGGTGATATACTGGGCCGCGTTCCTTTCAACTGGGCTCGATCCATCGCGACCGCGCGAGGAGGTTGCTGCATGCGACTCCGCTCCACCACCCGGCTCCTCGGACTCCTGACCCTCACCCTGCTGGTCCCGCACGCGAGCCGCGCGGCGTGGAGTGAGCCCACGAATCTCGGCTCGGCCATCAACACCTCGTCCGACGAATACGGAGCCACGCTGAACGGCGACGGGACGGTGCTGATCTTCGACTCGAACAAGCCGGGCGGGATGGGCCGTCAGGATCTCTACAAGAGCATCTGGAACGGCGCAGCCTGGGGTCTGCCTACCTCGCTTGGAAGCGGCGTCAACACGACCGGCGTTGACTATGCGCCGAGCCTCACCGGCGATGGCAACACCCTCTACCTCACCGGCAATGACTGGGACCTCTACACCTCGACCGCGGTCGCCGGAGTCTTCGGCGCGCGCACCAAGGTGACTCAGCTTTCGACCGTCGGCTCCGAAGAGTGGGCGCCCGGCGTCTCGAACGACGGGACCACCATGATCTTCACTGCGCGCATCCGTCCGGGCGGGCTTGGCGGTCACGACATCTGGATCTCGCAGAAGGTGCTGGGAGTCTGGCAGGCGCCGACCAACATCGGCGCGCCGATCAACACCACCGGCGACGAGTACGCCGGCTCGCTCGATGCGAGCGGAACGCGCCTTTACTTCTCGCGCGGCGGCGACCTCTTCGTGAGCGAGAAGATCGCGGGTGCCTGGCAAACACCGGTCGCTTTGGACGGACTGGTCAACAGCGACTACTACGAGACCCACCCGGTGATCAGCGCAGACGGCACCACGCTCTACTTCGGCTCCGAGCGGCCGGGCGGTTTCGGCGGCTACGACATCTGGAGTTCGACGCTGCTGAACGGCGCCGACACGCCCGCGGATCCGCGACTGCCGACACAGCTCGCGCTCGTCTTGAACGGCCCCAATCCGACGACCGGCCGTGCCGGGCTGCGGTTGGCGCTGCCGGCGCGCGAGGCGGTTGAGATCTCGGTCTACGCGCTCTCCGGGCGTCGCGTCGCGAACCTCTTCGCGGGCGAGCTGTCCCCGGGCTTCCACCCGGTCTCCTTCGAGGGGCGCGATGGAGCGGGCAATCGCCTGCCGAGCGGCGCTTACCTCGTGCGCGCGTCGGGAAAGAACTGGAGCCTCGTGCAGAAGCTCCTGCTCCTCCACTAGCCTGCCTAGCCGCGCCGCGCGCGATTTGCCAAGTGAAGCGCCTCGAGCTTCGCGAGGAAGCGTGCGCGTGCAGCTTCGGCGTGCGGATTGAATCGCTCGAGATCCTGGAACAGCTCGATCGAGTCATGCCGTACGTATTCGAGGATCTCGAGCAGTCGACGATACCCCAGGGTGTCGAGCCTCCGCGGTCCCGCGCCGAACTCCTCGAGGCCGCGACCGAGCCAGTGGGTGAGGGCCTGGGTCTCCGCCATCTCCCGATCGTGCTCGTCCGGCGTGGCCTCGATCACTTCGAGGCCGAGTTCGTCCAGCATTCGGCGCAGCGCGCGCGGGTGGCGGAGGCGAAGCGGCGCGATGAAGAGCTTGCATCCACGAACCCCATCGCGCGCCGAGTCGGGTCCGAAGAGCGGGTGGGTCGCGATCGCCTCGACCTCCGGGTCCAGGTGGGCGAGAAGCCAGCGCGCCGGCCACACCTTCACGCTCGCAGTGTCGGCGACGATTGTTCCACGCCGGAGATGCGGCGCGAGCTCTCGCGTTGTGGCCTCGAGCACGCGAATCGGAACTGCCAGCAGAACGAGGCGAGCGAGTGCCACCTCGGGCAGGGGGAGTGCCTCGATTCCCGCGGCCCGCTCCGCCGGATCGAGTTCGATCTGTGATCGATCGCACACCGCGACCCGTCCCCGCGGGCTCAACACACGCGCGAGCAGTCGGCCGAACCGGCCGTAACCGACGATCCCGAACTCGAGCTTCCGCATCTTGCTGTCTCCCTCGTCGACCCTGGCTATATTGAGGCGGTAGTCTCTCGGACTGCTCGCGCCGGATGCAACCTCGGCAGCGCGCGAGCCACCACCTTCGGAAAGGACTGGGGACGCGCGTGGGCAGTTGGAAGGAGCGGCTCGGTTCCATCGTCTCGGGCTACGGCCTCTTCGGGATCGGTCGGGAAGCGCTGCCGCCGCCACCTCCGCCGATCCTCGGCGGCGACGGGCTCGGATGGCGACCGGAAGTGGTGTGGACTCGCCCGGCGCCCCAACCGATCACGCGAGAACAGTGGATGCGCGCCGGGATGCTCTTCGCGCTCACCTTCGCTTCGACCTGGCTCACGGTCAACTGGCAGTACTCCCTCGCCATCATGACCATCCTCTTGTGCCATGAGATGGGGCACTACCTCACCTGCCGGCACTACCGCGTCTCCGCCAGCCTGCCCTACTTCGTGCCCCTGCCGTTCGTGTCGCTCTTTGGCACCATGGGCGCGATCATCCGGATGCGCGGCACGATCCGTGATCGTCGCGTGCTCTTCGACATCGGCATCGCGGGGCCGCTTGCCGGACTGGTGCCGGCGTTGATCGCTTTGGTTTGGGGGCTCAAGCTCTCCTCGGTGGTCCACACGCAAAGTGTCCCCAACATGATCCCGCTCGGAGACTCCCTCATGCTGCGCGGGCTCGAGCACTTCTTCTTCCCCGGATTGGCCGAGAGCGATGACGTGCTGCTTCACCCGCTGGCCTTCGCCGGATGGGCCGGTCTCTTCGTCACCGCGCTCAATCTGCTGCCGGTGGGGCAGCTGGATGGCGGGCACGTGCTCTACGGATTGGCCGGCAAGCGCAGCGCGACCATCGCGACGCTCGTGTTGGCGGCGATGGCGCTCAACGCGGTCTTCTATCCCGGGTGGTGGTTCTGGGTCGCGCTTCTCGCGATCTTCGGAGTGAGGCACCCGCGCACCCTCGATGAGCATGTGCCGATCGGCGCTTGGCGGGTCGCGCTGGGCGTGTTCGCCCTGATCGTGTTCGTCCTCTGCTTCGTTCCACAACCGTTCAACCTGCACTGAGCGGGGTCGACGATGCCGCCCAGCCCAACGACCCGCGTGGCGATGGTGCTCGATGGGTCGGGCATCGGTGGCGTCGAACGACACGTCGGCGATCTGACCGAAGGTCTGGCCCGACTCCTGGGCGATCGGATCGAGCTCCACGTCGTGGTCGGGGGAGACGGGCCGCTCATCGAGACCGTGCGCCGCGCGGGCGCGAGAGTGCGGCGCATCGAGCGCGATCCTTCGCTCCTCTACGTTGCGCGATTGGCGCGCTGCCTCGCGGCCCTCCGTCCCGCCCTCGTGCATGCGCACTCCGGTCGCCTGGCTTGCCTTGCCGCGCGCCTCGCGGGCGTTCCGCTCGTGATCGAAACACGCCACGGCATCCGTGAGCGCGACGCGCGCCTCTATCGCGTCGTCCCCGCCGCGCGCCGTCTCGAGTGGGCCAAGAGCAGCCTGGTCGACACGACGGTTGCGGTCTGCCAGGACGATCTCGCCTGGCTGCGCGGCGCCGCGCGCTTCCCGGCGGAGCGCACGCGACTGATCCCGAACGGCGTTGAATCTCCGGGACTGAGCGCGGCCCAGCTGGCGGACGCACGAGGCCGCCTCCGCGCGCAGTGGCGGATCGATCCTGCTGCACTGCTCCTCGGGTACGTGGGCCGCCTCTCCCACGAGAAGTCGCCTGACCGCGCGCTCGCGGTGCTGGGCGCGCTCCGGCAAGGAGGCCACGACGCGCAGCTCGCGATGTTCGGCGACGGGGCGATGTGTGCCGCGCTCCGGCTTCGCGCCGATGCGCTCGGTCTGGCCTCGCGCGTGCACTGGTTCGGCATCGTGCGCGAGCGCGACACGATCTATCCCGGGCTCGATCTCCTCCTCATGCCGTCGCGACGAGAGGGGCTGCCCTACGCGCTTCTCGATGCCCTGGCCTACACCGTCCCCGCGCTCGTCACGCCGGTCGGCGGAATGACGGAGCTGCTCGACCCCGCGCCGCTCCGCGACTCGTTGCTCGCCTTCGACGCGGGGCAGTGGGCGGCGCGCGCGGTCCAGCTGATGCGCGGCACGACGCGCGAGTCGTGGCGCAGGGCGGCGCTTCATCGGGTGTCCGACTTCACGCGCGAAACGATGGTGCGTTCGCTGGTCGCGCTCTACGGCGAGCGGCTCTCCGCGCGCGGCGCTTCGACAGTTTTCGACCGGCCGCCGCGCTGCTAGGATCGCGCTTTCCGCTTCGATCCTTGGGGGGAGGAACTGGTGGCGCCCAAGCTCTCGATCTTGATCCCGGTCTACAACGAGCGGCAGTTCGTGCTGACGCTCCTGGACCGCGTCCTCGCCACGCCCTGGGAGAAAGAGCTGGTGGTCGTCGATGATTGCTCGACCGACGGCACCCGCGACATCCTAAAGGGCTACAGCCACCCCAACGTGCGCGTCTTCTTCCACGAGAAGAATCAGGGAAAGGGCGCCGCCATTCGCACCGCGGGGAAGGAGGCGCTCGGCGACATCATCATCATTCAGGACGCCGACCTGGAGTACGACCCCGCGGAATACGGGAAGTTGATCGATCCCATCGAGCGCGGCCTAGCCGACGTGGTCTACGGATCGCGCTTCCTCGGCGGCCCACATCGCGTGCTCTTCTACTGGCACTACGTCGGCAACGCGTTCCTGACCACCGTCTCGAACATGATGACCAACCTGAACCTCACCGACATGGAGACCTGCTACAAGGCCTTCCGCCGGGAGGAATTTCAGAAGATCCCGCTGCGCTCGAATCGATTTGGCTTCGAGCCCGAGATCACCGCGAAGGTGGCGCGACGAGGGCTGCGCGTTTTCGAAACGCCGATTTCCTACTACGGTCGCACCTACGCGGAGGGGAAGAAGATCGGATGGAAGGACGCGGTCAATGCGCTCTGGACCATCCTCCGCTACCGATTCGGTGATTGACAGTCGTCGTAATCATTTGTTGACGATCTCAGCAGCCGCACGGTAACTTCTCTTCGAGAAATGAACCGGCTCGAGCACGTTCGAGTCGGACGACCCAGGAGGAGGTCTCGAATGGCGCCAGAGGGGCCCGGCGTCCCCGATCCTGTTGATCCATCGGCGGGCGATCCGACCCCGTCCATTCCCCGGCCGAACCTCGCCGAGGAATTCCTCATTCAGGAGCGAATGATGCGGCTCGAAAGCCACTGGGATCCCCTGGCGAGAGCGGCGACGACGAGGCCTGGAAGCTAGTCGAACTGGCCCGAGAACTCTCATCCATCCAGGACGAAACGAAGCTCCTGAGCCACTTGCTTGCCGCCGCAATCGAGATTTCCGGGGCGGAGCGCGGGATGGTGCTGACCTACACCGAGGCAGATGGTTTTGACCTGGTCGCGGCCCGCGACCTGACGGGGGACCTGGGTCAGGAAGAGGCCGCAAACTCCCGTTCCCTCTGCCTCCGCGCGATCCGCGAAGATCACCCGGCGCGACTCGACGGAGCGAACTTCGAGCCGATCACCAAAAGCGTCGGAGATCTCAAGATCGCGCAAGCCTTCGCCGTCCCGATCCGTCGTCGCGGCGTGCCCTCCGGGGTGCTCTACGTCGACTCGCGTACAAGGCGCATGGCCATGGGGAGTGACAAGCTCACTCGTGTGCTGCAGGCCCTCGCGCACCAGGTTTCTTCGAGCCTAAAGACCACCGAGCTGATCCGGGAGCTGGAGGAGCAGCGGGCGTCACTCGAGGAGCGCAATCAGGCGCTGACCGCCGAGGTGACCGGCGGTACCGGCATCGACGATTTCGTCGGTGAATCCCTAGAGCTCCGCGCCATCGCGAGCAAGGCGCGGCAGTACGCCGATCTACGCATCCCGGTGTTGGTGCGGGGTGAGCCCGGAGTCGGGAAGGACGTGGTGTGTCGCGCCCTCCACGCGATGAGCCGCCGCCGAAACAAGCCGCTGATTTTGGTGAACTGCCCTGGCCTGACCAAAGAGCTTGGAGCGTCGGAGCTCTTCGGGCACGTCAAGGGGGCGTTTACGGGAGCGGTGCGCGATCATCGCGGGAAGGTCGAGGAGGCCGATGGAAGCACCCTCTTCTTCGACGAAGTCGGAGATCTACCGATCGAGCTTCAGCCAATGCTCCTGGTGTTCCTGCAGCGCGGCAGCTACCAGCGGGTAGGGGAGAACACGGAGCGTGAATCCGACGCGCGAGTCGTCGCCGCCACCAACCGCGACTTGGAAGCGATGATCCGTGCCGGGACGTTTCGGCAGGATTTGCTGGACCGCTTGGATGGGGTGACACTGCGCATCCCGCCGATTCGCGATCGACGCGCCGACATCCGCCAGACCGCCGAACACTTTCTCGCGGAGTTCGAGAAGAAGGACCCGAGGGGCATCCAGGGGTTCACCAAGCGCGCGACCAACGCGCTCGAAAACTACGACTGGCCCGACAATGTGCGCGGCATCTTCAAGTGCGTCCAACTCGCTCAGAGCAGCGCCCCCGAGGGCGGGCTGATTGACCTAGACCACTTGCGCGAGCGGCTCCCCTCGCTCGGAGAAGCTCCATCCGCCGCGCCGGCTTCTCGCGGGAAGGTCGCGTTGGCTGACGCGGTGGCCTGGGCGGAGCGGCAGGCCATCGTGGATGCCCTGGAGCGCAACCGCTGGAACATCGCCCGGACCGCAATCGAACTGGGGATCAGTCGGCAGCACCTGCACAATCGGATTCGGCACTACGAACTGCAGCGCCCGGGTGGGCGACGTGGAAGCCAGGCCACCGATGGGCTGTCCGTGTGAGTTTCGTGTCGCCAAAGTGGACGCGGTAGTCGACACTGTCGTCCACGGCTGACACGCTTCACACCTCGCTCGCTCACAACGACTTACCAGAAAAGGCAGCGACCAGCTGTCGCTCAGAAGCGACATGGCTGGTCGCCCTCATATTCAGCCTCGTCGAGCCCCACACATTTAGGCCCGAAGCTCCTTCCCGCAATCAGCTCTCCTGCAGCGAGTTGCACGCTCGCTGAAAATCCTCGGTGCCTGCGGCACGACGTGGCACGCAATTGAAGGTATCTCTTGCATAGCCCGGACGCCCCAACCAGGCCGGCGGCGACGGGAAGCCAGGAAGAGGTCCTTAAGCAGGAGGTGAGCAAATGATCATCGGTGGAATCGCTATCGCGTTGGTTTACATCCTCGGTCGCGCTGGCTGGTAAGCCCGGACCAGGAAGGTTGGAGTCGGCAGCGGGCCTGAACAAATCGGTTGGCCCCAAGGAGGTCAGGTTCGCTGCCGACCCACTTGAGTAGCGCCCTCGAGAGGATTCTCGGGGGCGCCTCACTTTGTCTGCGTTCGCCATTTCCGCAGTCTGCATCCCCGCGCTCCCACTAGCGTCCGTTCCGCGCTCGATCGAATACACTGGCTCCGTACTCGAACGTCCATGCATTCGGGAAGGAGCCCGCGGCTTGCCATCGATTCGTTTGCCCGAACCGCTTCGCGAGGTCTCAGTCCTCTCCATCCACAGCAACCGTGTGGTGCTGGAGGCACGCAGCGGCGAGTCGGACGAACCGCTCGTGGTGAAGTGCCTGACCCTGCCGGCGAATGAAGAGGAGATCGCCGACTTCAAGGCGGAGTACCTCTACCTCGACGCCCTCTCCCATCGCTCGTGGGCCAAGCCCGATGTCTTCGGCGAGCTACCCGAAGGCGGCTACTACTTCACGCTCGAGAAGGCACGCGGCGTCACCGCCGATCGCATCGGCGCGATGGGTTGGTGCCCCGAAGCAGTCGAGGTCGCGCGACAGATCCTGTCCGCGCTCCACGTGCTGCATCAGTCCGACATCGCGCAGCTCGACCTCAAGCCGGAGCAGATCCTGATCGACGGCTGGCCCGCGAAGCCAAGCCAGTGGGACACGGAACGGAGCGAGTGGTCGTTTCCGGATCTTCACGTAACGTTGCTCGACCTCGGACTGGCGCGTCCGTTCGGAACGCCGACGCCGGGGCGAGGGACGGTGGGATACATCGCGCCGGAGCTGTACCACGGACGGAAGGACTGGGGCGCGGCCACGGATCTCTATTCGTTCGGGGCGACGATGGGGGAGCTGCTGGGCGGGCGACGACTCTTCGCCGGCGCGAACGCGGGCGACATCATCGATCGACAGATCGGGGGGAGACCGGACCTGTTGGGCTTGCAGCTCTGCGGCGTCCCTGGATTCGTCGGAAGCTGGGTCCTGCGATTTTTGTCCCCGCGCGCGGAGATTCGGCCGGAGGATGCGAGTGCAGCATGGCTGGCTCTGCGCGATCTCGTGCCGCTCGCGTCCGACTTCATGGAAGTCCTCTTTCTCGAGCGCAGCACCGAGGGAACATTCGTCGGGAGGGACGGCGAGCTGGAGTCGCTGTTCAGCGCTGCGTTGGATGGAGGAGGCAGGCCCCGGAAGAGACGAGCGACAGCTCACTCTTGTTGCGCCGGCTCTAGCGGGGACTAGCCGATTGCTCCGTAGGCTCCGCGCTCACGCTCTCGTCCGTGGGTGGCTCGTGACTCCCACACCGACGCCCGCAAGCACGGAGCGCCGCAGGCTGACCAAAGAAGGGAAGGCAATCGTCGTACTCGACGCGCAACGAGAGTGGTTTGACCCCACGCACGGGACGGCCGGCCGAAGCGAACAACTCCCCCTCAAGTTCCTTCGACTCCGAGTCGGTCCGATGAGCGACCCTGACCTTGTCCGCTTCTTGAGCTCGTTAGGCGTTCGCTCGAATGGTCTCCAGCAAGAGGTGATTCGTCGGAGTGTGGGAATTCCGGGTCTGGCGCGGGCGCTCGGACAGGCGTTGCCGAGTCAGTGGAACACCGTAGTCGAGTTCGCGGCGGACTCTCGAGATTGGATTACGATCGCCGACCCCGCGCCGCCGAAGGCCTGGGTCCACTGGGTTGGCTGGTTCAATCGCTCTCAAGATCAAGTGCGAGGCGATGCCCTCCGACTGTGGGGCTTGACGCATGACCTACCGGCGGTTCGATCCATCCTGGCCGCTCGGCAACCCACCTTCATCGCGGACAATCGGCCGGCATTCGACTTCGGCGATCAGCCCGACGCGGTGGAGCGCGGACGGCTATGGGCGGCGGCGGTCCGAGCTGCGATTCCGGAGTACAGCGCGAGCTGGGGATTCATGGATGCCAAGGTTGAGGCCGAGGCTGCACCTGCGGCCGCAAGGGAGTGGCTGGAGTACGGCGTTCGTACCCGCGACCCTGCGCTCATCCGCCGCGTACTTCGTCGGGTGATCGACGCCG
This sequence comes from Candidatus Eiseniibacteriota bacterium, assembly GCA_046327845.1. Taxonomy (GTDB): domain Bacteria; phylum Eisenbacteria; class RBG-16-71-46; order CAIMUX01; family CAIMUX01; genus JADJQY01. The sequence continues at coordinate 43,616 of JAXLXQ010000006.1, read as the reverse complement.
AATTCGAGGCGGGGGGCCTAGAAGAGGCCTTGGACTACTACACGAGGGCACAGATCGCCTGCGAACCTGAAGACGCACTCGACTTAGCTGGACTGGAACGGCTGGTCACGGCCGCCGCACTCGAGTTCAACTCATTCCCAAACCGCTTGCCCCAGCGGTGGTCGACTCCGACTCAGCCGGACGAGCCGATTGTGCACTCAGCGCTTCGTCTCTGGTCGGCCATGCACCGCCGCGATACCGTCGCTGTTGCTTCGCTGGTCTGCGATCTCGACACGGTTCCGCACGATCTACTTGGCTTCAGCGTCGCCATGCTGACCCTTCGCTCGTGCGAGAGTGGCGTAGCTCGAGGAGTACAGGAGACCATATTCGAGAAGCTCGCGAGCTGGACTCCACCCGTTGCGTGGTCCTCGGCTTTGCTCCTCGTGGCGGAACAGCGACGTCGACTACTGGCACGGGATCCGATGCCGTACAGCGACCTCTTCGCACGATTCGAGGAACTACGCGGATTCTGTCCTTCGAACCTGGAAGTCTCGATCGAGTCCACTCTGGGCTCCACGGCACTCTTGCAGCAGGATCACGCGACGGCCGAGCGGCACTTTCATTTCGTCAACAGACGGATGCGAGACAGAGTCCCCGGCAACGCGAGTCTAGTGGCCATGTCAAACCTCGCCTCGATTGCTACCAGCCAGGGCAGAATCCTGGAGGCGTTACGCATGCGGCGACTTGCCCTCGCGCTTTCCGCACACGGACACGACTGGCGCGGAGTGAGCATCCAGCTCCAGGGCATCGCGGCTTTGGCGGGCCTACGTGCGATGTTCGGCACGCAGCTCTCCGCGCTCGAAGCCGGACTCCGCGTCTCGACGGACACCAAGCAGCCTTCGAGGACGATGCTGTTCCGCGCGCTGAAAATCCAAGCACTCGCGCAGCTCGGGGCTCCGCTTGTAGAGATCGCGCAACTGATCGGCGCGGTACCGTCGAACTTCGAGCCGCCGGCCGAGACCGCAGACATTCTGAAGGAAGCACTCGCGACCGCACAATGGAACGCGGGAAAGGTAGCTGATGCCCGCGCAACCATGCGCGGTGTCGTTGACCATCTTAGGAGAAATTCGCCCCAGCGTGCCCGAGAGGTGCTGGCCTATTGGCTCTCGCTCGAGTCAGCCGATCCGACTGACGAATTTGGATCCACGCTCGTGTCAGAAACGCAGAGTCTACCAGCGCCCAATACGCCCGCTTCCCGACAACTAGAGCTGGCCGCGCTGGGCCGGGCCGCCGAACGAGGGTGGGTGCCGCGCGCAGACGGGCTCAAGCTGTTGCTGGACGCCCTCACTCTGCCAGAAGCGTTCGAGGTCGTCTCGCAGCGGTGGGAACTGCACTGGAACATCGCAGCCGCGCTCTATCGTCGCGGAGACTTCGGCGCCTGCAAAAAGCACGAGGCTGCTGCACGCCGACACCTGGCTGAGGCACTCGACTCGATCCCGAGCGAGAGCATTCGTGAGTCCATGCTAGGCCAACGAATGGTGCGTCGCCTCCTAGCGCCGCCCCCCTCCTGACGGCACTCCCGGCTTGCTGGTCGGCCCAAGCGGCGCGAAGCGCGGGATCGCCCTTGATGGCGAATCTTGGCCGAAGCTCCCGAAACCACAGTGACCACACTCTGCTAACTAGAGATGGGGTGCGTTCCGCTCGCCGCGATCGCGCCAAGAGCCCCGTCTGACGACCTCTCAGCACCAGTCCCCACGATCCGCGCGATAGACCCCAACGCTAACTCACCACAGCGCACCTTCCTTCAGCTCCACCCGTCGTCCTGAGGCCGCGGCACGCGAATGGCAACTGCGTCAGGACCGTTCGTCGAGTTCCGAAGGAGGGCATCGCATGAGAGCGTTCACTGGGTTTCTGTGTACGTTTGGTGTGTTGATCGCAGCGGCTGGGTGCTCCGTCCCCGATCGGCAGCAATCGTCGGTGGTCGGCATTACTGTGCCGGCCACTTCTTCGGTTTACTCCGCCACCATCGGATCCGCTGGTGGGACGCTGACCGGCGACCTGTGCATATTGACGGTCCCCGCCGGCGCGCTTTCCCAGCCGACGACCATTACGATGACGACTTCCCTCGTGAACGGTCGAGCTTATGCGGAGTTTAGCCCAGCGGTGACCTTCGCCGTCCCTGCACAATTCAAATTGCAGCGGCCGGTCAACGCGAGCCCGGGACAGATCTTCGCGGCAGAGCGGTGGGACCCGGCCACCTCCGCGTGGCTCCCCATTGGTACTCCTTCTGACGCGCCGTGGGTCGACGGGATGACCGAACCCTTGAACCCCGTGCACTTGCTCGACTAGCGTTCCGCTCGGAAGCAATCATCTGGCGCCGACACGAATCGGTCCCCAATCTCTTTCGAACTCCTCCTCCGCCGGAAGCATTTCAGGCGGAGGGGGTGTTTCGCCTATGTCGAGGCGATCTCTCCGAGTCCCACGCGAAGGCCTGGCCTGGGAGAATCGAGCAACCAGCCGCGTAGCGAGCAGGATCGCGAGTCCCCGTCGCCTTCGCGGCCCTGGATTCATTCGAGGTCGCTAGCGCCAATACTTCCCTGTCTCCTCCAACGCAATCCTATCGTCGCGTACACTGCTCCTCGATCTTTTACGCCTTGCCGCTCAGGGAAGGAGCCCGCGCTGTGTCCTTGATCCGTCTGCCCGATCCGCTCCGCGCGGTATCGACGCTGTCGGCCCACGACAATCGTGTGGTGCTGGAGGCACGCGGCAACGAGTCGGACGAACCGCTCGTGGTGAAGTACCTCACCTTGCCCGCGAGCGAGGAGAATCGCCGACTTCAAGGCGGAGTACCTCTACCTCGACGCCCTCTCGCATCGCTCCTGGGCCAAGCCGATGTCTTCGGCGAGCTACCCGAAGGCGGCTACTACTTCACGCTCGAGAAGGCACGCGGCGTCACCGCCGATCGCATCGGCGCGATGGGTGGTGCCCCGAAGCAGTCGAGGTCGCGCGACAGATCCTGTCCGCGCTCCACGTGCTGCATCAATCCGACATCGCGCAGCTCGACCTCAAGCCGGAGCAGATCCTGATCGACGGTTGGCCGAAGCCGAGCCAGTGGGACACGGAACGGAGCGAGTGGTCGTTTCCGGATCTTCGTAACGTTGCTCGACCTCGGACTGAGCGCGTCCGTTCGGAACGCCGACGCCGGGGCTTGGCGAGGACGGTGGGATACATCGCGCCGGAGCTGTACCACGGACGGAAGGACTGGGGCGCGGCCACGGATCTCTATTCGTTCGGGGCGACGATGGGGCGACGACTTCGCCGGCGCGAACGCGGGCGACATCATCGATCGACAGATCGGGGGGAGACCGGACCTTGGGCTTGCAGCTCTGCTGGCGTCCCTGGATTCGTCGGAAGCTGGGTCCTGCGATTTTGTCCCCGCGCGCGGAGGAGTTCGGCCGGAGGATGCGAGTGCAGCATGGCTGGCTCTGCGCGATCTCGTGCCGCTCGCGTCCGACTTCGCCGGAAGTCTCTTTCTCCGAGCGCAGCACCGAGGGTATTCGTCAGGAGGGACGGCGAGCTGGAGTCGCGGCTGAGCAGATCGAAGATCCGGGTGGGCGGTCGATGGGCGCGCGCAGCCGGCCGTGACCGGGGGCCTTCGATCGGAAAGACGCGGTTCCTGGCGCAGGCCCAGGCCGTGGCGATGGTGCGGGGTCTTCGCATCGAATCCGGGTCAACCGATGGTGCGCCCGACGCGGGCCTCACGATTGCCGGCGCCGGCGGCAGCGTGCGGATGAGGGAGGCCCGGCGACTTCTCACGCCCCCGTTCGCGGTCGCACCCGAGGTGGCCGCGGGGGATCCCCCGCTGCCGGCCGACCAGGAGTCGGTCGAACTTCCGCTTCGAGCCCTTTCTCCACTTCAGCTGGATCGGGTCCTTCGCTCCCTGGCGGTGAGTGCCGACTCGCTCCGGACCACAGTCTCGGAGTCGGCGCTTCGCAATCCAGGTCTGTCCCGGGCACTCGCGTTCGCCGTGCCGGATGTTTGGCAGACGATCGCGCAGCTCCTTGGGGTCGACTCGGAGTGGACGAGGATTGATGAACTCAAGCCGCCTGCGGAGTGGGTCGACCACGCGGCTTGGGCGCTTGCCGCCCTGGCAGCGGACGAGCGGGAGGAGTTCCGCCGTGCGGCCTTCACACATGGGCTCCCGGCGCTTGCCGCGGCGCTCGAGAGCGACGACTCCCACCCCGCAGACGCGGCGGTCGGCATCGCACCGCGCAGCGACCTCAACCACTCGCCGATCCTGACCGGTTTTCGCGCGGCGGTCCTCCGCTGCGCCTTCGGCTCCGACTCGCCGGAGAATCAAGCTCGCGCCTCACGCGCCCTCGCGTCGGCCGAGAAAGATGCGCTGGGACAGTTCGTCGAGTACGCGAAGCGAACGGACCATCGTCTTCTGGCGGAGCGAGCGTTGGGACCGGCGATTCTGCACCTGCTCGAGGCAGAACGACTGGAGAGGGCGATCGAGCTCTACACCCAAACCCAGAATCACTTTTCCGATGAGTCGAGTTTGGTCGGCGACGACGTGCTCGCGCGATTGCTGATCGCGTCGATCTTGGAGTTTCACTTCCTGGGGAATCGAATTCCCCGGCTCTGGGCGTCGCCCGTCGCCGTGGGTGAGTCCCTGATCCGCCGAACCCTTCGCTTGTGGTCCGCGATTCAGCGGAGCGACGTCAGCAGTGGCGACCTCGCGGTGGGGGATCTGAACTCATCGTTCGTCGGCGAGATCGGGCTCTGCTTCAAACTGCTGACGCTTCGTTGGCTCGACTTCCGAGGCGAGCACGAGCGAGAAGACTCCAGGTCCCAGTGGCGCGCGGAGCCGAGGGCCGTGCCCTGGCAGGAGAGGCTCTTCCGATCTGACCGAATTCATGCTTCATTTTTCCCGCCCGCACCCGATCCGGGCTACGAAGCGCTTCGCGGAATCGCCTGGCCCACCCTGACACGCGACACGTTGCGCCCCGCGCGCCTGGCAATTCCGCTCGGAGGAGCGCTTCTCGGCGTCTCGGCACTTCGGGAGCAACGACCGGAGATCCGCGCGCCCGCATCTCGAAATCTCCGAGCGGATGGCGGCCGAGTTGAACATGCCACGGGCTCGGCTGTCGTTTCTCTCCAACCTCGCCACCGCCACCCACTACTCAGCCGATCTGGATCTGGCGATCGACCGATACGCACGCGTCCCTGGCGATTACCATGCGCGTGGAGGACTGGGGGACGGCAGCGAGTTCGATGAAGCGGACTCGCGGTGGTGCATATTTCGCGCCCGAGGCGCGCGCTCCGGCCTCGCGCTCGCGATGGGCGAGTCGGCCGCCCGACTTGCATCGCAAGTCCGTCACGCCACAGGAGACGGAGTCGCTCGCAATTTCCGCGCGAACCAACTCGCCCGTCGGGCATCTCTCGGAGCGCCTCCGCCGACATCGGCTCCGCGATCGAGACCGTGCTCGCTCGGCCGGGGCTCGCAGATTCGGAACGGATCTCCCTGCTGCAGGCTCAGGCCGAGATGTCGTGGAACGAAGGCGATTACACGGCAAGCCGCGCGCATCGACGCGTGCGAGTCGATGCTCTCGGCCGACGATTTCCCTTCGGGGCTCGGGCAGCGATCGCGGATTGGATCCTGCTGGAAGCGATCACGGCCGGCGACGAGTTCGGCCGAAGCCTGGTCAGCGGGCTGGAGCAGTACCCGCCGCCCGATCGTCGCGCCGCGCTGGCGGACGAGTACGTGTCCCGGGCCGAGGCGATCGGACGTGGCTGGGTGACGGCAGATCCGAACGATCCTCTTGAGTGGCTGGGTCGGGCGTACGCGCTCCTCGAGGGTGCTGGACCCAGGATTGAACTTTGGCTCCTTCACTGGCGGCTCGCCCGGCAGTTCACCGCCCGCGGAAACCTCGCCCAGGGCAAACTGCACTGGGACGCCGCGAGGAAGCGGCTTTTCCTCGAGTGTGAAACCCTTCCCAACGTGCACGCGAAGGAGTTGTACCTCGGAACGGCGCTCGCGAAGCGCTTTCTGCTAGAGCTCCCCTCGGCCCCGTAACTTCGAGTCGAGCGGCGGCCGGCGCGCGACGGAGTGTCCGGCGACCCCAATCGGCCAGGCTTGGTCTCCTCGCCGAACCTACTGGCCCAGGATCAATTTCCCTCGCCCCGCAACGCCATTCAGCGTCTGGCTGGGGTCAAGACCCCTCGCTCGGCGTTTCCCATGCGATCCAGATCGAGCTCGCCCAATCGGTGGCGCGTAGCGACCCGCACTTACGAGACCGATGGATGCGCCCCCCCGTTGGGACGCAAGTCGCGGGGACTCGGCATCCGCAGAGACACGCAACGAGGGAGGGCGACTCGATGAAGCACCGTGCGATGTTCCTGTCCGCCGGTATTTGCCTAGCATCTCTGCTGCTGGGTGGCTGCACCCAGGAAGACCCGAGCCGCGCTCTGGCACCGGAAGCAATCGGCCAGCCCGAGGTGACCAGCGTCTACTCCGCCGAGATCGGGCCTCAGGGAGGGGTGCTGACCGGAGACGTTTGCGTGCTCACAATTCCGGCAGGTGCCCTCTCTTCGTCGTGCACGGTCACGATGACAACCTCGCTGGTCGCCGGTGTGCCCCACGCCGAATTCTCCCACGCGGTCGAATTCTCGAAGGACTGCACCGTGTCGCTGCAGCGGCCGTCGAACGCGTCGCCTGGCGACGTCTATCGCATCGACGGATGGCACGCTTCGAACGGGCAGTGGCTCAATCTGGGCGGCGGATCACAGGCAGCATGGGTATCCGGGGCACTGAAACCGGAGATCGAGGTGCAGATCCGACTCTGCGAGTAGCGGAGAGCGGTGTGGGTCGTTGTGGTTGAGGCCGGACTCAACTCATCCTCCTTCGCCAGGCCCAAATCCCCGAATCCCCTTGAGACCCCCTCCTCCTCCGCCGAAACCTAGAGGGCGGAGGAGGATGCGTGGCCCGGATCGATGCGATCTTCAAAATGGTGCGGCAGCAGGGGGCTTCGGACTTGCACATCTCGTCCGGGGCGCCTCCGATGCTGCGCATTCATGGGGAGATCCACCCGGTCGATTCGCCTGAGCTGACCGGAGAGCAGGCGCGGCAGCTGCTCCTCGAAATGATGTCGCGGGACCAGCGCGAGTTCTTCGACCGCGAGCACGACATCGACTTCGCCTACGAGGTGCCGGGCGAGGTGCGGGTGCGCTGCAACATCTACGAACAGCGCCGCGGCATCTCGGGGGCGTTCCGCTTGCTGCCCACGCAGATCTTCACGCTCGAGCAGCTCGGTTTGCCCGACATACTCCGCAAGTTTGCCGAGTTCCGGAAGGGCCTGGTGGTGGTGACCGGTCCGCCCGGCTCGGGCAAGAGCACTACGCTCGCCGCGATCCTCCACCACATCAACGAAACGCAGCGAAAGCACATCCTCACGATCGAAGACCCGGTCGAGTACGTGCATCCCAACCTCCGCTGTCTGGTCAATCAACGCGAAGTCGGTCGTCACGCGAAGTCGTTCAACACCGCGTTGCGCGCGGCGCTGCGTGAAGACCCGGACATCATCCTGGTCGGCGAGATGCGAGACCTCGAGACGATGCAGCTCGCGATCACCGCAGCCGAGACGGGCCAGTTGGTGCTGGCGACGCTCCACACCGCGAGCGCCGCGCAGACCGTCGACCGCATCATCGACGCTTTCCCCGACGAGAAGCAGGCGCAGATCCGCATCATGCTGTCGGAGTCGCTGCGCGGTGTGGTGGCGCAGCGTCTGGTGCGGCGAGCCGACGGGCAGAGCCGCGTGGCCGCGCTCGAACTCCTCTTCTGCACTCACGCCATCACCGCGATGATCCGCGACCGAAAGACCTTCCAGATCCCAAGCCTGATGCAGACGGGGAAGAAGGAAGGGATGATGCTCCTCGACGCTTGCCTGATGAACTACGTGCGTGACGGGATCATCGAGCCGGAAGAGGCGCTCCGCGCCGCCAACTCGAAGGAGACCTTCCTTCCGCTGCTCGAGCGCAACAAGCGGCTCGACGCGGCCTAGCTCTTAAGGAGCGCCACGGATGGCTCAGCCACAACCGACCAAGCAGGAGAAGTCGATCGCGGCGCTGGAGGGGCGACTCTCCGCGGTGTCGATCTTCGATCTCTGTCAGTTCCTGATGTTGAATCGGAAGACTGGCAACCTCACCGTCCGCTCCGGCACGCGCACGGCCTACTTCACCTTCCACGAAGGTCAGGTCATGACCGCCTTGGACGACTCCCTGCGCGACGGCGAGGGGGTGGTTCTGCAGGCGGTGCAGTGGACCGAGGGCACTTTCGAGTTTGCACCGGGGCCGGTGCCGCCGGATCGCCGCATCGAAGCGTCGACAGAGAACCTGCTACTCGAAGCGGCGCGGCAGTTGGATGAGCTACGCGCCGACCCTCGCATGCTCGACGAGGAGGAGGGCGGAAGCGAACCGCGCCTCTCGCGGCAAGAGAGCTTCCGTCAGACCCAGGAGAAGGCGGCGGAGCTCTCGGATCTCTTCCGCACCGCGGTCGACTCGGTGGAGCAGCAGGCGCGCTCGCTCGGCTGGAAGGAGAACCTGCTCCGCATGCTCTCGGGAGGTGAAGCGGAGCGCGCGATCCTAACCGCGGCCGGTCGGATCTCGCTGGTGCACGGAACGACCATTACGTCGTACGAGGCGGGCGGCGAGGCGGCGGCGCGCGAGTGGTGGGACGAACTCTGGTCTCGCGAGGGCGGAGAGCCGGGGCTGCGGCAGCTTCGCACCGAGCAGGGGCGACCACTTTGGGTCGCGAAGATCCGGACGGTGGAGGGGGATTGTCTCGCGCTCTCGGTGCCAAGCCCGCGACTTCCGGGGTGGGAAGAGCTGGGCTTGACCGAAGATCTCGCGCACTCCTTGGCGCAGCTCGAAGACCGTGCGCTCCTGATCGGCGCGCCTTCACCGGCCTTGGCTCAAGCGGCGCTCGCGACCTGGATCGGTCGCCGCAGTCGTTCGCTCACCGAGGTGGGCTGGGTCATTGAGCCCTGGCCTCGCTTCGATTGGACGGCGGCTCCGGGGCGCATCGCGACCTACCCGGCGGCGTGGCTCGAGCGCCGAGGCGATCTCTCGCGCCTCTGCGATCACTCGGGTGCGAGCTTTCTCGGGATGCGCGGAATTCGGGGTGGCGAGGCGCTGCGGGAAGGGCTGGAGCTGGCGGGCGATGGGCTGCACGTGGCGGTGGCGGCGGCGGGCGAGTCGCTGCCGCAGATCCTCCGATCGCTCGAGGCGCGCCTCGGCACGAGCGACGCGACGACGTTTCTTCGGCAGTCGATCGGCGGCGTCTGGCTGGTGCGCCCCGGCGCGGGACCCATCGGCACGCCTTGGCAGAGCGCGTTCCTGAAGAGTCCGGACGGTGAGGCGCGCCCGCAGCGCGCGTGAACCACCGCTCGCGCTAGCCTTCGCTTTCACCACACCGCATCGTGTCCTCGCGGGCACCGCGAGGCTTCTAGACAAACTCGAGTGCCCCGCCTACCTTCTTGCCTTCGACCGACCGAGAGGGTGAGATGAACGGCACACTTCAGATCGACGGCTTCTCCTTGACGCGAGCGGATGTGGCACGCGTGGCGCGCAGCGGCAATGCGCGCCCGCCGCGTGTCGAGTTGACCGCCGCGGCCAGCAGTCGCCTGGCGGCGATCCGCCGCCACATCGAGGAACGGTGGCTGGCGCAGGAAGCGGGCGAGCGTCCGATCTACGGCTTCAACACCGGAGTCGGCGCACCAAGGACCGTCAGGTTCCGGGGCTGCGACTCGAGGAATTCCAGCGACACTACATCCGCCTGCACTGCGTGGGCCTGGGCGAGTTCTTCGACGTCGAGACGGTGCGCGCGGCAATCCTGGCGCGCGCGAACAGCCTCGCCTCGGGTTACTCCGGGGTCCGCGTGACGCTGGTCGAGTCGCTGCTCGAGCTGCTCAATCGTGGCGTGCACCCGGCGGTGCCGCAGATCGGATCGCTCGGCGCGAGCGGAGACTTGGCGCCCCTCGCGCACGTCGGTGCGGTGCTGACGGGAGAGCCGAGCGCGCGGGTCTACTGGAAGGGACGCCCGGCGCGGCTGGAAGATCTGCCGGAAGAGGTTCGTCCGGAGCCGCTCACGCTCGCGCCGAAGGAAGCGATGGCGCTCACCAACGGTACGAGCTTCATGCTGGCGGTCCTCACCCTTGTGCTGGAAGAGGGAGAGCGCTTGCTCGAGACGGCCGACGTGGCCGCCGCCCTCTCGCTCGAGGCGATGTTGGGGGAGCGCGACGCGTTCGACGCGCGGCTCCAAGCAGTGCGCGGGCATCGCGGCCAGGAGTCTTGCGCGAGACGGCTGCGTGCGCTCCTGGCGGGAGGCGAGGCCACTGGCGAGGCGCTCCGCCTCGAGTACCTGGAGCGAAAGGTGCGCGGGGAGGTCGCGCGGCAGTCCGATCTGGCGCGGGAAAGCGGGATCGAACCGGCCGGGCTAGAGCGCTTCCGCATCGCGAGTGAGCACTCACCGCGGGTGCAGGACGCCTACTCGCTGCGCTGCGTGCCGCAGGTGCACGGGGCAAGCGCCGACGCGTTGGAGCATGTGGCCGGAATCGTCGACCGGGAGCTGAACGCGGTCACCGACAACCCGCTCATTTTCCCGGACGCCGGAGGATACCGACCGCTTTCCGGCGGCAACTTCCACGGGCAACCGCTGGCGATGGCGGCCGACTACGCGGCCATCGCACTGGCCGAGTTGGGAAGCATTTCGGAGCGGCGTCTCTATCGACTTCTGAACTCCGAACTGAGCTATGGCCTGCCCCCCAACCTGACGGGCGGCGAGCCGGGGATCAACACCGGGCTGATGCTGACGCAGTACACGGCGGCGGCGCTCGTTTCGGAGAGCAAGGCGCTCTGCCACCCCGCCTCGGTCGACTCGATCCCGACCTCGGGCGATCAGGAAGACCACGTGAGCATGGGACTCTGGGCCTGCCGGAAGGCGCGCCTGGTGCTCGAGAACAGCCGACGCATCGTCGCGCTCGAACTCCTGGCGGCGGCTCAGGGACTGGACCTGCAAGAGAAGATTCTCGGCCGCGCGCGCACCGTCGGCGCGGGAGCACGCCGCGCTTACCGCGAGGTGCGCGCGAGCGGCGTAGGGCTGCTCGAGGAGGATCGCTACCTAGAAGACGACATGGGCCGGATGGTGAAGATGGTGCGCGAGGATCGCTTCCTGGAAGCGGTGCGCGCCGCCTGCGCCGAAGGCGGAGAGGAGTGGAGTTGAGCGAGCGGATCGAACCGCGCACCTTTCGTGGCGCGCGCGACTTCCTGCCGGCCGAGATGATCCGGCGCGAGGGGATCTTCGATCTCCTCCGCGACCTCTTTCAGCGTTACGGCTTCGCGCCGCTCGAAACGCCGGCCATCGAGTACATGGAGATCCTGCTCGGCAAGTACGGCGTCGAAGGGGAGAAGCTGATCTACCCGCTAGCCTACAAGGGCGGGAAGACGGCGGCGCTGCGCTACGACCTGACGGTGCCGCTGGCCCGCGTCGTGGCGCAGTACCGCGAGCTGCCGCGCCCCTTCAAGCGCTACCAGATGCAGCCGGTCTGGCGGGCCGACACACCGCAGATCCACCAGGGACGGTACCGCGAGTTCTACCAGTGCGACGCCGACATCGTCGGAGAGGAGTCGCGGGTGGCCGACGCCGAGATCCTGGCGTTGATCGGCGAGATCCTGACCGCGCTCGACCTGGGCACGTTCAAGGTGCGGGTCAATCACCGCGAGATCCTCGAGGGCATGGTTCGATTCGTCGGCCTGCCCAGCGAGGCAACCCGCGGGGTGATCCGCGCGATCGACAAGTTCGACAAGGTCGGGATTCCGGGAGTGGAACAGGAGCTGGCGAAGGAGGCAATCGAGCCGGGGCCGCGCGCGCGCTTGCTCGAACTCTTGGAGCTGCCGAGCGGCGGCCCGGAGGCGATCGAGGCGTTGCTCACGCGCGCAGGGACCGACGCATCGGTCGCGAGCGGCGCGCGGGACCTGGCGCGACTCTGGGAGGCGCTCGGTCCGCTTACCTCCGACCTCTCGGTCTACGAATTTCGCCTCACCTTGGCGCGCGGGCTGGACTACTACACGGGGCCGGTCTTCGAGTCGTTCGTCGATGCCTTGCCGCACCTGGGCAGCCTGACCGGCGGCGGCCGCTACGACGATCTGGTCTCGCTCTTCAGCGAAGAAGGGCTCCCCGCAGTCGGCACCACGATCGGCCTGGATCGAATCTTCTCCGCGCTCGAGCAGCTGGAGAAGGGGGGCGGCGCTCCGTCACGCACGGAGGTCATGGTGCTGCAGTTTGGCGCCGAGGCCGAAGCGGCCGCGCTCGCCATGACCGGCAGCTTGCGACGGGCAGGACTCCGCGCGGAGGTTTGGTACCGCGCCGATCGACTCGGCAAGCAGATCCAGCAAGCGGACAAACGCGGCATCCCGATCGTGGTCTTCCAGGGTCCCGACGAGGCGGCGCGCGGCGAGTGGATGATCAAGGTCTTGAAGAGCGGAGAGCAGATCCCGTGCGCCGGGGACGCGCTGCCGCAGAGGCTCCGTGCCCTCACCCAAGGTGGCGCGGGGTCGCGTTGACCGCATGGGGGCATCAGGGTATATTGCGCGCGGTTTTGGCGCGACGCGCCGGCCGGGGACGGGAGATCGGAAGCGTACTGGAGATTCGATGACCAAGCAGTGCGTTCGATCGCGCGGGGTGGTGGCCAGGTTCGGAGTGATCGGTGGGGCGGGGGCCGTCGCGCTCTTCGCTCTTTGCACGACGCGGGCGGAGGCGGTGGAACCGACCGCGCGCGTCTCGCTCACCGGCGGCCTGGGCGCCGTGGCCGTCGCGGCCAAAGACTTGAACGACGAGATCGACCGCGGCAATCGCTTCGCTGCGCGGCAGGACTGGATCTCGCTCGACAACCTCAATCACGCATTCAATTTCAATTGGGACCTGCGCTCGGCTCTCGCCGGACCCTTCACGCTTGGGGTGGGCGGCGGGGTGACCTCGATGCGGTCGCGGGTCGACTTCGACCAGGTGATTGAGGTGCACGCGCGCGGCAACCTCTACCACCTGCACCTCGAGTACCTGCTCCCGTGGTCACCGCGGCCGTCATCGGTGCGGCTCTTTGGGGTGGGTGGTCCGCTGCTCCTCAGCAACGCGAAAGTGGATGTCACCCACCAAGCACGCACCGCCGACGGCGGTGTGCTCCGGCAGGACGACATGACGATCTCCGGATCGAGCGTCGGCGCCGAGGTGATGCTCGCAGCCGAGATGATCTTCAGCGAACGGGTGACCTTCGTTGCCGACTTCGGTTATCGCTACGCCAAAGCGAATGGGGACAAGTTCACCTGGCACGCCAGCCGCGTAGCCGATCCTCTCCTCGACCGCGACGGCGACGGCACGCGCGACGGCGAGGAGCTGGGGGCGGAGAGCTATCTCCTCGAGTCATTCCTAACCGGCGACCGCTGGGCACCACGCCAGAACAAGGACATCGACCTGGACTTCAGCGGGCCGCAGGCGAACGTAGGGCTCCGCTTTTATCTCTTCTGATTCCGCGCGCGAGTCACACCGCCGGCAGTGGTTGCCGACGGGGTGGATTGCGCGTCTCGGCAATGGGACAGTGGGTTGTCCCGGCCTTCGGCTGCCGCTCGCGGCCAGGGGGCATCCCTTTGGTTGTGGTGCGGAAATTCGCGTAATCCGCAGCGATTGCTACGGGGATCAGTGCATCGGAGCGGCTGCGCGGCCCACGAGGAGCAGGGACTAATCCACCCGAACCTGGTTCAAGCCGCGCGGGATATGGGAGCTGCGAACCACGCCGGTCAACTCAGAACGCGTATCGCGCCCGATGCTCGCGCTGCCCGCGGCCGAAGATGGCCGCTTCACCCCGCCCAGCAGAAGCTCCAGGTCGGCCCCGGCAGGTCGCGGCGTCGCGGAAAGAGTCGTCGCCGCACGAACTCCTCCCAGCCGAGCGGCACCGTGGCCAGCCCCGCCGCCATCGCCGCCGTCTCGCTCTCCGACCTTCTCGGCGCGGCTTGACATCGTTGCGCCAGAGAAGGAAGAGCGCCGCCCGCTCGATCGCTCCCTGCCGCCGCTTGCTGAACGCGATCGTCTCCCGCCGATGGTTGGCCTGACCGTGACGCAGCAAGAGGTCGGCGAGGTTCACCGGAAAGAGCGGATTGTCGAGAGGGCGGCGCGCGGCCCGGGGTGATGAAGTGCGCGACCTTGCGCCCAGTCTCGCGTGAGTACGCCCGCAGCGCCTTCGGGTAGGCCGGGTGGTCGTCGCTGTGGACTTCGAGCGAAGCGGAGGTCAGCACGCCGCGGCTTCAGTCCACGGAAGACCAGCTCGAAAAGGGCCGTCATTCCTCGCTCGATCGCCTTCGGGTCTGGCTGTCCGAGCTGCCGCTCGAGTTCGGCGCGCCGCCGCTCCTGCTTGGCCGTCATCCGCCTTTGCGGCGCAGCGGGCTCTCGGTGAACTCCGTAGACGAACCAGCTCTCTCGTCCGGCCGCCAGGTTGAGGTGGAAGGGAAAGAACTGGGAGTACTGAAGCTCTCGAAGCCGTCGATGGCGAGCGGCTCGGTGATGGGATGAGCCTTGAGGCGGGCGTAGTGGTAGAGGAGGGCTTGGCGCCCGCCGCGGCGAGGTGGCGGATGAGGGTTGAGTGGTGGAGCTTGAGTACGCGTGCGGTCTGGCGAAGGCCGGGGCCTTCGTTGGCCCAGGCGAGGATGCGAGGGTAGTCGTCACGACGGCGGCGCCAGTAGTCGCCTTCGAAGGTGCGGGTGAGAAGCGTCTGAGGCAGTGGCGGCAGCGGAAGCACTGGAAGCGGCGGCCGTCGCTGGGGCGGCGGAAGGAGCCGTAGGGCTGCCAGGCGAAGGGGGCGGAGTGGGTGAAGTGCGGGCAGTGGCGGTTGGGGCAGTGGGGTGGGACGAAGGTGGTGCCTTCGATCTCGGGCGCGTTGGGCGCGGGGGCGACGACGGTTCGACATCGTCTCCCAGGAGTAGCGGATCCTGTGCCAGGAGGGCGGGCGAGGGACAATTGGGGAAAGGCAAGGTGCGCCAACCCTGTCGGACGCCATGCGCGAATTGTCGAATCACAGCCTATTTCAGCAGAACATAGTTGCGGTACTCGCCGATCCTTCGATGAAAGATCGAATTCTCCACCCACGACAGCAGGCGGACGGAGGCAAGGTTGTGCTCGTGTTTGGTTCCCGGTCGGGCATAGTCGGCAGCGCTCCAGCTCTTCGCCGCAATCCACTCCCGCATGACTGCAGGGTGGGTTCGCCGGAAGCGACATGGTCGAGCGGACCGTAGTCGAAGGGGAGCCCCTCGTCGGGGTGTCGCCGCTTCACCCACTCTTCCGGGTGATGCAGGCGATCGAGCGCCATCTGCTTTTTCTTCATCACCTCGGGCGGCCGCACCCAGCCGTAGTGGAAGATGCGCGCGCCGGTCGGGCGAACCTTGGGCTTCCGCCCGTCGACTCGGAAGCCCTGGGCGCTCTTCCACGACCGCATGCCGGGCAGGCGGCGCACCACCCGCACCTCATGGCGATACCAGTTGCGCGTCCAGTGCACGCGATCAAAGTCGCCCCAGAAGTGCAGGTAGTCGAAGAGCAACCCCTCGACCTCGGGATCATCGAGCCAACGCTCCATCGCGGCGCGGATCCGCGGATGATCCTCCTCGTGCACCACTTCGTCGGCTTGGACGTAGAAGCACCAATCGCCGGAGCACTGATCGAGCGCGAGGTTCGTCTGAACCGCGTTGATGTGTCCGTGGACGAAGTGGCTCGGATCCCACTCTGTCTCCAAGATGCGGATCTTCGGATCGCCGATCTCGCGGATCCGTTCGACCGTGCCGTCGGTCGAACTCCCCACCGTGATGACGAATTCGTCGACCAGGGGAAGGATCGATCGGATCGCCTCAGCGATCGGGTAATGCAGACGCACCGCGTCACGAACGAAGGAAAAACCGCTTACGCGCACGAACACCTCGGATATCCTGGGTCGGTTCGGCGCTCTCCCTTCGCTCCCTGCGTGGCGGGCGCACGAACCTGCGGCATCTTAGGAAGGCTCCTCGCACGGGGCAAGACGCCAAGCAGACCCAGGGACCGGGGGAGGGACAGGGTGACTGCACCGTTTGGCGCGCGGACACGCGCGCAATTCCACCATCGCGCCACCGCATTCGCCGTATTCGCCGCGCTCGCAGGTTTGGTCGGGTCCCGAGCGCGGGCCGCTGCCCTGCCCGAGCTCATGCCGATCGATGACGTCAAGGTAGGCATGAAGGGAGTCGGCCGAAGCGTCTTCCGCGGCGACACGATCGAGGAGTTCGGGATCGAGGTCCTGAGCGTGATGCACCGCACGCGTCCGCAGGGCGACCTCGTGCTCTTCCGCGCCGAAGGCGAATTCCTGGAGCACACCGGCATCATCGCGGGGATGAGCGGCAGCCCGGTCTACATCGACGGAAAGCTGCTCGGCGCGATCGCCTTCGCCTACCCCAACGGCAAAGACCCGATCGGAGCGATCACGCCGGCGGTCGAGATGCTCCCGTTGCTGGACGCCGATCTCTCCTTGCCGCCGCGCGAAGAGCAGGACGGCACCCTCACGACCCAGCTGCCGACGAAGGACGGAGATTCGCGCACCGCCGAGCCGGGGGCCTCTGCCGGCCCGCGCTTCGAGCAACTGTGGTCCAGCTTCCTCACGCGCTCGCACGAAAGCGATCCCGTGGCCGGGACGCCGGAGCAGGACGGCGCCGAACTCGCGCCGGTCTCCCTGCCGCTCTCGCTTTCGGGCTGGGCCGCGCCGCTCCGCGAGGAGATGCAGGCGACGCTCGGCAACCTGGGCTTCACCGCGATGAGTTCGCCCGGCGGGGGCAAACCCGGCGACGTCCCGGTCAAGCCGCTCGAGCCGGGCTCGGCGGTGTCGCTCCCGCTCGTGATGGGCGACGCCGACCTCGCGGCGGTCGGCACCGTCACCTATGTCGACGGCGACAAGATCATCGCCTTCGGTCATCCGATGGTGCAGGCGGGGCGGGTCGCGTTTCCGATGGGCTCGGCGTGGATCTACGGCGTGATTCCGAACACCGGCGTGTCGGTCAAGATGGGCAGCTCGACTGGGCTGATCGGCGCGATCACGAACGACCGACGCACCGGCATTGCCGGCAAGGTCGGACCCACGCCCGACATGCTGCCGGTGCGCGTCGCCGTGCGCGAGGAAAGCGGCGCCTGGCGGCAGTTCCACTACCAGGTGGTGCGCCAGGCCGCGTTCACCCCGTTCTTCCTGCCCTGGACCGTTTCCAACTCGTACCTCGCGACCGGTTGGTCGATGGGGGATGCGCTCCTCTCGACCGACTGCAGCGTCTACTTCAACGGTGGTCGGAAAATCACTCGGCACGAGAGCATCGCCAGCGACTCGCCGAGCCAGGCGATCGGCGGCGACGTCGCCATGCCGGCGAATCTGCTCCTGGTGAATCCGTTCGAAAAGGTGCGGCTCGACTCGGTCGCGGTGTCGATCGACTATCGCCGCGGCATCGGCAACGCCAAGATCACCGAGGTGCGTTGCACACCGGTGCGCGCCGAGGTGGGGGACACGCTTCGCGTCGAGGTCGACATCGAACCGTTCCGCGGCGCCACCCAGACGAAGCGGGTCGAGATTCCGATCACCGGCGCCTGGGCGGGCCGACGGCTCCGCGTGCTCGCGGCCTCGACTCAGGACTTCGTCGAGTGGGATCAGGATCGCGCGCCGGAGAAGTTCGAGCCGCACTCCATGCGGCAGATGCTCGAGATGATCACGCGCGTGCCGGATGACGCTACCTTTGACCGTGCGCGTCTACCTCTCGGCCGAGCCGCGCGCTTCGCTCGGCGGGAGTCGAGCTGCCCGGCCTTCCCCCGTCCGCCATCGTGAGCGAGCGGGGCGGGCGCAAGGGAGGAAGCAAGGAGGTATCGGGGCGCTTCCTGCGGGAAGATCGCCCGCGACGCCCTGGTGCTGGCGGGTGGCGAACAGATTGAAGTGCAGGTGGCGGAATGAGCGAGAGAGGGAGGGATTCCGTGAGGGCTTTGGTCAACGATCCGGCGGCAGCTCGCGCGGCTCTGGCCACGCATCACAGTCGCGCTCGGGCTGGTCGCTGGCGTGCACCGGCCGCGGTGCGCACCCGCTACTTCCGCACCGAGGGATATGACGCCTGGAAGCGCGGCACCCTCGAAGGGACCGCGCTGGACGAGGATGGACGGCTGACCCCAGCACCGGAGATCGAGCGGCTCGGCGATCCCGCGTTGCGTTCGGTTTGGTCGATGGCGGCCGATGGAAACGGACGCCCTCGCAACCAAGACCAAGGTCAAGTCTATGTCTACGACGGTGGCGATGAAGCCAAGCTGCTCACCTCGGTCTACAACTACGAGCTCTTCGCGATCGCGCCGGACGGCAAGGGCGGCTGCTACGTCGCGGGCGCGCCGTCGGGGAGCATCGTGCAGGTCGGCAGCGATGGGAGCACCAAGACCCTCTTCGATGCACCAGAAGGATTGGTGCTCGCGCTCCTCTCCGACGACAAGGGGGGCGTCTATGCCGCGGCCGGCGAGCGGGGTCGTCTCTACCACGTGAGCGCGTCGGGTGAGTCGAAGGTGGTTTCCGAGTCAGGCGACCTTCACCTGCGCTGCCTCGCCTGGAGTAAGGATCGCTCGAAGATCCTGGCTGGCACCGACGGGCGCGGCTTGGTCGAGGAGATCGATCCCGGCAGCGGACAGATCCGCGTTCTCTACGACGCCGCCGAAGAAGAGATCGTCGACCTCGTGAGCCTGCCAAGCGGGCAGCTCCTCTTCGCCGCCAACCCCGGCGAGCCGAGCGGCGGAGGTGGAAACAACGACCACGGCAGCGGCGGCGGCGAGGAGGAGAGCGGCGGACACGCCCCCAGCCCCACCGTGTACCTGCTCGAAGTGGACGGCGCGGTGCGTCCGCTCTGGACGACCAGCGAGAAGGCGGTGCACGCGATGCTGCGTGAGGACGACACCCACGTGCTCATCGCCACCGGCTCGGCCGGCGCGCTCTATCGCGTCGACCAGGACGGACGCGAGACCGTGCTCTGGCGCGCGGAGGAAGAGCAGGTGCTCTCGTTGGCCGCGCACCGCGGAGCGATCTACATCGGCACCGCGAATCCGGGGCGCCTCTATCGCCTGAATGCGCAGCCGGCCGATGATGCGAGCTACACCTCCGAGGTGTTGGACGCCCAGGATCAGGCGCGTTGGGGCGCGCTCCGCTTCACCGGCGATCTCGCCGGAGCGAGCGTCGTCTTCCAGACCCGAAGCGGCTACACCTCGCTGCCGGATGACAGCTGGAGCGCCTGGAGCGGCGCGCTCAGCGATCCGCTCGGCGCTCAGATCACGAGCCCTCCTGGGCGGTACCTGCAGTGGAAGGTGAAGCTCACCGCCAAGGGATCGGCGCGACCCTCGATCCGACGCGTCGAGGTAGCGCACTTGGAAACCAATCGTCCGCCCGCGATCGCCTCGCTCTCCCTCTCACCAGATGAGCCTTCGTTCCAAGGTGGGGAGAAGCGCGCCGGTGGTGTCTCCCAGACCCTGGCCAACGGCATCGAGATCGACTACTCGATTCCGATCTCGGCCGCGCCCGCGCCGGGGACGAACGAGGTGCCGCCCGCGATCCGTCAGCTGCGCTCGATCGTGTGGGACGCGGACGACCCCGACAACGACGAGATGGCGTTCAAGCTCGAGATCCGCCCGGCGGACGAGCCGGACTATCGCCTCTTGGCGAAGGATCTGAGCGACCCGGCCTACTCGCTCGAGACCGGGCTCCTGCCGGACGGCGTGTACGAGGTGCGCCTGACCGCGAGCGATGCGCCAGGCAACGCGCCCGGCGAGGAGCGGAGCGCGACGCGCGTGTCGCCGCCCTTCCGCGTCGACAATGTTGCGCCCAACGTCACTGACCTCAAGGCACAGAAGGTGGATGGCCCCGCGCTCCTCGTGAGCGGCGCGGCCCACGATCAGGCATCGCCGATTCGACGGTTGCAGGTGTCGGTCGACGGTGGTGTTTGGAAGAATCTCGCGCCGAGCGACGGCATGCTCGATACGCCGAACGAGAACTTCCAAGCTCGGGTGCCGCTCAAGGAAGACCAAAGCGGCAGCTGGGTCGTGGTGCGCGCGCAGGACGCGGCGGGCAATGCCGGAACCTTCAGGGTGTGGCTGGCGCCGTAGCTAGTAGGCGATGCCCCACACCACCGGATAGGCGGAGGGCTCGCCGCACTTGATGCAGCGGCCGCTCTCCGGCTTGGCCGTGCCGAGCACGTACTCTTTGGCGATGTTGCGGATCGTGACCTTGGTCTCGTCCTTGACGCGCGTTTCGCACTCGCTCCGGCCGCACCAGTGGGCGCGACCGAACCCCTGGGCGCCTCCGACCCACTCGACGAACTGAGCCCAGTCGGTCACGTCCTTGGTGTGCGACTCGCGGAAGTCGAGCGCGCGCTGGAAGAGGTCCTTCTGCATCTGGGCGTGCTGCTCTTGCACCACCGTCACGATGCGATCGACCGGGACGAACTCCTTCTTCCGCGTGTCGCGGCGCACCACCACGCACTGCTGCTTGGCCACGTCCTTAGGACCGACCTCGATGCGGAGCGGCACGCCGCGCGATTCCCACTCGGCGTACTTCCAACCCGGACGCATCTGGTCGCGATCGTCGAGCTTGACCGTGGTGATCGGAGAGAGGGCCTGCTTGATCGTCTCGGCGGCGGACAGCACCAACGCCTTCTCTTCGTCGCTCGCCCAAATCGGGACGATCACCGCACCGATCGGCGCCAAGCGCGGCGGACAGATCAGACCGTTGTCATCGGAGTGGGCCATGATCACCGCGCCAACCAGGCGGGTCGAGACGCCCCACGAGGTCATCCAGGCGTACTGCATCTGCCCGGCCTGATCCTGAAAGCGGACGTTGAACGGCACCGAGAAGTTCTGCCCGAGGTTGTGCGAGGTGCCGGCCTGGAGCGCCTTCCCGTCCTGCATCATCGCCTCGATTGACCAGGTGCGAAGAGCGCCGGCGAAGCGCTCGTTGTCGGTCTTCTTGCCGCGGAGCACCGGTACCGCCATCTCGTTCTCCGCGAAGTCGGCGTAGAGCTCCAGAATCTTCAAGACCTCTTCCTCGGCCTCTTCTTCGGTGGCGTGGCAGGTGTGTCCCTCCTGCCAGAGGAACTCGGTCGTGCGGAGGAAGAGCCGCGTGCGCATTGCCCAGCGCACCACGTTCGCCCACTGGTTGATCAGGAGCGGCAGATCGCGATACGACATCACCCACTTCGAGAACATCGAGTAGATGATGGTCTCGGAGGTGGGACGAACGACCAGCGGCTCCTCCAGCTCTTTCCCGCCGCCGTGGGTGACGACCGCGAGCTCGGGCGAGAAGCCCTCGACGTGGTGCGCCTCCTTCTTCAGGAACGACTCCGGGATGAAGAGCGTAGGCGTTCTGGCGTCCGGTCTCCTTGATCCGTCGATCGAGACCGGCCTGATCTTCTCCCAGATGGCGCAGCCGTTCGGCCGGATGACCATGCAGCCCCGCACCGGCGAGTAGTCAGCCAGCTCCGCCACCGATGACGTCGAGATACCACTCGGAGAAGTCCTTCGCGGGTCGTGATCGCATCGTTGGCCATGGTCGTTCTTCACCCTGGCGACGCGGTGCGCGCGCTGGGTCCTTGAGTCAGCCGGACAAAGTTCGCGGAGTACCACGCGCGGCGCGCGCGAGGAGCCGGATCGCTGCCAGCGCGCGGGGTGGGCGGCGTCGGGAGGATCAAGACCTGACCCGGGCGGATGTGCACCTTCGAACTCAGGTTGTTCATCTTCCGGATCGTGTCGACTGGTCGCGGTGCCGCTTGGCGATCATGGCGAGGGTGTCGCCGCGACGAACCCGGTACCCCCTGGGGCGAGGCGGATCGTTCCAGCGCTTGGTCATCCGGCGAAGCCGGTTGGATCGGCGAAGCCCCCTCGGGGAGCTTGATCCGAAAGCCGCGCGGCACCACGCGCGCTGTCCTTGGAGATAGGACTGACCCAAGGCGGGATTCCACGCTTCGAACTCACTGCGGGTCACGGCGAAGGCGTCGAGCAGCGCACTCACCTTCGCGTACTGCGAGGTCACCGTCGAAGAGAATTCGCGGTTTCCATCGTCGAGCGCGCCGAAGTACTTCTCCGGGCAGTTGCCGATCTCGGCCACCGCCAGGAACTCGCAGTAGAAGTTCTGCGAGGCGAAGCCGAGGCGATGCCCGTCGTACTCGCGGATGATGCGCGCGATGTCGGTCGTGCCTGAGGGTCTGGATCGCGCGACCGATGCCCGAGACGCCGTGGTTGTAGGAGACGATGGCGAGGGGCCAGGAGTCGAGGTTGTCCCGCGCCGACTCCGGCAGTGGGCGGCTGCGTCGGTCGCGATCCAGGGATCGAGCCGTCATCCGAAGGTCGTCTTCGACCTGCATGAACTGCCGGCCAGGTCCTGGGTGAACTGCCAGAGTCCGGACTGCTCCAGCCTTGAGCGCGCGCCGGGGGTGAGGCGACGATTCCAAGTAGGGCAGAAAGCTGATCTCGACCGGCAGCCTGAGCGCATCGAGCCGCGCCGCGATCCAATCACGGTAGCGGCCGGCGCGGACGATGCCGTCGCGCATCGCTTCGCGCACGCCGGGCTGGCTCCGCACGCGTTCCTTGGCGCGGGTGAAGGGGGCGAGTTCCTCCGAGTCGGCGAAGAGGGCGGCGACCCGCGCCTCTTCCGCGTCGTACTCGGCGGGGTCCTTCACCGCCAGCTTCTCGAGCAGCGTGCGGTAGTACTTCTTTCGCGCCTCGAGGCGCGCCTTGATCTCGTCCTGGGTCAGATCGGGCACCGCGATCGTCTCGTAGACGATCCAGGGATAGCGGCTGTCGTGGAGCACCCGCTCGTTCCCCGAGACCTGGGCGAAGATCTTGATCCAGAACTCGACCCGCGGTTGGAGCGACGGCGGACAGGGGAAGTCGGGGGTACCGTAGGCGCGCGCCAGGACGGGGAGGAGCGCCAGCAGCAGGCAGGCGAAAACGGCGCGAAGGGGAACGCTCGGATCGGCGATGCGTCTCCGCAAGGACAAGAACTCCTCACTCGTTTTCGCGTGGGGGGCCCAAGGCCCTTCGGGCGAGGCTCCCGAACCTTCGCCGAAGGGGGGCGCGTGCCACTTGAAGCCGCGCCGTTCGTCGGTCATCTTATCGACCATGCCGGGAGCGAACAAGAGAAGGGAAACGATTCCCCGTCGTGACTGAATCTTCTCGAGAGGCGCAGGCCGCCGCGTCGCCGCTCATCCAAGCGCAGGGGTTGAGCAAGAGCTACGGGCCGATCGTGGCCGTGCGCGATCTCTCCTTCGAGGTGATGCGCGGCGAGATCCTGGGGCTCCTCGGCCCGAACGGCGCCGGCAAGTCGACCACGCTGCGCATGCTGATCGGCTTTCAGTATCCCGATGCCGGAACCGTGCGAATGGACGGACACGACGTCTTTCGCGAGGGGACGCGCGCGCGTCGCGCGCTGGGTTACCTGCCGGAGATCCTCCCGCTCTACGCCGAGGCGTCGGTGCGCGAGTATCTGGAGTACTTCGGCGCGCTCAAGTCGGTCGAGCGGATCGAAGCGGCGATCGCGCGGGTGGTGGAGGAACTGGATCTGAGCGCGGTCCAGGATCGCCCCTGTGGCAACCTGTCGCGCGGTTACCGCCAGCGCGTGGGACTGGCGCAGGCGCTTCTCTCTTCGCCGTCGATCCTGATTCTGGATGAGCCGACCGCCGGCCTCGATCCGAACCAGATCCAGGACTTTCGCCGCCTGATCCGCGAGCTGGGACGCGATCGGGCGATTCTCCTCTCGACCCACATCCTTCCCGAGGCGCTAGAGATCTGCGACCGCGTGTTGATCCTCAACAAGGGAAGCGCGGTGGCGAGTGGCAATCCTCAGAGCATAGGCAGCGACGACCAGACGCTTCATTGGGCGCGCCTGCGCTGCGGGCGGGCGCCGTCCGACGCCGAGCGCGCGCGCTTCGGCCTGGTCGCGGAGATCCACCCCGAGATCTACCGCCTCAGTCGCGAACTGGACCGCGAGGGCGCGCGCGAACTCCTGGCCCTCGCGCTCTCGGCCGGTTGGGAGCTGCTCGAATGGCACGTCGGCGCGACCGGGCTCGAGGCGGCGTTCCGCCGGCTCACCTTGGGCGAGGAGGTGACGTGAGGCAGGCCTGGATCATCGCGCGGCGCGAGCTGCGCGGATTGGTGAGCTCGCCCGGTGGTTGGGTCGTGCTCGGCACCTTCTGGCTGGTGGCGGGGCTCCTGCTCGTGAGCCTCCTCTTTCGATTCCGCGACGGCTCGATCGCGATCGCGCAGAGCGGACAGCTCAAGACGAGCGCGCAGGGCGTGCACGTCAACGATTGGGTGATCCGCCCGCTCCTCTACAACTTGGGCACGGTGCTGGTGCTCTTCGTGCCTCTGCTCACCATGCGGAGCTTCGCCGAGGAGAGGCGCAGCGGAAACCTGGAGCTGCTCTTGAGTCAGCCGCTCCGTGGTGCGGACCTGGTGATGGGGAAGTTCCTGGGCAGCCTCCTCGGACTGCTCCTCTGCCTGAGCGTGCTCGCCCCGCACTTCCTGATTCTGGCGCTGGTGACTCGTCCGGATTGGGGGGCCGCCCTGGCCGGAGTCCTCGGCCTGGTGCTGCTCGGGCTTCTCTTCTCGAGCGTGGGGCTCTGGATCTCGGTTCTGACGCGATCGCAGGTTGAGGCGGGGGTGCTGAGCCTGGGCGCGCTGCTGCTCTTGGTCATCGGGCCGGGGGCGAACGCCGAAGGACCGAATTGGGCGCAGTCGCTCCTCCGCTCGGTGGCGATTCTTCCGCGCTTCGAGGACTTCACTCGCGGCATCCTGGACTTCGGACACATCGCCTTCTTTCTCGGGCTCGTGCTGATCGTGCTGGCGGCCGCCTTGCGCAGCGTCGACCTCGTGCGGTGGCAAGGATGAACCATGCAGCGTGAGAGCAAGAGCTCACCGCTTCTCCTGCTCGGCCTCTTCCTCCTTGCGGCGGGCGGACTGCTCTCGGGCATCTCCGGCCCGCGCGCCTACATGCCGCGGCTGCTCCTCCTGGCCGGGGTGGCCGCACTCGCTTGGGGCGCGGTTCGCTCCGGCGCGTCGCTCCGCTTCTTTCTCTTTCGCGCGCGGACGGTGGCCGAGCCGGGGCCCTCGCTCAACTGGGCGCTGGCCGGTCTGGTGCTGCTGGTCGTGGCCACTGGGCTCGGCTTGAGCGGCAGCCGCCTCGACCTGACCAAGCGCGGCGTCAACAGCCTGAGCGAGACCTCGCGCCACGTGCTCAAGGAACTGGATCGCGACGTCGAGTTGATCTCCGCCTATCGCGAGAATGCCCTGGCCTACGACCAGGCGTCGGAGGCACTGCGCGTCTATCAGGCCGCCAGCCGGCACATTCGGGTCAAGCGGGTCGACCCGGATCGCGAGCCGGATGAGGCGCGCGCGCTCGGCCTCACCCGCCCGAACGTGCTCGTGGTGCGCGCGGGCGAAGTGTCGGAAGAGATCGAAGAGCTCGAGGAGTCCGACATCACCCAGGCGATCCTCCGGGTGGAAGATCCGAATCGCCCGGTCATCGCGGTCTTGGACGGGCACGGTGAACTGCGCGAAGGGCGCTCTCCCTTCACCGCGCTCCGCGGCGCCATGAGCAGGAGCGGGCTGGTCTACAAGACGCTTCGCCTGGGCGAGTACGTCGAGGTGCCGCCCGAGGCGCGCGCGGTCTTGATCGCGGGGCCGGAGACGAAGCTCTTGCCCGGCGAGGTCGATGCGCTCAGGCGCTTCCTCTCGCGCGGCGGCCGGGTCGCCGTGCTGGTCGAGCCAGAAGTTTCAAGCGGCCTCGAATCGCTCTGCCGCGAGGAGGGGATCGAAATCGACGGGCGCCGCGTGATCGATGAGAGCCCACTCAGTCGGAGTCTCGGGCTCGGTCCTGAGGTGGTCGCGATCAATCGCTGGGGCGAGCACCCGATCACGAACGGGCTCGGCGTCGGGTTGGTGCTGGCGGGCACGACCCGCGTGGGATTGGTCGACAAGCCGGTCTGGGGGACCTCAGGCACCGACCTGGCGCGCACCGGCAGCGGCGCGCATCTCGCCCCTAGCCCGGAGAACCCGACCGCCTCGCCGAGTGCGGCACTACCGCTGGCCGCCGCGCTCGAGTGGGAGGCAACCGGCAGTGCGCCGGCGGCGGGGAAGCCGGCCGAGAAGTCCTACGCTCGATTGGTGGTGGTCGGGGACAGCGACTTCGCCCGCGACAGCCACATCGATCTCTACGGGAACAAGGAGTTCGCCACCCGCATCCTCGGTTGGCTGACCGAGCGTGAGTACCTCCTGCGCTTCCCCTCCGTGGACAAGAGCGGCACGCCGCTCCGCGTCGGCTTGGCGGGACTGCGCGCGATCTTCTACGGCGCCGAGATCCTGATTCCTCTCCTCGCATTCGGGCTGGCCTTCCGCGCCTGGGCTCGTCGGCGATGATCGGCTCGCGGAGCGCGGCGGTGCGGATCGCGCTCCTCGCGCTGCTTTTTGCCGGGGGCGCCTGGATCACGACCTTGCAGAGGCGCGCGAAGCCGGCGGTCGAATCACTCGACTTCGGGCCGATGCCGCGGATCGCATCGCTCGAACGGTTGGTGCTGATCGGCGCCGGCGACAGCCTGGTGGTGGAGGCGCGGCGGGGCGCCTACTGGGTCGTGCACCCGATCGTTGATCGTGCTTCCGACGAGGCGATGGCCGAGGTGCTGCGCCAACTGAATGGACTGAAGGCGCAGCGGCTGCTGCCGGAGTCGGGAGGGAGCGCCTTCGGGCTGGAGCCGCCGCGTTCGCGGTTGCGCGCGATCGGGAGCAGGGGAGAACACTATTCTCTCGCGCTCGGCGACTCCGCGGCGGTGGCCTCGGCGCTCTACGCGCGGGCCGGCGGGCGAATCGCACTGATCGATGCCTTTACCGCACGGCGCTATTTCCGCCCCAACCTCGCCTATCTCCGCGACAGCTACCCCACCGCGCTTGGACCCGGCCCGGTCGACTCGATCGAGGTCGTCGCGGGCACGTTCGGCTTCGCCGCGCGGCGACTGAGCGCGGAGCACTGGGTCACGCGTTACCCGCGCGGCCTCGACCTTGACCCGCTGCCGGTCAATCGCGCGATCCAATTTCTCCGCACGCCCACCATCCGCGACTACGACGATCGGTCGCGCGACTGGAGCGCGCTGGGGCTCGATCCGCCGCGCGCCCTTTGGATCCTGCACCAGGGTGGACGGGCCGACACGGTGCGCATTGGACATCCCACCGCCGACCAACAGGCGGTCCGCATCATGCCCTCGCACCGACCGGTGGTGGCGCTGATGGGGAGCGACTTCTTCCGCGACTTCGTGGACGGCTGGCCGCGCCTGGCCGAGTGCCGGCTGATGTCGATGCCGGTCGACAGCGTGCAATCGATCGAGTTCGTCGGGCGCGGTGCGGGATTCAGGCGAAGCGAGGGTGGCTGGAGCGCGCATCCAAGCGAGCGCGCGGTGGAAGACACTGCGAGTTTCGGACGCGACCTTCGCAATCTGCACGCTTTGCGCTGGCGCGAGTATCCGCTTCACGCGAGCACGCCGCGGGGCGACGCATCGATTGCGATACGCCTGGCGAGCGTGGCGCGCGACGAGACCCTCTTCTTCGCGGTGGAGAACGACACCGTGGCCTATGCGAAGAGCACGCGACGCGCGCGATGGGGAGTGGTCAGCGCCTTCGTGCCGCGGTCGTGGCGCTATCGGGCGAACCACGGTTGAGCTTGACCGCAAGCCACGATTTTTCTCATTCGACTCTCAAGCCGCTTCGCTCCGCCGCCGAAACCATTGGCAGGACTGTTTTCCAGAAAGGGGAAGACCAATGAAGAACTCCTGCGTGACCCTGGTCGAGCCGAAGCAGATCGCCAAGAAGG
Source organism: Candidatus Eiseniibacteriota bacterium (assembly GCA_046327845.1). Taxonomy (GTDB): domain Bacteria; phylum Eisenbacteria; class RBG-16-71-46; order CAIMUX01; family CAIMUX01; genus JADJQY01. Next base: position 15,675 of record JAXLXQ010000006.1, on the reverse strand, counting down.
GCTATCAGGGCTGCAAGTCCACCAAGACCGTCGTTCAGTTTGCGCGCAAGTACGGCGTGCCGACGCTGTGGTGGAAGCCGTCCAATGGCCAGAAGGTTCTGCTCATCGAGCCGACGCAGTTCGGTCAGACCTGGAAGCAGGTCCAGGGCGGCAAGAACAACACGAAGCCCATGCGCGCCCACGGCACGACCAACGGGACCAAGCGGACCAACAACACCCGCGGCACCTCGTATCGCGCCAACGGCACGAGCAAGTCGACCGCTTACGGCAAGAACACGTCGTACGGCAAGTCGACGAGCAACAGCAAGAACAAGTCGGCCAAGATGTCGACCGGCACGAAGCGTTGGACGATGAGCCGCACCACGACCCGTCGCACGACGAAGGGTTCCTATCGTCGCGCTGCCTAAGGTCGACGCGGCGTAATCGCCGCATCGCGGCAGAAGCGAACGGCTCGCCCTCGTGGCGGGCCGTTCGTGCTTCCGGGCGCGGCTTGATTCCTGGAGCCCTCGCCCCCTATCCTGCGCCGCGAGCAAGGGGGGCCCGATGAGCCGACCGTTGATCGTCTACACCACGGTGGGGAATCCGGAGCAGGGTCGTCACATCGCGCGCGAGCTGGTCGAAGCGAGGCTCGCCGCTTGCGTCTCCTGCCATCCGGGCTGGATCTCCTTCTATCGCTGGGCAGGCAAGGTCGAAGAGGACGCCGAGATGCTCCTCATGATCAAGACCACCGCCGACCGCTTGGCCGAACTCAAGCGTCACCTGCTTCGCCTGCATCCCTACGAAGTGCCTGAGATCCTCGTCGTCGAGGTCCGAGAGGCGGGGGAGGCGTACCTGCGTTGGCTGGGCGAAAGCACGCGGGTGACCGCGAGCGACGGGGCGGCGGAGGCGGCGCAGTCATGAACGCGCCGTCGGGCGTGATCACGCTGACCACCGACTTCGGCGTGCAGGACAGCTATGTCGGCACGATGAAGGGGGTCATTCTCCGGATCAACCCGAGCGCGACCATGGTCGACCTCACCCACCAGATCAGCCCGCAAGCGGTCTTGGAAGCCTCCCTCGTGCTGGAGAGCGCCTATCGCTTCTTTCCGCTCGGCACGATTCATCTCACGGTGGTCGATCCGGGGGTCGGCACGCACCGGCGCGCCATTCTGGTCGAGGCGGGGGGCTTCTACTTCGTCGGGCCGGACAACGGCATCTTCACGCGCGTGCTCGAGGCGGAGGCGGATGTCCGGGTCTTCGAGCTCACCAATCCGAGCTTCATGCTGCCGCGGATCAGCGACACCTTCATGGGCGCGATGTCTTCGCGCCGGTCGCCGCCTATCTTCGCAGGGGATCGCCCCGGAGGAATTCGGGCCCTGGTCGAGCACCCGGTGGAGCTCGCGCTACCTCAGCCACGACGCTGGGGACCGAGCTGCGGGCGAAGTCATTTCGATCGACAGTTTCGGCAACGTCATCACCAACGTCTCACGCGAGGCCTTCGAGACCGCCGTCGCCGGCCGGCCGTTCGAGATCACGATCAACGGGCGCACGATCGATCAGCTGCACCGCGCCTACCAGGAAGCGGAGGCGGGGCGAATCCTTGCCCTCTTCGGCAGCGGCGACCTCCTCGAGATCGCGGCGGGGCGGAAGGGCTGATCGCCGACTGGGGGTGGGCAAGGGGGATCCGCTGGTGGTCTCCCTCCGGGTCGGCTGATGCAGGCTCGCGCGCGCCTGTGCTATCGTTCCCAGGATCGCATTGACCCCTGAACGTCCAGGAGGACCAGAGATGACGCGACGCGCCCTCGGTTGGATGTGCCTGCTCCTGCTCGCCGGCTCGCCTGCTTCGGCCTACAACCTCTACTACGGGAACATGCACTCGCACTGCGCGCTGTCCGACGGCATCGGCACCCCGGACGAAGCCTTCGTCTACGCCCGCGACGTGGCCAACATCGACGTGCTGGTTCTAACCGATCACACTCACCTGCTCACGGCGTCGGAGTACAGCACCCTCCTGAGCAAGGCCACGCAGTACAGCCAGGACGGCGTCTTCCTGGCGATCGGGGCGCAGGAGTTTGGAAATCTGAACGATTTCAACCACATGAATATTTACGACGCGCCGACCCGCAATCCGGTCGCGACCGACGACCTTCGGCACCTACCAGTTCATCGTTTCTGCAGGGCGCGTTCGCGTCGTTCAACCACGCGAATCCGCAGTACGGGACGAACTTCAACAACCTGGCGTACTACCCGCAGTACGGGGATGCGATGCGGGCGATCGAGGTGGTGAACGGGCGCGCCAGTGAAGACTACGAGGTGCAGTTCAAGCAGGCACTGGCCAACGGGTGGAAGGTCGGTCCGTTCGGGAATCAGGACAATCACCAGGGGATGTGGGGCGACCAACAGAACCTGAGCATGGGCGGCGACATCTACCTGACCGGGATCTGGGCCGATGGTCTGAACCGCGCCGACGTCATGGCCGCTCTGCGCGCGCGTCGCTTCTACGCCATGGAGGTGGATCCGCCGACCGATCGCATCGAGCTGCAGTTTTCGGTCGACGGCAGTCCGATGGGTTCGATCGTCACCACTGGCCCCGCTCCGACCTTCGCGGTCACGGCCCGCGCGGTCAACGGCACCGGCCTGTTCAATCGGATCGAGATCTATCGGGACGGCACATTGGCCCACCAGAAGGTCGGGGTTGGGAATGTGGTGACCGACTCGTGGCAGGACTTCATCGCGGACGGCGAGTCGCACTACTACTTCGCCAAGGTGTACCAGGTGGATCAGGATCGCGCGTGGTCGGCGCCGGTCTGGGTGACCGGACATGTCGCGCCCAGCGACGCGCCCACGCTCGAGCCGGTGATCGCCGATCTTCGGCTCCTCTCCACGCGACCCAATCCCTTCACGCCGGACAGCGAGCTGCGCTTCATTCTCCCGCCTCGGATCGATCAAGAGGACTACCGCGTGCGGATCACGATTCACGACGTAAACGGTCGCCTCGTCCGCGACCTGGGGACGCGCGCCCTCTCCGGCGGAGAGCACGCGTGGAATTGGGACGGCAACGACGACCAGGGACGGTCGCTCGCTTCCGGGGTCTACCTCTACCGTGTGAATGCGGCGGGGCTGCCGGAGCGTTCAGCGCGACTCGTCCTCCTGCACTAAGACACACCTCGCGGTGGGACGCGCGGCGCGGTGTAAGGCCGCGGTCGCGGGAGGCGGATCTCGATCGTGACCCTCGTGCTCGACCTCTTGCTTGGGTTGGTGTTTCTGCTCGCGCTGATCGCCGGCTGGCGCAATGGACTTCCGCGTGAGCTTTGCGCGGTGGGCGGATTGATCGGCGGTCTCTGGGCCGGGCTGCGCTTGACCGGCTGGGCGCTCAGCTTCGCCCCGGCCATGGTGCAGCGATTTCCGTTCATCCACGCGGTCGGTTTTCTCCTCATCTTCTTCGTCGCCTACTTCCTCATGCAGCTGCTGGGCCTCCTGGCTTCCAAGATGATCGAGGGAAAGGAGCCGAGTTCTCTCTCGCGCGCGCTGGCCTTGGTGCCCGGCGCGATTCGCGGTCTCGGCTTGGTGGTGGTGTTGGCGGGCGGGACCGCGCTCCTCGCGCCCAAGGGGAATCAGGTGCTGGGCGACTCCAAGGTGCTGCCGCATCTCACGCCGCTCGTGCTGCAAGTCGCTCGGGTCCTGCCCGAGGACATCGGTGGACGACTGCGGCGACGGTGGCACGCGCTGCCGTTTCCGGGTGTGCCGCGAGTCGACCCTGCGAACGACGTCGAGGCTGCGCGGATCACCTTGCGCGCGCTCGAGCGGACCGCGCAGGTCTTATCGCCGGCATCAGCGCTGGCCGCGATAGAAGCTCGACTCAAGATAGGCGCGACGGAACTCGGGCCAGAGCGCGGCGAGGATTCCGATCACCGGCACCGCGAAGAGCGCCCCCGCGACGCCGAAGAGCACGCCTAAGCCGAGCACTCCGAGGAGCACCGCAAGCGGGTGCAATCCCAATCCGGTCCCCTGCACCTTCGGGACCAGCAGTTGATTCTCGATCAACTGCACCGCACCCAATACGACCGCAACCGCGACCAGGGCGTGGGCCGGAGCGGACGAGATGAGGGCCGAGAGCACCGCCACCAGCGCGGTGATCCAGAACCCCAGCACCGGCACGAGCGAAAAGAAACCGGCGAGGATCCCGAGCGCGATCGCTTCGGACACACCGCCGATCGCGAAGCCGATCGCATAGAGCACCGCTTCGATCGCCGCCACGAGCAGTTGCCCGCGGAGGTAGGTGCGAAGCACCCGCGCGCTCACCGCGGAGAGTGTCCGGAGCGGCGGCGCCCACCGTGGGGGAATCAGTTCCTCCGTTGCGCGAAGCAGCCGCGGCCAATCCACCAGGAAGTACTGCGCGAAGATCGGCATCAGGAAGAGCGCGCCCAGGAGCTGCGCGGCGCGCCCCAGACCCTTGCCGATTCCGGCCGCGCCCTCGAGCGCGGGGTGGAGGAGCTTCTCGATGCGGCTCAGGATCTCCTCGGGCCCCTGCGAGAGGATGCTCGGCAGGCCCGAAGTTCCATCCCCGCTGGCGAAGCGCACCAGCCAAGGATCGGACCAGGTGCGGAGCGTACGCAGCGCGTCCGGGAGCTTGCTCACCAAAGTTTGCACTTGATTCGCCACCGTCGGCACCAGAACGAGGACGACGAGCAGCAGCACGAGCCCGAGCGGCAAGAGGGCACAGGCAGCGGCCGCGCCGCGCGGCATGCGGCGCGCGAGGCGCGAGACCCACGGCTCGAGCCAGGTCGCGAGGAGGAGTCCTCCGACCAGGGGATAGACAACCCATTTGAGCTGCAGCAGAATCCAGGCCGCGAGGAAGAGGAGGAGGAGTCCCAGGACTGCCCGACCCTCCGGACGCGCGCGCATCGGCCAGGCCAGGCAGAGCGCTCCCGCCAAGAGCGGGCTCCAACCGAGCACGCGGTGGAAGATCCAGGTGAGGAACAGCGTCAGCGCGAAGAGCAAGAGGTGGTGGAGTCGATAGGGCGGTCTCATCGAGACGCTCGGGAGGTTGGGTGAGCTTTCACGTCATCAATACCAAGGTGGAGTGGTTGGCTGAGACGAAGCGTCCCGCGGAGGGGAGCATCCTCGTCATTCCTGCGAACGACCATCTGTGGATGAGCGCCGGGCCGGGCCTCGAGATCAAGGTCGCCTCGGGCAAGGAGCTGGAACTCGAGGCGGTCCGGCAGGGCCCGGCCAGTCCCGGCGCGGTCATCGAGACGATCGGTGGCGCGAGCGGATTCGCGCGGCTCTTCCACGCCGTGGTCTGGACGCAAAACAATCAGTGGTCGCCGGGAGCGGGTCGAATCGCCGGTCGCGCCATGATCGAGGCGGCGGAGCGAGCGAAGAGCGAATCCCTCGTGGCCTATCCGTTTCACCGTGGCGCACACGCGCCCCAAGGCCCCGCCATCCAGGAAATGCTTGCCGGGCTGCTCGAGGCGCTGGAGCGCGGCTCGACGGTGCGACGCGTCACGGTCCTGATGGCCGATGCCCAGGAGCAGGCGCTCTTTCAGCAGGCTTTCCTGCAGGCGCTTAGCGGACGGACTTGATGTGGCTTCTGCGGCGATAGGCCGGATCACAGCGCGCCCATCCGAAGGGCGATCCAGGCCGCTCCGAGCGCAAACATCGCCCAGACGACCCAAAGGCTGATCACCAGCCCCCATGCCTTTCCCCGGGAGATCCCGGCTACCAGCGCCACTCCGAGGGCGAGCGGCACCAGGTGATACAGCTCGAACAGGTCGAAGAGGTTGAGGAACGGCTGCAACAGGCCCGAGTCGGATGAAACGAGCGCGGCCGGCCCGACGAAGATCTCGAGCTGTCCGGTGGCGCGGCGGAGGGGAATCAGGATCAGCTCGCGGGGCAGGATGACCAGCGCCGAGAAGGTCGTGACGCTCATCAGGTCGACGAAGCGAGCACGCCCGGCGCAGACGAAGTTGGCCCCGAAGAGCATGAGCCCGGCAGGGAGCAGGGCCGCGAACAACCAGACCGCAACGATGCGCATCACGATCGTGGTGACCAGGCTTCGAGTCGTCCCCGCCCGCTCCTCGACCGAGTCCATGATCTTCTGCTTCTCCTCGGCGGAGATGCGCTCGTTCTTGGAGATCACCTTCTCGGTCGCCTCGATTTGCTTGGCATCGTAAAGGTCGCGCTGTACGACCGCGTCGAACACCTGAAGGAGGCAGAGGAGGCCAAGCGCCCCCAGCCAGACCGAATTGCCGCGGGGCGCAACAAACACTCGACCCGGCGCGACAAAGAGATCGATGAACCGACGCAGGAGCCCGGGACCAGCCAGGGGTGGATCGGTGCTGGCCGGGGGAGGCGGCGGTGGGGCGATGCCCCCTCCTCCGCCGAGGTCCGCGCTGAATCGATGAGACTGCTGGGGAGACTGGACGATCCGGCACCGCTGTCCACTCGCACACCTCCATCGGAATGTCGCCGCCGTTCGTTCGGCGCGGCATTCTCGTTTCGTATTCGGAGCCATGTCAAGGAGCGAGCGGATCGGCGCTCGGGCGGTAAAGCTAACCTTGGTTGCGCGCGGCGCCGAGAGTAAGGGGGGCTTCTCCCGGCGCACTTTGCCGTTTGACCGCCCGGGGCGCCTCGGGAGAAAATCGCTATCGAGTCTTCGTGCGGGGGAGCCCGTTCGGGGTACCCGGGAAGGCCAAGAGTGAAGTCACGCCTCAAGCTGCTATTGCTGAACCTCATCGACGCGGGGCTGCTCAACCTTGCTGCCCTGGCATCGCTTGCCCTGAGGTTCGACGGAGACATTCCACCCGGTTATCTCTATGCGCTTCTGAGCGCGTCCCCCATCTACACGCTCAGCGTCCTTCTCCTGCTCAACCTCACCGGGGTCAACCGTTCGCTCTGGCGCTATGCCGGGGTGGGCACGTTGGTCGCGATGGTGCGCACGCTCACACTCGGCTTCCTCGTGCTGTATGTGGTCAATCTCCTGCCGGCGGAGAACATTTTTCCGAAGAGCGTGGTGATCCTGACCTGGGTGTTGTCGACCGGGTTGATTTTGGCCAGCCGCATTCTCTGGAAGGCGCAGCGGATCCGCGCCGGACGACGCCGACGGCCGGGCGAGCAACGCATCCTGATCGCGGGCGCCGGGGATATCGGATCCATGGTCGCCTCCGAGCTTCTGCGGAGCGACCGCTATCCGGGCTACCCGATCGGTTTCGTCGATGACGATCAATTCAAGAAGGGGCGACGCGTCGAGAGCCTCGAGGTCTTAGGCACCACCTTTGACCTGCCGCGGTTGATCCGCGAGAAGAACGTCCAGCAAGTGATCATCGCCGCGCCTTCAGCGCCGGCGCGGCTGGTGCGCCAGATCGTGTCGCTCTGCCAGGAGGCCGGAATCGCCTGCCGAACCGTGCCGGCGCTCTCCGACTTCATCGCCAATCGCGATCCGCTGGGCCAGGTCCGCGATGTCCAGATCGAAGACCTCTTGGGCCGCGAGCCGGTGGTGATCGACAACGCCGGGATCGATCGTCGCGTCCACGGACGGGTCGTGATGGTGACCGGCGCGGGTGGTTCGATCGGATCGGAACTCTGCCGGCAGCTCGCCAAGTTCCATCCCGGCCGATTGGTCGCGGTCGATCACTGCGAGAATCGACTCACCTATCTGGGGCTCGATCTGGCCGAATCGCATCCGGAGCTACCCGTTCTGCACGTGGTCGGCGACGTGCGCGACGAACTGGGCATGGCGGAGCTCTTCCGCGAATACAAGCCCGAGATCGTCTTCCACGCGGCCGCGCACAAGCACGTGAACTTCCTCGAGCGTTCGCCGCGCGAGGCGATCCTCAACAACATCATGGGGACGCGCAACGTCGCGCGGGCCGCCTCGGAAAACGGCGTCGAGACCTTCGTCTTCATCTCGACCGACAAGGCGGTCAACCCCTCGAGCGTGATGGGCGCGACCAAACGCGCGGGCGAGATCTTGCTCCAGGCCATGGCGTCGCGCGTCGAGACCACGTTCGTTGCGGTGCGCTTCGGCAACGTGCTCGGATCCGACGGCAGCGTGATTCCGATCTTTCGTCGCCAGCTCAAGCAGGGCGGCCCGCTCACCGTCACCCACCCCGAGGCGCGTCGTTACTTCATGACGATCCCGGAGGCGAGCCAGCTCGTGATCCAGGCGGCGCTCCTGGGCGAGAGCGGCGACGTCTTCGTCCTCGACATGGGCGAGCCGGTTCGAATCAAGGACGTGGCCGAACAACTGATTCGCCTCTCCGGCCTCCGGCCGGGTATCGACGTGTCCGTGCGCTACGTCGGGCTAAGACCGGGAGAGAAGCTCGAGGAGGAACTCCTGACCGACTCCGAGCGCGCTCGCGTCACCCGGCACTCCAAGATCTTTCGCTGGGAGCTGGACGGCGTGGCGCCCGACTGGGTCGAGACGACGGTCGATGATCTGATTCGCCTGGCCCACCACGCCGGCCCGGATGAGATCCGGGTCGAATTGCAGCGCCTGGTGCCCGAGTACCGAGTACGCGCGGTGGCACCACTGCCGAGCGGCGGCGAGGAGGCCCCTCTCAAGCTGGAACCGACAGTGGCGGCACGGACCTCGCCCCGACGGAACGCCGAAGTGAGAGAGTCCACTGGCGAACCGTCCTGGAAGCGCTGGATCGACGTGCCGATCTCGGCCGCGCTCCTGGTCGTGCTCGCGCCGGTCACGCTCCTTACGCTGGCGTTGCACCAGCTGGCGGGCGCCGAGAAGGTGCGGGTGGTGCGGGAAGAGCGCATCGGGCGCAATCGCCGACAGCGCGATCGTCGCGGGGGCAGCGATCAGACCCCGATCGATCGGCGCTCGCGGGATCGGCGTCAGCGCGCCCTGCCCGGACCGCCTTTCGTGACCTATCGCTTCGAGGCGCCCCCTCGCCCGCACAACGCGGTGCAGCGCGCCATCGGCCAATTTCTGCTCCGCTATCGACTGGACCGGGTGCTCTATCTTTGGAGCGTGGCTCGCGGCGAGATGAGCCTGGTCGGGCCTTCCGCCCGCCTGCTCAACGAGGCGAGCTTTGATCAGGATCGGGTCGCGATGTGTGTATATTCCCGGCGGCCGGGGCTGATCGGACCGGGCGTCATTTTCGGGACGGGAGATGGGACCGATCCACGGCTTCCTGAAATCTACGATCGCTACTATTCGCGCTTCGGCGGGCTCAGGCTCGAGTTCGAAACATTGATCCGATCGGTGCCGAAGATACTTCGCGGGGAAGAGGCGCTTCCCGATTCGAATGACGAGCCGCCCAACTTGGCAGCCCACCCGGGCGGAGAGAAGCGCGGCCAGGTTCGCTGAAGAAACTAGGGAGGGTTTCATGCGTCGCAGGGAGCGCTGGGGACGGCGTTTCGTCGTCCTCGCATTCTTTCTCCTGGGCTTGGGTGGCGGCTCGCGCGGGGGCCGAGGAGTATGTGCTCGGCCCCGAAGATGTGATCTCGATCACGGTGTGGGAGCACCCGGAGTTGTCGCGCACTGCGGTGGTGCGGGCGAACGGCGCGGTCACGCTGCCGCCGCTCGGCGACCTGCCGGCGGCAGGGAAGACCACCTCGACGTTAGCTCGCGACCTGGAGCGGCAGATGTACTCCTCGCTTCGGCAGACGACGCAGGTGACGGTGTCGGTCGTCGCGTTCAATAGCCGCAAGGTCTTCTTGGCGGGCCAGGTCACCTCGCCGGGGCGTTACTCATTCGAGCAGATGCCCGACATCGTCAACCTGCTGGGGCAGGCTGGTGGACTCGGCGCGGGGGGGGACCTGTCGCAGGTGCGCATCCTCCGTCGTGGTGATCAGGGGGAGCAAACGCTGCAGGTCGACTTGAACAAGGCGATCAAGGCGGGCGATCTGAGCGGGCTCCCGACGCTTCAGACCGGCGACGTCGTCTTCGTGCCGCCGACGGTTGGAGCGGGCGGAGGTGCCTCGATCGGCGACGCGGTTTACGTGCTCGGTGAGGTTGCGCGTCCCGGGAGCTACTCAACCGGAGCGGGCGTCGACTTGATTCAAGCCCTCGGGTTGGCGGGTGGCGCCACGGCGAACAGCGACCTCAGCGCGGTCGAGGTGTTGGCGCGCGACAGTGGCGGCGGCAGCTACCTCCTCAAGGTCAACCTGGAGGAGAAGCTCAAGACCGGCAGCGGCGGCCCGGAGATCCACGCGGGCGACACGATCCGGGTGCCATCACGCACCACCAGTCCGGCCTACCAAGCGTGGAACGTGCTTCGGGCCGGCCTGGGGACCACGCGCGACGTGCTTAACCTCGTGCTCATTCGCGACGCGCTCAAGAACAAGAACTAGTAAGCACCGATGGCGAACTTGCGAGTCGTGGGGCCAAGAACCCCAGGAGATGGCATGGACGAGTCGACCCGAATGAAAGAGACGATCGACCTCAGGGCGTACGGCCAGCTGCTGTGGCGGCGGAAGTGGGTCGCGATCATCCCCATGCTGGTGGCGAGCCTGGTCGGCTACGTCATCACCATGCCCCGTTTCATGCGCCCCGTGTATGAGTGCAAGGCGACGCTGATGGTCGAGTACCCGCGTGCCATGACCAAGGAGCTGGCTGGCCTGGTCGCCAACCCTTCAATGGACGAGCGGCTGGGGCGCCTGGAATCCCAGATCCAGAGCAACGAGTTCCTCACGGCACTCATCACCAACACCAACATGCGCGACGATCCGTGGGTGAAGGACTGGGCGAAGAAGAATCAACGACGCTACCCCGACATGACCGAAGCCGAGCTGGTCGATCTTTGGCTGATGCGCTATCTGCGCCAGTCGATCCGGATGGAGCAGGCTCAGCGCGTCTCGACCAACACGATCGAGGTGGGTGTAGCCGACTTCTATCCGGAGCGGGCGCGCAATCTGGTCCAGAGCATCACCCAGGGAGTGATCGAGGCGAGCCGGAGCGCGCAGCTCCGCTTGACCCAGGGGACCGAGGATTTCAGCAGCTCGCAGCTGACGGAGTACCGCACCCGCCTGGCCGATGCCGAGCACCGGCTCGAGGACTTCCAGCAGGCGCAGGCGGCAAAGCGAATTCGCCCCACCGTGCTGACCGAAGCGATCCTCCCGCGAGCCGAACAGCTCCGGAGCGAAGCGCGCGCGGATCTCGGGCGCCAGCAAGAGGAGCTGACGACCGCCGCAGGACAACTGCGCGGCTTGGGCATCGATCCGGGTCGAGTGGATGCGCTCTTGGGGCGGGACGTGGGGGCGACCGCGCTGGCCGAGGGACGCTCGCTCGAACTAGCCTTCGTTCGGCAGTCCTTGATCGAAATCACCACGCCGGGCGTCGCCAGCCAGGCCACGGCCCTGCAACTCGCGCGAACCGCCAGCGATGTGGTACTCGAACTCGATTCGAGCCTGGCCCAGCTAAGCGGAGGCAACGCGGCCGCGCGCCCTCTGGTCGATGAATATGTGCGGACCAAGCTCCGGAGCGAGTTCGCGCGCGCACGCGTGGCCAACTTCGACGACGAGTTCCACGCCTACTCCGACCGCGTGGTCTCTGCGCCCGAGGCCGACCTCGAGCTTCGCCGGCTGCAACAGCAGGTGGACCAGGCCCGAAGCGTATTCAACGCGCTCAACACGCAGGTGACCTCGACTCAGCTGACCGCGGCCTACGAGTCGAGCCAGATCGGCGAACGGATCAGCGTACTCGAACCGCCGCAGCGACCGCTCAAGCCGGTCAAGCCGAAGCGCATGGCGATCGTCGTGATGTCGGTGCTGCTCGGGCTGGCCCTGGGCGTGCTCGGGGCATTCATCCTGGAACAGCACGACCAGTCCTTCCGCGACGTGCGCGACCTGGAGGAGGCGCTAGGGATCAAGGTCGTCGGGACCGTGCCGAACATCCCCGAACTCAAGACCAAGGGGAGAGATTCGAAGATGCTCGGCTTCACCGAGTTCCTGGACGACTCGCCGGCCTATCGGGAAATGCGGCGCACGGCGCTGGCGCTCCTCAGGGGCGCGGAGGGCGGCCCTTCGACCCTGCTCCTCACCAGCGCGCGCAGCGAGGAGGGGAAGTCGACCGCCGCGACCTGTCTGTCGCGGGCAATCGCGAAAGAGCTCCCGCGTGAACGAGTGCTGCTGGTCGACCTCGACTTCCGCAAGCCGAGTTTGGCTCGTTACCTCGGTCTCTCGCTCGACGCGCCAGACATGGCCGCGGTGATTCGCGAGCGACGCTGGATCGAGGCGGCGGCGCGCTCGTCGGTGCTCCCGAACCTGTCGATCATTCCGGTGCAGGGCGGCTCGCATCTCTCGACCGAGGGCATCACCGAGGACGCGTTTCTGTGGCTCCTGCCGGAGCTCAAGCGCCACGCCGATCGGGTGATCATCGACTGCCCGCCGAACCTGCCGGTGCCAGACGCGCTGATCATGGGACCGCACGTCGACGCGGTGCTGCTGGTGGTGAAGGCGGGGGATACGCCGCGAGAGACGGCGCGCCGGGCCCTCGAGCTGCAACGGCAGTTCGGCGACAACGTGGCCGGCGCGCTCATGAACAACGTGGCCGAAGTGTTGCCGTACTACTATCACTACCGCCACTACGGCGATGGGTATCGCGCGCGTGGCTGAGGCTCGATCGACCGGTGGAGCCTACCGCGCCGCCGAGTTCGCGATGCCGGCGTCGGTCGGCGCGGGGTCGAAGTCGGCGGGGCCTCCCGCATCGTGCTGATGCTGGCGGTTCTGCTCCTCGCGATCGCATTCCACCGCACGGCCGCGGCGCTCTGGCGCACTTGGTGGAACAACGACAACTACTCGCACGGTGTGCTCATTCCGCCGATCACGCTCTTCCTGGTTTGGCGGCTGAAGGATGAACTTCGCGCCCTTCCCATTGCCCCGAGTTGGTTGGGGCTAGGGTTGCTCGGCGCCGGCGCGCTGCTCCAGGTGATCGGGATTCGTGGGGACGTCACCATCTTTCAGGGATGGGCGCTGATCGCGATCCTGGCTGGCCTGGCCTGGACCTGGTGCGGCTGGCGCTGGCTCCGCCTGCTGGCCTTCCCGATCGCGTTCTTGATCTTCATGGTGCCGACCGTACCCTGGTTCCTGAACCAAGTGAGCTTCCGGCTGAAGGTGGTCGCGGCCAACGGGGCAGTCCACTTGGCGCAGGCCATGGGCGTGTCGGTATTGCAGCGAGGGATGGACCTCTACTTCTCCTCCGGCACGCTGACGGTCGAGAACGCGTGCAGCGGGCTCAACTCGCTCGTCGCGCTAATGGCCTTGGGCGCGCTCTTCGCGTACTTCAGCCAAGGGGCGGCGTGGAGGAGGTGGGCGCTCTTCCTCTCCGCCATGCCGATCGCGGTGATCGGGAACATCCTTCGCCTGACCTCGCTGTGCGTCATGGCGGTCTTCACCTCGGCCCACACCGCCTCTGGCCACTTCCACGACGTCGGCGGCTTCGTGCTCTTCGGCATCGCCCTGCTCCTTCTGGGGCTGACCAAGCGAGCGCTTCGATGCTAGGCGCAGCCCGCAGTTGGCTCGCGCTGGGCGTGCTCGGTCTGCTCGCGGGTTACGTGCTCCTGATCCCGCCGGGGCATGCCGGCACCACCGCGCTCGAGTTGCTCCCCAAAGAGGTCGCGGGATTCGAATCGCAGGATCTGAAGCTCGAACAGGCGGTGCTGGACGACTTGGATCCGGACGGCATCCTGATTCGACGCTACGAGCGGGCGGGCGCGCCGCCCGTCTGGGTGGTCGTGGTCTACTTCGAGAATGCGCGCCTCGGCGCCCACGATCCCGAACTCTGCTACCGCTCGCAAGGCTTCACCGTCGATCCGAAACCGGACCTGAGCGTGCCCAGCAACTTGGGGCCGGTTCCCTGCCGGGTCTTCGACGCATTGCGCGGAGATCGCGATGAGTTGGTCCACTTCTTCTGGTACACCGCCGGGCAGCGGGCGCTTGCCGAAGTGAAGACATTCCGCGACGAGATGTTCCTGCAGGGGCTGAAGCGAAATCGTTCCTTCGGGGCCTTCGTGCGCGTCTCGACGCTGGTCGGGCCGGATCGCGCACAGGCAGAGTCGGTGCTCGCGGCCTTCGTCCAGGAGCTAGCGAAGGAGCTCCCCACCATGATCCCGGAGGGGAAGTAGATCGATGCACAAGGAGAGTGCTTAAGTGTCGCAGCTCAACCTCGCCGTGTGGGCGCTGTGGGAAAGCCTCAAGGATTTCCATCGGCGTCGGCTTTGGCCTCCCTTTCTGGTGTTGGGGATCGCGCAGCTCCTCCTGGTCCTGGCGCTGACGCAATTCCACCTGCCGCTCTTCTCGTGGGCCTTCGTGCCGTTTCTGCGGAAGACCTTCGGTGAGGCGGTGCTGCACTATCCGATCTTCTTCCTCGCCCTGCCCGACCTCTTCTCTCGCATCAACATGTTCATGGACTACCTGCTGGGCTGCCTCACGCTCGGGGTGGCGGCGCTCATAATCTGGCGTTCGGCGTCGCACGAGCGGTCCGGTCAGCCTTGGTCGGAAGCGAGCAAGCGGTACGCGTCGCTCCTTCTTGGGCGCACGCCGGCGTTCGCCTTGATCCTGCTCATGAGTTACGGGCTGCCCATCCTCTTCTCCGCGCAAGGCGAAGACGCGCCGGGTTCACAAGTGCGAGCGGTCCGCTATGGCGGCTTCCTCATCGGCGTGCTGATCGAGAGCCTCTTCGTCTACACGCCGATCATGCTCCTGGTCGAGAAGAAGAAGCTGTTCGACGCGCTCCGCTCGGCGGTTCGCCTCACCATGAAGGTCCCGGTGGCCACCTTCCTCTTCGTGATGCTGCCCAACTTGGTGCAGATCCCGCTGTCGGTAGCACTCCGCCGCGCGGACGTGGTGATGAACAACCTCTCGCCCGAGATGGTGGCGGTGATGGTCATGTTCACGATCGCGGCCTATATCGTCGTGAACTACTTCATGGTCGCCTCCGCCGTGCGGGTCTACGGCGCGCGCGGGGAGGTGAAGTCATGAATCGGCGGCAACTCCCCGGACTTCTGGCGCTCGTATTCCTGGTTGGTTGCGGCGCGACTCCACTCTCCAGTCGTTATGCCGCGGAGAAGCGGCTCTATCGCGCACGCGAGGTCCTCGAGCGGATCGCGAACAAGCCGGAGGCGGCGAGTGCGCTGCGCGAGGAGGCGATCGAGGACTTCAAGGCACTCCTCAACGACTTTCCCCTGAGCCGCGCCCAGGGCGACCGGGTCGAGACCCACGCGCTTGGTTCGGTGCGGACAATGGCCGCGGTGCACCTCTCGAACCTGTACCGCGACCAGAAGCAGCGAAAGGAAGCGATCGCGGCGCTGCGAAGCGTGCGCGGGGAAACGAAGGGAGATCCCGATCTCGCGCTCAAGATTCACGGAGAATTGATCGCGCTCCTCTCGCGGCCGCTCGAGGCGGACAGCTTGGTCGATGTCCTGCGGGACTGCGCGGAACAGCTCTCTCCGGCCGACGCAGACGGCAGGCCGATCCCGCTCGTGATCGAGGCACCGCTTCAGGTGGTGGATCTGCTGCAATCGGTGGGGGAGGAGACGAGGGCGAAGTTCGAGTTGGAGAACGCGCGCGCCTACTACGAGGACGTGGCGCGAAAGCACGCCGGAACGGAGACCGAGGTGGTGGCCCGGATCGAGTTGGCCAAGGTGGCGCTCCGGCAGGGAAGGGTGGACGACGCCGACCAACTGCTGAGCGAGGTGCGCGGCCTGGCCGCGGCTCAACGCTACGAGGGTGCGATTCTCT
>JAXLXQ010000059.1:0-21123 GCA_046327845.1 Candidatus Eiseniibacteriota bacterium | reverse complement strand
ACCGTGCCGCTCAGCGAGACCTGCGTGAATCTCGAGGTCCTGGCAGGCGGATCGCTCACCAATGGCGTGGTCACGCCGAGCAGCTTCACCGCCACCGGTTGGATCAAGAACCACGGCACGATCGATGATGGAATTCAGACGCTTCGCGTCAAGGTCGGCGGCGATTTGATCGACGACGGGCTCTGGGCCAACTCGGAGACGACCCTGATCGGAGCGAACGAGCGCCACCTTTCGCAGACCGCGAGTGGTTCCTTCGAAAGCCACCTACTCCGCGACGCCGCGAGCACGGGCGCTCTTGTCATCGATACGCCGTTTGCGATTCTGGGCAATCTGGATCAAGCAGGTCGGACGACGGTGCTTGCTCCGGGCGCGCACCTGACGCTCGAGCAGGGGTACTTTGCCGGGATGATCGACTGTAACGGGAACGAGATCCGCTTCCAGTCCTGGTCGTACCTGACCAACGCCACCGTCGACGAGGCGGTGCTGGTCGGGCCGGCGAAGATCGGCTCCGTGCACTTCATGAACGGTGTCACCGTGACCAACTCGCTCACGAATCAGCAGTCTCTCGGAGCGGGTCATGTCACCGTAGACGGCACCCTCAAGAACCTCGGGAGCATCTTCAACAGCGACTATGGGCTGATCATCAGCCTGAACGGCGACTTCATTTGCGACGGCAGCATCTCGAACAGCTTCGTCTCGCTCGACGGCCCGAACCCGCACCATCTCTGGATGGGACCGGCGGGCAACATCGAGGCTCCGCTCTTCCTCCCGGAGTTCGGGACCGGTTCGCTGGAGGTCGAGACTGACGCGCGCATCTCCGACGGCGTCGCGCTTGGTTTGCAAGGCAGCATGATCCTCGTGCCCGGCGCCGATTTGCAGCTGACCGGCGGGAGCATCACCGGCGGCACGCTCCTGACTCAGGGAAACGCCGTGCTGATGGAGGGAGCCGGTTCGCTGAACCTGACCCAGGTCGACAATCTCGTGCTGAACGGATCTGCTCACGTCACCGGGGCGATGAACATCGCGGGAGACTTGACGGTGATGGGAGCCTTGAGCAACTGGCCGTTCGCGATCAGCACCATCGCGGTGGAAGGCGACCTCATCAACTCAGGCGAGGTTCACAACGAGTCGCAAGCCCTCACGCTGCGGGTGAAGGGAGACGTACGAAACGGCGGCCCGCTCGACTGCCAGCGTGGAGTTGAACGGCGGCCTCGCGCAAGAGGTCGAGCTGAACGCCTGATCGCCTGTCCGGAGTTCGTGCTTCAGGCCGGTTTCTCCGCCGGCAGTTACCAGTGGTTCCGCGACGGGCTGGCGATCCCCGGTGCGAACGCCGCCAACCTGATCCTGAACACGGTCGACAATGGAGACCTCGGCGTCTACCAGTGTCACGGTGGTGGAGGACAGCTCTCCCGCACGGTGACGATCCTCCCCGGCGGCACCACCGGCTTGGGTGAGTTCGACACCGCAATCACCTTCTCGAATCCGTGTGCGGCCCAACTGACGACCTCCCGCGGAGGCGTCGTCGCGTTGACCTTCGCTCTGACCGAACCGCAGGCGGTGTCGCCTTCGATCTTCGATGCGAGCGGTCGAGAGGTTTCGACCTGGCCGCCGGCGAACTGCCCGCCGGGCAACACGAGGTCAACTGGGATACAGGTCGATTAGCTCAGGCGTCTACTTCGCGGCACCGCGCCGCATGCTGGATGCCTGCGCGGCATCAACGTGCTCCGATAGGACGCGACCTAGACAGCTGAGCACCGCGGGAATCGAGGCCCGAAGCTCGGGCGAAAGCTCGGTACTGAAGGGCTGCAGCGTCTCGACGGAGACCGCGATCAATGTCATCGTCGGCAGCTGCCCGAGCAGAGCGGCCGACTCCACCAGGTCGCGTAGCCCACCGTCGTGGGCACTGAGCGCGCGCGGAAAATCGCTGGCGAATCGCGGGTGGAGCACCGAGATCGTTCCCGCCGGCCTTCCATCGAGCGTGGCGTCGATGAAGACCACCTCGCGATAGTCGGAAAGGTAGGAGAGGAGGTGGAAGCCGCCGGTGCCGCCATCGACTGCCGTTACCCCCGGAGGCAGTCCACCAGCTTCGAACGCGCGCACCGCGTGAACGCCGACCCCCTCGTCACCCAAGAGGACGTTTCCCACGCCGAGCACCAAGATTGAATCGTGCTTCACGACCTCCACCCCTCTGCTCGCTTCGAACTCCCGGCTACCGCTTCGAGTCCTTCTCCACGAACTTCCAACCGCCCGCCATCGAGGAGATGACCCCGCGCCCTTCGACGTAGTCGTGGTAGAAGACCAGGTAGACGTGCACCATCACGAAGACGATGAAGAACCACATCATCAGGTGATGCCACTGACGCACCGCGAAGTCGCCGCCCATCATCGGCACGATCCAGGCGAAGCGCTGGGGCAACCATGAATTGCTCATCGCCGCGTACATGCCGAAGCCGGTGACCGATTGGAAGAGGAAGGCGATGAAGCTCACGAAGTAGGTGAAGCCAGCCAGCGCATTGTGTCCGATCGACTGGATCGGGCGGCTCTGCGCTTGCAGGATGTCGACCTTCAGCACCTCGCCGATCTCGCGTGGAATTGATCGGCGCGATGGGGGATGAAGTTGTGCCAGCGGGCATGCGGTTTCCGCTCCAGCCCCAGTAGAGCCTGCCGACGAAGTTGAAGAAGAAGACGAACGCCGCGAGGAAGTGAAGAAAGCGCACCGTGCCGAACCAGTAGCTGAACGACGCTTCGGTGCCGGGCGGCTGCGCACCAGCGGCCGCCCGATGATGAAGCCGGTCGCGACGAGGAGCGCGACGCAAGCGGCGTTCACCCAGTGGTACAGGCGAACCTCGAACTCCCAAACGTAGACCAAGGGGATGGCCGTGTTGTCCATGAGCGGCCTCCTACATCGCTTGGATCTGGTGCACCAGCGTCCCTTCTCGTCGTAGAGATGGACCGCGCAGGCCAGGCAGGGGTCGAAGGAGGGATGGTGCGGAGCAGCTCGAGCGGTTTCTCCGCGTCGTGCACCGGCGTGCCGACCAGCGACGCCTCGTAGGCCGAACGCTGACCTTGGCTGTCACGCGGCGATGCGTTCCAGGTCGACGCACCACCAGCTGGTAGTTCGCGATCTTCTCGTCGCGGATCACGATCCAGTGGGCGAGGGCCCCACGTGGCGCCTCGCTCATGCCCACCCCCTTGGCCTCGCGCGGCCAGGAGGTCGGCTCCCACTTCTCGCGGGTGAACATGCGGGTGTCGCCGTTCTTGATGTTGGTCAGGAGCTGGTCGTAGAACTCGGTCGCCCAGCGCGCCACCAGTTGCGTCTCGATGCCGCGCGCTGCGGTGCGGCCCAGCGTGGAGAAGAGCGCGGCGACCGGCACGTTCAGCGCGGCGAGCGCACCGCCCACCGCCTCCTGCACTTCCTTGTTGCCCGAGGCGAAGGCGACCAGCATGCGCGCGAGCGGGCCCACCTCCATCGCGTGTCCCTTCCAGCGCGGTGTCTTGAGCCAGCTGTACTTCTGGTCGACGTCGAGGAAGTCGTACGGGGGCTTCGGTCCGCTGTAGGCCAGCTTGGTCTCGCCGTCCCACGGGTGCAGGCCCTGTGTGTCGCCCCCCTTGTACTCGTACCAGGAGTGGCTGATGAACTCCTGCACCGCCGCTGAATCGGCGCCGTCGACCGGTAGCACCTCGTTCAAGTTGCGGTCGAGGATCGCGCCGCGCGGCAGCTTGAAGTGGAGCGGATCGTTGTAGCCGTTGGTCGGAAGATCTCCGTAGGCGAGGTAGTTCGAGAGGCCGCCGCCGATCGCGCCCCAATCCTTGTAGAAGCCGGCCACGGCGAGAAGATCGGGGATGTACACCTGCTCGATGAAGGCCTGGGCCTGCTGGAAGAGGGTACCGACATAGGCCAGCCTCTCGGCGTTGATCGCCGAGGCTTCGTCCAGGTTGATCGAACAAGGCGCGCCGCCCACGAGGTAGTTGGGGTGCGGGTTCTTGCCGCCGAAGATCGTGTGAACCTTGACGATCTCCTTCTGCCACTCGAGCGCCTCGAGGTAGTGCGCTACCCCCAGGAGGTTCACCTCGGCCGGCAGCTTGTACGCGGGGTGGCCCCAGTAGCCGTTGGCGAAGATGCCGAGCTGCCCGCTCTCCACGAACAGCTTGATCCGGTTCTGCACGTCGGCGAAGTACTGGGGCGAACTCTTCGGCCAGCGCGAGATGCTCTGCGCGATCTCCGAGGTCTTCTTGGGGTCGGCGGAGAGGCAACTGACCACGTCGACCCAATCGAGCGCGTGCAGGTGGTAGAAGTGCACCACGTGATCCTGCATGTACTGAGCGCAGAACATGAGGTTGCGCACCAGCTCCGCATTCGGCGGCACCACGATGCCCAACGCGTCCTCGACCGAGCGAACCGAGGCGAGGGCGTGCACGGTGGTGCAGACGCCACAGGCGCGCTCGCAGAAGGCCCAGGCGTCGCGCGGGTCACGTCCCTGCAGGATCAGCTCGAAGCCGCGCACCATCGTGCCGGAGCTCCAGGCGTCCACGATCTGACCGTCACGAATCTCCGCCTCGATGCGCAGGTGTCCCTCGATGCGGGTGATCGGGTCGACCACGACTCGGTTCGGCATCAGTCGCCTCCCTTCTTCGGAGCGGAGGAGCTCTTCCCTTCGCTGATCTCATGGCGCTTGCGGATGTTGGTCGAGATGGCGTGCGCGGCGATTCGGCGGCGGTGGCCACGCCGACCGCGACGCCGACCGTGTCGGCGGTGGTCTCGATGCCGAAGCCGGGGAAGGAGGCGAGGTGTTGATAGAAGGGACCGTTGTCCCAGAAGTTCGCCTCGCTGCACCCGATGCAACCGTGGCCGGATTGGATCGGGTAGCTCACGCCGTTGTTCCAGCGGATCACGCCGCAAGAGTTGTAGGTGACCGGTCCGCGACAGCCCATTTTGTACAGGCAGTAGCCCCGCTTCGCGTTCTCGTCATCGAACGACTCGACGAAGAGTCCGGCGTCGTAGTTGGGGCGCCGGTAACAGGTGTCATGCACACGGCGCGAGTAGAAGGCCTTCGGGCGCCCGAGGCCGTCGAGCTGCGGGATCCGCTCGTAGGTCAAGAGGTGCACCACGGTGCCGGCCATGACCTCGGCGATCGGCGGGCAGCCCGGAACGTTGACGATCGGCTTGCCCGTCACGATCTTGTGGATCGGGGTCGCGCCGGTTGGGTTGGGACGCGACGACTGGATGCAGCCGTTCGAGGCGCAGCTCCCCCAGGCGACGATCGCCATCGCTCCTTCCGCCGCTTCCTTCACGATGTCCAAGGCGGTGCGTCCCGCGATGCAGCAGTAGACGCCGTCCTCGGCGGTCGGCACCGAGCCCTCGACCAGCATCAGGTACTTCCCCTTGTACTTCTCCATCGTGGCGTGGAGCGCCTCCTCCGCCTGCTTGCCCGCCGCCGCCTGCAGCGTCTCGGTGTAGTCGAGCGAGATCTTGTCGAGCACGATGTCGGCCACGATCGGATGATTCGAGCGCAGGAACGACTCGCTACAGCAGGTGCACTCCTGGAAGTGGAACCAGACCACCGGCAGACGCGGCTTGGTGTCGAGCGCGTACACGACGCGCGAGAAGGCGCTCGACTCGATGCCGGCGGCCGCCGCGATCCAACCGCAGAACTGGAGGAACTCCCTCCGCGAGTACCCTTGCGCTTCGGCGCGTTCCCAGATGGTCAAGAGCCGCTCACTCATGGATCCTCCCCTCCTAGTGCAACTGGTCGGACTCGACATCCGGCCCGATCGACTCGATCGTGATCTTGGCCTCGATGCGCACGCGGTCGCAGAGCCGCGGCTCCGGCAGATCGGCGCCGCCGACGGTGACGAACCGGATCGGCCGACTGGCCACGCCGGCCTGCGTGCGACCGTCCTGCTCCAGGATCTCCACCACTTCGCCGTGCCGGCGAATCGTGTGGCTCACCCCGCGTTCGAGTTGAATCGCCTCGGGGCGCGTGATCGGGCGGGACGTGCGATCGTCGGGACACATGCGCCGCGAATAGCAATCGACGTGCCCCGGGGCGAGGGGCGGAATTGAAGGCATCTGCGAGGGGAGGAGGAGTCGAACCCACGGGATCCCGTGGGGCGAGCCGCGGAAATCCGCGAGCTAGGCCGGAAGGTCGGGCGGCGTCTCCGCGCCCAAGCCGTGCTTGTGCAGCTTGTCTCGCAAGGTCGAGACGCTGAGGCCGAGGAGCTTCGCGGCCTGCGATTGATTGCCTTGGGTTCGGCCGAGCGCGTCGCGGAGCAGGTTCACCTCGAGGCAGGCCACCACCTGCTGGAACGGCATCCCTTCTTCCGCCATGCAGCGGGTGCAGGCTTTGATCAGCTGATCGACCGGGTGCGCC
Source organism: Candidatus Eiseniibacteriota bacterium (assembly GCA_046327845.1). Lineage (GTDB taxonomy): Bacteria > Eisenbacteria > RBG-16-71-46 > CAIMUX01 > CAIMUX01 > JADJQY01. The sequence goes on along the minus strand of JAXLXQ010000059.1, from coordinate 14,752 downwards.
TCCTGGAATTCGATTGGCAGGTCATCGCGGGTGATCTCCTGCTCGGCGAAGAGCGCGAGGCGCTGCGCGATGTTTCGAAGTTCACGCACGTTCCCCGGCCACTCGTAGCGCTCGAGCGCGCGGAGCGCCGCTTCGTGGACGCGTAGGCCGCGATCCGGCGCGAAGCGGCGCAGAAAGTGATCGAAGAGGAGCCCCACGTCCTCGGGCCGTTCGCGCAAGGGTGGGATCTCGATCGGGATGACATTGATGCGGTAGTAGAGGTCGCTCCGAAAGAGGCCGCGCTGGACCAGGCCGCGCAAGTCTGCCTTGGACGCGCTGATCAGCCGCACGTCGACCGGGATCGTCTCGGTGCCGCCCACCCGCATCACCTCGCGCGACTCGAGCACCCGGAGCAGCTTGGTTTGGATCGCGAGCGGCACGTCGTCGATGTCGTCGAGGAACAACGTCCCGGTGTGCGCCAGCTCGAAGAGGCCCGTCTTTTCGCTGGTCGCGTGGGTGAAGGCGCCGCGCTCGTGACCGAAGAGCTCGCTCTCCAGAAGCTCGTGCGGCATGGCGGAGAGGGCGATCTTGACGATGGGGCGCTGCGCGCGCGGTCCGATCCGGTGGAGGTAGTCGGCGAAGAGCTCCTTGCCCACGCCGGTCTCGCCGACCAAAAGCACCGACCCATCCGACGCCGCGATGGTGCCGACCTGCGCGAGCACTCGCTGCATGCGGGGGCTCTGAGTCAGGATGCTGAGCGATGAACGAACCGTCATCCACGCCCCTGGGTGAGCAGGGCCGGCCAGCGGCCCTCGATCCACCATCGATCAAGGTGCATCGAAGTTAGGCGCTGCACGGGATGAAGTCAATTCACCCCGCCGGCGCTGTTCCCGCGCTTTCGCTCGGTGCGTTTTGCCAAAGGCGGAGCGCCAGATCGAAGAGTTGCCGCGAGGAGAGGAAGTCGGGTCGCGGTCGCCCGCGGCGCGTCTCGCAGGACAGGACCGCTTCGGCCATCGCGCGTGGGATGGCGGAGGCTCCGACCGCGGCGCCGATCAACCCTCCGACGATGCAGGCGTTCGTGTCGGTGTCGCCGCCGCCCTTGAGCGTCTCGACGATCGCCTCCTCGTAGCTCGAACCTCGGAGGAGGTGCCGAAACGCGTGGGTGAACCCGATGCGGACGAAGCCGGCCATCGGGTAGTACGGCACCGGCCGGCCCTGCCGCGCTTCCTCGAGCCAACCGCGCACCTCGTCCCCGGCCTCGCGCGCGGCCCACGCCTCCGCCCGAAGGAACGCGCGCTCGCGAGATCCGGGAGAGCGCACCAGCTCCGCGATCGCGAGCGAGTAGCAGGCGACCGCCTGGCCGCAGGTCGGATTGGGGTGAGAGAGATTGGAGTCGGCCATCGCGATCGCGGCGACGCCCTCATCGGCCAGGCAACGTCCGAAGACCCCGAGTGGCGTCGCGCGCATCAAGCTGCCATTGGCCTTTGAGGCCATGCAACGCTCCGCCGCTGCTTTCGTCATCACGGCGGCGAGGCCGCGGGACACGGAGGCCTCACGCCAGACTTCCTCCCGAGTCGCGCCCAGCGAGAGGCGCGTCGTCTCCCCGAGGTCGAAGGGAGCCGAGGCGATCCAGTCGGCGTAGCTCCGCGCGATCCGCTCGAGTTCGAAGCGCTCGCTGGTTGCCAGCGCGCGGGCCAGGCAGAGGGTCAGCTCGCCGTCGTCGGTGATCTGTCCGGGGGCAAGGCCAAGTGGGCCGCCCCCCGGCATCGCGCACGCGCGCTCGACCTCCGCTTCGCTCGGCGCGCGTCCCAAGAACTCGAGCGGTGCGCCCGCCGCGTCGCCGACGCAGGCTCCGAGGAGCGCACCGGTCGCGGCATCGAGAGATGGATCCGAGACCGGGAAGGGCCGAGCGTTCATGTCGCGTGGTTCCTTTCTAACAGTCCGCCGCGGTGGGATCAGAGGCCACCGCGGCGGACAGGTCAATCGGAACCTCGCCGCGCCGATCGGACGGCGCGAAGGGGTTAACGAATGCGGATCACGCTCTGTTCAGAAGACTGACCACCCGCGACCAGGCGGCAGAAGTAGACGCCGCTCTCGACCTCGCGCCCCTGGTCGTTCCGTCCATCCCACGAGACGACGTGGCGACCGGCGTTCACCTCGCGCGTGAACAGCTCGCGGATGCGGCGGCCGGCCGCATCGAAGATCTGAAGCGACACGTTCGTCGCGCGCGGTAGGGCGAACGCGATCTCAGTGCTCGCGGTGAACGGATTGGGAACACTCGGTTCGAGCAGCGCCGGCGCGCGATCGACGGAGGGCGCGTCGGTCGGATTGCTCGAGAGAACGGTGAGCACCGCGATGCCGCGACTCAAGCAGCTCATCCAGAGTTCGTAGCCGCCCGCGATCGGGCGGACGCGCATCGTCTTGATCTGCGCGTGGGGCAGTCCGCCCCACTGCGGGCCGCCGTCGCGCGGAGCGGTGAAGATGCCGCCGTTCGTTCCATCCCACCAGGCGAGGCCGTGCGGGCCGCTGCCGTAGGGATCGAAGAGCGAGTACCACACGCGACCGTCTGGGGTGACGGCGAGCGGGCTCCCGCCGAGGCAGGAGATTCCACCCAAGGTGGAGTGATAGGTGTAGGTCCCACTCACGGCGTCGAGGTGGAACATCCCCTTGGTCGATCCCATCCAGGCGGTGCCGTTCGGTCCGGCCGCCACCGTGCCGAAGATGTCGCTTTGGGTGTTGAGCTCCGGGAATTGGTTGTACGTCCGGGAGTAGCGATAGCTCCCGTCGGTGCGGATCACCTCGGCATAGGTGGAGACCCACACGGTGCCCGCGCGGCTCGGATCACGTTGGATGTTGTTTCCCCAGGTGCCGTTGTTGGCCACGTTCACCCAGGTCGCGCCGTTCAGATACTGGAGCGAGAAGTACTCACCCAGCGACCAGAGTCGATTGTTCGAGTCCTCGATCAGGCCTCGACTGCGGTTCATTCCGTTGAGGCTGCTCCACGCCGTGCCGTTCCAACGGTGCAGGCCGTTGAACATCGGATTCGCCGCGATGTCGCCGTTCGCGCGATGCACGACCGCTTCCGCGTTATCGGTGGCGAAGGGCCACGCATGACCCAGGCCGTACTCTCCGATGTTCCAGCCGGTCCAACGCGTGCCGTCGAACATGGTGAGGCCGCCGATGCCGCCACCGGCGTTGGCGCAGGCGTAGAGGTTGCCCGTGGCCTGATCGATGTCCAGGTCGTTGTTCCAGAGGTCGTATTGGCTGGTGTTGGTCACACGGTACCTCTGCCACTGACCGGTCGCGACGCTGCGCTTGGCCGCGCCGCCGGTGCCCGCGACCCACACGTTCCCTGCCGCGTCGATATCGAGGGAGTTGGTGTAGGCGCCCTCCCGCCAGATGCCGAGGTTGACCCAGCTCGTGCCGTTCCAATCGAGGATGTTGCTATTGCCGTCGGCGAGGAGCGCGCGACCGTTGCCGTACGCCTTGAATGCCCAGATCGGCGGGTTGACCGCGGGAAGTGGCGGCTGCGGCGGCGTGACCCAGGTGCCGGCCGCGGTCCGATAGTCGAGCGACCAGAGCAGGGTGCTCCCGTTGGCGCCGACGTAGCGCACCATCCAGCAGTTGCCGACGTCGTCGACGCAGTCCTTGCCCGGGAGTTCGGAGACGTCGCCCGGCGTGTAGGTGAAGTCGTGGAAGGAGAAGAGCTGGGTCGCGCTGTCGAAGGAGACCATTGCGGCGCTGTTCTCCGCCTCGCACCACACGGTGTATTGCCCACTCGCGCCCGGCTGGATCGAAACATTGGCTACCGACCAGACCAACTGCGGCCAGCCGTTGCCGCCTTGCGGCGCCGCGCCTCCGGTCCAGTAGTGCCAGTTGTTGGTCGAGGGGATGTAGCGGAGCAACCCGCCCTGCGCGCCGCCGTATCCGACGAGGGCGAACCAGAGCGAGCCGTCCGGAGCGAGGTCCAGGTCCCGGCAATTGCCGTTGGCCAGCGGCGCGTTCCCAGGTCCGTAGTTCACGAGAGAGGTCGGTCCGACCGCGGGGTCGTAGCGCAGTGCGCTCCGCCAAGTCGAGAGCCAGAGTCGACCCGAGGCGTCCTTGACGATGTCGCTCACGCGGGTCGTGCCGGTCAGATTCGGGTGACCGATGATCGGGTAGTCGACGTTCGAGATGTTGACCCAGCGGTTCTCTGCCTGGATGAACTTGGCGAAGCCGCCTTCCTCGAAGCTTGGGTCGTAGCCGCCGATCCAAGGATCGCCGTCCGAGTCGACGAAGATCGCCTCGTTGTAGTCGCCCGGATTCCGGTGTTGGCTGGTCGGTAGTACCGCCAGGAGTAGGTGACCGCCTGCGCGGTCGAGAGGGTGAGAAGAGGAGCAAACGCTAACGCGCCGCGCAGTGACGGGCTGCTTCGCATGCCAGGCCTCCGTATGCCGAGTTCCGGTCCCAGATCAGAGAGGTTCATCGGAGAGGGTCCCTCCCAAGTCGCGTCCCGTCGGCAATGTCGGTGCCGCAGGCTGCGCGAACGCCTCTAGCCCCGTCGTCGCGCGCCCTCGACCTCCGGTCGAAGACACCGATGATGGTCCCTTTCCGGGTGGGTAGAGGTCAATAGTTACTTCTAGATCGTCTCGTCTTCTTACTGCCGGACTGATGCGTGTGCGGAGTAACCGTCGCGTAACCCGACCTACCTAGCCTCTTTGCTGACCCCGACCTGGCGCTGCGCCGCGTCGGGGCAAGGGCGCGAGGGTTTCGCCCGAGCGCGCGAACCCTCGGCAGAGCGAGAGGAGATTTCGAGATGACAAAGCACCGCAGCATCGGATGGGTCGTGGCGTTCCTCGTGGTGAGCGCCGCACCCGCCGCCTTCGCCGGCACGTTGATCCACGATGCCGGCTGGTTCGGCGACGGCTCCTACGACCAGGCCTACCTCAACAGCGGCCCGAAGCTCTCGGCCAAGTACCTGCAGGGGCACGGCTGGAACTACGAGAGCCCGGAGCTACCGGCCACCCTGGTCGACTTCGGCGTCGCGATGGGCGGAGGTCACGTCTGGATCTCCGGCGGCTACGACGGAGCGAGCGTCGTGGGAGACGTTCGCTTCGCGACCCCCGCGTGGGGCGACCCCATCAACAGCTGGAGCTCGGCCGCTTCGCTTCCGTCGCCGCTGCGTGATCACGCGATGGTGGCGGTCGATCGATTCCTCTACGTGCTCGGCGGCCGGGTGAGCGGCGCGCCGCGAGACTCGATCCAGGTGGGCGAGTTGAAGTATGACGGCTCGCTCCTCGGGTGGAAGCACGCGAACCGCCCGCTCCCGGTGGCGCTGTGGAACGCGCGCGCGGTGAGCGTCGGCGGATGGATCTACGTGATCGGAGGGTGCACTGGCGCGGGTGAGAACACCGCCGGCACCGCGGTCTACTACGCGAAGGTTGAACAGGACGGCGATCTCGGCGCCTGGCAGATTGGGCCCACGCTGCCCGAGGCGCGAACGGGGCACGCGGTGGTCACGACGCAGGGGCGCATTTGGGTGCTGGGCGGAAGCAACGCCGCTGCGGTCGATCGCGCCACCGTCTGGTACAGCGATCTCAGTCCGACGACCGGCGCGCTCTCCGCTTGGACTGCCACCGGTTCGCTTGACGACCCGATCCGCGATCACGCGGTGGCGATCGAAAACGGCGTGATGCTCTGCATCGGAGGCCGGGTCGCGGGGCTGCCGGTGACCGACGTCTACGCCGCGAAGCTGGCGAGCGACCTCGCGCTTGGGAGCTGGTCGGTCGGTTTCCTCCTGCCAGTCGAGGTCGAGCGCGCGGAGGCCTTCTGCATCCACGGACGCATCTATCAACTGGGTGGACGTGGGTTGATGGGCGATTACCTCCGGCACGTGCTCTACACCAATCTCGACACCGATCCGGCGCAGGCCTGGGCGTACAAGGGGCGCTACACCTCGCGCGCGGTTGATCTCGGCAAGAACACGACGGTGACCGACCTCTCGTGGGTCAAGACCGGTACCGGCGCGGTCGGCATCCGCTGGCGTCTGGCGGGCGACGACGGCGTGTTCGGCGATTGGTCGGCCCTCGCCTCCTCGAGTCCCGCCGCGGTCGGCGGCGCGGGTCGCTACCTGCAGTACCGGCTCGAACTCAGTTCCGACGGCGCGCAGCCGATCGAGGTCACCTCGTTGAGCGCGACCGTGCAAAACGTCACCTACGTTCGCGGCAACCTCTCCGGCACCAACAGCTGGACCGCCGCGGGCGGACCGTATGTGGTGCACTCGCAACTCAACCTGGTCGGCGGTGGGACGTTGACTGTGCAACCCGGGGCGCGCGTTCTCTTCGCCTGGCCGGCGGGGATGTACGTCGAGAACGGCTTCACCCTGAACGCCAATGGCGCGGCGGGTGACTCGGTCTACTTTTCCGCGCTCGATGGCAAGCCGGGCCATTGGAAGGGGGTCTGGTGGCAGAGCAACAGTCCGAGCCAGCTCACCTACTGCGTCTTCGAGCGCGGCGGTGAGCCGTACAACGGTTATAGCCAGTGCTTCCTGGCCAACAACGTGACACAACCGGTGATGCAGCGCTGTGTCTTCCGCTACGCAACCGGCAACGGGATCACCACCCTCTCGAGCTCGCTCAACCTCGATCGATCGCAGGCCTATGGCAACACTGCCGCCGGCGCCTATCTCGTGGGCCGCGCCTCGTCGGGCATCCCGCGGGTGAGCCAGGGGATCTATCGCGGGAACCAAGACGGCGTGGTGATCGAGGGGAGTTCGGCGGCAAATCCATCGACGGTGCAGCTGGCAAACATTTACGGCAACGCGCGCGATGGTGTGCGCACGCTCAGCAGCTCGACCGCTTGCCTGCAGAGCAACCAGATTCACAACAACGGTCGCTATCCGATCTACCTCGACTCTGGTTCCTATCCGAAGAACGACTGCTGGACGAACAACAGCTTCGGGGGCAACGGTGCCGAGGCGATCGCCTTCGAAGGGCGCACCATCTCCTCGAACTTCGCCTTCACCGATTTCGGCATCGCCTGGCGAGTGCTGGGTGACCTCAACGTCTACGGCAGCTCGATGCCGACATTGACCGTGCCGCCGGGGCTCCGACTGGAGTTCGCCGACAACGCGGGCATCGCGGTGGGAGCGTGGGGCACCTACAACCCCGGTCAGCTGAGCGCGACCGGCAACGCCGCGCAGCGGATCACCTTCACTTCCGCCAGCGGACAGCCCGGCGGCTGGGATGGGATCTACTTCGGGCCGAGCAGCGCGCAGGGCGGCGCGGTGCAGACGCTGCGCTTCTGTGACATCGACAACGCCGGTCAGAGCGGTTGGGGCGCGCCGGCCGCGATCCAGATCGTGCAGACGCCAGTTCGCCTGGCGCAGCTTCGCGTGCGGAACTCGAGCGCGCGGGGCATCCACCTCTCCGCGGTCTCGGATCGGATCGACTCGACCAGCGTCTCGGGCTGCGGCAGCTATCCGCTCTACCTCGACAGCAGCGCCTGGCTCGACGTCGCCTCGGTCGACTACGACTTCGATGGCAACACGGTCGACGCCGCCGGCTTCGAGGGGCGCAATCAAGGCTACGCCGCGCGACTCCTCGATCTCGGCGTGCCCTACCGCGTGCTCGGCGACTGGCAGGTGTACGCCTACGCCACCAACGTGCCGTTGACCCTCGATCCGGGGGTCGCGCTCCAGTTCGCCGCCGGGACCGGGCTCCGCATCGGCAACGGCGGAAGCTATGGCGGCAGCTTGGTGGCCGCGGGAACGCTGAGCAAGCCGATCACCTTCGGACCGGCCCCCGGCGTGACCAACTGGCGTGGACTCTGGTTCGACGATGCCTCCGACGCGTGGGGAGGTGTGTCGACCCTCGGCTACTGCACCGTGTCGGGCGCAGGTGGAAGCTGGGGCACCGTCACAGCCGACGTCTGGTGCACCAACACGGCCCAGCCCTCGATCGATCACTCGGTGATTCGGGATGGTGCGCAGCAGGGGCTGTACCTGTCGGGTTCGACGATCAAGGTCAACGCCACCGCGTTCCAGAACAACGGTGGCTACCCGATCTATCTTGACGGTGGATCTTGGCTCCACCCGACCTCGAGCGGCCTTAGCTTCTCCTCGAACACGAACCAGGCGGTGGCGATGGAGGGTCGAAACTTCGGCTACGACCAATCGATGGTCGCGCCGGGCGTGCCGTACCGCGTGCTCGGAATCATCAACATCTACGCCTATGCGGCAAAGCCGCAGCTCACCCTCGCACCCGGGGTCGAGATGGAGTTCGTCGGCGCAAGCGGCCTGCGCGTGGGGAACGGCGGTTCCTACGGCGGACAGCTGGCGGCGGTCGGCACGAGCGCGAGCCCGATCCGCTTCCGGCCCGCGACCGGAAGCAGCGGCTTCCTCGGCCTCCGCTTCGACGACGCGTCGAACCTGAGCGGCGGAGTGTCGACGCTCGACCACGTCGCCATCTCCGACGCGACCGGCGCGTGGGACGGCGTCACCTCCGCGGTCACCAGCTACTCGACCGATCAACCGACCATCCTGAACAGCACGATCGAGCGCGGGGGCAAGGAGGGGATCTACCTGGCCTCCTCCGCGATTCGCGTGGTCGACACCGCGATCAATCAGTGCGGCGAGTACCCGATCTACCTCGATCCCGGCTCGTGGCTCGCGCTCAATTCGACGGGCGTGACCTTCAGCGGAAACAGCAGCCAAGCGATCGGCTTCGCCGGGCGCGAATTCGGATCTGACGCGACGCTCCAGGCCATGGCGATTCCTTACCGCGTGTTGGGGGACATCGGCGTCTGGCAATACGGCGGGAAGCCGACCTTCACCCTGCAACCGGGCGTGCAGCTCGAGTTCGCGGCCGGCACCGGTCTCCGCATCGCGAACGGTGGCAGCTATGGCGCGCAGCTCTCGGCCCTCGGCACCGTCGATCAACCGATTCGCTTCCGCCCCGCGCCAGGCGCGGCCGGGTGGAAGGGGATCTTCTTCGATGACGCCTCGGACCTGGTCGGCGGCGTGTCGATCCTGCGTCGCTGCGTGATCGAGGGGGTGAACGCGAGTTGGTGGAGCGGCGTGATCGCCGACATCACCAGCGTGAACAACCAAGCGGTCACGCTAGAAGAGTCGATCGTGACCGGCTCGACCGCGCGGGGCTTGAGCTTGCACGCCGCGCCGATCACCCTCACCCGCTCGGTGGTGAGCGGCAACTACACCGAGGGCATCTACACCGAAAACGCGAGCTTCACCCTCGGTGGCAGCGCGCAGTCGTGCAACCAGATCTACGGCAACGACGGCTATGAACTCCGCCTCGGCAGCAATCACAGCGTGAACGCCGCCTACAACTGGTGGGGGAGCGCGCTCGAGTCGGCGATCCAGGCCGAGATCTACGATCGCAGCGACCTCGCCTCGCTTGGCATCGTGACCTACGCCCCGTGGTCTTCGGAGGCGTGCGGCGATTACCCGGTGCCCGGGCCCTTCCATCTCCTCTCGCCGGTCAATGGATCGCGCGTGCTCACCCTCACGCCGACCTTCGATTGGGGCGATGCCGCGGGCACCGGGGTGACCTACACGCTCGAGCTCTCGCACGACTCAGGGTTCAGCAGCCCGATCGTGATCAACAACATCGCGACCAGCCAATACACGCTGGACAGCACGCTGGAGGATGGGCTGCTCTGGTACTGGCGCATCACCGCGCGCAACAGCCTGAGCCTCAGCCGGAGGAGCGAGGAGATCTGGTCGGTAACGGCCAACGTGCCGCCGACCGCACCGGTGCTGCTCTATCCGCTCGACGGCACGCTCTGCATTCCGGAGTGGCGACTGGTCTGGCTGCAGTCGGTTGATCCAGGCAATACGGCGGTGACCTACCGCATCCAGATTGACAGCGATCCGAACTTCGGATCGCCGGAGATCGATCAGAGCGGGCTGACCGGTGATGAGCAGTGGAAGGCCAACGCGGTGGCGATCACGCTCGGCAGCCTGCAGGGCATCGGCAATCTTCATGGCGACACGCTCTATCACTGGCGCGTGCAAGGCTTCGACAGCTACCCCGACGGTTCCGGCTGGAGTCTGGAGCCGATGAGCTTCTACTACATGCCGATCGGTGCCGCCGGCCTGGAGGAGGAGAGCGATGTGCCGCGCGTCACGCGGCTCACGTCGATCCGACCGAACCCGAGCACGACTTCGACTTCGATCGGCTTCGACCTGGTGACGCCGGGGAACGTGCGGCTCGAGCTGTTCGACCTCCTCGGCCGACGGGTGCGCGAATTGGTCGATCGAAACTACGGCGCGGGACGGCACCGGCTGCCGCTCGAGCTTCGCGACAGCGCGAATCGTCCGCTGCCCGCCGGCGTCTACTGGCTACGCTTCGAGGCGGGGACGAAGCGTGATGCACGGAGGTTGATCGTCGTTCAGTAGTTCACGCCGAGATCCTCAAGAGCGCCCCCGCGATGCTATCCTCTCGCGGGGCCAACGAAGGCCCGAAGACCGCCCCGGTCGCCGGGCCTTCATGGTTCGGCGCGGTCCGAACGAGGGTCATTAGCCCGCGGATCGGACATGACAGTCGACTCGATAGCGGTGAACCCGCACGCGCCCTGGATCGCGATGCTCGAGCGATCGCGCCTCGAAGCGCGTCGCGAGGAGCTACGCGCCGCGCGCCTCATCCTGGTGACGGCCGGCGCCGGCTACGGCAAGTCGACCTTCCTTCGGCAGCTGGCCGAAGCGGAGGCGCGACCGGTGGCGTGGGTGCGAGAGACCTTGGAGCCGAGCGGCATCGCGCTCGGCTTGACGCGCGCGCTCCTCTCGCCTGATGCACGCGCGCCCGAGCCCCTCTCGGCGTTGATCGACCATCTCTGGTCGCGGCCGACCTTCGTCGTGATCGATCCTCTGCCGCCCCTCGCGGCAGGCTCGGCCGAGCGCGATCTCCTCGCGCAGCTCGCGCGTCACCTGCCGGAGGGAAGCACCCTCGTCCTCTCGTCACGGGAGCGGCCAGCGCTTCCGATCGCGCGGCTCGAAGCGGCGCGTGCAGTGGTGAAGCTCGAGGCGACCGATCTCCGCTTCGAGCAGGACGAGGTCGCGTCGCTCTTCGAGCTGCGCTTCGGCGCGCAGCCGGCGCCACGCCTGGTGCGCCGCGTGCTGCACGAGACCGAAGGCTGGCCCGCGGGGGTCGAGCTGCTGCTTCAGGCCGCGGGATCGGCCGACGACGCCGCGGTCGACGGCGCGCTCGATCGTCGGCGCGGGGCGTCGGCCTCCTGGTTCGAGTTCTACGCGCAGGAAGCGCTCGAGCTGCTCGATCCGGAGGCGCGTCGCTTCCTGCTCGAGGCGGCGGCGCTGCCGCGCCTCTCCGCCAACGAGTGCGATCGCTGGCTCGGTCGTAAGGACAGCGCCGGCCGGATGCGCGCGCTCCTCTCGAGTCATCTCTTTCTCGAGCCGCTCGTCGCCGCGGACGGGGCCTATCGCCTCCATGCCCCCTTTCGCGACTTCCTCCTCGCCCGACAGGAGGCGGAGCTGCCGGAGAGTGCGCGGCGCCGACTTCACCTTCGGGCGGCGCGGGCATGGAAGCGCGAGGGGCGCGCGGTGGAGGCGGCGCTCGCGCTGCTTCGCGCGGGCGAGGCGGACCGCGCGCTCGACTGCTTGGAGCCCACGCGCGGCGATCGTGGGGCGCTCGATCCGGCGCCTGATGATCCCGCGGTGGGGGAGTTCTTTGTGCGCGTTCCTTCTCGGCTGGTGGAGCGACGGCCGCGCGCCCTGCTCCTCCTGGCCCGCCGTCAGGAGCACCGCGGAGAATGGGAGGATGCGCTTCGCACCGCGGAGCGGGCGCTCAAGCTCGATGCCACGCCCCTCCTTCGCGCCGAACTCGCCGCGCTCCGCGCGCGGACGTTGACCCGCTGGGGTCGTCACGAGGTGGCACTCAGGGTGGCGCGGGCCGCAGTCGGCGCCCTACCGGGCTCGCGATCCGCGGCGTCGGTCCGTGGGCAGCTGCTTTGCACCCAAGCCAACGCGCAAGCCGAGCTCGGGCGCCTGCGCGAGGCCGAGGCCACGCTCGAGGACGCGATTGCGCTCGCGCGGCGGGCGCGCGATCGACGCGGGGAAGGGCGCGCACTCTACCTCCTTGCCGCCAACGTGCACCAAAAGCGCGGCGAGTTCCGCACCGCGGAGCAGGCGGCGCGCCGCGCGCTCGATCTGTACAAGCGCGAGGGGGAGGCGCGTTGGATCTGCCATGCGCTCGAGGTGGTGTCGGAGACGGTGCGGTCGCAGGGGCGCCTGGGCGAGGCGCGTGACCTTGCACGCTTGTCGCTGGCCACGGCGGAGGACCTCGACTACCGCATGGCGGAGGGGTACTGCCAGCTGGTGCTCGCTCGCGCCGCGCGCTCGGGCGGCGATCTCGCGGAGGCGGAGCGGCACGCGGAGCGCGCGCGCGAAATCGGGTCGGAGACGGGTGAGGCCGAGCTTCGCGTCGCGCCGCTGATCGAGCTTGCGGACCTCTATGCTCGCGGGAATCGACGCGAGGCCGCTCGTGCGCAGGCAGAACTCGCGGCACGGGAGACCGAAGTGCTGTCGGGTCGAATCCTCTGCGCTCGAGTCGACCTCGCGGTCGGTGTGCTCACCGCTGGGCGCCGAGGTCGCGAACTTCGTGCTCGCGCCGAGACGACGTTCCGCCGCGCTGGCGCGCGCTTCGAGCTGCATCGCGCGCAGTTGTTGCGGCTCGCCCTCGATGACCCGCCGCGCCAGGAGCGCCGCGCCGCTCGCGCGCTGATCGCCGGGGTCGCCCGCGCCGAGCACGACACGCTCTTCCTGCACCACGAGCCGGAGCGGGGTGCGGCGCTCCTCCTCGAGGCGACCGCCGCCGGGCTCGAGCGCGAGTGGTGCTTCGCGCTCCTGCGTCGACTCCAACCGGCCGGTTTCGTTGATGCCGCGGTCGAGTTGGAGCCATGCGAGGACCGCGGGGCCAGCACGCTGCCGCTGCGCCTCAACCTCCTCGGTCCGATCTCGATCGAACGAGGGGAGGATGCGTGGCCGCTCGGCGCCTGGAAGTCGCGACGCGCGCTCCGTCTCTTCCTCTTCCTCGTGACGCGGCGCTTTCGCTGGATCTCGCGCGATGAACTGCTCGAGGCGCTCTGGCCGGAACTCGACCTCGACCGCGCGCTCAACAACCTGAAGCAGTCGGTTTTTCTCCTGCGTCGGCAGTTAGAGCCAGCGCGCGAACCGCGCTTTCTCCTCCATCGCGGTGAGTCGTACCGACTCGAACCCGGCGTGGGACACGACTACGACGTGGAGCGCTTCGAGGCGGCCCTGGCCGAGGCCGACTCGGCCGCGCGCCGCGCCCGGGCACCGGAAGAGGAGAAGGCGCTCACCAGCGCGATCGCGGCCTATCGCGGCGACTGGTGCGAGGAGCTTCCCTACGAGGAGTTCTTAGCGGCTGAACGCGAACGGCTACGCGAGCGCTGGCTGGGCGCGATCGAACGGCTGTTGCATCGCTTCCTCTCCAGCGCGCGTCCTCGCGAGGCGATCGACCTCGCGCGGCGCGGCCTCGAGCGCGATCCGCTTCGCGAGTCATTCCACGACTCTCTCACCGCCGCGCTCGAAGCGTTGGGCCGGGTCGCCGAGGCGGAGAGCTCGCGGCGCCAGTTCGAGCGCGCCTACGTGCGCGAGTTCGGTCTCTATCCCCGCGCGCGGGCGCGGGCGCTACGAAACCGACGCGCTAGCTAGGCCGATCCCGCGCTTGCCGAGGGTTGCGATCGACGGACCGGCTCACGCACGAGCGGGGATCCCACCCTTGTGCCAAGGAGGGAGCGACGACTACGCTTCCCCGCGGTCACACACGAGACGGGGGGCGAGTGGAAGGCGGCGGCGGGAGCATTGAACTGGGTAGCGTGGTGAATGCCGTGGCCGCGCTACTCGCGACCCAGCCTTCATCCACGGAGTCGACGATCACTCGCGTGCTCGAGGCGGTTCGCTCCGGAATCCGCCATCCAGGACTTGCCTCCGTACGCCTCCAGTTTCAGGGGCGCATCCTCGAGAACCCGACCTATCGCCCATCCGCGTGGACTGCGCGGACCGGAGATCACTTCGCGCCGGATCGCTTGGAGGTTGCGTACCGGGAGATTCCGAGCGACGGCGAACGGAGCCCCTTCCTTCCCGAAGAGCAGGTCATGCTCGAGGCCGTTCTGGCCCTCCTTCGTCTACACAGTGCCCGTGCCGCGGCCGATGAAGCATCGAGCGCGGTCCAACTCAAGCTGGAGCATCAGCGTGAACAGCTCAGACGCCTGGCGGCAGAGGTGTCGCTGATCGAGGCTCGAGAGCGGCGCGAAATCGCGGCCGACCTCCACGATCACCTCGGTCAGGCGCTCGCCTTCATGCGGCTCCAGTTGGCCGACTTGGCCGGCAACGCCGTCTTCACCGGCTTCGAGGCGAGCCTCGAACGACTGCTGACGCTGCTCGATCAAGCGATTCGTTACACACGGAACCTCACCGGCGAGGTGAGTCCGCCCGTCCTCTATGAGTTGGGGCTGCCGGCCGCGGTCGACTGGCTCGCCGAGCACTTGGAGCGAAAGCACGGCACCCGTATCGCGGCCAAGACCGCGCGGGGCTTTCCCGCGCTGCCGCAGGTGGCCCGCGTCATGCTGTGGAAGGCGGTGGGCGAACTCTTGACCAACGCGATCAAGCACGCGCGCGCGACGAAGATCAACGTCGAACTCCGGCGCGAGGGGAGCATGGTCTTGGTGGAGGTGCGGGACGACGGTCGCGGCTTCGACCCGATCGAAGCGGAGCAGCGCGCGGCCGATCCGATCGGCG
>JAXLXQ010000058.1:0-21861 GCA_046327845.1 Candidatus Eiseniibacteriota bacterium | reverse complement strand
TTGTAGGCTGGCGCCTCGGTCGCCCGCGCGAACGAAGCTCCGAGCATGACCATCCCGACCGTCGCGGCCGTCGTCACCCATTGATTGGTCTTCAAGCCACACCTCCAGACGAGCGAGGCTCGCGCCCAAGGCATGCCCCTCCGCTCGTGTCCGCAATCCTGCGCTGGTTCGCGATTCCGCGTGTGCTGGCCGTTCCGCGCGTGTGGACACGCGCGATCGCCGAAACGCCGAGTGCGCCGGGTTTGTTCGATTGGCACGCCGGACGACCGGCGGCCGTACGTGCGGTCATTGAGAACTCATTCAGCATCATGCACTCCGCTAGGCCCGGATCGTCCCGGCCTCAGAAGCTGAACGAGATTCCCATGCGGATGGAGCGCGGGTCGCCGAATACCCGCGGATCCTTGAGCGGTACCCAATCTCCGACGCCGTCACCGTTCGTGTCGTCTCCGACGTAGGCACCACCACCACGACCGGTCTCGGTGTAGTAGATGATGTAGTCGTTATCATCGCGCCCTGGCGGCAAGGGCCAGTTGCCCGGCGCCACGTCGGTGATGTTCTTCGCGTCGAGAACATTCCGGCTCTGCATGAACACCTTGAAGCGCTGTCCCCAGAGCCGATAGAACTTCTCGGCCTGAATGTCGAGCGAGGTCGTACTCGGAAGGCGGCGGGAGTTGATCGTCTCCGGCTGCAGTTCACGAGTGTTCCGTCCGTACGGCGTGTAGGGGAAACCGCTCTCATACTGCCAAATGAAGGACGCGCCCCAGATTCCCGGATCGGCCAGCTCCGCCTGCACCCGGAAGGTGTGCCGCACGTCCCAGTCGAGCGGCTGCTCGGAAATCGGCAAGTAGGCAAAGGTCTGCTCGGTGAGCGCGTTGGGATCCGACGCCACACCGGTGGCGACTCCGAAGCCGTAGTTCAACTCGCCGGCAAAGTGGTTTTGGAACTTGCGGGTCAATGTCGCCTCGAAGCCGCGGGCCGATGCATAGTCCTTGTTCACGTAAGACGTGAGGTTGCCCACGCTGCCGAAGGCGGGCCGATCCTCTGTCGTGATCAGACCGAAGATGTCCTTGTAGTAGACGCTGAACTGCCCGTAGATCAGGTCATTGAAGAGGTGCTGAATACCCGCCTGATACGACACGGTGGTCTCGTTCGTCAGGTTGGGATTGCCGCGGGTCCGGCCGTCGAAGACGTTCCGATCGTCGAACAGGTAGCGACGGTCCGGGATCTGGTAGAAGCGCCCGTAGTGGAACGAGAAGACGTCTCGGTCGGAGATCGGGTAGGCAATTCCGACGCGGGGGCTCATCTGCTTCTTCACCCGCTGACGCACCTCGCTGATCGGCAGCTGATCTCCCACGCTGAATGCGTCGTAGCGCACGCCGATGTTGAGCACCATCCCTTCGTGCTCCCACCGGTCTTGCAGGTAGAGCGCACCCTCGGGGTTGTAATAGTGGTAGCGCGTGCGGCTGGCGCCGATCTCGCCGTTGCCATTGGTCTGATACGGGCGATCGACCTGGAAGAAGCGCATGTCGTTGTACGTGGTTTCGAAGCCGGACTGCACCGTGTGCTTGTGCCAACGCTTGGTGAAGTCGACCTTGCCCGAGTACGCCTTGGTCTCGCGAGTCGAAAGCGTCGGATAGTCACCCGCGACCACGAAGAACTCGCTCGACTCCGCATCCCGGTAGTTGAACCAGAAGTCGCGCTCGCGGGCGCCGTCGTACTCCCACGGCTCCTTCCCCTGCACGCGCCGATCGGCGAAGAACGCGTTGCGAGAGAGCTTTGCCGTGTAGTAGGTGCTGGCGTCGATCGTGTGACTCCAAGTGAGCTTGAAGACGTTGGTGCGATCGATGAAGTTCGGCGTGTGCTCCGCCGCGTTGTAGTACTCGTAGGTATCGTCAACTTGAGTCGGCGACCAACGGCCGTGCCGGACCACCACCTCGCCCTGCTGCGTCGTGTCGCGGAAGGTCTCGACGTAACCGACCCGACTCCACTCGTGGTAGTACTCGTCGCGGCGCGTGTTGTTGTTGATCAGCTCGGCCGTGAGCTTGTAGTTCGCGCCGGGCTTGAAGGCGAACTTCGACTGGAGGCGCACCGAGTTCGACTTGCGGTCCCCGATCGAGATGAAGTTCAGGACCTTGGTCCGGTTCCGCCGCTCGGGCGTCGCCGGGTAGTTGTCCTGATAGGTCCCTTCCGCCGAAACGTAGTAGGTGAGATTCTTGATCGGCGATGGCCCGCCCACCCCGACGAAGACGCGATCGAGGTTGTCGAAGGTGTTGTCCGGCTGGCCATAGTCGTCGGTCTGGTAGTAGACCTCGCCTTCGAACTCGTCGCCGCCTTCCTTCGTCTTGAAATTGATTACGCCCGACTGCGCGTTGCCGTATTGCGCGTCGAGTCCACCCAGAATCGTCTCGGTGTTCTCGACGGCGAGCGCCGCGAGGCTGACACCGCCGCCGACCAGCGGATCGCGCACTGCCACGCCGTCCACCTGGTATTGCACCTCGCCCGCTCGCCCACCGCGGAAGTGGATCTCCTCGCCCTTCGCGATGACGCCGGCCTTGAGCCCAATCGCCTCCGAGATCTCATTCACCGGCAGGCTCTCGAGATCCTTGCTACTGATGCTATGGGAGGTGGAGGTCTCCTTCTTCTTGATCACCTCGCGCGCGGCCTGCACCTCCACTTCGGGCAGCGTGCCGACCGGCTTTTCTTTGATCTTGAAGTCGACCTTGGCGGGGGAACCGCTCGAGACCGTCACTGCTTCGATCGTCTGGCTCTCGAAGCCCAACAGCATGCAGGTGACGGTGTAGGTACCTGGCGGGAGCTTACCGATGCTATAGCTGCCGTCCTCCCCGCTCATCGCGCCCCAGCTGGTGCCGACCAGCACGACGTTCGCGTAGGGAAGCGGTTTCCCGTCGAGGTCGGCGATCTTGCCGGAGATGACCCCTGTGCCGCCGCTTTGCGCGAGCGCGACGGGGGTAAGAGCGACGGCGCCAACCAAGCTGCCGAGGAAGAGGGCAATCAGAAGGCAGAGAAATAGCGCCGGGAAGTTACTCCGATTCCTCATGTCCGCACTCCTTTGCCGACCTCGAACTCGCCACCCCCGGCTTGTGACGAGATCGAGCGGTCTCTCATGCGTCGTAGCCCAACCCGTGCCGATGTTATCGGCCGAATTTGATCAGTGTCAACTAACAACCTCGCTTGACCTTCGAGCGACCCTCTCCCCCCGACTCTCGATCGCGCTGCTTCAGAGTATGAAACGCGCCGCGACGAGGTACTCGGTCTGGTCGGTCCTTAGGTTCGTGCTGGTGGTGCCGTCCGGATCAAGTCCCACCGAGCGCACGGCGCCGTCGAGGGCAACCATGCCGCCGCGCGGCAGGTAGCCGAAGCCAAGACTCCACCCGTTCCCCTTGCTCAGGGTCTCGGGAGCATCCACATCTTCATCATTGTTCCTTACAAGGTACCCACCGCGAACGGCGAAGCCAGGCCCCACCATCCACTCGGCGCCCAACGTCCCCGCCAGCTGGCGACTGGAGATCGAGCTCTTCGCACGAGACAACGTGAGGTCGCGCGTCCGGAAGATGCCGAACCCCTCGAGGCCGACCAGCACTCGGTCGCCGACGAATCCCTTGCTCAGCCCACCGCCCACGCGAGCGTTGGCATCGTCGAGCTTCTGGGCTCGGCGCGAGCCGATCCAGTTGCCGGCCTCGGTCACATCCGAGGAGAAGCCCGAAGTGTTGCCGTACAGGCTCGCGCGAAGCGATCCCTGCAGCCGATAGCTTGCCCTTCCCTCGAGGCTCCACTCGCTCTCTTCCTCGTGGAAGGTGGGGACCCGCACCGCGTAGTAGAAGCGTCCGGGGTTTTGGGGGAATCGGTCCGCCCAGCTGATCTTCGCCTCTTCGGTGCCGTTGCGGCTGCCGCTCGCCAGGTTGAACCCGGCTTGCAGTCGACCGGGCCGCGCCAGGATCGCGGTGGCGCGCAGATTGGTGGCAGGGCGACGCCACTGGAACTCATCCTGGTGGAAGCCTGCGGCGTCGCGGCTCTTGCCACGGATCGTGACGTTCTCGAAGTCCGCCTCCACCCCCCATTCGAAGCCTGCGGCGCGCGTGGCGGCGGCGAGGTTGACGAGCCAGGTCGACGACTCGTGCCGAATCGAGAAGATGTCGGGCGAGGCGACGTCCTCGTTATCGGTCCAGCGGGTCAACCCGATCGCCAGCGAGACGGGGCCGAAGCGATCGTTGTAGTAGCCGCTGACCCGCGGTCCGCGCATCAGATTGTCCGCGCCGAACCGATAGTCCTGATCCTGGCTGTCGAATTGGATCGTGGTCCCGACGGCCCGTCGTCCCCCCTGCCGGAAAATGATCTGTGTGTTCGCGGAGTGTTGATTGATCACCTGGCGCTGCGCGATGGGCGCCCCGCCCAGCTCCGAGCTGTAGTCGAGCGCGTCGATCAGCCGACCATACTGGGTCTCGAGGCTCCAACCGTCCTTGTCGGCGGCCAGCCCCGCGAGATTGCGGCCGAAGTCGAAAAGGTTGATCTCGCGGTTCTCGTCCGGGATCACCAACTCGAGCCCCCCCATGCCGAGGAGGCGCGCCGACGAGCGTGAGTCGAAGAGCGGCAGCTCTGCTAGGTGGGATTCGTAGGCGATGAACTGCGCGTGGGACGAGGAGGCGACGAACAGGAAGGCGGCCGCGCCGGCGACTTCGACTGCGAGGCGGAAGCGCGGCGCCCGGCGGCTGCGCGGGATCACTGCTGCACCCCCTTGTTGCGCGTCGAGCCCTTCGGCCCGAAACGGAGGATGTGTGACTCGGAACCCCAGTGCACGTCGGTCGAGTTGTCCGCGACCGAGATCGCAAAGTGGATCTCTGCGCCGGGCTGCCCGGAAAACGCGATGTCGTTCACCTCGTCCTGGGTGGTGAGGGGACGGCCAACTTCCAAGGTCCAGCGATGGAGCTCAGGCTCGTACAGCCCCTTCCCGTGCACGTCCGCGCGGCTCAAGCTCGGGTAGGTGTACCAGTAGCCGGACACGGCATCGCCCGGCTGCCACTTCCTCGGTTCGCGTCCGGCGGGGAGGACGGCTTGATTGACGGAGTCCTGACAGGCGAAGTCGAGCAGCTGTCGCGCCGGGTTCTCACGCCAAATGTAGTAGAGCGGAAGGCCATTGTTTCGGATGCACTTCTCGCCGAACTCGTTCTGACACTGATCCGAGGTGTAGGGCAGATCGTCGGCGTCGCGATAGATGAAGGTCGGGTAAGAATTGTTCCCTTCCCAATTCTGGCGCCAGGAGGGCGTCCCGGGGTCGGGAGCGAGTCCGGTCAACGGCTCGGCGTTCATGTCGTCGAGGTAGCCGGGAACGCCGTGGAGCGGGAAGCCGGCCGGCTCCCGCCGGTCGAACAGATCACGCACCGGATTGGTACGCGTCGCGAGCCACTGCCAGACATCGAGCTTGCCCCGATTGATCGTCCCGAAGGCAGGGGACCGATCGACGTGGCACGCACTGAGGCAACCTTGATCGGCGAACGACCCCTTCTCGTCGCCGGCCGGCTGCATCTCGAATGCGATCGCAAGGCGATCCTCGTCATTGGCGCGGCCGCCATTGAAGGTGCGGCTCCAGACCTGATTGGTGGCGAGCCACTGTCGGTTGGCGCAGCCGGCATAGGCGCCCGTGGTGTCGGCCAGGAGATCGGGACCGATGTAGTAGGTCGCGTCCTTCATGTCGTCGGCGGTGCCGTCGGTCCAACGGAACAAGAAGTAGATGTTCGAGTCGGTGTAGACGCACTTCATGGAGACGTAGGCCGGCTCGCCGGGATCTCCGGATCCGTTCTCCCGACTGACGCGCACCTGGTGGTACGGGAGATCGGTGTCCAGCGGACCGCCCCACTCCGCCTCTTTGACCTCGCCGTTCAGCTCGATCGGGTTCTGCCGGAACTGCTCGTCCGAGACGTAGCTGGCGGTCATCACGTTGACCTGGAGATCGCCCGGCTTGAGCAAGTCGTCCTTTTGACAGGAGAGGACGCCCAAGGCCATGGGCAGGACGTACCAACCGAGGCCCGAACCACGCGGCACGCGTGAACGTCGGGCACGTGTGAACTGCTTCAAAGGACTGCTCCCGTTGAAGTGCCTGCTGGCGCTGAATTCACCGCTCACGAGCCCGCCGCGCGAGTCCCCGCTGTGGATCTGCGATGACAGCCACCGCGAGTCGCACGGAAAGTCGGGGATCGGCGCGGGGTTTTCCCTGCTCGAGGCTTGGGCGCGCCCAAGCCGGCGTGACGCTCGTCCGCCGGCGCTCAATGCGTCTCGACTCAAGCGAGCCGCACGGGTGTTCTCCCCGGAACGAGGTTCCAACCCGGACGCGCAATCGTCGAAATGGAGAGATGTCGACTGAAGAATGACGTCGACCGACAAGGGACCGAAAGCCTCCCCCCCAACCCCGGCAGACAAGGCGCGCGCCTCCTAGCGCGGATGCGCGGGAGACTAGGTTAGGGGCCTGGGGGTGTCAACCGGATTCCCGGTGCGGCGCCGCGCGCAGACCACGGCGCCACGCGCAGTTGGCCTCGATGCGGCCTCAGGCCGGCCAGCTCACCTCAGGGTACCGCGCGAGTGCTTCGCGGAAGCGCGACTCGATCCGCTCGTACCCCTTCGCACTCTTCGATTCGAAGCGAAGGACCAGCACCGGTTGGGTATTCGAAGCGCGGACCAGCCCCCAACCACCGTCGAACTCCGGCCCCTCGAACTCGACCCGCGCCCCGTCCAAGGTGAGCACGCGCTCGGAGGCGGCAAACTCGCGGGCCACCTCTTGGACGATGCGGAACTTGGCCTCGTCGGTGCAGTCGACCCGGATTTCAGGGCCGTTCACGTACTGAGGCAGACTCGCGCGGAGCGCGAGACCGGCTGCTTCCAACGGGCCAGCATCGCAGCGAAGCGGGCCGAGCCGTAGATCGCATCATCGTGACCGAAGAAGCCCTCGCTCCAGAACATGTGCCCCGACATCTCGCCGGCGAAGGGAGCGCGCTCCTCCTTCATCTTGGCCTTGGAGAGCGAGTGGCCGGTCTTCCACATGAGCGGGCGGCCTCCGTGTGCGCGCACGTCTTCGTCGACCCCTCGCGAGCACTTGACGTCGTAGACGATGGTGCCGCCCGGCACGCGCTCGAGCACGTCGCGGGCGAAGAGGGTCAGCAGTTGGTCGCCCCAAAGCAGCGTGCCGCCTTCGTCGACCACCCCAATGCGATCGGCGTCGCCGTCGTAGCCCACCCCAAGGTCCGCCTTCTCCGCCACCACCCGAGCCATCAGGTCGCGCATGTTGTCGACGACGGTGGGGTCGGGCTGGTGGTTGGGAAAGCGTCCGTCCGGCTCGCAGTAGAGCGGGACGACCGAGTGTCCGAGTTTCTCCAGAATCGAGACCGCCATCGGGCCAGCCACCCCGTTGCCGGCGTCCGCCACGATCTTGAAGGTGCGCTCGGGGCGGCAGCGCTCCACCACCATCGCTTCGTACGCGTCACGGATCGGCCGACTGGTCTCCACGCCCTTTCCCTCGACGACGGTGCCCGCGTCGATCCGCCGCTTGAGATCCTGAATACCCTCCCCGTGCAGGGAGTCGGTGCCGATTTGCAGTTTGAATCCGTTGTACTCGATCGGATTGTGCGAGCCGGTGATCATGACCCCGCCGTCGGTGCCGTAGTGCACGACCGCGAAGTAAAGCGCGGGGGTGGGCACTACGCCGACTCGAATCACCTCGCATCCGCTGGCGCGCAGGCCGCCCGAGATGCCGGCCACGAGCCGCGGCGACGACTCGCGCACGTCCTCGCCGAGCGCGACCGTGCGCCCACCCAATTCCCGCAGCTTGCTCCCGAAGGCGCGGCCCAACTTCTCCGCCAACTCGTCGGTCAGGTCGGTGGCGGCGATGCCTCGGACGTCGTACTCGCGGAAAATGTTCGGATTGATCACGCGTTCCTCACTTCCGCGGCATGCGGAGATAGGCCTGAATGAAAGGATCGAGGTCGCCGTCCATCACCCGCTGCACGTCGCCGGTCTCGTGACTGGTGCGATGGTCCTTCACCAGCTGATACGGCTGAAAGACGTAGGAGCGGATTTGGCTGCCGAAGGCGATCTCCATTTTGTTGCCGGTGAGATGACCAAGCTTCTTCTCCTCCTGCTCGCGGTAGTAGGCCCAGAGCTTGGCGGAGAGGATCTTCATGGCGAAGTCGCGATTGCGGAATTGCGATCGCTCGGCCTGCGATGACACCACGATCCCGGTCGGAAGGTGGGTGAGCCGCACCGCCGACTCGGTCTTGTTCACGTGCTGCCCGCCGGCGCCGCTCGAGCGGAAGGTGTCGACGCGAAGGTCCTCGTCCTTGATCTCGACGTCGGTCAGCTCCTCGACCTGCGGCAGCACCTGCACGCTGGCGAAGGAAGTGTGTCGCCGCTTGGCCGCGTCGTAGGGCGAGATGCGCACCAGACGATGGACGCCGCTTTCGGCTTTCAAGTAGCCGTAGGCGTAGTCCCCTTCGATTTCGATCGTGGCGTCCTTGATCCCGGCCTCGTCGCCCGCTTGGTAGTCGAGGATCGTCCCCTTGAGTCCGCTCTGCTCGATGTAGCGGAGGTACATGCGGAAGAGCATCTCGGCCCAGTCCTGCGACTCGGTGCCGCCGGCGCCGGGGTGAATGGCGAGGATCGCGTTGTTGGCGTCGTACTCGCCGTCGAGGAGGGTGGTCAGCTCGAACTCGGAGAGCTCACGCTCGAAGGTGCGCGCGGTCGAGGCCGCCTCGGCCTCCGCGTCGACCGCGTCCTCCTCCCCCGCCAGGCTGATCAGAACGCCGAGATCCTCCCAGGCCTGACGCACGGTGTGCCAGCGCGAGAGGATCGCCTTCTCACGCCGAAGGTTCTTGAGCACCTCGCGCGCGGCTTGGGGCTTGTCCCAAAAACCGGGCGCTGCCAGCTTGGCCTCGAAGTCCTGGACGAGTTGCGCGCGTCGATCGACGTCAAAGGTAACCTCTGAGTCCTTCGAGCCGCTCGCCGCCGTCCGCGTACACCTTTTCGAGATCAGCCAGCATCCGCTTCTCCTTGCTTCGTCCCTGGACTTCCACCCGCTTGCCGCTCGAGGACCGAGCGCCACAACTCCGCTGCTCGCCGCGCCAGCTCGGCGCGCGAGCCCGAGTTGTCGATCACCCAGTCGATCCGCGGATCCTGCGTGGTCTCGAGCTCCACCTGCGCCGCCATTCGCCGCTCCGCTTCGGGTCGCGGGACACCGCGGCGCTCGAGCCGCTCGAGTCGCACCTCGCGCGCCGCCACCACCAGAACCACGGCGGAAGGACGGAAGCGATCGAGCCAATCGAGGAGGAGCGCGGCGTCGAGCAGCACAATACCGTCGTGACCCGAGGCCTTCAAGGCGGAGAGGCGCGACTCGATTCGCTCCAAGATCCAAGGGTGAACCAGCGCATTCAAGTCGCGGAGCGCCGCCGGGTCGCGAAACACCCGCTCTCCGAGGAACGAGCGCTTGAGCGCGCCGCCCGGCCCGCGCGCCTCCTCGCCGAAGCGCGCCAAGATCGCTTCGTACACCGTGGTGCCGGGAACGAGCGCCTCGTGTCCCAAGCGATCTGCATCGAGGAGCGGGACGCCGTGAGCCTCCTCGAGCAGGCGGCAGAGCGTCGACTTCCCCGCACCGATGCCGCCGGTTACCCCGAGAACGAAGGGCGCACTCACGCCGGCCGCTCGCTCACGGGTGGGCCTCTCCCCAGTGCGCGCCGCGCCCCAGATCGATCTTGAGCGGCACCCGCAGTTCGGCCGCCCCTTCCATGGCCTCGCGAAGGAGCGATTCCACCTCCGCCTGCTCCTCGCGCGGCGCCTCGATCATGAGCTCGTCGTGGACCTGCAGCAGCATCCGGCTCTTGAGGCCCCGACGGAGGAGCTCATGGTCGACCCGCAGCATCGCGCGCTTGATCAGGTCCGCGGCCGAGCCTTGAATCGGGGTGTTGGCCGCGATCCGCTCGGCCTGGGCTCGCGCGCCCGGGTCTCCCCCATCGATGCCGCGAAGCACGCGTCGGCGGCCGAAGAGCGTCGTGACGTAGCCGTCGCGCCGCGCGCGCGCCAGGTTCTCCTCGAAGTAACCGCGCACCGCCGGCATCTTGGCGAAGTACTCCTCGATGAAGCTCTTCGCCTCGGCCAGCGGGATCCCGAGTTCGCGCGAGAGGCGCAGCGGACCCATGCCATACATCACCCCGAAGTTGACCGTCTTCGCGCGCGAGCGAAGCGCCAAGTCGACCTGACCGGGCGGAAGACCAAAGAGACGCTCGGCGGTGGCGGCGTGGATGTCGCGTCCTTCGTGGAAGGCGGCGACCAGGCCCGGGTCGTTCGAGAGGTGCGCCATCACCCGAAGCTCGACTTGCGAGTAGTCGGCGCAGATCAGGAGCGATCCCTCCTCGGCGAGGAAGGCGCGGCGGATCTCGCGCCCCTGCGCGCTTCGGATCGGGATGTTCTGCAGGTTCGGATCGATCGAGGAGAGGCGTCCGGTCGCGGCCACCGTCTGGGTGTAGGTGGTGTGCAGGCGCCCGGTCTTGGGATCGACCAGGGCGGGGAGCGCATCGACGTAGGTCCCCTTGAGCTTCGCCACGCTGCGGTGCTCGAGCACGAGGCGCGGCACGGGGTGCAGATCCGCCAAATCCTCCAGCACCTCGCTGTCGGTCGAGTAACCAGTCTTGGTCTTCCGCCCCTTCTTGAGCTTGAGCTCTTCGAAGAGCACCGTCGCGAGCTGACTGGGCGAGGCGATGTTGAACTCGCGCCCCGCCGCCTGGAAGATCTCCTCGCGGAGGCGCGCCAGCTGCGACTCCATCGTGGCCGAGAGCGCTTGGAGCCAGGCGGTGTCGAGTCGAATGCCGGCCCGCTCCATCCGAAGCAGCACCGGCACGAGCGGACACTCGAGTTCGCGCCAGAGCTCGCCCAAGCCCACGCGCTCGATCCGTTCCGCGAGGATCTGGTGCAGGCGGAGCGCCGCGTCGGCATCCTCCGCCGCATACTCGGTCGCGCGATCGACCGGCACGAGATCCATCGTGATCTGACTCTTGCCGCTTCCGATCAGGGACTCGATCGGAATCATGCGGTGCTGGAGCAGCGTCTCGCTCAGATAATTGAGGTTGTGCGTCCCCTCCGGATCGAGGAGGTAGCTCGCGAGCATGGTGTCGCGGAGCGGGCCCTTGACCTCGAGGCCGAGCCCCGCCAACACGTGGAGGTCGTACTTACAGTTTTGCCCGACGTAGACGACCGCGGGGTCCTGGAGCACGGGACCGAGGCGCGCGATCGCCTCCTCGCGCGGGAGATTCGACCCGTCCTTGTGCCCGAGCGGTAGGTACACCCCCTCTCCCTCGCGATAGGAGAGGGAGAGACCCACCACGGTGGCGGTGCGCGCGTCGAGCGAGGTGGTCTCGCTGTCGACTGAGAGCGGCCCCCCGTGGGCGCGAAAGTCGGCGAGGTAGCGATCGAGATCCTCCAGCGTCGCCAGGGTGCGGTACTCCGCGCGCCAGGTCTCTTCGGGCTTGAGATCGAGCGAGTCGACCATCCGCTTGAACTCGAGTTCGAGCAGCAGCGGCCGGAGTTCAGGATTGCTCCCGAGCGGGCGCACCTCGAGTTCCTCGAGCGCGCAGGGGGACTCGAGATCGCAGCGGATCTCGACCAGTTCACGCGAGAGGTAGGCGTCTTCCCGACCGCGCTCGAGCTTTTCGCGCACGCCCTTCGGATTCACCTCCTCGAGCTGCGCGTAGAGCGCCTCGAGCGATCCGAACTGCGCGAGGAGCTTGGCCGCGGTCTTCTCCCCCACGCCGGCCACGCCCGGTACGTTGTCACTCGCGTCCCCCATCAGGGCGAGGAGGTCGATCATCTGCTCCGCATCGACTCCCCAACGTTCGCGCACGCCGGCGCGATCGATCCACTGCGCCGGCTCGTTCGCGCGCGGCGGGATGAGTTGGGTGATGCGCTCTCCCACCAGCTGCATGAAGTCCTTGTCAGCCGAGACGATCACCGCGAGATCGCCCGCATCGACCGCGCGGCGCGCGAGCGTTCCGATCAGGTCGTCCGCCTCCACCCCGGCTCGTTCGACCGCGCGAATCCCCATGGCCGCGAGGAGCTGGCGCGCGCGTGGTCCCTGCGAGATCAACTCCGGCGGCATCGGGGGGCGATGCGCTTTGTATTCGGCGTAGCGTTCGTGTCGAAAGGTCGGGGCGCCGAGATCGAAGGCGACCGCCAGGCGATCCGGCTTCTCCTCGCGAATCAGACGAATCAGTGTGTTGGCCAGGCCGAAGACCGCGCCGACCGGTTCCCCCTTCGAGGTGATGAGCGGGTTGCGCAAGAGCGCGAAGTGGGCGCGAAACAGAAGCCCGGTGCCGTCGACCAGAAACGTGCGTCGCTCTCCGCTCACCGCGCCTCCGTGGCTGGAAGATAGAGTCCCCGCTCCTCGATGTAGCGCTCGACCGCGCGGGGCACGAGGAAGCGAATCGAGCGACCGGCCGCGACCCGCGCGCGAATCTCGGTCGAGGCCAGATGCACTCGCGGTCCCGGCAGGTGGGTCGCGCTCGCCCCGAGCAGCTGCGCAGGCGGATTCGCCGAGGCCTCATCCTCCCCGGGCCGTGGATAGACCGCGATTCGGGCCAGTCGCACGATCTCCTCGGGCTCGCGCCAGGTCGGCAGATCGCGCAGCGAGTCGCCCCCGAGGATGAGCCAGAGTTCGGCCTCGGGCTCCTGCGCGCGGAGGCGCCGGAGCGTGGCCACGGTGAAGGAGGGAACGCCGGCGTCGCGTTCGAGGTCGGAGGCGAACAGACCATCCGACTCCTCCGCGGCCAGCGCCACCATGCGCAGTCGATCGGCGAAGTCTGAGATGGGAGCATCGGGCTTGTGCGGCGGGCGCGCCGCCGGCATCAGCAGCACTCGATCGAGGTCGAGCGCTTCCCGCGCCTGCTCGGCCAGCAGGAGATGGCCCAGGTGGATCGGATCGAAGGTGCCGCCGAGGATGCCGAGCCGCACTCGCTGCTCCCGCGGCACCGCTAGGGGCTGGCGCTGCCGGCCGCGCTACCCGACGCCTCGAGCGCCGTGATCGCAGCCGACGCCTTATCGCGCAGCTTTCTGAGCCCTGGGTTCTTCGCCATCCGCTCATCGGTCGCGAAGTCGATCAAGCGCTGGTAGGTGGCGCGCGCCTGTTCCGTCTGCCCGAGCGTCGCCTGGCACTCCGCCATTCCGAAGAGCGCCGCCCCCGCGCGGGAAGACTCCTCGAGGATCGCGAGCGACTTCTCGTAGTAGATGATCGCCGCCTTCGGCTGACGCAGCTGCCGATAGGTCTCGCCGTTCAGGTAGTGCTTCACCGCCAACCGATCCTTGGCCGCGAGGAGCAGGCGCTCGGCGTCGGTGCGATGCGCTCCGTCCGGATAGTGGCGCAGATACGATTCGAAGGCCTGCTGCGCCGAGAGGATCGGTTCGGGATCCCGCGCCGGCGAATGGGCCGACTCGAAGAAGGAGAGGGCCCGCTCGTACTCCGCGTCCTCACGATGCTCCGAGGTCGGATAGTCGCCGAGGAGCCGATCGAACTCCTGCTCCGCCAGCAGGTGCTCGTCGAGGTGCATGTGGGCGAGGCCGAGGTAGTAGGTCGCGTCGTCCACCCGATCGCTGCCCGGGTTGGCGGTGCGAAACGCCTCGAGCGCCTGCACCGCGTTGAAGTAGCGCCCCGAGTCGAACATCTCCTTCGCGCTCAGGAAGTCTCCCTCGGCGCCTAGCCCGGGCATGGTGCGCGGCGCGGCGCACCCTGCGATCCAGAGGAGGCACAGCCCCGCGATCTGCCACGCGCCGCGCATCAGTTCTGATTCTGGTAGAAGAGGTAGATGAGGCTCGTCACGATTCCGACCACCACCGCCGGCTCGACATATCGACCGACGCTCGGGGATTGGAGTTCAGGCTTGGTGAACGGATAGGTCGCGCCCTCTGCCAGCACCTTCTGCCAACCGGCCAGTCGGTCCACCTCGTGGCGTTCGACCGAGACCACGCGTTTGAGCGTCCCCTCCGGACCCTCGAGGTGTGAGACGCAGGAAGTAGGTGCCGGCCACGCGCGAGAAGCGCACCGGGCCGAACATCCAGCTTTCGGCTGGCACGGCGTAGTTGACGCCGAATTCGAGCACCTCGATGTCGAGCACCTCCCCTCGGGCAGCGCTCCGTCTCGGGACGAAGTGACGCAGGGTGCGGCGCGCTCGGCGCTTCCTCGCCGGCCGGCGGGGCCTCCTCGCGCGCGTAACCCTCGGCTTCCGCCACCGAGTCGGCGAAGGCCGCGCTTGAGTCCGGCGCCGCGCCGTTTTCGTCTCCGTTCTGGGCGTGCTCCTGGCGCCACTGCTCACGGAAGGGGTTGGCTGCTCCGCCGCCGTTCGCGCCACCGGGCGCGCCGCCTTGCGCCCCGGCCTCCGGTTCGGCTGGCTCCTCCGGCGCGGGCTCGCTCAGGAGCATCTGCACGCGATGGCCGCGCTGGGTGAGCGCGTCGGCGAGTCGCGATGACGAAGCTGCTCCCCTCGGTCGGAGTCTGGCTCAGTAGCGTGAGGCTGGTCCCCGGCGGGAGCTGAGCGAGTCGGCTGCCTCGGCGGCCGCCGACTGCGTCAGTCGATCCAGTAGATTGAGGTTGCTGACGAAGCTGCCGCTGGCTCGTGCCGGCGGTGCGATGAGGACTCCCAAGACCAGCAGCAAGGCCCCCAGACCTCGGGCTCGATGGAATCGAGCTTATCTCCGCGCACGCTCCTCCCCCTTCTTCCATGGCGTCGTCCCGGGCGCCCTTCTCGCGCGCCTCGGGCAGGACACCGACCAGATCGTACGGACCCGCGCCTCGGATCCGCACATCGGTCAGAGTGCCGGGGACGAGATCGGGGCCGTGACCTCGCACACCGCGCTCTGCCGGTACCATCACCTTCACCTCGCCGTCGATCTCGATCGCCTGACCCGACCAGCGCCCGAAGGCAATTCCCTTCTCGCGATCGACGCGATCGATCAACACCTGGAGCGTCCGCCCGATTCGTCGGCGGTTACGCCGAAGCGCGATCGCTCGTTGCTGCTTGAGGACGAGGTCGCGGCGTTCGGCCCGCAGCTCTTCCGGCAGCTGGTCCGGGAGCGCGCCGGCCGGCGTCCCTTCCTCCGTGCTGTAGGCAAACGCGCCGAGGTGATCAAACTCGAAGTGGCCAAGGAAATCGAGTAGAAAGCGGAACTCCTCCTCGGTCTCGCCGGGGAAGCCGGTGATGACGGTGGTGCGAAGCACCATCCCCTCGATCCCCTTCAAGCGATGGAGCAACGCTTCGGTCCCGCTCCATCCAAGCCCTCGCTTCATGCGCCTCAGCACCGAATCGGCGGCGTGCTGGATCGGCATGTCGACGTAGAGTCTGAGCTTCTCCAGGCGCCCGAAGCAGTCGACCAGCTCATCCCCGAAGTAGCGCGGATAGGTGTAGAGCAGGCGCACCCACTCGATCCCGTCGATCTCCTCCAGCGCCTCGAGCAGGCGGTGGAGGGAGAAGCGGCCATAGAGGTCGAGCCCGTAAGAGGTCGTGTCCTGCGCGATGATCGTCAGTTCCTTGACGCCGAAGCCGGCGAGGCGTCGCGCCTCCGCCACCAGCTCCTCGATCGGCCGACTGCGGTGCTTGCCGCGCAGCGTCGGAATGATGCAGAAGGTGCAGGTGTTGTTGCACCCCTCGCTGATCTTGAGGTACGCGGTGTGCCGATGCTCGGAGAGCACCCGCGGTTCCCAGTCGAAGCCGACCTGATCGAGTCCCTCCAGTCGCGCCCCCCGAGCGAGTGACTCGTGGAGCAGGCCATCGGCGACCTCGACCACCTGGCTGATCGCACCGGTTCCGATCAGATAGTCCACCTCCGGCAACTCCTCCAGGAGGTTCTGGCCGTGGCGTTGGGCCAAGCAGCCGGCGACCACCAGCTTCTTGAGCTCCCCCTCCTCCTTGAGCTTCGACATCTCGAGGATGGTCTCGATCGACTCTTGCTGCGAGGCGGTGAGGAAGGCGCAGGTGTTGACCACGATCAACTCCGCCTCGGCCGGATCGGAGACGGCGCGAAAGCCGGCGCGGTGGAGCTGGCCCAGCATCGACTCCGAGTCGGCCAGGTTCTTGGGGCAGCCCAACGTCACGACCGCGATGTTGCGGCCGCCGGACCGCGCCTCCGATTCGCTCAAGCGATGTCCTCTCTCTTCACGCGCGCTCGGCTCAAGGGGCACCGACCTCGACCACCGGGACACCCGGGGGCGGGGTGAACGAGAAGAGCGATGCCTTGAGCGGGGGATTCTCGCGGGTCCGGTCCAGGCGGTAGAGGCTCCGGTTGCCCGACCCATCCTCGAATTCGTACTGGAGAATGGCATCGGACGATCCCTTCGTCCAGAGCCGGACGAGGGTGAGCCCGAGATCCTCGCCCGGGTGGAGGGTGAGCACACGGCAGGCGCGCCCCTCGATGATCTCGCTTCCGATCGCCGAGTCGGGGCTACTCTCGGCGAGAATGCGGCGGAGCAGATCCCCTCCTCCCCCTTCCGGCAGCTCGGCCTTCAGCACCTCGCCGTTCTCCGGAACGTAGGTCCAGACCACCTTGCCGTCGGAGAGCTGAAGGTGCCCCTTGGGCTCGCGGTACTCGATGCGGAAGAGGTTCGGTCGGAGGAGAAAGATCGTTCCCTTCGACACCGCCGGCTCGTCCATTCCCACCCAGTGCTGAGTCTGGACGAAGTCGGCCTGGAAGGAGTCCAAGGCGAGGAAGGGGCTGGCCACCGCGGCCAGCGATAACTCGCCCGGGGTGGGCGACGCCTCGGCCGCGGCCGCAGCAGCGATGAGCGAGAGTACGAGGAGGCAGGAGACGCGCGGCAACGACGATCTACGGTTCGACTCCGGTTGCACGCAGCTTCTCCTTCTTCAACCACTCGTCCAGGAAGCGCTCGTCGGCCAGGACCTCGCGCGCCTTGCTGCCGTCCTGAGCTCCGACCGCGCCGGCCTGCTGCAAGAGGTCCATCAAGCGGCCCGCGCGAGAATAGCCCACCTTAAGCCTGCGCTGTAGGAACGAGGTCGAGGCCATCCGTTGGGTCACAACCAAGCGAAGCGCGTCTTCGAACAGCTCGTCATCGAAGCCGGCTTCGTCCGCATCGCGCGAGAGCAGCTCTTCGCGGAAGATCTCCGGCGCCGGAGGCTGCTGCTTCAGGAAGTTGACCACCGCCTCGGTGTCGCGATCGCTGACGAAGGCGCCATGCACGCGGGTCGCTTCGGCCTTGCCGGGCGGGAGGAAGAGCATGTCGCCGCGGCCCAGGAGGCTCTCCGCGCCGTTCGCGTCGAGGATCGTTCGGCTGTCGACCTTGGACGCGACCTGGAACGCGATCCGCGCGGGAAAGTTCGCCTTGATCACCCCGGTGAGCACATCGACCGAAGGGCGCTGCGTCGCGAGAATCAGGTGGATGCCGACGGCGCGCGCCATCTGCGCCAACCGCGCGATCGGCCCCTCCACCTCGTTCGCCACCGTCATCATGAGGTCGGCCAGCTCGTCGACGATCACCACGATGTAGGGCATCGGCTCCATGCCGTCGTCCGGCTTGGCCACCGCCAGCTTCGCGTTGTAGCCGGAGAGATTGCGCACCCCGAAGGAAGCCATGCGGCGATAGCGACGTTCCATTTCGGTCACGAGCCAGCCCAGCATCTTGGCCGCCATCTTCGCCTCGGTCACGACCGGACAGAGGAGGTGCGGGATGCCATCGTAAGGGGTGAGCTCGAGCATCTTGGGATCGATCAGCAGGAGCCGCAGCTCTTCCGGCGTGCGGCGGTAGAGCAGGGAGAGCAAGAGCACATTCAAGCAGACGCTCTTGCCCGAACCGGTGGTGCCCGCGACCAGAAGATGCGGCATCGCGTCGAGCCGGGCCAGCTGCGCGCGTCCGCGAATGTCGCGACCCAAGACGAGTGGCAGCTCGCCCGGCGCGCCCAAGAGATCCACCTCGGAGAGGATCGTCCGGAAGTTGATGGTGGCCGCGGCGCGATTCGGCACCTCGACCCCGACCGCCGCCTTCCCCGGAATCGGTGCGACCAGCCGCACGCGCGAAGCCTTGAGCGCGAGCGCCAGGTCCTCGGCGCGCGAGACGATCTGCGAGATCTTGACCCCGGCGGCAGGCTCGTACTCGTACTGCGTGATGACGGGGCCGGGATGCGCCTGCCCGAGCTGCCCCTCGATCCCGAAGTCCTTGAGCGCGCGCACGAGGGTCCGACCGTTGTCGAGCACCTCCTCGCGGTCGATGGCGATCGGGGGCGAGTTGTCCTCTTCGAGCAGCGCGATCGGCGGCAGCACATAGCCGCTCGCGCTCTTGACCGGCGGCCGCGGCTTGGGCTTCTTCTCCCGCTCGGGCGCGGGGCGCTTGCGCGAGTCGCCGTTCAGATTGCGGAGCAGATCCTCCTCGCGGAGCAGCGGGCGCTCCGACGCGCGCGGCGGAAGCG
Organism: Candidatus Eiseniibacteriota bacterium; assembly: GCA_046327845.1. Classification (GTDB taxonomy): domain Bacteria; phylum Eisenbacteria; class RBG-16-71-46; order CAIMUX01; family CAIMUX01; genus JADJQY01. The sequence continues at coordinate 3,412 of JAXLXQ010000058.1, read as the reverse complement.
ATGCCTCGGCGGCACGTGACTTCGGATCCGCGTCCTCCCTCGCCCGTCGCTTCGCTTCTTCCTGCTCGGCCTTCTTGAGCGCCGCCTCCTCGATCCGCCTCGCCTGACGTTCGACCTTGGCCGTCTTGTAGGCCAGGGTTGCACGCCCCGCCGCGCTTCGTCCGAGTCGGAACGGCAAGGCGCCGAGCCCGAGCAGCGCGCCGTTCACCGCGGCCGGCAGGAGCCGCGGCAGAGCAGGACCAGCGCGCCGACGAAGAAGGCGATGGCGAGCAGTGCCGCGCCGATCGGTCCGAGGAAGCCGGGCGAGCGAAGTGCGTCGATCAGGCCCGTCGCCAGCTGACCGAAGAGTGCGCCACCCCAGAGCGCGGCACCGAGGATGGAGAAGCCCAGGGCCGGAAGCAGCGCCCAAGCAAGCGTTCGACCCGGACTGGCGGGATGGAGGAAGAGCGCGCTCGACCCGAAGAGCAGACCGGCGGCCAGCAGCCAACCCAAGAGCGGCAGCCCGACACCGTCGAGGAGAAACGCGGACGCCACGCGTCCCACCTCGCCGCACGCGTCGGCCGGCAGGCCAAAGAGCGGCCCACCACCCGACCAGGGGGGCGACGAGAGGATCGAGGTCAGGACCAGAAGGCTGACCAGAAAGAGCAGCACCCCGAACATGGGGCGTCGCGTGCGTCGAGCGGACTGCGCCATCGAATCCTTCGGTTCACAGTGTCCGCGGGCGGACGAGCCGCCCATCTCTTCCCTGATACAGACATCCCCGCGTCGTTCGACTCCCTGTCGGGCGCCGCGGCGACTTTGGGGGGCGCCCTACTTCTTGCCCGCCCCCGCGCCGAGCGCCGCCTTCAAGGCGTCGACCCGGTCCAACTTCTCCCAGCTGAACTCCGGCTCGTTCCGACCAAAGTGCCCGTAGGCCGCGGTCTTCTTGTAGATCGGACGGAGCAGGTCGAGCGCCTGGATCAAACCGCCCGGCCTGAGGTCGAAGTGCTCGCGAATCGCCGCGGTCAGCTTCTCGTTCGAGACCTTGCCGGTGCCGTAGGTCTCGCAATAGATCGAGACCGGATCGGGGTGGCCGATGCAGTAGGCCAGCTGCACCTCGCAACGCTCGGCCAGGCCGGCGGCCACCACGTTCTTCGCGACCCAGCGCGCGGCGTACGCGGCCGAGCGATCCACCTTCGACGGATCCTTGCCGCTGAAGGCGCCGCCGCCGTGGTGCGCGAGCCCGCCGTAGGTGTCGACGATGATCTTCCGCCCGGTCAACCCGGTGTCGGCGGCCGGACCGCCATGCACGAAGCGTCCGGTGCGGTTGATGTGCATGATCGGCTCGGTCGGCATCAGCTCGGCGGGAATGCACGGACGAACCACGATCCGCTCGAGGTCCTTCCGCAGCTGCTCGACCGAGACCTCGCTCCGATGCTGCGAGGAGCAGACCACGGTGTGCACGCGCTGCGGCTTTGCCGCCTCGTACTCCACCGTGACTTGACACTTGTTGTCGGGGCCGAGGTAGGAGAGCTCGCCGCTCTCGCGCACCTCGCCGAGACGACGCGAAATGCGGTGGGCCAGGACCAGCGGCAGCGGCATGTACTCCGCGGTCTCGTTGTTGGCATAGCCAAACATGATGCCCTGGTCGCCCGCGCCCTGCTCCATCATCGCGCCGCGATCGACGCCGATCGAGATGTCGCGCGACTGCTCGTCGATCGAGGTGACGACCGCGCAGGAGTCGCCGTCGAACCCGTAGCGCGGATCGTCGTAGCCGATCTCCTTGATCGTACGGCGGACCACCTTCGGAATATCGACGTAGGCGGCGGTCGTGATCTCGCCCGCCACCACCACGAGGCCGGTCGTCACCAGCGTTTCGCAGGCGACGCGACAGTGTTTGTCCTGCTCCAGCATCGCGTCCAAGATGGCATCGGAGATCTGGTCGGCGACCTTGTCGGGATGGCCGCGTCCTACCGACTCCGAGGTGATGAGATACCGGTCCGCCATGTTCGTCTCCCTGGGGGCTCATTCCCCTGTTCGTGCAACCCGCCTAGGTTGCGGTCGGAAAGACCCTACGCTAACAGAGACCCTCGACCCGCTTCAAGAATCGGGGCTATTCCCACTTGCCCGAGAAGTCGATCTCGGAAGAGTCCCCGACGTTCAACCGATGGCCGCCGCCCCGCACCACCGCGTTCTCGCCAATCAAGCTCGACTCCAAGACGATGTCCCTGACCTCGGCGTTCTCGTTGATGATCGTGTCGTGCACGATCGCGTTGTGCACCACCGCGCCGCCCGCGATCGAGACGTTGGGGCCGATGATCGAGCGGGTCACGGTGGCGGTGGGATCGATCGAAACCGGATGGAGCAGGGTCACACCCGGGATCTCCTGCGTGCGCGGGGCCAACTTGAGCAGGTACTCGTTGGTGGCGAGGAGCGTCTCCGGCTTGCCGCAGTCGAACCAGCCATCCACCTTCACCGTCTTCATCTTCGCGCCGTCTTCGATCATCAGGGCGAGGGCGTCGGTCAGCTGGTACTCCCCCTTGGTGCGGAGGTCGCGCGAGATGAGATGATCCAGCTTGCCGTAGAGATCGCGGGCCTCGGGCAGGTAGTAGATCCCGACCAGCGCGAGATTGCCGACGAAGCGCTCCGGCTTCTCCACCAGCTTGGTCACGAACTCACCCTCGATCTGCGCGATGCCGAAGCGCTCGGGGTCCTCGACCTGCTTCACGCCAAGTACCGGGTGCGGGCCGGTCATGAAGTCGCCGTAGTCCGCCAGCACGATCGTGTCGCCCAGGATGATGAGGATCGGCCCCGCCTCGACCGCCTGGCGCGTGAGGTGAACCGCGTGACCCAAGCCGAGTCGATCCGATTGCTCGATGTACTCGACCATGCCGGCGTAGCGGCGATCGCAGTAGGTGCGGATCGCGTCCCCCATGTAGCCGACCACCACCACCACCCGTTCGATACCCTGCTGCACCAGTCCATCCAGGATGTGCGCGAGGATCGGTTTGCCGGCGACGTTCACCAGCGCCTTCGGCACCGTGTGGGTGTGCGGGCGAAGGCGGGTGCCGACCCCCGCGGCCGGCACGATCGCGATCGGCCGACGATCCTTCGAACTCATCGATCCTCCTCCCCGCCCTTGGGCGGAGCCGTCGCCACCTCGCGCTTCAGCCGATCGATCGCTCCGACCGGCACCGGGTCGACCCCGGAGAGGCGCGCCAAATCCACGCTCACGCGGTCCCCGAGGAAGACCTGCGCGAGCAGGCGTTCCAGGCGACTGTCGCCGTAGGGCGGCACGCGCAAGAGATCGAAGCCCAGATCGCGCAGCTCCCGCTCGGCCGCATCGATCACCCGACCGCGGGCATCGCGCGCGCGCTCGACGCCGCCCAGAATCACCAAGCAGGGGCACTCGAGCTTGGCCTGATCGGCCCAT
>JAXLXQ010000057.1:0-22452 GCA_046327845.1 Candidatus Eiseniibacteriota bacterium | reverse complement strand
GTCCCTCCTTCGCCGTTAGCTCCTTCCGAGCATGCGGCGCGCGGTGTGAACGAAGAGCAGGAGCGTGGGGATCGCCTTGCTGCCGTAGTGCAGGAGGCCGAGCCCGAGCGGCCAGGTCGCGGGGGAGGTCTCGCCGACCAACGGTGCGTAGAGGGCAAAGGGCGTGGGCAGCGAGAGCAGGGTCCCGAGCACCAGCGGCGTGCGCGGCGATCCGCGGAGCGCGAGCAGAAACACCACCGGGAGCAGCATGACGTAGTGATACTCCCAGACATCCTTGAAGACGAGAAAGAAGGCGAGGGTCCAGAGGCAGATGCCGTCGGCGGTCGACTGCGTGCGGCCGGCGCGCCAGGTGATGAACGCGGCGACTGCCAGCACCAAGAGAGACCAACCCATCACCGGCAGGCTCAGGACCCAGAGGTCAAGCGGACCGATCACCAGCCTCCGATCGGCCACGCGGTGCAGCAGGTGGGTGGTGACATCGCGCACCAGACTGACCATGCCGTAGCTTCCCGCGAGCAGGTTTGGCGGCAGCGGCCGAAAGTTCAGGAGCAGAAACTGCCGCAGATCCTCCGGGCGAAGCAGGTAGTACGGCAGCGAGACGAGCAGCACCACCCCCGCCGCGCCGAGGACGCGACGGAAGCGTCCCTGTCGGAGGTGCGTGAGTCCAACCAGCGCGGGATAGTTCTTGAGGCCGACCGCGGTGGTCCAGGCCCACCAATCGATGCGCCGCGCGCACCCGATCAAGCTCTCCTCGGCGCGATCGGTCCCGAGGAGCGAGGGAAGCGCGCCGATCCAAAGCAGCATCGCCATGGTGAAGGAGAACTGCCCCATCCACTGCTCGAGCGCGAAGGGAAAGGAGCCGAGCGCGATCGCGGCGAGGGCGAGCTTGAGTTCGGTCGAGGCGCGGATCCGTCGAAGCGAGAGCACCAACGCCACCATCATCGCCTCGTTGAGCACGATCCAAAGCCAGTAGGCAGGCCAGGGGGCGAGGAGGAGGGCCGCCAGCGCGGCGATGCACGCAGTCGGCGGCAGATAGCGATAGAAGTAGAAGTACGGAACGCGCCCGGCATAGGCGGGATCGCTCGCGCGTCCGGCATAGTCGGCGGAGAAGTAGATCGTGCGACCATGCAGGAGCTGATCGCCCGCGCCGTAGATCCCGAAGAAGTCGGCAGCCTGGCCGGGCGAGTAGGTGGTCTCGACGAAGAGCGGGTTCAGCTCCTGGGTTCGGAGGTGCACGAGGAACAGGAGATGGAGGAGGATCGCCACGCCGAGCGCGGCCCGCGCGCCCCAATGGCCGAGCTCCCTCGCGCTCATCAGGCGCCGGCTCCTCGCGTCGGCTTGCGCCCGACCGCGAGAAAATTCCAGCTCTCGGTCGTGTCGCAGTAGATGCGGTCGAAGAGTGCGCTCAACGCTTGCACCACGAGATAGAGCGGCCGCACCACGATCTGGAGACCCCAGCGATCGAAGTGGGCGAGGAAGTAGCAGAAGCGCGCGCCCGCCGTCACGAAGTAGCCGGCCATCGGGCGGATCTCGACGATCTCGAAGCCGGCTTTCTTGAAGAGGTGCTCGAGCCCGTAGCGGGTGAAGCGAAAGAAGTCGTAGGGCACCTCGTGCTCGTTCCAGATGTGCGGCGCGGTCAAGATGAGGTGGCCGCCGGGCGCGAGCACACGGTGCGCCTCGCGCAGCAGCATCTCCGGCTCCGGCACATGCTCCAGCACCTGGAAGGAGAGCGCGGTCGCGAAGGTCCCTTCGCGAAAGGGGAGGACGAGGGCGCTCCCCATGACGTCGACATGCTCGGCCGGGTGGAACATGCCGGGGTGATCGATCCCGATGATGCGCTCGACCCGACCGGCAAAGAGGGGGCGCAGTGGTTGCTCGCCGCACCCGATGTCGAGGGTGAGGCCGTGCGCCAGGTGCGCGACGCTCGCCACCTGCTTCCGCCCGATCCGCCAGACCAGCCAGTTCTTGCTCCAGAGCGAGAAGGGATCGCCGACCGCCTGGTCGCGGGTCGCGCGGCCGCGCGGGTTCGAGCCTGGGCCCTCCGTCACTTCGCCGCCGCGTTCAGCACCTTCCGCAGCGCGAAGAAGGTGTCCGCGATGTCCTCCTCGCTCAGGCGGGTCGAGAAGGGGAGGCTCAAGGTTCGTTCGCTGATGCGGTCGGAGACCGGCAGATCGTCGGCGGTCAGTCCGAAGCGATCGCGGTAGTACGGGTGCACATGCACCGCGCGGTAGTGAATGCCGGTGCCGATGTTCTCGCGGTGGAGCGCCATCATCACCTCGTCGCGCGTCATGCGGAGCTTCTCGGTCTGCACTTCGACGATGAAGAGGTGATAGGCGTGGCGGTCACCGGAGCGCACCGGCGGCGGCAAGTCGAGCGGCAGGTCCTTGAGTTCTGCGAGGTAGCGATCCCAGAGGCGGCGCCGCTTCTCCCAGTTCTCCTCGACGCGCTTCAGCTGGTGCAGGCCGAGCGAGGCCTGGAGATCCATCATGTTGTACTTGAAGCCGGGGAAGACCACCTCGTAGTGGCGATAGCCGGAGTCGGAGTAGCGCTTCCAAGCGTCCTTCGACATGCCGTGGAGCCCCGCCACCTTGATCCAGGAGGCGACCTCGTCGTCCTCGGTCGTGACCATGCCCCCTTCGCCGGTGATGACGTTCTTGGTCACGTAGAAGCTGAAGGCGGTCGCGTCGCCGATCCGCCCGACCTTCTCCCCTTGGTGAATCGTTTCGATGGCGTGGGCCGCGTCCTCCAGGATCTTGATCCCGCGCGGGCGCGCCAGCGCGCGAAGCGCGGTCATGTCGGCGGGACGCCCGGCGAAGTGCACCGGCACGATCACGCGCGTCTTTTCGGTGATGGCGCGCTCGACCGCCTTGGGATCGATCAGCATGGTGCCCGGCTCGCAATCGACCAGGATCGGCGTCGCCCCGACGTGGATCACCGAATTCGCGGTGGCGACGAAGGTCATGCTCGGCACGATCACCTCATCGCCCGGCTTGACCCCGAGCGCGATCATCGCGAGGTGAAGTCCCGCGGTGCAGGAGTAGAGCGCCGCGGCGTGCTTGGCGCCGACGTAGTTCCGGAAGTCCTCCTCGAAGCGCGCCACCTTGGGCCCGGTGCCGATCCAACTGCTCTTGAGGGTCGCCACCACCTCGTCGATCTCGGGCTGCTGCAGGTCCGGGCTGCTGAAGAGAGGTAGCGTCGCGAACCGGCGCCGCCGTCGATCGCGAGGCGCGTGTCCTTCTTCATAGGCTCCTCGGGCGGGGCCCGTCGGATCGAATCCGCCGCTCCTCGACTTCCGTGGAGACGGAGCGGGCGAATCGGGAAGCCAGACGCTACAACGCGAACGCGGCGCCGCTCAACTGCCTCCGCGGCGCGGGCGAAGGGCGCGCAGGCGATCAAGCCCGCGTGGAGCAGGCCGCGTCGCTCGAGGAGCGGAAACGACGTCGGCACGCCGCCGAGGCCTCTTGAACTCTCGACCGAGGCGTGGCCACCGCTCGGCAGAAAGTCGTAGCAGCGCGCCGCCGCGGATCGCATCCTGGATCGATTCGATTTGCAGAAGCACGTTGGGCCGGAGCGCGCGCCTCGGGATCGAAGCGGCCGGCCAGGTAGTGAACGAGGCTGTTGGCCTCGACGGTGAACGCGCCCCCGAGCAGTCGGCCCGTGCCGCGCGACGGTGAAGCGCGCCGCGTCGCCCAGCTCTGTCAGCAGCCCTTCGTAGTGCGAGCGGATAGACGAGCTTCGGCGCCTGCCCCAGCGCGCGAAGGAGGCGAGGTAGAGTTGATAAACCGCGCGCACCTCGGCGAGATCGCGCGAGGCGGTGATCTCGACTCCTTCTTGGTCAGGCGCCGAACGTCGTTGCGCTTCGCGGTCGATAGCACCTGATCCCAGTACGCCTCCTCATTCGACGGAAGGACCAGGAGGTGCGTGCGATCGAACGGTTCGTTTCCGCGCCCGACTCCGGGGCGAAGGGATTGCCGGTCAGGCGAGCGAGGCGCCGCGCGGCAGGATCGTCGCCAGCGGAAGGCGTGGGGGCCGCCGGCACGAGTCCGCCGTAAAGAAAGGGAAAGGAGCTGTGCAGCGTGGTCAGGAGTCCGCCTCCGCGCCGCCAGGCGAAGAGCGGCAGCAGGTGATCGCGCCCCGCGACCCGCAGCCAGAGCGAGAGCGATCTTCCAACGCGGGAAGACGCGCTTCAGGAATCGCGCCCAGGCGCGTCCGTGGAAGAGGGTCGCCTCGGCGTGCGCGAAGAGACTCCGGTCCCACTCCGCATCGTCGAACGACGGGATTCGCTCGAGGGTGCTCACGCCGCCCGCCGCCTGCGCTGATAGGCGCGCATCGCCTCGCGCACGCGACGGAGGTCATCCCGCTTCACGAAGAGCAGCCGCTCGGCGCGATGCCACTTCGACCGCCAGAAGACCACGAGGAGGAAGGCGGTCTGCCAGGCGTAGGCCAGGGTCGAGGCCCAGGCCGCGCCGACCATCCCGTGCGTCGAGGGATCCAGAGCAGATCGAGCCCCAGATTGAGCAGGAAGGCGCTGCCCAGGGCCGCGGTCTGCGGCAATCGCTCCGCGCGACCGGAGAGGTCGCCCGAGAGGAGGCGGGAGAGGCTCAACACAACGATGCCGGGGAGGAGCACGCGAAAGGCCGGCAGCACCGGGTCGAAGGCGTTGCCAGAAGAGCCGCACCAGGAGGCCCCCCGCAACCAGAGCAAGACCGCCGCCACCACCAGGAAGAGGGTGATGTGGCAGGCGACCGGGGTGAGGCGATCGGCCTCCTCGCGGCTCGAGGCGGAGACCCGCGGAAAGAGCACCAGGTGCACCGAGAGGAGATCAGGGTCAGCTTCTCGGCCAGGGCGGTCGCGATCGAGTAGTACTTCTGGGCCTCGAGCCCGGCCATCCGGCCGAGGATCTGGTCAAAGCGATAGGTGAACTGGGCGAAGAAAACGCCGATGGGCCTGGATTCCGCAGACGAACCCGTCGCGAAGGAGGCGGCGGGAGATCCAAGGGCCGGCTTCGGCGCGCCGTCTGAGCTCGCGCGCGACCCAGAGGCCGCCGGCCAGTACGAAGAGCACCAGGCTCACGAGGTACGCCGTGACCGCGCTCCTCACCGTCGGTGCCGGCACCATCAGGAGCACCGCCAAGAGCACCAGGAGGCAGAGGTTCGATCCCACCTGCAGAAGGTTGTACCGGTCGATCTTGTTCTCGCCCAGAAAGACCGAGAGCACGAACGCCTTCACCACGAGGAAGGGGACGAGGAGGGCGGAGATCCCGAGGACCGAGTCGAGGGCGGTGGCTGAGGTGCCGCGGACGAGGGGCGCGACCAGGAGGTAGAGCGGCGTCGCCAGGACGCCCAACACCAGGGACCAGAGGAGCCCGGTGCCGACGACCACGCGCAGCGAGTGCCGTCGCCCCGCGAGGTAGTAGGTGTGCGCCGCGTCGATCGAGCAGAGGAGGCTGGTGGACCAGAGGCCGGCCATCGCGACCGCGGCCGAGTAGGCGCCCTGTCCCTCGACGCCGAGACGGCGCGCAACCAGGATCGAGATCGGAATGTTGACCAGCGTGACCAGGATCCGCGAGAGGAAGGTCGTCGTGCTCTGACGGAAGAAACTCAGGAGTCTTCCTCTCGCGTGTGGTCGGCCCTCGATCGAGTCGTGACGGCCCCTACTCGAAGTTGCCGAAGCGGAAGTCCTCGATCGTCGCGTTGGCTTGGAGCGACTCCATCCAGCTGTTGAGCGCCTCGTTTTGCCGCTGCGCCAGCATGCGCTGGCGGAACGACTCCTTCTGCGCTTCGAAGGCGCCCTTCTCCGCGTCGGTCTTCTCGACGATCTGCGCGAGCACGGCGCCGCGCTGGGTCTTGATCACCCGCGGCACCAGCCCAACCGAGGAGGCGAAGAGGGTGCCGATCAGCACCGGATCGCGACCCACGCCGGCGACGAAGCCGATGCGGTTGACCTGGTCCGCGGTTTGGAAGACGTAGGTCGGGTCGGTTTTGGCGATCGACTCGAGCGGCTCGCCGCCTTGGGCGCGGGGGAGGAGCCCCTGCGCAATCTGCGCGGCCTGTTCCGTCTTGAGCGAGTCGGCCACCATCTGCCGCGCGCGGTCCTGCACTTCGTTGAAGTCGGGGATGCGGCGATCGGTCCGCTTGTCCAGCCGGGCCACGATCCAGGAGTCGACCCGCTCGAGCGGCGGGCTGATCGCCCCCTCCTTGTTGGCGAAGGCCCACTGCTGCAGCTCGGGGAAGACGCCGATCTGCGGCACGAAGCCCTTCGAACGGAAGGGGCCGGTCTCCTTGACGGCGAGCTTCGCTTCCGCCGCCAGCTCGCTGAAGCTCCGCTTCCGCACATCGTCGCGGAAGGTGAGCGCCTCTTGGCGAATCGCGTCGAGCGTTTCGGGTGTCGGCTTGAGCGGCATGAAGAGGTCGGCCAGCTTCACCTGCATGGCGCCGTTTTCTTCCTTCCGGTCCTCGACTCGAATGGCGTGGAAGCCGGTCGGCTCGGTCAGGATCTCGGAGATCTGTCCGATCGGGAGACTGCGCGCCGCCTCTCGCACCGCGGGGGCCAAGGGATCGGGGGCGATGAATGCCGCGTCTGGGCCGCCGCGCTGGTTGGTCGGACCTTCGCTGTAGGCGTCGACCACGGTGAGGAAGTCCTCGCCGTCCTTCACTTCCTGGAGCGCCGAGCGCATTTGATCGAGGATGGTGAGCGAGTCGGTCTCGGTCGTCTTCTTGGCGAAGGAGACGAACTGCACCTGTGCTTGGGCCGGCGCTTCGAAGCCCGACTTGTGCCGGCGGTAATAGTTCTCGACGTCGCCGGCCGGGATGCTCGCGGGATCGACGGTGAACTTGTCGTTCGGCACCAGCAGGTAGTTCACCTTGAGCTTGTCGTTCTGCAGGCGGAAGGCGTCCCAGAGGTCTTCGTCGCTCACGATGGCCGAGGCCATCACCACCTGCTGCAGCTTGGTCGCCGGGATGCCGGCGCGGGTATTGGATTCCATCGCGCGAAGGGTGGCATCGTCCAGGCTTCGGATCGCCGCCTGGTACTTCGAGAGATCGAACTGCCCGTTGGTCTGGAAATTCGGGCTCTGCACGACGTCCTGTTGAGGGGAGTTGAGCACCGCCGCCACCACTTCGTCGTCGCTCACGGTGTAGCCGAGCCGCTTGGCCTCCTGATCGAGCACCGCCTGCTGCACCAGGCTGGTCCAGGTGTTGGAGCGGAGGGTCAGCTCGGTGCGCTCATCGATCTCGCGGTTGCCGCTTTGCTGCTGGTAGCGCTGGCGCTGGTTCTGCACCAGCTGCTCGTACATCTGGCCGGTGATCGGCATGCCGTTGACGCGCCCGACCTCGCCGGTTCGCGGTCCGCCCTTCTTCCCGAGGGAGAACTCCGCTCCCCAGGCGAAGAACATGAGAAGGATGAAGGCGACGACCGTGATCCAGAGGACGGTCTTCGTATTCTTGCGCAATTCGTCGAACATCGTTTCTCCTTGCCGCGCGCGTCGGATCGAAGCTCGTGGAAAGGCGGGAGTCTAGCAAGCGAGGTGGGGAGGGACAACCACCGAGCGGTCCTTCGCGCGGGCCTTGACCCCGGGGGCGCCCCTTCCTAACCTGCCCGGCGCGGGAGCGATCCTGCCCTATGGACAACCCAAGCTCGTCGGCTTCGTGGTCTTGAGCCTGCTCCTCGCCTCGGCCTTCTCTTCTCCGGGACGGAAGCGGCTCTATTTTCCCTCGACTGGGTCCAGCTGCGCCGCTTGAACGCGACGGGCGTGGCAGCCGGCGCCTCCTTCGCTTCCTGGCGCGACCGGATGAGCTGCTGATTCTGATCCTGACCGGAAACACCTCGTCAACGTTGGCCTCTCCGCGCTTGCCACCAGCCTCTGCGTGCGCCACTTCGGTCCGCGCGGGGTCGAGATCGCGATCGGGCTCGTGACCGCGACGGTGCTGGTCTTCGGCGAGGTGGCGCCGAAGACGGTGGCGGTCAACTTCCGAGGCGACCAGCCGCCTGGTCGCGCTCCCGCTCCGCTTCGTCCGGCGGCTGCTCTTCCTGCTCATCGCCCTCGTGCCCGCGCTTTCCAACCTGCTTCGCGCGCTCAAGCTGGATCGCGCGCTCTTCTGTCCCAGTCGGCCTGCGCGGTAATCCCAACGTGCTGCTCGAGGGGGCGGAGGATCATGACCGCGCAGGAGCCGCGGCTGGTGCAGAACATCCTCGACTTCTCCGGAGACGCGCGCGGCGAGGTGATGACGCCGCGGGTCGACATGGTGGTGGCGCCCGAGACGATCGATCGGAGCGAGCTCGAGGCGCTCTTGGTGCGGAGCAAGCACTCGCGCGTTCCAATCTATCGCCGCACGATCGACGAGATCATCGGCTACCTCCCGACCCGCGACTTCCTGCTGCACCCGGAGAAGCGAGTGGCGGAGCTGCTTCGGCCGGTGCGCTTCTTCCCCGATTGCGCGCTGGTCTCCTCATCTTCTACGAGACGCAAAGAGCCGGGCCGCGCTGGTGGTGGTGGTGAACGAGTACGGCGAGACGGTGGGGCTCCTCACCCGCGAGGACATGCTGGAGGAGCTGGTCGGCGAGATCTACGACGAGTACGAGTCGCGCGAGGCGTCGCTCCACCAGCTTTCGCCCGGCCTCTACTCCGCCGCCGGGCAGCCCACCTGGAAGAGCTGAACGCGGCGCTCAGCTCGATCTCTCGCTCGAGGATGCCTACACGCTGAATGGCCTTCTCTCGGGCTCTTCATGGGGGCATCCCGCGGCGGAACGAGACGATCGCCCACCAGGGAATTCGCTTCACCGTGACCGAGGTGTCGCGCCACCGCATCCAGCGCTGCCTGATCCAGCTTCCCTCATCGGGCGAGGTGGCGTGATGGATCTCGTGCTGCTCAAGCTCGCCCTCTGCTCCTTCGGGCTGGTCCTCTCCGCCTACTTCTCGGCGGTCGAGATCTCGCTGCTCGGCCAATCGATGGAAGCTGCACGAGGAGGCACGAAGCGCAGCGCGGCGCGCCCTGGCCCTCGGTCTCCTGCGCCAGCAGGAGCAGGTGATCGCGACCACGCTGGTCGGGATCAACCTCGCCAACCTCACGGTGGCGTCGATCGCGACCACGCTGATCGAGGAACGCTTCGGGAGTGGCTGGCAGTCGACGCTGCTCTCGACCGTGGTCGTGACCCTGGTCGTCTTGGTGGTCGCGGAGATCGTGCCCAAGGTGTACGGCAAGCAGGCGGCCGATCGTTTCCTCGTGGCCATGGCCCGTCCGGTTCTCGCGACCGAGCAGCTCTTCTTGCCGATCACCGCGGTGCTCGCCTCTATCTGAGCGGGCTCCTGCGGATCTTCCGCGCCGCGCCGGCATTCTGACGCGCGAGGAGCTCAAGGGTCTGGTGCACGAGGTCAAGAGCGACTCAGGACCGGGGCGCAAGGAGAAGCAGATGCTCCGCTCCATCCTCGACTTCGGCGAGACCACCGCGCGCGAGGTGATGGTGCCGATGCCGGAGGTGGTCGCGATCGAACGCGAGTCCTCGGTCGAGCTCCTGCGCGCGCTGGTCAATCGGCACGGCAAGACCCGCATCCCGGCCTACGCGCGGCGCATCGATCGGGTGGTGGGGCTGGTCAACGTCTTCGACCTCCTCTTCGACCCGAAGCCGAAGGACGAGATCGAGCCGTACATCCGCCCCGCCCTCCTCGTGCCCGAGACCAAGCGAATCGACCGGCTGCTCTTCGAAATGCAGCGCGACGGACAGACCCTGGCGGTGGTGGTCTCGGAGTTCGGCTCCTGCGTGGGAATCCTCACGATCGAGGACATCGTGGAAGAGATCGTGGGGGAGATCGCCGAGGAGCACGAGGTCGGGGTGAGAAAATTCGCCGGGTGGCCGCGCGAACCTATGTGGTGAACGCCCTGACCGATGTCGATGACATCAACGAAGAGCTTGGGCTCGACCTGCCGAAGGGCCGCTACGATACTGTGTCGGGGCTGGTGCAGAAGCACTTCGGGCGCATCCCGCGCGAGGGGGAAGCGTTCGACGTGGCCGGGGTGCGGATCGAGGTGATCGACGTCCACCCTTCGGCCTGCGCGCGGTCAAGCTGATCACGCCCGAGCGGGCCGATCGAGAGCCAGAGGAGTGGGAAGGATGACCCCCATCGTGACGAGGAGTGATCCCATGCGAGAGACCCATCGAGTCGAGTTCGCTGCGCATCGGGCTGGTCGGGGCAGCGCTCTGCCTCGCGCTTGGCGCGGGCGTGGCGGCCGCCGCCGGATTGAACGGCGTGGCGGGGAATCAGACGAGCGCGGTGGCGGTCGGAGACGGACGGATCCTCTTCTCCAATAACCTGCACCTCTCCTGGTTCGAATCGACCGGAGCGAACGCCGCCGTCGACTACACCGCCGTGACCAACACGCCCTCCGGATATGTCGCGGTGGCGGCCGACGGCTCGGTTTGGACCTCGAGCGCGCCGACCGGCACCGCCTTCGCCCTGCGCGACACGCCGAGCGCGCGGCGCTCCGCGCGATCGAGGCGATCGGCTCGCGCCTCCTCGCGGTCGGGGACAATGGCAGCATCCTGCGCTCGAACGGACCGACGGCACCGCCGGGTCAGCCAGTCGGCCACCGTCACCGCGACGCCCGCGCCATCGCGACCAACGGCACCACCACGGTGATCGTGGAGACGGCGGCACCATCCTGCGCGGCGGCGCCGACGGCCAGCTTCGTGCGGGTCGAAGTGGACGAGGCGCGGGACCTGCTCGGGTGTGCGTCAACGCGGAGAATCGTACCTTCCTCGCGGTGGGGCGCGACGGCGCGTGCTCCGCGCCAACGCCGACGCCTTGACCTGGACGCCGATCAACGGCGTGACCAGCGCGACGCTTCGCGCCTGCACCACGAACAACCTTCCCTACGGACTCGGCACCGTGGTGGTCGGCGACGGCGGAACGGTCCTCTTCTCCGCGCAAAACTTCTCGAACTGGAACGAGGCGAATTCGGGCACGGTCGAGAACCTCTACGCGCTCGCCTTCACCAGCGTCGACTTCGTCGCGGTGGGGGAGAATCGCGCCACGCTAAGCGTGAGCGGCTTCGCCGGATGGGAGACCGGCGTGGTGCCGGTCCGCGTCACCACCTGGGGCGGGATCAAGGACCTCTACAGTCCGCGCCGTTGACGGCGGGGCGGGCTGCATCAGCCCCGACTACCTCGCGCGATAGGTCGACTCGACCAACTTCTGAAGCGATCCTCGCCGCGGAGCGCCTGCAGGTCGGGGTCGTTCAGAGAGCGCCCGCCGCGTCATACCCGCTGGTGACCGCGCGTCCAGCGCGTCGAGCGCTTCACCGCACGCCGAAGTCGCGCGAGGGCGCAGGCGCGGTTGTAGTCGACCAACGCGCGTACCGGCTGCGAAAGCTCCGCGGGGAGCGCGTCAGGCGGCGAGCGCTTCGGTCGACTTTCCAAGCTGCAGCAGCAAGCCCGCGGTTGACCTGCTCCCTCTCGTCAGCGCGCGACGAGTCGCCAAGAGATCGAGGCTCTCGAGGCGCGACCGGCGCGGCCCGTCTCTTGGTAGAAGGTCGCGAGCAACGCCAGTCGGCTGGCTTCGGCGGCGGCGTCCCCGAGCGGCGTCGTCAGGATCCGCTCCGCGACCGGCGCCCAGGCCGCGCCCCGGCGGCGGCACGCGCACGACGGAGGGCCAGGCTGTCGGGCCCCGCGCTCGAGGCCACCGCGCGCCACGCCGCGATCCTTCCCCCCAAGTCCACGAAGAAGGCGCGCTCGCTCGTGCGGGCCTCGGCGCTTCTGAGTGCAGCATCCAGTTCGTCGTTCCGCCCCAGCATGAGGAGGCAGAGGGCGATCCTGGCGTCTGAGTGCCGCGCGCTCGTCCGATCGCGCGCCGCCACGCGATAGAGGTCGAGCGCATCCTGCCAACGCTCCTGACCGAAGAGGGCATCGGCCAGCGCGGCCTGGGCGGTGGCGTTGCCGGGCGAAAGCTCGATTGCGCGCCGGAGCGTCACCTCGGCGGCGCGGAAGTCGGAGGTCTTGACCTCCGCAATGCCGAGACCGAGGGTCGCGACGGTGTTTCGCTCCTCCCTCGCCAACACGCGTCGGAACGGCTCGACCGCGTCGGCGAAGCGTTGATCATCCATCGCGCGCTTCGCCTCGTCGAAGTCGCCGTGGCTCGCGATCAGCAGTTTGGGATCGGGGAGGTTCTCCGTCGCGTTGGCGGTGAGCGATCCGCCGGAGAGATAGCCCAGCGATCGCAGGCGCTCCTCGACCTCGGGGGAGACCGCGCTGCTGGCAGTGGCGTTGGTGGTCGGTAGGGTCTGAAGCAGGCGCTCCAGTCGTCGGTCGAGCGTGGCCCCCTGCTCCGCCTCCGTGTCGACCAGGTTGCTCTTCTCGCCCGGATCCGCCGCCAGGCGATAGAGCTCCGCGCGCGGAGCGCGGATCCACTTCCACTCTTCCGTCTGGAAGGCGAAGAGCGGAGCCCAGCCGAAGTTCTCCTTTGGGTAGAGCGTCTCGAGGTAGACGCCGTGGCGATCGAGGCCTGACTCTTCCTCGCTCTTTCCGGCGAGGAGCGGCGCGAGACTCTTCCCGTCGAGGTTCTCCGACGGCTTCTGTCCGGTCAGCTCGAGCAGGGTCGGCAGGAGATCAATCGTCGAGACCAACGTTGAGACCTTGCGCGCGGGCATCCGCTTCGCCATTCCCTTCGGCAGCTTGAGCACGAAGGGAATCCGCGTCGTCTCTTGGTAGAGGAAGATGCCGTGCTCGGTTTCGCCGTGATCGCCCAGTCCCTCGCCGTGATCGGCCAGCACCGCGAGCACGGTGTTGTCCCACCGCTTCGACCGCTTGAGCTCCGCGATGAGCGTCCCGAGCGCCGCATCATCGGCCGCGATCTCCTGATCGTAAGGAGAGGGGAGCGGCAGGTGACTGAAGGGAGGCGCCGGCGTCCAGGGCGCGTGCGCATCGTAGAGGTGCACCCAGAGGAAGACGGGGCGCTCGGACGCGCGACCCTTGAGCCAGCGAATCGCGCGTCGCACCGTCTCGGCCGAGGGGCGTTCGTTGTAGAGGCTGTCGTCGTACGCCGCGAAGCCTTGCGAGAGTCCGAACTGGCGGTCGAGCACGAACGCGCTGACGAAGGCGCCGGTCTCGTAGCCCGAGTCGGCGCAGCGCTCCGCCAGGGTCGTCGCCTCGATCGGGAGATGATAGGAGCCGTTGTTGCGCACGCCGTGACGCGGCGGCAGCTGACCGGTGAGCATGGTGGTGTGCGCGGGCAGGGTGACCGGGACCGGCGTGACCGCTCGCTCGAAGAGGAACCCGCCGGCGGCCAGCGCATCGAGGTTCGGCGTGGCGTTGCTTGCGCCGCCGTAGCAGCCGACGTGATCGGCGCGGGTGGTGTCGAGGGTGACGAGGATAAGATCCGGTTGCTTGCTCCGCGCCCCGCAGGCAGCGAGAAGCAGCGCGGTGCCGCAGGCGAGGAGAGCCGCGCCGCCTTGAGGTCCGCGGAAGCCGGGCGTCCCTTCGGAGTGAACTTGCTTCACCGCACTGAGCGCGAAGGAATCAGGAGCGCTTGACCCGCGCGTTCGAGCTCCGCTCGAAGCGCCAGCGGCGCCGTCGCGCCGACCACGGGCCTCTCCTTCGCGGTGGTCGGGACGAGCGGCTCAAGCCGGACCGCGACCGGTTCGGTCGTCTGGGTGGGGAGCGCGGAGAAGCCGTCCTGCGAGACGTCGTAGATGCCGTAGGCGCAGCCGCCGAAGGTGCCGAGGACGATACCCCAGCGAACCGAATCATCACGGTGATCCGAATCGACCACCAGCGCGATGACCGCGCCCAAGAGAAGGCCGGTCGCGCCGCCGTAAAGACCGTCCTTCAGGATGGTCACCAGTCCGCCGTCCGCGCGCGCCGACGTCGCGCCCAATCGCGGAAGGGGAGAGAGGGCGAGCATGCCCGCCAACGCCGCTACCGTGAGCCCGCGCGCGAATCCGTTCGACCGCGAGACCCCATCCACGCAACCGCTCATCGAATCACCTCCGCTGGTTCGTGCTCCGCCTGGAACGCGGACGGGCGCACTATAGAAGTCGTCTTCCGAAGGAGTCAAACGCGGCGCATCACGGCGGCGCCGGCGGTTGCGAGCGCTTCGAGCCGCGTGCTACGGTGCCCGGGCGCAAAGGGGAGCAGATTCCTCGATAATCCGCTATCCGTCAGCCAGATGAGCCGCGCATGTACACATCGAATCGACGTCCGTTCGAGGTGAGGGGCAGCTTCCTCACCCCAAGATCGATGAACCGCTGAATTCGAGTTCAAGGAGCCAGCGTGGCGCGGAGCTTCGTCCATCTTCACAACCACACGCACATGAGCCTCCTGGACGGCGCTTGCCGCATCGAGGACATGATGGCGGAGGCGAAGCGCCACGACATGCCGGCGGTCGCCATGACAGACCATGGAAATCTCTTCGCCACGATCGACTTCTACGAGCAGGCGAAGGCGCACGGGTTGAAGCCGATCCTGGGCATCGAGGCGTACGTCAACCTGGGGCCTCTCTCCGAGACGCCGGGAGGAAAGCGCCAGAAGGAGTACTGCCACCTCATCCTGCTCGCGCGGAACCAGGCTGGTTGGCAGAACTTGATGAAGCTCTCGAGCCGTGCCTACCTCGAAGGCTTCTACTACAAGCCTCGGATGGACCACGACATGCTCGCGGCCCACGCCGAGGGGATCACCGCCCTCTCCGGCTGCCTCTCGGGCGAGGTGGCGAGCGCGCTACTCGCGGGACGCTACGACGAGGCCCGCGAGACCTGCCGCTTCTATCGCGAGATCTTCGACGACCACTTCTACCTGGAGCTGCAGGACCACGATCTCCCCGAGGATCGCGTGCTCTTGCCGCGGTTGGTCGATCTCTCGCGCGAACTCGATCTCCCCATGGTGGCGACCAACGACGCGCACTACATCGCGCGCGCCCACAGCCACGCGCACGATGCGCTCCTCTGCATCCAAACGGGAAAGAATCTCTCCGACACCGATCGCTTCAAGTTCGACTCGCACGAGATGTACTTCAAGAGTTCGGGCGAAATGTACGACCTCTTCGCCGGCCTCGATGCGGCGGTGGCTCGAAGCCTCGACATCGCGGAGCAGTGCGAGGTGGCGCTCGAGTTCGGCAAGCTCAAGCTACCGCACTTCCCGGAGCCGCCCGGCTATGCCAGCTTGGACGACTACCTCGCGCACCTCTGTCGTGAGGGACTCGAGCGCCGCTACGGCGCCCCGACCGAGGAGCAGGTACGCCGCCTCGAGTTCGAGCTCGGCGTGATTCGACAGATGGGCTACGCCGGTTACTTCCTCATCGTGCAGGACTTCATCGACCACGCGCGTTCGATCGGCGTGCCGGTGGGACCCGGACGCGGCTCGGCGGCCGGTAGCCTCGTGTCCTACTGCCTCGGCATCACCAACATCGATCCCTTGGCCTACAACCTTCTCTTCGAGCGCTTCTTGAACCCGGAGCGCATCTCGATGCCCGATATCGACGTCGACTTCTCCGATCGCGGGCGCGGGCAGGTGATCGAGTACGTGGTCCGGAAGTACGGCAAGGAAAACGTCTGCCAGATCATCACCTTCGGAACGATGGCGGCGCGCGCGGCGGTGCGCGACGTGGGGCGCGTGATGGGCATGCCCTACGCCGACGTCGACCGCATCGCCAAGATGGTGCCGGCCGAGCTGCACATCAAGCTCGACAAGGCGCTCGAGAAGTCGGCGGACTTGAAGGCGCGCTACGACGCCGACCCCAAGATCAAGGAGCTGATCGAGACGGCGCAGGTGTTGGAAGGACTGGCGCGCCACGCCTCGACCCACGCGGCGGGCGTCGTGATCACTCCGACCCCGCTCACCGATCACGTGCCGCTCTACCGCACTAACGACGACGAAATCGTCACCCAGTTCGACATGGTGGCCTGCGAGAAGATCGGCCTCCTCAAGATGGACTTCTTGGGGCTTCGCACGCTCACCGTGCTCCAGGATTCCCTCGCCTTCCTGCGCGACAAGGGGGTGGAGGTCGATCTCGATCGACTGCCGATGGACGACCCCGCTCCCTTCGCCCTTCTTTCGCGCGGCGAAACGGTCGGCATCTTCCAGTTCGAGTCGGGCGGCATGACCGACTACATGCGAAAGCTCAAGCCGACCTGCCTGGAAGACATGATCGCGATGAACGCGCTCTACCGACCGGGACCGCTCGGCTCCGGCATGGTCGAGGACTTCATCCAGCGCAAGCAGGGGGCGAAGGAGATCGCCTACGAGCACCCGCTGCTCGAACCGATCTTGAAGGAGACCTACGGCGTCATCGTCTACCAAGAGCAGGTGATGCAGATCGCGACCGCGCTCGCCGGCTACTCCCTCGGCGAAGCCGATCTCTTGCGGCGCGCCATGGGGAAGAAGAAGGCCGAGATCATGGCGAAGGAGCGGGCCGGCTTCGTCGAGCGCGCGGTCAAACGCTCGATCCCGAAGCGTGACGCCGAGAGGATCTTCGACCTCTGCGCGCACTTCGCCGGCTACGGCTTCAACAAATCGCACTCGGCGGGCTACGCGCTCGTCGCCTACCAGACCGCCTGGCTCAAGGCGCACCACCCGGTCGAGTTCATGGCCGCGACCCTGACCTCGGAAATGTCCGACTCCGATCGCATCATGATCCTCCTCGCGGAGTGCCGGCGAATGGGCATCGAGATCCACCCGCCCGACGTCAATCGCTCCGCCCACGGCTTCACCGTCGATCGTCCCGCCGGATTCGATCCGTCGGTGGCGGGGGCCGATGGGGATCGCGGCGCGATTCGCTTCGGGCTGGGCGCGGTCAAGGGGGTGGGCCAAAGCGCGGTCGAGTCGATCGTCGCGGCGCGCGCCGCTGGGCCCTTCCGCGATCTCTTCGAACTCTGCGAGCGGATCGATCCCGGTCCAGTCAATCGGAAGTGCCTCGAGGCGCTCATCACCTCGGGTGCGCTCGACCACTTCGAGGAGCCGCGGGCGCGACTGCTCGAGGGATTGCCGCAGGCGATGGAGTGGGCCGCGCGCCGCCGCCGCGAGAAGGAGATGGGGCAGGGCTCGCTCTTCGGCGGGGGTGGGACCGGAGATCTCGCGCCCGGGACGCTTCCCTTGCTAAAAGCCGGAGTGGCCGACCGCCGATCGCCTCGCACGCGAGAAATCGGCGCTTGGCTTCTACGTGTCGGGCCATCCGCTCGACGCCTGGAGGCGCGCGCTCGAGCTGCTGGGCGCCCTCGGCACCCACACGCTCGAGGGGCGGGACGACGGCACGACCGTCTTGGTCGGCGGCCTCTCGATTCAGACCCGCGTCTCCGCCGACAAGCAGGGGCGACCGATCTGCTTCCTCACCGTCGAGGACTTCACCGGCACGGTCGAGTGCCTGGCCTTCCATGAGCCCTTTGCCAACTGCCGCGCGCACCTCACAGGCGATCGACCGCTCCTCCTCAAGGGGCGCCTTTCCACCCGCGACGAGGAGAAGCCAAAGATCATCGTGGAGGAGGCGGTCGCACTGCCCGATCTGGTCGAGAGGGGGCGGCTCCCCGTGCACCTGGCCCTCTCCACCCACTGGGACGAGGAGAGACTCGAGCTGATCCGCGCGCGACTCATGGACTATCCCGGCAACTGCCCCGTCTTTCTTCACGTCGACCCGCGCAAGCTCGGCGGCATGATCGTCCGGCTGCGGAGCCACCGCGTCAGCCCCGAGGCGGGACTCTTGAGCGCCCTCGAGGAGATCGCGGGACCTGGCTTCCTCAAGCTGACCGCGGGGGAGCCCAAGTCCTTCCGCAGTGTCGAGGTGTTTGGCGATCCACGCGCTCGGGCTCTGCAGAAGTCGAGCCCGGAAACGGCGGGCGTGCATTGACCGAGTCGAGCGGCCCGACCGCGTCGTGGAGCGGTCGCGCCGACCTGCACCTCCACACCATCTGTTCCGACGGCCGCTACGCGCCGCGTGAGGTGGTGGGGATGGCGGCGCGCGCCGGCGTGCGTTTGCTCGCGATCACTGATCACGACACGGTGGATGCCCTGCCCGAGGCACGGGCCGAGTGTGAGCTGCGCGGTTTGACCCTGATCCCGGCGGTCGAACTCTCGGTCACCGCCGAGCGACAGGATCTTCACATCCTCGGCTTCTTCGTCGACCCGGGTGATGCGGGGCTTCTCGCGCACCTCCGCGCGTTACGCAACGAGCGCGATCTCCGGCTCGAAGAAACCCTGTCGCGTCTCCGAGGGCTCGGCATCGAACTGGCGGAAGCCGCGGTGAGACGCGAGGTCGAGGCCGGGGCGAGCGTGGGGCGAACGCACGTGGCGAAGGCGCTGGTGGCGACCGGGCACGTCGCGGACATCGATGTCGCGTTTCGTCGCTTTCTGCGAGACGGCGGGCCGGCCCATGTCGCCAAGCGCACGCCGACCATTGAGGAGTCGCTCGGCATGCTCCTCGCAGTGGCGGCGTGCCGGTGCTGGGCGCATCCGCCAGCTATCGACTCGAGCCGGTGTTCTGGCGACCTGTTCGCGCTGGGCTCTTGGGTCTCGAGGTGATCCATCCGAGCCAGCCGCCGGCGGAGGTGGAGAGGCTGGTGATCCTTGGCGCGAAGCTGGGGGTTGGCGGTGAAACCGGCGGGTCCGATTATCATGGCCATCGAGAGGTCGAGATGACCCCAGGCTCGCTCGTGATCGAGTCCGCCGACCTGGGCGGGCTGGCGCGGGCGAGAGACCGGTGGCGCAACGTCGGAGGAAAGCGATGCAGGGATCTGAGTTCGATCCGGGGCTTCCCGTCCAACTCCGCGCGGCGCCGGATTCGCGCGCCGGATCCGACTTCGTGGTCGGCTTCGTCATCATTCTATCGGCCATCGGCATTCTGGTCGCCTGCGGGGCCAAGAACTCGATGGTCTACTACGTCACCGTCACCGAGCTGTTGGGCAGCCACGCGGTGACGACCTCAAGGGGCTCCGCGTCACCGGCAAGGTGGTCGAGGAAGGTGATCGAGCGACTTCGAGCTTTCGTTCCAGGATGACCGACGGGCAGAACGCCCTGCCGGTCAGCTATCGCGGCGTCGTGCCCGACACCTTCGGCGAGAAGGGCGAGGTGGTGGTGGAAGGGAAGCTCACCCAGGCCGGTACTCCGAGGCCAACTTCCTCATGGCGAAGTGCCCCTCGAAGTACGAGATGAGCCCAGACGATCCGAACGGACCCGGCCGGGCGACGCGATGCCCGGGTCGACCTACAAGAGCGGGTCCGGCACCTGATCACGCAGCGCGCCTCGAGCGCCGCGCGGCTCCGTGCTTTGACGTTCGGCTCGCCGCCAACGGGGCGCGGCGGAGTCGAGCCATCCTTTCGCTCGCATAAGGAATCAGGATGATCCAACTCGGTCAGTACGCCACGACCGCCGCGTTCTTCATCGCCCTGACCGGAATCGCGCTCTCGATCGCCGCCCGGTCGGCCGCCGACACGATCTCTACGAGTCGGCGCGGAACGCGGTCATGGCCTGCGCCTTCTTCACCACGGTCGGCGCGGTTGCGATCATCTACGCGATGCCGGTCGGTGACTACCAGATGGAGTACGTCTGGCAGCACAGCGATCGCGACATGCCGCTCCTCTACAAGATCGGTGCGCCTGGGGGTGGGCAGTCGGGGAGCCTTCTTCTGGGCGGTGCTGCTCGGCATCTACTCGACGGTGGCGGTGCTCAAGCATCGCGCGGATCGCCTCGGAGTTGATGGCGCCGGCCATCACGACGCTGCTCATCGTCGAGGGCTTCTTCCTTGCCACCGTAATCTTCGGCAAGAGCCCCTTCGATCGCGCCGCGTTCATTCCGCCCGATGGCCGCGGATTGAATCCACTGCTGCAACACCCGGCGATGGTGATCCACCCGCCCTGCCTCTATCTCGGCTTCGTCGGGTTCACGCTTCCCTTCGCCTTCGCCATGGGGGCGTTGGTGTCCGGCCGGGTCGATTCGGAGTGGCTGCAAAAGGCGCGTCCCTGGGCGGTCGTGGCCTGGATCTTCCTCGGCGCGGGCAACATCCTGGGCGGGCGTTGGGCCTACGTCGAGTTGGGATGGGGCGGCTACTGGGCCTGGGATCCGGTGGAGAACGCCGCCTTCATGCCGTGGCTGGCCGGCACCGCCTACATCCACTCCGCCATGATCCAAGAGCGGAAGGGCATGCTCCGGATCTGGAACATGGTGCTGATCACGATCACCTTCCTCCTCACCATCTTCGGCACCTTCATTACGCGCTCAGGACTGATCAGCTCGGTGCACTCCTTCGCGCAGTCGAGCATCGGTTACTACTTCGCCGGCTTCCTCGTCTTCTTGGTGATCGCCTCCTTCGGCTTGATCCTGGCGCGAAAGAAGCAGCTCGAGAGCCCGCAGCAGCTCGACTCCTTCTTCTCGCGCGAGTCGAGCTTCCTCCTCAACAACCTGATCCTTTTGGGCGGATGCTTCGCCGTGCTTTGGGGGACGATCTTCCCGATGATCTCGGAGACGGTGAAGGGAGTGCGGATCAGTGTCGGCCCGCCCTTCTTCAACCAGATCATGGTGCCGATCGGGGTCGGCCTCCTGGCGCTGATGGGATTCGGTCCGTTGGTGCCGTGGCGTCGCGCCACCTGGGCCGCGATCCGAAAGGCCTTTTCGGTGCCGGTCGTGCTTGGGCTGATCGCGTTGGTCCTGCTCTTGGTCCTTGGCGTGTCGCACGCCTGGGCGCTCGTCACCTTCTCGATCTCGGCCTTCGTCCTCTCGACCATCGTCGCGGAGTTCGTGCGCGGGGTCCGCGCCCGCGCCTCGACCTCGGGGACCGGTCCGCTCACCTCGCTGCGCGATCTCTTCGTCAAGGGCCAGCGTCGCTACGGCGGCTACATCATCCACCTTGGCGTGGTCATTATCTTCGTCGGCTTCGCCGGTGCCGCCTTCAACCGCGATGGCGAGGGCACCCTGAAGCGCGGCGAGTCGATGAACTTTCACGGCTACACCCTCACCTTCCGCGACCTGAAGCAGGAGCAGAAGCCGGGAGTCGACGAGGTGGCGGCCGAAGTGCTCCTCTCCCGCGGCGAGAAGAACCTGGCGCTCCTCTTCCCGCAGAAGAACTTCTTCAAGAAGAACGAGCAGCTGGCTTCGGAGGTGGCGATCCACTCGACCTGGGGTTCGGATCTCTACCTCGTGCTCGACATCACGCGGAGGACGGCCAGTCGGCCAGCTCGCGCTGTATCTCAATCCGCTCGTTCGCTACTTCTGGTTCGGCGGGATCGTGATGATCGCGGGCGGCCTCCTCGTCCTCTGGCCGATGCCGCGGCGTCGCTCTGGTGACGGCATGAGTCCTCGATGCGCGCGCCGCGCGCTGGCTGTCGGGGGCTTCGTCCTCGCTTCGCTCCTTGCCGCGCCCTTCGGCGTGACCCAGGTGCTCGCGGCCGACGCCTCGGCGGTCGAGGCGGTGTCGCGCGAACTCATGGATCCATGCGAGAACTGCAAGGGGAAGCTCCTCTCCGCTTGTGACTGCGGACCGGCGGCGGAACTCAAGGCCGAGGTGGCGAAGCTCCTCGATCAGGGAATCGCGCCCAAGGCGGTGGTGGAGCAGATCGTGGCCGAGAAGGGGGAGTGGGTTCGCTCCGCGCCGAAGAAGTCGGGATTCAACCTCGTCGGTTACGTGCTCCCCTTCGTGCTCATCGTGGCGGGCGCGGGGGCGCTGCTTCTGTTCCTTCGCCGCGCGGTTCGACCGAGCGGGGGAGCGAGCAGCCGGCGGTCGGGACCCGAGGCGAGGGGAGTTCAGTCGGCTGAACCGCTCGACTCGTCGGCGATCCGGACGATCTCGGACGATGCCACCGTGGAGTCCGGGCTGGATCCGGCGGAAGAGGCGCGCTACCGCCAGCAGCTCGAGCGCGAGCTGGCGCGAATGGGGAAGTGATGCTCTCGATCGTGCTCTTCGCTCTCTTGTGTTTGCTCGCCCTGGGCTTCATTCTGCGCCCGCTGCTCCCCGGCCGCGCGCGCGAGCGCACTCGGGTGGAGCGCGAGCGTGAGCGGTTGGAGCGTGAGAAGGCGGAAGTGCTCACCTTGATCCGCGACCTCGAGTTCGATTGGAAGACGAGCAAGATGCTCGAGGCCGACTATCGCGCGTCGCGGGCGGAGACCGAGCGCCGAGCGATTGGGATCCTGCGACGCCTGGATGAGCTGGAAGGAAGACGGACCATGACCGATGCGGAGATCGAGGCGGAGATCGCGCGACTCCGCGCGAAGCTCAAGGCGGAGGCGGTCGAGCTTGGGGCGTGAACTGATGCGGTGGGGCTGGGCGGTCGTTCTTTTCTCGGCACTCTTGGCGTTGGCTCCGAGGGCGCTCGCGCAGTCGGCAGATGCCGGCGACGGCGCGGGGACGCTCGGCGGACGACTCTTCACCGCCGACCACCCGGAGTCGGTGGCGGTCGGCGCGGAGGTCTTCCTCATCTTCCAGGACGCGAAGGGGAGCGCGCGTCAGCTCAAGACCTCGGTCGGCCACGACGGAGGCTATCTCTTCACCGG
>JAXLXQ010000056.1:0-22647 GCA_046327845.1 Candidatus Eiseniibacteriota bacterium | reverse complement strand
AATGCCGAAGGTCTCGTCTGTCGGGGTGCCCGGCACCACCAGCGGCTCGAAGCGATCGGCGAGGCGTGTGAGATCGGCCAGCGCCATGAGGCCCGCGTCCACCTCGCCCGCCTCGGCCGCCTGCCCGAGCTGTCGCGGCGGGAGCAGCACCGAGGTCCAGCGCCCTTCGCTCCGCGGCACCAGCTCGCCCCAGTGCACGAAGTAGGGTGCGGTGTTGAGGTACGGGAGGGTTGCGACCCGCGCGGTGCGACCGTCGAGTCGAGCGGCGCTCATGCCACGACCGGCGCGTAGCGGGCTACCACCTTGTAGAGCGCGTCGCGTTCGACCGGCAACTTCCCCGCCTCGTGGATCATCTGAAGCAGTCGCTCCCGCGCGAGGCCGACCGGACTCGAGGCGAGCGCGGCATGCGCAATTCGTTCCTCGAGAATCGTGCCGTCCAGATCGGACGCGCCGAAGTTGAGCCCGACCGAGGCGGTGTCCTCACCCAGCATCACCCAGTACGACTTGATGTGCGGCACGTTGTCGAGCAGAAGCCGCGCCACCGCGATCGTCTTCAGGTCCTCAACGGCCGAGGGGCCGCGCTCGACGATGTTGGAGTACCCGGTCTGGAAGGCGAGTGGAATGAAGGCGAGGAAACCAGGTGCCTCGTCCTCCAGCTCGCGCAGCAGGATCAGGTGGTCGACCCGCTCCTCGTGCGTCTCCATGTGGCCGTAGAGCAGCGTGCAGTTGGATGGGATTCCCATCTGGTGCGCGACCCGATGCACGTTGAGCCAGGCCGCGGCGCCGATCTTCTTCGGAAACAGCTCCTGCCGCACCCGCTCGGAGAAGACCTCCGCGCCGCCGCCGGGCATGGAGTCGAGCCCCGCGTCGACCAGCGTCTCCAGCACCTCCTCGATCGAGCGCTTCGCGATCTTGGCGAAGAAGTCGATCTCGACCGCGGTGTAGGCCTTGATCGGGAGCTTGGGGAAGGCGCGGCGGATCTGCCGCACCACCTCGACGTACTGCTCGAAGCGCCACTCGTGATGCAGCCCCCCAACGATGTGCACCTCGTTGAGCTCGGGCGTGATCTTCGCGAGGATCTGATCGATCGTCATCGAGTAGCCCTTGGGGTCGCGCGGGTGGTGGGCGTAGTCGCAGAACTTGCAGTCGAGCACGCAAAGATTGGTTGGGTTGATCTGGCGATTGAAGACGAAGTAGGCCTGGTCGCCGTGGAGCGCGGTCTTCCGCCAGTCGGCGATCGCGCCCAGGCCATTCAGATCGCGGGTGGCGAAGCAGGCCAGGCCGTCCGCCTTGGTCAGCCGCTCGCCGCGAAGAACCTTTTCCGCGATCGGTTCGAGCAGAGGGTCGGCGAAGCGCCGCGGCATGCGACGCGGCTCCTCGGGGTGAAGTAGCGCGTCAGGCCCCGGGGGCGAGGTCGGCAGGTGCGATCGCGCGCCGCGCCAGCGACTCGCGCGTCCCGCATCCGGGGAGAGATCGCTCTCGGCCAGCGCTTTCATCTCGGCCCAGCGACCCGACTCGCTCGGGTCGACCGTCTTCTCGCTCATCGCGTCCTCCGCTCGAAGTGGCGTCACGAAGGGCGGAGCTTACCGATCAGGGCGCGGGGTGTCGATTGCGTACTCCGCCCACCGCCCATCGACGCGGGCGATCGTTTCCGGCGCGGAATGGACCGGCTCGGGGTAGCCCGGCTTCCAGGTCGCATCGATGCCGAGGGTGCCCCGATGAACCGGACAGGCCCCGACGAGACGGCTCTCGCGGAAGAGGATGTCCCGCGCCGCATCGAAGCGGGTGAAGATCCCCCAAAGGAGGTGGGTGTCGTCGGCGAGCCGCACATCGTCGCTGACCAAGGCGAGGAGCGGTAGATCGCGGAACGCGCTCTCCGCACCTTGGGAGCCGGCCCAAGCCAGCGCCTCTGGGGAAAGGAGGCGAGCGAGCAGCGCGCGAGAGTCGGTGCCGCGCGGCACCGCCAACACGAGGAGCGAACCCGCCAACAAGCGTTGCCCGATCACCGCGGGGCGAAGCGAGGGAAGTCGGGCAGGCGCGACGCATCGATCGGCGCGCGCGGCGCGCGGCCCCCCTTCGGCACCGCGTCCAGGATCATCTTGCTCCCGAGGTTCATGCGGAAGGAGGTGAAGTCGAGCGTGTCGAGCGCGGTGCCTGGGAGGAGGGTGAAGTCGTGCTCCGGTTCGAAGTGACGACCGACCGCCGCGAGGACTTCCAGCGCGTTGCGCGCGTTCACCTCGGGCCCGACCGTGATCACCACCTTGCTGAGCGACACCTGACCGGTGCCGAGCAGGCCGAGCGCTGCCTTCATCGCCTCCTTCTCGTAGCGCTCGCGCACCGCGATCGAGAGGAGATTGTGAAAGCCGGCCTCGAAGAAGGCCCAAAGGTCCCGCACCTCGGGGTGAATCATGCGCGCGAGTGGAACCATCAGCTCCTGCAGTGCGTCGCCGATCCAGCGGTCCTCTTGCGGCGGCAGACCGACCACCGAGGCGGGATAGATCGCATCCCTTCGATGCGTCATGCGCGTGAGGTGGAAGACCGGAAACTCCGCCGCGTGTGAGTAGTGACCGAAGTGGTCGCCGAAGGGGCCTTCCATCCTTCGTTCGCCCGGGCGCAGCTCTCCTTCGAGGATGAACTCGGCTGAGGCGGGCACCAGGTGCGGGACGCTTCGCGCCGCCGCCACCGGCAGGGGAGCGCCGCGCAGGTACGCGGCGAAGGCGAGCTCGTCGATGTCCTCGGGCAAGGGAGCGATCGAAGCGAGCATCCAGACCGGATCGCCGCCCAGCACGACGCAAATCGGAAGCGATTCGCCGCGCGCTTCGGCCACGCGATGGTGGAAGCCGCCCCCCTTCTGAATCTGCATGTGCATGCCGGTCGTCCCCCGATCGAAGACCTGCATGCGATAGGTGCCGAGATTGCGGCCGCCGGTCTCCGGGTGCTTGGTCAACACCATCGGCCAGGTGACGAAGGGGCCGCCGTCGAGCGGCCATGAGGTCAGTATCGGCAGCGAGGCGAGATCGGGCTCACGCTCGAACTCCTGACAGGGAGCGTGCGCCACGCGTCGCGGACGCGACCGGGCCGCGCGCGCGAGCACCGCGCGACTGCGCCAGAGGCCGCCGAGGCTCGGCGGCTGCAGTCGGTGCGCCACCTCGACCAGCTCGGCGCCGATCTCGGCCGGCGGGCGCCCCAGCGCCAGCTCGATGCGTCGCGCGCTCGCCAGGAGGTTGCTCACGATCGGAAAGGAGCACCCCTCGACCGACTCGAAGAGGAGTGCCGGTCCGTGCGCCGCCGCCACTCGGGAGACGATCTCC
Source organism: Candidatus Eiseniibacteriota bacterium (assembly GCA_046327845.1). Taxonomy (GTDB): domain Bacteria; phylum Eisenbacteria; class RBG-16-71-46; order CAIMUX01; family CAIMUX01; genus JADJQY01. The sequence continues at coordinate 19,336 of JAXLXQ010000056.1, read as the reverse complement.
GCGACCTCGTAACGCGCGCTCACCGGCACGCGCACGCGACGGAGTTCGCCCTCCGCCTCGAGCAGGGCGAGGAAGCTCCTGAGATCGGTGACCGCGCGGCGTGGGCTCAATCGCGCGCCTCGAGTTCGTCTTCGCGCCAGCCCGGCGTCGTCGGCGCGCCGATCAAGCCGAGCAGCTTCTGGCTGAAGCCCGCCACCACTTCCTCGAGGTTGCTCGGCCGTTGGTAGAAGGGCGGCATGATCGGCGCCACGATTGCGCCATCGCGCGAAACCCGAAGCGCGTTCTCGAGCATGGTGATCGAGAGCGGCGTCTCGCGGAGCGCGATCACCAGCTTCATCCGTTCCTTGAGCGCGACCAACGCGGCTCTCGTGATCAGCGTGTCGGCGATGCCGGCCGCGATCTTGGCCAGGGTCGAGGCGCTCGCCGGAACGATCACGAACGCGTCGTAGCGATTGGATCCGGAGGAGAAGGGGGCCGCCAGATCGTGATCGGAGTAGATCGCGCGCGCCTCGCTCTTCAAGTCTTCCGGCTTGAGGTCCAGCTCGTCCTTGAGCACCGCGCGTCCCCAGTCGGAGACCACGAGGTAGCGTTCTCCCGGGCAGCGGCGCAGGAAGTCCACGCCGAAGATCGCGCCGGAGGCGCCGCTGATGCCGATCAGAACTCGCACGAGTCCTCCCCCTGGTTTGGACGCCGTACCTTAGCGGAAAGCGCTGCGCCGGGAAAACGAGGAGCGCCGCGACCTAAGAAAGGCGCGGCGCTCCAACGTCCCAACCCCTAGGGACGGACTACTCGATCACGTGAATGTTTCGCGCCTGGCAGATCTCCTTCAGCTGCTTCGGCCAGACCGAAACGCTGACCTCGCCGAGGTGCGCCTTCCTTAGCAGGTGCATCACGGTGCGCGATTGCCCGATGCCTCCGCCGATCGAAAGCGGGATCTCGTCCTTCAGGATCGCCTGGTGGTACGGCATCTTGAGGAAGTCGAGCTGGTTGGTGAGCTCGAGCTGCTGGGTGAGCGTTTGCTTGGTCACGCGAACGCCCATCGACGACAGCTCGTGGCGACGCTTGGTCACCGGATTCCACACCAGGATGTCCCCGTTCAATCCGTGCATCGGGCGCCCATCGATCGAGTGGGTCTCGGTGACCCAGTCGTCGTAGTCGGCGGCGCGCATCTCGTGCGGGTAGCCGTCCTTGAGCGTCCAACCGATGCCGATGATGAAGACCGCCTGCTCCTTCTGCAGGATCGCGGTCTCGCGCTGCTTCCGCGGCAGATCGGGATACTGCGCGAGGAGGTCCTCCGCGTGGATGAACTTGAGCTCCTCGGGCAACGCCGGGTAGCGCTTGTCGTTCAGCTTGGGGAACTCCTTCAAGAGGAAGCGCTCCGCGCCGACGATCACCTTCCAGATGTGGCGCACGGTGTCGCGCAGATACTCGAGCGTGCGCTGCTCCGCCGTCACCGCCTTCTCCCAGTCCCACTGATCGACGTAGGCGCTGTGGTCATGGTCGAGGAAGTAGTCCTTGCGCACCGCGCGCATGTCGGTGATGAGCCCTTCGCCCGGCTTCATCTCGAATTGGCGAAGCGCCATCCTCTTCCATTTGGTCGCGGCCTGCACCACCTGCGCGCTCACGCGCGGGTCGATGCCGAGGCCGCAGGGGAAGTCGATCGGCGTGCGCGAGCCGTCACGATCGAGGTAGTCGTTGACCCCGCTGGCGGCGTCGACGATTAGCGGCACCTCCACCCGAATCAAGTTGAGCTCCTTGCAGAGCCCGTCCTCGATGTAACGCTTGGCGGCCGCGATCGCGACCTGGGTCTCCTTCGGTCCAAGGAGCGTGCGATAGTCGTCGGGTAGAACCTTGGCGACTTCCGGATAGGTGCTCACGCCCGGGCCGGCTAGATCGGCCTGCTTCCCCACCATTAGGTCTGTCATATGACCTCCTCCTCTCCCATGCACCCGCGCCGCGCGGAGATCCTCCGTGATGGCGGCGCGTTCTCGTCGATTCGAACGGCGCTCCGATTGGGGAGCGCGTGCCGGGGAGCCGTCGGCCGGGGCGGCGGGCGAAGTCGACGCTACGCCCCGCGCCTCGTGTTGTACAAGAGGCGCGTTGGCCCCTTTTCTGTATAAGCGGAGCTATCGCGGAGCATAAGGCGACGCGCGGGGCTAGCGGAGGAACACTCCCGTTCCGACCATCGCGGCGACCACGAAGCCGATCACGATGTTGATGCGGAAGAAGGCCAGGTCCACGTGCCGCGACCAGCGCTGCTCGAGATCGAGGAGGATGCCGGCGGCGAGAAGGGGGAGGAGGGGGAGCCGCGACCAGTCGTGTCCGCGCCACAGCCAGACCAAGGTCGCGAAGGCCAGCAGGTGAAGGAGGGCCGAGACGCGGAGCGCGCCCCGTCGCCCGAGGGCGGCCGGGAGGGAGTGGACCCCGCTCTTCCGGTCGAAGTCCTCATCCAGGGTGGCGTAGATCACGTCGAAGCCGCTCACCCAGAAGACGCCGAAGAGACCGAGGGGGAGGATCTCGAGCCAGCCGGCGAAGCTCTGCCGCACCGCGAGCCAGGCCCCCAGGGGCGCCAGGCCGAGGGCGATCCCCACCCCGAAATGGCAGAGGGGGGTGAACCGCTTGAGATAGGGATAGCCCGCGAAGACGAGGAGCGGGATGGGAGCGAGCAGCAAGGTCAATCGACCGAGGAGCCCGGCCGCGAGCGCGTAGAGGCCGACCCCCGCCACCGCGACCGCCCGAGCTTGAGCGAGGGTCATGGCTCCTCGGGGCAGCTCTCGTTCGCGGGTCCGCGGGTTCTTCGCGTCGATCGCGCGGTCGGCGATCCGGTTCTGGGCCATCGCGGCGGTGCGCGCCCCGACCGCGGCCAGGACGCCGAGGAGGAGCACGCGCCAGCTGGGCCATCCGCCTGCCCCGAGCCACAGCCCACACAGCACGAGCGGCAGCGAGAAGAGTGTGTGCGACAGCCTGAGAAACCGACTCACCGTGTCGACGGTGAGGGCGGGGCGCGCCTCGAGGACGGTGCTCATGCTCTCCTCAGCCTCCTTCTCGTGGTCGATTCGACGAGTCGGTCAGTATCGGGCAAATCGCGGTGAAATCCAGCCTGACTTGAAGGCAGCCGCACCCCTTTGCCACAATCCGGCGGTTTGGACCCCGGAGTTCGCGAGATGCTGATCTGTCTTTGCAAAGCCGTTTCCGATAGCCGCGTGCGGAGCCTCATCCGCGAGGGAGCGCGCACGCTCTCCGACGTGGCCCGCGCCACCGGGGCCGGCACCGACTGCGGTGCCTGTCGCGAGACGATCGCGGCGCTTCTTCGCGAGGAGCTGGGCGGATCGAGTCCGGCTTCGGCGGAGGAGCGCGAGCCCGACAACCCGAGGCCACGATAGGGAGCCATGCCATGAAGTCGAAAGACCCGAAAGTCGTCGAGATCCTGAACGATGTCCTGACCGCGGAGCTGACCGCGATCAACCAGTACTTCGTTCACGCCGAGATGTGCCGGAGCTGGGGCTACGAGCGGCTCTACGCGCAGATCCGCAAGGAAGCGATCGAAGAGATGAAGCACGCCGAGCAGATGATCGAGCGGGTGCTCTTCCTCGAAGCGGTGCCGAACGTGCAGCGGCTCGGCAAGATCTCGATCGGCGAGACGGTGACCGAGCAGCTCAAGCTCGACCTCAAGCTCGAGCTCGAAGCGTTGCCGCGGCTCAATGAGGGGATCGCGCATTGCCGTGGCACCGGTGACAACGCCACCGCCGCCATCCTCCAGGCGATCCTGGAGAACGAGGAGCAGCACGTCGACTGGATCGAGGCGCAGCTCACCCTGATCTCGCAGGTGGGCGAGGCGAACTACCTGACCCAGCAGATCCAGTCGGCCTGACCATGCGAGGACGATGGCTGCACCTGCTCCTCGCGCTGCTTGCCTTCGGGAGCTTCGCCTGCGGCAAGGGAGACGCCGCGCGGTGGGCGGCGCGGCGGCGATCCCCTTGCCATCCTCGATCCCGCCTTTCAGCCCTTCCGGCGGGACTTCGAAGAGGCGGCGGGGAAGGTCCGACTCGTGCTGGTGGTCGCGCCGACCTGCGGCGAATGCAACGTGCACACCTTCGAGATCCACGACCAGCTGCTCCATCGGGTGAAGGACGACGATCTCGCGGTGTTCGTGCTGTGGTGCTCCATCCTGCCGACCGACGTCGAGCCGCGCGCGCGACTCAACGCCAAGCGCTGGGTCGATCCGCGCGGCCTGAACTACTGGGATGAGAACGGTCAGATCGCGCGCGCCTTCGGCCGCATGTTGAACCTCGACCCGGGGCAGCCGGCGTTCGATTGCTACTTCCTCTACGATCGGGATGCCACCTTTGACCCCGAGGGCACGATGGAGAAGGAGGGGCCCGACTTCCGCGCCCTCAAGTCGGGCTGGGTTCCGGCCGCGCCGGTGGCGCGCTGGACCTCGAACCGCAACGTCCGTCTGCCTGGCTTCAACTGGGAGGCGGTCGAGGCGCGCTGCCTCGAACTCTTGGGTGGCGCGGCCGGTGGCGAATCGCCAAAGTAGTGCTCGTTCCTCGCCGCGCTTACCCCATGGAGCGGGAAGCATGATCCGTACGAACCGCCGATCACTCCTGATTGCGGTGCCTGTCCTCCTCGTGATCCTGATCGCCTTTCGCGTCGCGGCGGTTCGCCGAACCAGCGCGGACGTGAGCGTGAGCGCTCGGGTGAAGCAGGGCGAGTTCCAGGTGGTCGTGACGACCACGGGCGAGCTCCGCGCGAGCAAGTTCGTCGAGATCCAGGCGCCGGCCAATGCGCAGCAGGCGAACCAGTACCAGATGAAGATCTCCTCGCTCGTGCCGGAGGGGACGGTGGTCAAGGCGGGCGACGTGGTGGCCGAGCTCGATCGCTCCGGCATCGCGGCCAAGGCCTCGGAGGTCTCTCTCGCGCTGCAGAAGGCGACGGCCCAAGAGACCCAGGCGATGCTCGACTCCACCCTCGCGCTGGCGCAGGCCCGCGAAGAGATGCGCACCATGGCCTACACCGTCGAGGAGAAGCGAATCGCCAAGGAGCAGGCTGCCTTCGAGGCGCCCTCCATCCGCCGTCAGGCGGAGATCGATCTGGAGAAGGCGGAGCGCGCGCTGGCCCAGGCGAAGACGAACTTCACCACCAAGGAGCGGCAGTCGGTGGCCAAGATCCAGGAGGTCTCGGCCGACGTCGAGCGGCAGCGCACCCTTCTCGATCTGGTCAACCAGGTGATGCAGGGATACACGATCCACGCCCCAGCCTCGGGCATGGTGATCTACGAGAAGGAGTGGAATGGCAAGAAGAAGGTGGCCGGTTCTCAGGTGTCGCCCTGGGATCCGACCGTCGCCACCCTGCCCGACCTCCGGCACATGGAGTCGGTGACCTTTGTGAACGAAATCGACGTCCGCAAGATCGCGACCGGGCAGTCGGTGTCGATCTCGCTCGACAGCGATCCGTCGAAGCGGCTCACGGGGAGTGTGTCCTCCGTCGCCAACGTCGGCGAGCAGAAACCGAACGCCGACGCCAAGGTGTTCGAGGTCAAGATCGCGATCGCCGAGGCGGACACCACGCTTCGCCCCGGCATGACCACCGCCAACGCCATCCTCACCGCCACCGTCCCGACCGCGCTCAGCATTCCGCTCGAGGCGGTCTTCAACCAGGACAGCGTGGCCTACGTCTACAAGCGCTCCGGCGGTCGCTCCCAACGCCAGGAAGTCCTGACCGGCCTGATGAACGACAACGCCATCGTGGTGAACCGGGGACTGAGCGCGGCCGACGAGGTGCTGCTCTCGCCGCCGGCCGACGGCGAGTCGCTCCCGCTTCGCCGCCTCGAATCGACGAGGTGAGGCGTTGAGTTGGCCGCTCCACCCGCGCGCCTTCCGCGCCGAGCTCGAGGCGCATGTCGTCCCGAGCGTCCGCACCGCGCTCGAGGCGCTCTCGCACAACACGCTGCGCGCCGGATTGACCTCTCTCGGAATCCTCTTCGGCGTCGCCTCGGTCATCGCCATGCTCGCGATCGGTAAGGGAGCGGAGCAGGAGATCCTCGCCCAGATGCGCCTGCTCGGCACCAACAACATCGTGGTGCGCCCGTTGGTCGAACAGAGGGAGGGGCTGGTCAAGGAAGAGGATGCGGCCCGTCCCAAGCGCTTCTCGCCCGGGCTGGGTCTCTCCGATGCCGAGAGCGTGCGCGAGGTGGTGGGCGCGGTCGACGCGGTGAGCGGTGAGGTAGTGCTCGAGAGCGTGCTCACGCGCGAGGGGCATCGTCGATCCGGCAAGCTGGTCGGGGTCGAGCCGAGCTACTTCGAGCTCTTCAATCTCCGCCTGGTCTCGGGCGCGCTCTGGGCGACGGCGCAGGCGGAAAACGCCGCGCCGGTCTGCGTGATCGGCGACGGCGTGCGCGCACGCTTCTTCACCACCGAGCCGCCGCTCGGCCGCACGATCAAGGTGGGCGAGGTCTGGCTGACCGTGATCGGCGTGCTCGAAGATCGAAAGATGCCGACCGGCACCGCCGATCGCCTCGGCATCCGCGACGCCAACATGGACGTCTATCTCCCGCTCTCCACCATGCTGCTCCGCTACCGCAATCGTGCACAGGTGACCAATCGTGACGTCGAGCAGGCGGCGCGCACCTTCGATGAGGACGGGCAGGAGTTGGAGGCGGGCCTTCGCGCCGAGCGCGCCAACCAGAACCAGCTCGACCGGATCGTGGTGCGGGTGCGGGAGGCGGCGCAGGTCCCGGCAGTTGCCGATGTGCTTCGGCGCATGCTGCTCCGCCGGCACAATCAGGTGATCGACTTCGAAGTCGTGGTGCCCGAGCTGCTGCTCAAGCAGGAGCAACGCACGAAGACGATCTTCAACCTGGTGTTGGGCGCGATCGCCTCGATCTCGCTGGTGGTCGGCGGCATCGGGATCATGAACATCATGCTCGCCTCGGTGCTCGAGCGGATCCGGGAGATCGGCGTGCGCCGCGCGGTCGGCGCGACCCGACGCGACATCCTCTCGCAGTTCTTGGCCGAAGCGATGCTCATCAGCTTGGGCGGCGGCATCGCGGGAATTCTGCTCGGCGCTGGCATCGCCTTCGCGATCGAACGCTTCGCCGGCATCCGCACGATCGTCTCCGGCAGCTCGGTCGCGATCGCCTTCGGCGTGTCCCTGAGCATCGGAGTGGCCTTCGGCATCCTGCCGGCTTGGCGCGCGGCGGAGCAGGATCCGATCGTCTCGTTGCGCTACGAGTGAGGAGGCACGCGGTGCGGCAAGGTCGCGATCGATCGCGGTGGATCGTGGGGTCGTTACTTCTGTCGCTGCTTCTCGGGGCGGGGACTTCGCGCGGTGCGGGTGAGGGGCGCGTGCTCTCGCTCGACGAGGTGGTGGCCCTGGCGCAGGGCGCGGTCTCGCCGCACGCGGTGCTCGGGCCGAGCACGATGCCGCGCGCGCCCGCGATCGCGCCTGGCACGCGCGGCTCTGGCCGGAGCTGCGTCTCGGCGGGACCCTTCCGAGCCTCGATCAATCGATCAACTCGGTGGTCCAGCCGGACGGCAGCACGAAGTTCGTGCGACAGCGGCAGGTGCTCTCCTCGGTCGATCTCACCTTGAAGCAACCGGTGCCGCTGGTCGGCGGCGAGTTCACCGTCTCGTCCGGACTCTCCCGCTTGGATCTCTTGGGCAACCGCGAGAGCCGGCTCTGGCAGTCGGAACCACTCATCCTCGGTTGGCGGCAGGAGCTCTTCCAACCGCGACGGCTGATCTGGGACGGACGCGAGCGCGCGGCGGAGCGCGCGCTGGCCGAGAGCCAGTACCTGCAGTCGATGGAGTCGATCGCCTCCGACGCCAGTCAGGCTTACTTCGAGGTGTATGCCTCGCGCGTGGCGCGCGACAACGCCCTGGGCAATGCCACGGTCAACGACACGCTCTACACTCTTTCGCGCGGGCGCTACGAGGTGGGTCGGATCGGGGAGAACGACCTCCTGCAGAGCGAGCTGGCGCTGCTGAGGGCGCGTGCCTCGGTCGATGCGGCGCGTCTCCGCCACGAGCGAGCACTCGCGTCCCTCCGCCTCTGGATCGACGCGCCGCCCGACCTCCCCATCTCGATCGCGCCGCCACCCCTGCCGCCCGCGATCGTGATCGACACCGCGCTGGTGGTGGCGGAGGCGCTTCGCCACGAGCGGCGAGTGAAGCAGGAGGCCCTCTCCTCGATCCAGGCGCGGCGCGGCGTCAGCGAGGCATCGGCGGCCAACCGGTTGAACGCATCGCTCAGCGCCACCCTCGGTCTGGATCAGACCGCAAAGCGGATCGAGGACGCCTACCGGGATCCCTTCGATCGGCAGCAGTTGGCCCTCAGCGTCGACCTGCCGCTCTGGCAGTGGGGCGCGGGCGGGGATGAGGTGGAAGCGGCGCGCGCCGATCGCGCGGGACAGGAAAGTCGCGCCGAGCGCACGCAACGCGAGGTGGCGGAGGAGGCTCTCTTCGCGGCGCGTGGCCTGCTCCTGGCGCGCGACCAGCTCACGATCGCCGCCAAGGCCGACACCGTCGGCACCAAACGCTTCGAGGTGGCGAAGAACCGCTACGTGATCGGCAAGATCGGCATCGCCGACCTCTACCTTGCGCAAAGCGAGAAGGACGCGGCGCTCGAGGCCTATGTCCAGGCCCTGCGTGGCTACTGGCTCGCCTACTACGAACTCAGGCGGCTCACCCTCTATGACTTCGCGCGCGCGACCTCTCTCGTGACCGAATCGGGTGAGTAGGCGAGCCGGCGCGGACTCAACGCCCGGGATCGCCGACCAGCACGAAGCTCGACCAGTAGGCGGGGTGTCGATAGGGGGTTCGTCCGTCCTCGTCGACATAGTCGCGCAGCCAGAGCTTGGCGTCGCGGAGTGCCTCGTCCTTTCGCATGGGTGGGGCCCCGCCCGCGGTCGGTGCGAGCGAGGAGTAGAACCGCTGCATGAGGAGGGAGGTCGCGCGGTCCTCGACGCGCCACAGGCTGGCCACCGTGGTCGACGCGCCCGCGCGGAGGAAGGCGTCGGAGAGACCGACGTAGGCACCCAGCTCGCGGAAGCCGGTGGTGGCGCAACCGCTCAGCGTGACCAGGTCGGCCTTGAGGTGAAGCGCCGCGATCTCCTCCGGCATGAGCAGCCCGTCGAGCGCGCCGCGCGGCGACTCCAGTTCCTCGCGAGAGCCGAGCTTTGGCGGTGCGTCCTTGGTTCCGACCTGCGAGAGCACGAAGGCCGCGAACTGCGGCAGGCGCACGTCGCGGAGCGCGTGGGTCGCGAGGTGGATCGTGTCGTAGCCGTTGAGCGCTCCACTCTCCGACAGTCGCGAGATCCCCTCCTCCGAAGCCTCCGGACCGAGCAGCACCGTCGCGCCGGGGAGGAGCCCCGCGATCCGCAAGACCTCGAGGTGCGTCCAGGTGAGCCTCGGCAGCGTCTGCAGGAGTTCGCGATTGCCCGCCAGGGCGTCGCGCAGGAGCGTTCCCTCGCGAAACTCGTTGCTCGCGAGCAGTGACTCCGAGATCTCGGGTTCGCTCGGCTCACGGTGCTTGAGCATCCCAGCGAGCTGCTGGTCGGAGAATGGAGGGTCGCCGATCAAGAGAGCGTGGCGGCTGCTGGGCGCGCCACGCAGGTTTGCCCGCTCGCACATCAGGGTGAAGAGAGACGCCGAGGAGGAGTAGGAGATGAAGAAGCGTTCGGCCAGGTATCGGTCGTTCGCGTCGCGCATCGCCTCGATCGGCACGAAGCCGATCCCCTGACCAAATGACCACGATCCGCCGCGCGTCGGTCAGGAACGGTTCGAGCTTCGCGATCCGTTCCTCCCAAGCACCGTGCGCCAGGGGATCGAGCGAACGCGTGTCGCTGACGTTGGCCGGCCACTCGCTCGCCGAGGTGATGGCCCGCTCGAGTTGGACCATGCGGGGATAGACCGTTTCGTAGTGGGTGGCGATCGGCGCGACCGGGGGCAGTACCCCCAGTCTCACCCAGTGAACCGGGCCATTCTTCCGGATGACGTAGCCCCACAGGTCACTTGGCTGCTCGTTCACCATGTTGACGTCGAGCCAGCCGAGGAGGGCTGCGTCATCCGACATGGCTGCCTGCACCTCCCGCAGGGTGCAAACGCGCGGGTGCTCCAACGGGGCGGCCGTTTCGGCTTGATCGAACTGGAGCTGCTCCACCATGAACAGGGATAGGGCGCGGTCGAGCATCGGCCAGGCTTCGGCCTCGCGGCCCGCCGCGAGCAGGGTGGCGGCGAGGTCGAAGTACGCGGCCGGTTTGTAGCGCAGGCGATTGAGGCCGGGCTCGGAACGGCGTCGCGCCGCGTCCCCGATCGTGGCGGCCTCGCGGAAGAGCGGCTCGGCTTCGGCGAATCGCTCCTGCCGGAAGAGGGACCAGGCGTACATGCTCAATGTGAAGGCCAGGTCCGGATGCTCGGACCCGAGCGCGCGGCGCCGCGTCGGCAGCGCTCGCTTGATCTGCGCCTCCGCTTCCCGCACCCGGCCGAGTTGCAGGAGCACCAGCGCAAGATCGGAGCGGGTGTCAGCCACTTCTTCGTTGTTCTCTCCGAAGAGACGCAGGCGAATCTCGAGCGCTCGTTCGAGCAGCTCGATGGCGTCTTGACGCCGCGCGTCGAAGCGACGGATGACGTTGGCCATGCCGCTCATGGTCTGGGCCGCGATCGCCTTTTCGGCCGCGCCCGCCTCGGTCTCGAGCGCCAACGCGCGCCCGTAGTCGGTCATCGCCTCATCGTAGAGGCCGCGGTTCTTCTCGGCGCGAGCCAGGCGATTGATGAGGGTGGCGCGAGTCTCCCAGCCGGAGCCGGCATCGCTCGTCCGCAGCTCGAGCGCTTCGCGGTAGAGCGCGATCGCACGATCCAGCACTCCCTGACCGAAGTCCAAATCGGCGCGGCGCTCCATGGCGTCGGCGATCTCGGAGCTGGACCCGCCTCGCGCCTGTCGTTGCGCAAGGAGGTGATCGGCGAGTGGGATGGCGCCGATGTAGTCTGCTTGGCGCGTCGCTTTTCCAACCGCGAGGCCAGCACCGACTCATCGTCTGAGAGCAAGCGGTTCGAGATTGTCGGGTCGGCTACGGCGGGAACGCCCACGGGATGGGCGTCGGCGATTCGTCCCGGCGCGGCGCGGCGTGATCGCGGAGCCGATGCCCGCCACGAGGAGCGCGACGAGGATCAGTCCGCTGTACCAGCTTTCAGCGAGCGGCGCCCGGAACGGGGCCTCGCGACGGTTCATAGCTGCCCGATTGCCCGCGCCTTGCTCCTAGTTCCCCTGAATCCTTGCGCAAAACCACGAGCAGCGAGTCGGCCGCCGTCGTCTCCCCGGATCCTCTGAGCGCGACGAAGAGGGTCCAGCGAGCTTCGAGATTCCACGGGTCGGGGAGTTCCGTGGTCGGTAGGTTGCGCAGAATACGGACGGCGCGAGAGTACTCCCCTCGCCGCGCCAGGGCGCTCCCGAGATAGAGCCGCCGCAGCATTTCGAGTTGCCCGGTCACCTTTGCCTTTTCGAGCAGCAGAACCGAGAGGGCGAGGTCATCACGAGAGTAGGCGGCCAGCCCCGCGACCAGCTCGTCGCTATACGGGTCGCCCTCGCCGCGGGAGGGGATCAACTCTCCCACCGGGGGCAGCTGGTGAATGGCGACGCGGAGGTGATCGGCCTCGCGATGTGGTGCGAGGCGGGGCCAGAGAACCAACGCGACCAGCGCCGCCGCGGCGACCAGCGCCAATCCGAGTCGGGGGGCGAGTCCGCCGCGGCGCCCGAAGGATTCGCGCATTCGATCGAAGAACGAGACCCGTCGGGCCGGCAGCGCTATGCGGGCGGCCGCTTGTTCATCGAGCTCGGGAAGGTGGCGCTCTGCCTCGACGAGGGCTCGCTCGCGATCACCGGCGAGCCGACGGAAGAGCTCCTCGCAGACGGGGCAGCGCTTCAGGTGCTCGAAGGCCTGATCGCTCTCCTCCGCGGCGAGAAATCCGTGAAGCAGGTCCACCGCCTGGTCTTCGTCGATGTGCGCCATCGTCTAGATTGCCCCCCCTGGCATCGACCATGGTTCCCGTTCATCGTTGCTCTGCCCGTACAGGTGCTGCCAGACCTCGGCGAAGCTCCCCGGGGGCATTTCGCTCGGCTCGAATCCCTTGCTCAACATGCATTCGCGGACGGTTTGCCGCGTTCTCTGCAGGAGCACGTCCACGTGGCTGGCCTTCAGCCGTACCTCGGGATGCTCGGCGATCTCCTTGCTCGGCAAGTCGAAGAAGACCCGGAGCATCCAGATTTTCCTGGCGCGGTCCTGCAGCGACCCCACACAGCCGATGAGCGCTTGGGCAAAGGCGGCGCGCTCGTGGGCTATGCCTGGGGCTTCCGTGCTCGACGGGTGCTCGCGAAACGGAGCGGCATGCCGATCACCTGCACTGTCTTCACTGGCGTTGCTCTCCGGTCGCTGCTCGAACCTCCGACGCTGGTGCAACAGGTCCAGCAACCCGTTCTTGGCCACCGTCGAAAGGTACCCGGCGATCTCTGGTCCCGACCGATCCTTGGTGTTCCACATTCCGGATTCGGTGCGGGAGAGCAAATCTAACGACTTCGTTGAAGCCAGGTCCTCCAGATCCTCTTTCGAGACCGGACTGGACCGCATCGAGTGCAGTCGGGCGTACCGGACCAGGGCGGTGTGCAGAAGCACCCAGGCCTCGGACCGGAGTTCGGAACGGGTCTTGGGATCGGTCGGGCCGGCAAGCCCCTGGAGCAGGCTCGCAAGGCGATTGGGCCAGGCAAGCGCCGGCCTCGGGTCGTCTCCACTGCTCACGGTCCCCCCCTCGCGCGGAGCCGATGAAGTTGTTGGCTCAGGGGGGCCTCTATCCGCATGCGTGAACAGTAAGCATCTCGTTGCGACGGAGCAAGAGAGCGTCTCAAAACGAGGGTCGGGATCTAATCGGTGGCGGGTGTCTTTTTCCCAGGGGCGGACCAGGGGAGGGTGGTGCGGCCGAGTCCCCAGCCTACCGCTCGCTCGAGGCGGGCCAGGCCATCCTCGGCCAGGACGTAGAAGGTGGGGAGCACCAGGAGGGTGAGCACCGTCCCGATGGTCAGCCCACCCATCAGGGCCATCGCCATGGGGGAGTAGCGCGCCTCGCCGATGTTGCTGTCGCCGAAGGCGAGCGGCATCAGGCCGAGCACGGTGGTGCCGGCGGTCATCAGCACCGGACGGAAGCGCTCGCGACAGCCGTGGAGGATCGCCTCTCCCCGGGGCCGGCCCGCGCGCCGAAGCTGGTTCACATGGTCGATCAGCACGATTCCATTGTTCACGATCACGCCGATCAGGATGACCAGTCCGATCATCGCCATCATGTTCATCGGGGTGCGGGTGACGATCAGCGTCCAGATCACGCCGATGCCGGCGAAGGGAACGCAGAGCATGATGACGAGCGGGTGCAGGAACGACTCGAAGAGGGCCGCCATTACGAAGTAGACGCAGGCCAGGGCGAGCAGGATGTTCATCAGCATCTGGTTCTGCTGCTCGGCGCTGTCGGAGATCTCGCGCCCGAAGGACCAAGCGTAGCCGGGGGGGAGCTCCAGGTTCTTCATCGTCCCCTCGACTCGCGCGAGCAGCTCCTTCCACTTCTCCCCTTCGTAGCTGCCGCGAACCGTCACGGTTGTGCGTTGCTCCTCGCGGTGAAGGGTGCCGGGGGTGTGGTTCATCTCGAAGCGCGCGACCTGACTCAACTCGATCGCCTTGCCGTCGACCATCCCCACCGGCAGAGAGCGGAGGCTCTCGAGATTGCGGCGATCGGCCGGTTCGAGCAGGAGGCCCATCTTGACCTCTCGCTCCTTCGCCTCGAACTCGCGAAGCGACACGCCGCGGAAGGTGAGGCCGAGCATGCTCGCCACGCCGCGGGGATCGACGCCGTAGCGCCCGGCGAGCGCGCGATCCAACAGGATCTGAACCTCTTCCTTCCCTTCTTCCGCGTCGCTGCGCACGTCCTCGAGTCCGGATAGAAGGGCCAACCTGCGCTTGGTCTCGGCGGCGTATTGGCGGAGCACGTCCGAGTCCTCGCCGAAGAGGTTCACCTCGAGCTTCTTCGCTCCCTTGCCGGCGTCGGTATCCTCGCCGAAGCGATAGGCGACCCCCGCTTGCACCGGCAATCGGGCCCGGAGCCACTTCCTCAGTTCGCGCAGCTCCTTCTCGCCGGTCTTCTTCTTCTCGTCGAAGTAGAGGCGCACGGTGGCGGCGTTATCCTCGTAGACCGCGTAGACCGAGCGAACGCCGAGCGAGTCCTTCTTTGCCATGAGGAAGCCCTCGACCGGCTTCACGTACTGCTCGGCGCGGTAGAGGTTGACGTTGTCCTTGAAGTCGAAGTTGATGCGGAGGTACTCGAGCTTCATGCCCCGCTCCGACTCCGGCTCGGGCGAGAACTTGGTGATCGCGATCAGCCCGACCGTGATCGCGACCGCCGCCGGAACCAGCAGATATCCGGTGCGGCGCGGGTGACGGATCGTGGTCCACTCGAGGATGCGGCCATACTGGTCCTTGGCCCGCGTGAGGAAGCCGAACTCCGGCACCTGTTGAATGCTCTTGGACCGCGCCGCCATCAGCGGGACGAGCGTGAGGCAGACCAGCAGCGAGAAGAGGAGCGTCACCGTAATGGTCACGCCGACCTCCGCCAGGTAGACGGTGATGTCGTCCGACTTCGAGAGAATGACCGGCGCGAAGACGATCACGGAGGTGAGCGTCGATGCGGTCACCGCCATCGCCACCTCGCGCGTGCCGTTGCCCGCCGCGGAGGCCGCGGATTCGCCGCGCTGCTGCCGCTGAAAGATCGCCTCCAACACCACGATCGCGTTGTCGACCAGCATTCCCACCGCCAGCATCAGACCCATCATCGTGAGGACGTTGAGCGTGCGTCCGGTGAGGTAGAGGAAGGCACAGGTGGCGATGACCGAGAAGGGGATCGCGATCGAGACGATCAGGGTGGTGCGCAGGTGCCGCAGGAACAGCAGAAGCACCGCGATCGCGAGGAAAGAGCCCATCCACCCACTCGAAAGCAGCCCGCTCAGCGAGTGCTTGATCTCGTCGGCCTGATCGAAGAAGAGCTCGACGTCGATGCCGTCGAGCGCGGGGTCGCGCGAAATCTCCTTCAGCACCTCATGGACGCGCTCCGACACCTCGACCACGTTCGCGCCCGAGGCCTTTTGGATCCAGAAGGCGACTGCCGGCTCTGCGTTCAATCGACGCCGGTAGCTCGGCGCGGGCTCGGCGTAGACCACCTCGGCGATGTCCTTCAAGCGGAGCCCCGGTCCGATCACCAGTTCCTCCACGTCGTGGAAGGACTCGAACTGGCCGAGCGCGCGCACCGCCACCCGCTGACGCCCATCCCGCACGCGCCCCACCGAGAGGTCGACATTGTTCGCGTTCAGCAGGGTGAAGACCCGCTCGAGGTCGACCTTGTGCTCCAGGATCTTCTCCATCCGGAGGTAGATGGTGAGTTCCTTCGGATTGATGCCGTCGGCCTGGACGCGGCCCACGCCGTCGATGCGTCGAAGCGGGTTCAGGACGCGTCGCTCGAGGAGATCGTAGGAGTTCGAGAGGTCGCGCCCCCGCGCGCTGATCCGCCCCTCGAGGATCGGGATGTCGTTCGAGTTGAAGGTGAAGAGGAAGGTGTCCTCGAGGTCCGAGGGGAGGAGGGGACGCACCTGATCGAGCCGGTCCTTCACCTCCATCCTGAGCACGTCGACCGGGCGGCCGAACTGGAACTGCACCCCGATGAAGGCGCCGTTCTGGTCGACCCGGGAGAAGACGTGCTTCACGTCGCCCAGGGTCGCCATCACCTCCTCGATCGGGCGGACGATCTGCCGCTCCACCTCCTCCGGCACCGCGTTCATGTAGGGGGCGTAGACGCCGATGAAGGGGAAGTCCATCTGCGGCAGAAAGTCGAGGCGGAGCTTCCAGATGCTGACCGCCCCGAGCACCAGGCAGGCCAGGGTCAAGACGAGCACCGTGACCGGCTTCCTGATCGATTGCTGCGCGAGGCTCATGGCTTTCGATCGACCAGTGCGTAAACGGTCGGCACGACCACCAACGTGAGCAGGGTCGCGAGGGTGAGGCCGCCGATCACGCCGATCGCCATCGGCGCGCGAATCTCCGCCCCTTCGCCCAGGCCGAGCGCCATCGGCACCAGACCGAG
This sequence comes from Candidatus Eiseniibacteriota bacterium, assembly GCA_046327845.1. Lineage (GTDB taxonomy): Bacteria > Eisenbacteria > RBG-16-71-46 > CAIMUX01 > CAIMUX01 > JADJQY01. The sequence continues at coordinate 3,173 of JAXLXQ010000056.1, read as the reverse complement.
GACGGTCGTGATGGTAGTCATGAAGATGGGGCGAAGGCGCACCGGCCCCGCCTCGAGCAGCGCCTCGACCTTGCCGCGTCCTTCCTTCCTAAGTTGATTCACGTACTCGATCAGCACGATGGCGTTGTTGACCACGATGCCGGCCAGGAGGATGACGCCGATCAAGACCACCACCGAAACCGAGGTGTGGGTGGCAGCCAGGGAGAAGACCACGCCGACCAGCCCGAGCGGCACCGCCAGCATGATGACGAGCGGGTGGAGGAACGACTCGAATTCGCTCGCCATGCACATGTAGACGAGGAAGACGGCGAGCGCGCCGGCCAGGAGGAGGCTGCGGAAGGAGACGCCCACCTCCTCGTCCTGACCGCCGAGCGCGGCGCTCAGGGTGACCGGCGGCGGCACGCGACGAAGGAGCGCCTTGACCTCGTTGGTGGCGGAGCCCAGGTCACGGCCGGTGAGGTCGGCCTGGATGACCGCGACACGCTGCTGCCCATCGCGGGTGATCTGCGCCGGGCCGCGTCCCAGGGTTACCTTCGCGACCGAGGAGAGCGGTACCGGCACGCCGTCGCGCGAGGCCACGAGTAGGTTCTCGATCATGCCCGCCTGCACCTCGCGCGCCTCGGCGTTTCGCACCACGATGTCGAGCTGGCGATCGCGCTCCTTGAGGCGGGTGGCCACGTCGCCTCGGATCTTGCTCCTGAGCGTGCGGGCGATCGACTCGAGGTCGAGCCCGAGCGCCGACACGCGATCGCGGTCGAACTCGATCTGCGCCTCCGGGCTGCCTTCCTCCAAGCTCGACCGAAGGTCGCGGATGCCCTGGATGCCGCGCATCTCCTGCGTGAGACGGTCGGCGTAGAGCTTGAGCTCGTCCAGATCGTGCCCGAAGACCAGCACCTCGATCGGGGTCTGGAAGGAGAAGTAGGTCGGACGACGGAAGGTCGCGTGCAGGTTGGGTTCCCTGCCGATGGCCGAGCGGAGCTTCTCGATGACCGCGGCCTCTTCCTCGCGGTCGCCCGGGTGCGCCATCGCGACCGAGAGCTGCGCGACATTCTCGCGCCGCTCCACCGCCGCACTCCCCATTCCTGGGCTCTCGCCGACGCTGGCGAAGTAGACGCGGACGCGCGGATCTCCCTTGATCGACTCCTCGATCGATTGGGTCATCGACTGAGTGGTCGCGAGCGGCGTGCCGGAGGGAAGCTCGAGGTCGAAGGCGAACTCGCCCTGCGAGAACTGCGGCACCAGTTCGGTTCCGAGCGACGGCACCAGCGCGATCGCCGCCGCGGTCAGGAGTCCGGTGACCAGCAGGGTGCGGCCGGGGCGCTTGAGCGCGGCGCTGAGCAGCGGCGGGTAGTACGACGCGAAGCGATTCCAGCCGCGATCGAACAGCTGCTGCAACGGCCAGAGGAGGAGGTCGGTCGCGCGATTGACGACGCGAAGGAGCAGGCTCGAGCCCCGGACCAGAATGCCGGGGAGAAGAACGGTCAGTCCGCGCCCCAACCAGCGGAAGCCGATGCCGGCGGGGCGAAGCACCGGCTCCAAGCGGCGGACGCGCCGCGCCTCGGGCTCGACGCCCGGTGTGCCAGTCATCGGCGCGGCCGGCGCCAGGACATCGCGCCGAAGTGAACCCAATGCCGCCATCACCGGGATCAGAGTGAGCGCGACGATCAGCGAGATGATCTGCGACGCGCTGATCGTGATCGCCTGATCTCGGAAGATCTGCCCGGCGATCCCCTCGACGAAGACGATCGGCAGGAAGACCGCCACCGTGGTTGCGGTCGAGCCGGTCACCGCCACCGCCACTTCGGTGGTGCCATCGACCGTTGCGTCCCACACCCCCTTGCCCCGCTGTCGGTGCCGCGCGATCGACTCCAGCACGACGATGGCGTTATCCATCATGTTGCCGACGCCGAGGGCGAGGCCGCCCAGCGACATCAGGTTGAGCGACACGCCGCAGAGATCGAGCAACGCGAAGCTCGGCAGCACCGAGATCGGAAGCGAGGTGCCGAGGAAGAGGGGCGAGCGCACGTCGCCGAGGAAGAAGAGGAGGATGCCGAAGGCGAGCAGTCCACCCAGCCACACCGCCTGCCACACGCCCGATATCGACTGGCGGATGAACGGCGTCGGATCGCTCACCGTGCTCACCTCGATCCCGGCGAAGTCACGGTGGATCTGGGCAAGCAGCTTGTGTACGCGATCGGCGGTCTCGAGCAGGTTCGCCCCCGCCTCGCGGTAGAGCAGGATTCCGACCGCCGCCTGGCCGTCGAGCCGCGAGAGTCCCTCCGGATTGGCGAACCCTTCTTCGACCGTGGCGAGGTCGCGCACGCGGAGCAGCTGCGCCCCGCTCTGCCGAACGATCGCCGCGCCCACATCGCTTGCCCCCGCGAGGCCGGTCTCCAGTTCGAGCGCATAGCGAATGCCGCGCCGCTCGACGTAGCCGCCGGGGGCCTCCACGTTCGCCGCCTGGAGTGCATTCTTGAGTTCGCTCGCCGAGACGCCGAAGAGCGCCATGCGCGTCGGATCGGGGGTGACCCGCACCTCCGGCTTGGGCGCCCCCACCACCTGCGCGCGGGCCACGCCGTCGATCTGCTCGAGGCGCGGCTTGAGCACGGTGCGCGCCCACTCGCTGGCGCCGGCGAGATCACCCGAGGCGAGCGCGAGCACCATGACCGGTCGCTCGCCGCCGCCGCCGGTCAAGAGGAGCGGCCGACCCACGCCGCTCGGCAGCTCCCAACGCGTGGCGTCCAATCGTTCGCGCACGCCAAGCGCGACGAGATCGGGATCGACGCCGGGATTGAGGCGCACTTGGATCGCCGCCCCTCCGGGGAGCACGCGGGTCGAGATGCCGTGCACGCCGCGCACCGCGACGATCGCTTCCTCGACCGGCCGCGCGACCGATTCCTCCACCTGCTCGACCCCGGCATCGGGATAGGGGACCCAAACGTTGAGCTCGGTCGCCGCGATCTCGGGGAGCAGCGTGATCTCGAGCCGCGCAAGCGAGATCGCGCCGAGGAGCATCGCCGCCAGGAAGAGCACCGAGGTGGCGATCGGGCGCTTGACCGCGAGGGATGCAAGGGTCATCGCGCGCTCCCGAGGCTACTGCGCCGCGTCGAGCGACACCTGGATCGGCGCGCCGTGGGCGAGGGTCATGTGCCCGTCGGTCAGCACCGTGTCGC
>JAXLXQ010000055.1:0-23534 GCA_046327845.1 Candidatus Eiseniibacteriota bacterium | reverse complement strand
GCAGATGCGCCGGCGAGTGCGCCGCGCGAGGCGGAAGTGTCGCTGCGCCTCGCCTCCGCGCTCCCGAGCAGCGCAACGGCCGCGCTCGAGTGGGAGCTGCCGCGCGCCATGTCGGCGCATCTCGCGCTGTACGCGGTCGACGGTTCGCTGGTGCGGACCTTGGCCCGCGGTCAGGCGGCGGCCGGCACGCGCCGCTTCGAGTGGGACGGTCGAGACGAGTCCGGCCAGCGGGTCGGAGCGGGACTCTACTTCGCGCGGCTTGACACGCCGGCCGGGGTCTCGACGCGGCGCGTCCTCTTGGCGCGCTAGGTACCGCATGGTTTCTCGCGGCCACGGAGCGGCCTTCGATCGACTGGCGGAGCGGATTCGAAGGGCCTGGCTCGACACGCATCCGACCGAGGCGACGCGCACCGCGCCGGGTGGAAAACTCGACGCGCGCCTGGCCGACTTCTCCGCGCCGGCCATCCGAGCGGAGGAGTCGGCGATGGCCGGCTTCCTCGCCGAACTGCGCGAACTCGATCCGAACGAACTCGACCCGACGCGTCGGCTCGACTGGCGCGTGGTCGAGGGGTACCTCGCGAGCGAGCTCGTGCTGCGCGCGGCGCAGCCGCCCACCCGTTACCTCCCGCAGTCGTACCTCGACGAGATCGTGCTCGGACTCCACTGGCTCTTCGTGGCGGAGCTGCCGGATCGCGACCAGGTCCTTCGCTCGCTGCTCCACCGATTGCAGGCGGGGCCGGAGGTACTCCGGGCCGCGCGTCAGAATCTCGAGGTGCCCCCGACCGTCTTCACCGAGACGGCGGCGATGGCCGCGCGTGGCGTGATCGAGTTCGTGCACGGCGACCTCCGCACCGCCTGGCGCGGGACAAAGGACGCGAAGCTTCGCGGACAGCTCGACGCCGCCGCTGACCTGCTCGAATCGTCCCTGCGCGAGTTCGCCGAGTTTCTCGAAGGACAGGTGATCCTCGAGTCGAACGGTGAACTAGGGTTGGGGCGCGACGCGTTCGAGCAGCTGCTCTGGAAGCGCCACGGGATCGACCTCTCGGTGGACGAGCTGGTGCGGGTGGGGCAGCGCGTGTATCACGAGTCGCTCCGCGCGCTCAAACTGGCGGCCGAGCAGTGCCGGAGCGGCGCGGTCTGGACGGAGCTGTGGGAGGAGATCGATGCCGAGTCGGCCGAGTCGCCCGATCCTCTGACCGACCTCCGGCGAGCGGTGGCCGAGGCGCGGAAATTCGTGCAGGCGCGCGGCCTGATCGATCTGCCGGAGCGGGAGGAGCTCGACTACCGGGCCACCCAGTCGTTCCTCCGCCCGATCGTGCCGAGGGGTGCAGTACACGCCGCCGCCCCCCGACGATCCTCGCCAGCGCGGATGCTGTGGGTCACGGCGGCGAGCGAGGAGCGGGGCCCCGCCTGCCTCGGCTCAATCGCTACTACCTCGACCTCGTCGCAGTCCACGAGATCGTCCCGGGCCACCACGTGCACTTCGTGCGCGACAACCTCACCGGTCGAAAGCTCCGGCCCCTCTTCTGGAATCAGGTCGGCGCGGAAGGGTGGGCCTACTACGGTGAGAACCTCATGCTCGAGGAGGGCTACGGCGACGCGCGCGGTCGCCTCCACCAATCTCGCATGAACCTGGTGCGTGCCTGCCGCGTGCTGATCGACGTCGGGCTTCAGACCGGCACGATGAGCGTGAGCGAGGCCACCACCTTCCTCGCGCGGAAGGCGCGGCTCAGCCGAGCGCACGCCGCCGCCGAAGTGCGCCGCTACGCCCAGACCCCGACCCAGCCGATGTCCTACGTCCTCGGGCGCCTCTTCGTCCAAGAGTTGCGGGACGACTTCGAGGCGGCCGGCCTGGGGGATCGGCGCGACTTCCACCGGGCATTCCTCGCCGAGGGGACCGTCCCGATCCCCTTCGCCCGCGAACGCCTCGCGATCCCCGGAAAATCCGGCCAGCGGGTGCGCCTCCTCGCCCGGCCAGAGCCGCGCACGCGGAAACGCACCCAGCTTCGCGACGCGTCGGCCCCGCCCCCCTCGTCAAGTTAGGCCGGCAAGCGGTCGATCCTTCGGAAGGCGGTCGCGCCTCGCGACCGACGGGGAGGTCGACCATGAGCCAGATCCCAAGGTCGCGACCGCCGGTGGCGGTGGTCGCGCTCGGACGTTCCGATCATCGTGACGAGGCGCTGCCGGCCCGGGTCATGGGACGCGCGCGCACCCTGCTTGGCGAGATCGGGCGGATGCGCGGACGTCCCCACACCCTCTCGCTCGCGGAGGATCCGGGCGACGGCTTCGAGACTGAGGGAAACCTGGTCCTCGCGCCGGTCACGCAAGAGGGGCCGCTGGTCGACTGGATCGAAGGGCAGGGTTCGAGCCCTCGGCTCGATCGCGTGCTCGAAGGCCGCCGCCGCATCGTAATCATCGACACTCTCCTTCGGGGAGAGAAGGCGGGCACCGTCTCGCACTGGCACCTCGAGGCGGGATCGCCGGGTGGCCTCACCGCGCTCAGCCAATACCAACCGAACGCGCACTTCTCGCTCGAGCACCTCGCCTTCTGGTTGGAGGATGACCTGCCGCCGGGCGGCCTCGACTTCATCGGCCTCGAGCCGCATGACCTGGGCGAGGGGCACGGCATCTCCAGCCCGATCCGCCGACGCCTCGGCACCATCTCCTCGCAGGTCACGGCGGTTCTGATTCGCATCCTGGCCGAGGAGGGTTGGTAGCGCGGGGTTTTCGCTCGCGCGCGAAACGGGTAGCCTCCCCGCGCGGCCTGGGTAGAGCCGCGAGGGAGGACCGGTGTCGACCCCACAGAATCCGGCGCGTCCCACCGCGCCCGCACCTGCACGGCTGCGCATCGAACGCGATCACGAGCTGGCCTGGATCGTCCTCACGCGACCCGAGGCGAAGAACGCGCTGGACCTCGAGATGATCGCCGCGCTCCACCGCGCGCTCGATGAACTCGAAGGAGATCGTGACCTCGGATGTCTGCTTCTCCGCGGGGAGGGATCGGTCTTCGCGGCCGGCGCCGACATCGGCGAGCTTCGGCGGCGTGACGCGATCGACTCACTCGCCGGCATCAACTCGCGGCTCTTCCGGCGGCTCGAGCTCTTTCCAACCCCCACGATCGCGGTGGTGGACGGGGTCGCCCTGGGCGGCGGCTGCGAGCTGGCGTTGGCTTCGGATCTTCGGATCGCCGGGCGCGGCGCGCGCTTCGGCCAGCCCGAGGTCTCGCTCGGGATCATGCCGGCGGCCGGAGCGACACAGCGACTGCCGCGCTTGATCGGCCTCGGCCGCGCGCGCGAGCTGGTTCTGACCGGTCGACTGGTCGACGCGGATGAGGCCCTCGCCATCGGCCTCGTCAATCGCGTCGTCGAGTCGAGCGCGCTCCTCGAGAGCGCGACCGGCTTCGCCCGCGAGATCACACGGCAGGGGCGCCTCGCCACCCGCTTGGCCAAGCAGGCGCTCAACGCCGCCTTTCCCAATCTGGAGTCGGGCCTGGCCTACGAGTCGACGGCGCAGGCCCTGCTGTTCGAATCGCGCGAGAAGGCGGAGCGGATGGATGCCTTCCTCGCGCGGAAGCAGGCCCAACGAGAGGGGGAGAAGTGAGCACGAATCTTCACACCATCGCGGTCTTGGGCGCGGGCACGATGGGCGCGGGGATCGCGTTGGTCGCGGCCCGCGCCGGGCACGCGGTCTTCTTGCGCGACGTGGAGGAGCGCTTCCTCGCGCGCGGACGGGCCGCGATCGAGTTGGCGCTGGCGAAGGGGGTCGAGCTCGGAAAGGTGACCGTGGAGGAGCGCGATCAGGCGCTGGCTCGAGTGGAGACCACGATCGACTTGGGTCGCGCCGCGGCGATGGCCGACCTGGTGATCGAGGCGGTGCCCGAGGATCTCGAGTTGAAACGCGCGCTCTTTCGTGAGGTGACGCGCCACGCCAAGCCGGACGCGCTCTTTGCCAGCAACACCTCGTCCCTCTCGATCACGGCGATTGGGCGCGCCACCGATCGCCCCGACCGCGTGATCGGGCTCCACTTCTTCAATCCGGTGCACGTGATGAAGCTGCTCGAGATCGTGGTCGGCGAGGACACTGCGCCCGCCACGCTCGAGACGGCGCGGCAGTTCGGCCGCGCCCTTGGCAAGGAGGTGATCACGGTGCGCGACTCGCCCGGCTTCGCCACCTCGCGCCTCGGCGTGCTGCTCGGGCTGGAGGCGATCCGCATGGTGGAGGAGGGAGTCGCCTCGGCCGCCGACATCGACACCGCCATGACCCTGGGATACGGACACCCGATGGGGCCGCTCAAGCTCACCGACCTGGTGGGCCTCGACGTGCGGCTCAAGATCGCGGAGGCGCTCCACGCGAGCCTCGACGGCGCCTCGGGTCGCGCCGCCTTCGATCCGCCCGCGCTCCTTCGTCGCATGGTGGAAGAGGGCGCGCTCGGCAAGAAGTCGGGGCGCGGCTTCTATCGCTGGGACGGCTGAGCGCGCCGCAATGCTCCGATGAACGAGGAGTCTCCGCCCCTACCGGGAGATATCGCGGCGCGACTGCGCGAAGGACTCTGGGGCTGGGATCCGATCCCCGGCATCGTCTCGATCTGGGCCGAGGCGAGCGGGCTCGCTACCCTCTGGCGTCGCCTCCCCACGACCGGGGAGCTGCTGCGTGAGGAAGCGCGCTTTCGGCCGTGGGTGCTGCTCGATCGACTGGACGATCTTCTCCACCTTGGTCCAGGCCTCTCACCGGAAGGCGAGGGGGGCGCGCGCGTCACCTTTCGCGAGCTCGAAGGAACGGGGCGGCTCCGCTACCTGGTTCGCGCGGAGGACGGCCGTTTTCTAACGAACGCGGTTCTGCGCGGCGCCTCGGCGCGGCTCGGCCGCGAGCTCGGACCCTGCGTGAACTGGGGCCGGAGTCGGTGCTCGCCCTCTCCCCGGAGGAACAGTACCTGGTGGCGAGTGGGCGCACCTACTCGCGACCTCGCCTTCGATCAGCTCCACCGCATGCAGTTCGATCTCGAGACCACCGGTTTGAGCCCGAGGCGCACCGCATCTTTCTGATCGCGATCCGAGCACCCGGACGGCCGAAGGAACTCCTCGAGGCAGCGCACGAGGACGACGCGGCCGAGGCGGAGCTGCTCCGCCGATTCGTTCTCGTCGTACAGACCGCCGATCCGGACGTGCTCGAGAACCACAACCTGCACGGCTTCGATCTGCCCTTCCTGGCAGCACGCGCGCGGCGCCTGGGAGTGTCGCTCGGCATCGGCCGATTGCGCGGCTTACTGGGCGCTGTCGCGTCCGACGCGACGGGACCAGACGCGCGTGGTAGTGCCGGGCCGCGAGTGCATCGACACGCTCCGTGCGGTCCGGCGCTACGACTCGCGATCCGCGAGCTGCCCGAGCCAGCGGCCGTGGCGCGCTACTTCGGTCTCTCCACGGCCCGGATCGCGTCGGCTGATCCCGGGAGATCGCATCCACGCGACCTATCGCGCTGACGACTGGTGCGTCGCTACGCCGCCGCCGACGTGGTCGAGGTCGCGGCCTTGGCGCGCCTGCTCGGTGGGGCCGCCGCCTGCTCGCGCAGATCGCGCCCGTCGCTACGGCGCTTGGCCGATCCCGCCGGCGCGGCGACCGGGGTGATCGATCCACTTCCTCGCGCGCGCCTACCTGCGCGTCGGCCAGGCTGCCATCGCACGAGGCGGGGGATGGCACCGCACAGCGCGCGGCGCTCCACCTCGCGCTCCGGCGTGGCGCGGCGCGTGGTCAAGGCCGACGTCGCGAGCCTCTATCCCTCATGCGCGCCTTCCGCATCGGCCCGCGTCACCGATCATCTCGGCGCCCTCTCGCGTTGGTCGATGGGCTGGTGGAGAAGCGCCTGGCGGCCGAAGGCGGCGGCGAAGGCCATCGCCCTCGACCGAACGCTTCATGCAGGAGGCGATGTCGGCGGCGATGAAGCTGGTCGTGAACACCGCCTACGGCTACCTCGCCGCGGGGGGTGGGCTCACCCGCTTTGCCGACGTGCACGCGGCCAACGAGGTGACCCGTCGCGGTCTTGAAACGCTGAGCCTGATCTGCCGCGAATTTCAGGCGCGCGGTGACCCTGCTCGAGGCCGACACCGACGGCGTCTACTTCGCCGTGCCGGAAGACTGGACCGAAGTCCAAGAACGGCGAGTCGTCGCGGAGGTGGCAGCCCTCTTGCCGCGCCTGGTCCAGCTGGAGTTCGAGGGGCGCTACGCCGCAGTGCTCACCCCGAGCCGAAGAACTAGCGCTGCTCGGATGGGATGGCGTCCTCATTGCATGGCGTGCCTTCCGCTCGAGTCGCGCCGAGCCGTTCGGCGAGGCCTTTCTGCGGCGCGCCGCCGCAGCCTTTTGGCCGGCGACGTGCCCGTCGCGCCTACGTCGAGCGCGGTCGACGCGATTGCGGCGCCGCCTCTACTACAGCGCCTACGAGAGTGTCGACCCGCGTGCGCCTCACGAAGAGCGCGGCGGAGTACGCGGAGACGCGGCCACATCGACGCGAGCTACCGTACGAGGCGCTGCTCGCGGCGGGTCGGCGCGACTGGCGCCGAGGAGGGGAACGGTGCGTGTCTTTCGCCCCGATGACGGCGGCCGGGTGGGTTCGCTCACGGAACAGCGACGAGGGCCGCGGCGCTACGGCGTCGCCTCACGTGCTCAAGAAGAACTTCGCCTCCCGCTTTGCGCGTGCCTTCGACGCGTTGGACTACGTCGCGCTCTTCTCGGATCCCGAGCAGGAGTCTGCAGCTTCCCGATCGAATTCGAGCAGATTCGTCCGGTGCTGCGCGCGGTGGGGGAGGCGCCGCGCTTGGATCGCGTCGACCCCGGCTAGCTGCGCGCGAGGAAGCGCAGCACCTCACTGACGAACGAGGCGCGTCGCCGGGAATCGGTGCGTTGCCGAGGAAGTGGGTGGCGTTGGGCACGATCCAAAGCGACGCCTGGGGCGGCGCTCGGTACATCGCGATCACCTCCTCGAGCGGCACCACCGGATCGCGATCCCCCGCGATCAGGAGGGTGGGTCGATCGATCGCGCGGAGCGCCTCGAGCGTCTGATTGCGATCGCTGGCCGGGCCGTGCAGCATCGAGACCACTTTCCGCGTCACCTCGATCCACGCCTCCGGGCCTCCTTGCGGTTGGTGTTCGCGCCGCATGAAGCCCTCGAGTCCCCAGCGCCGCCAGGTCTCGGCCTCGCCCATCTTCGCAACCGCCTCCGCCACCGCGGGGGAGGAGCGGTAGCTCGAGCGAAAGACGATCAGCTTGTCGACTCGCGCGAGGTGATGGCGCGCGATCCAGGCGCGGTCGCACCGCCCATGGACGATCCGAGGATGTGCGCGCGCGAGATTCCGAGCGCGTCCAAGAGCTGCAACACCGACTCGCCCATGCTTCGAATCGTGAGCTGTTCCCGCCTTGGGCTCGCGCCGTGCGCCAGCGCGGTCGGAACGATCAAGCGATGCTGCGCCGAGAGCTCGGCGAGGTACGGATCCCACTCTCGACGGGTCATGCCGCCGGAGTGGAGGAGCGACTGGCGGGGCCGACTCCGGGGCCGACCACGCGGTGGTCGAGCAGCTCGTTTTGGGATCCAGGAACCATGCGCCTCCCGACCTTCTCACCTTGAGTCGATCGAACTCGGCGCACGCGAGCGGCCGCGGGTCGACGCAGCAGAGCAGGGTGCCGGAGCTGGCGGGGTGGAATTCGCGCGACGACGCTGGGACGTCGCGCTCGGGCGTGGTGGAACGCGCCGTGCTCGACCCACGGCGCAGGTGTTTCGCGAGGTCGACGCCGCGGCGATCGCGCGTGCCCTCCGCGGTCGGCGATTCATCTACTCCGAAGCGCGCGGCAAGCAGATCTGCTTTCGTTTCGACGGCAATCTCTGGCTCGGAGTTCACCTCGGCATGAGCGGCGAGCTCGGGGTCGAAGGGCGCGCGCACGACCGGAGCGCCACGACCACCTCGTGCTTCACGTCGATGATCTCGCGCTGGTCTTCCGCGATCCCCGTCGCTGGGCGTGCGCTTCGCTCGTGGGAAGGAAGAACCCGCCTGGTGGTCTTCGCTGCCCCCGTCGCTTCTTTCGCCCTCCTTCACTCGCCGCACGGTGGATCAGATTCTGGAGCGGAGGGCGCGGAGTCCGATCAAGGCGGTGCTGCTCCAGCAGGACTCCTTTCCCGGCGTGGGCAATTGGATGGCGGACGAGATTCTCTGGCGCGCCGGCATCCACCCGGCGCGCGGCCGGGCAACTCAGCGCGCTCGAGCGCGCGCACTCCGCCGCGAGGTGCGCTTCGTGCGCGGCGCGCTGCGCAGCGTGGGGCGGTACATGGCGGCGATCCGCCTCGCGGGTGGCTCTTCGCGGAGCGCTGGCCTGGCGCGACACCTGTCCGCGCACCGGCGTCACGCTGGTCCGCGAGACGATCAGCGGGCGCACCACCTGCTGGTCCCCGCGCTGCAATTCCGGTTGTGAAAGAATGAACAAGCCTGGGGTTGACACCTTCGGGCCTCTTCCATAATCCGCGCTCCGTGGTTCCGGGGTGCATTCGTGTGCTCGCGGGCGGTGATCTCCCTGAGCTGGATCTGGAGCCCGCGATCGGGCCCGGCGCTCGACCGAGGGATATCGACGTGAAGAGACCCTGAAGCGCGCGGTATCGGTACTACACCGCCGCCTGGTCAGTTCGCTGGGGTCTATCCCGCTCTTGTTGGGCTCGGGGGCCATCCTCGGTTGGTGGATCGGCCGGTGGCTGGATCGACGCTTCGGCACCGCGCCCTGGATGCAAGTGGTCTTCCTCGGCCTCGGCATCGCCGGATCGGTCCGCAGCAGCCTCCGATTCGCTGGGGCGCAACGAGATCTCGACCGGATGTGAGCCTCGGTCCCAAGGATTCGGGCTGAGCGCAGGGAATGATCCGGAAGAGGTGCGGGGGGAGAATGACGCGCTCGTTCGAACATGCGGTCGAGTCACGCGGTCGCGAAGGCCTCTTCGACCGGGATCTCCTGGCGCGGCTTCGCGGCGCGACCCTCGGCCTGGGCGGGCTGCTGGTGCTCGTGATCTTGCTGCGCATGGGCGGCTGGGCCGGGCTCTCCTTCGCGGTGGGTGCCGGTCTCTCGGTGCTCAACCTGGTGCTTCTGGAGTTCGTCGCGCGGCGAGTCCTTCGGCCTGAGCCGATGTGGGGACCAGCGGTCTATGCTGCCCTGGGGGTCAAGCTGCCGCTCTTGGTCGGCGGCGCGGCCCTCTCCCTCTCCGTCTTCCACCTCTCGCCCCTCTGGTTCGCCCTCGGATTCTCGCTCCTCTTCGCGGTTCTTCTCCTCAAGCTCTTCGGTCGGATGCTCGTGTCGAAGCAGGGCGGTGCGATCGGTGCGTCGTCGACTGCCCGCGCGGCGCGAAGCGGTGCGGTCAAGTTCCTCCTCGCTCTGCTCGTGGCCGGACCGGTCGTCTACTTCGCGGCGAGTGGTCTTTGGACCGCGCGCGAGGCGGGGGAGCGAGCGGGGATCACGCTTGAGGCGCCGAGTGCACTCGCCGAGGAGCCGGCGGGGCATGGCGAGGCGACACATGGCGAGGCGACACATGGCGAGGCGACACATGGCGAGGCGACGCACGGCGGGGGCATGCCGGCGGGGGCAGGGCACGGCGAAAAGGAACACAGCGGTTCCGAGGCGCCGGAGTTCCCCAACTGGATCGTGCTCGCGAACCACCTCTTCCCCGACGCGTCGTGGGCGCACTTCCTTCATCACTGGGAGACGCCGCTCTTCAGCCTGCCGGTGGTGCTTCTCCTCTGCATCGTGGCGATCGCGGCGTCGCGCAATCCCAAGATGGTGCCGGGTCCGCTCCAGAACGTGGTCGAGATCGCGGTCGAGAGCTTCACCAACTTCGTCGAGGGGATGCTCGGCCCGCAGGGACGTCCCTACGTTCCCTTCCTCGGCACGCTCTTCTTCTACATCTGGTTCTCGAACCTCGAGGGACTGGTGCCGCTGATGAAGTCGCCGACGTCGGTGCTGAACACGACGGTGGCGCTCGCGATCTGCGTCTTCTTGTACGTCCAGTTCACGGGACTGACCAAGCTCGGCATCAAGCGGTACGTGATGCACCTGGCAGGCGACCCGCAAGACGTGATCGGCTGGTGCATGGTGCCGCTCCTCCTGCCGCTCCACATCATCGGAGAGTTCGCGAAGCCGATGAGCCTTTCGCTTCGTCTCTTCGGCAACGTCTTTGGCGAGGATGTGCTGCTCGCGGTCTTCGCCACCCTGATCCTGATTCCGCTTGGAAGCTTCAAGCTCGGGCTGCCGCTGCATCTACCCTTCATCTTCTTGGCGCTGCTCTTGAGCTCGATCCAGGCGCTCGTGTTTACGCTGCTCTCGACCCTGTACTTCTCGCAGATGCTGCCGCACGAGGAGCACGAGGGAGGGCATCACTAGACGAAGTTGCCCCGGTGCACGCCGCCCGGGGTGATCGAGGGTCGCCGGCGCGACCCGCCCGCGCGCTCGAGTAGAGATCGCGGAGAACCTTAAGACGGCGCAGCGCGCGCCGGGCTACTACCAGAGGAGGCAGAACGGTGTTGGAGATGAACCTGCTCGGTTTGGGCATCCCGCTAGGCTTGGGGCTCGCGGCCATCGGCTCGGGCATCGGCCTGGGCAACGCGGTCAACGGCGCGATGCAGGCGATGGGCCGGCAGCCGGAGGCGGCGGGCAAGATCCAGACCGCGATGGTGATCGGCGCCGCCTTCATCGAGGCGCTCACGATCTACGCGCTCATCATCGCCTTCCAGGGCCTCGGCAAGCTGTGATGCCGGCCCGCCCGGACGAGGGCGGTAGGCATGCGGTTCGATCCCTAATTCGAGGCACGTGGGGAAGGCGCGGGCGCGATCACACAAGATCGCGAAGCTCGCGTCTCCTTTAAGGGGAGTCGCGGATGGAATTGATCTGGAGTCAGGTAGTCACCCAAATCATTGGGTTTCTGATCGCGCTCTTGATCCTGAAGAAATACGCCTGGGGTCCGGTGCTGAACCTGCTCGAGGAGCGGCGGCAGAAGATCCAGGGCGAATTCGACAAGATCGACTCGACCAAGCGCGAGATCGCCCAGCTGAAGGGCGAGGTCGAGACCCAGCTCCGCAACATGGAGGCGCAGGCGCGGGCCCGCATCCAAGAGGCGGTGCAGGATGGGCAGCGGGTGGCGACCGAGATCACCGACAAGGCGCGGACCGAGGCGCGAGACCTGGTCGAGCGCGCGAAGGAAGAGATCGCGCGCGATCGGGACAAGGCGCGGGTCGAGCTTCGCAATGAGATGGTGCAGATGGTCGTGACCGCGACCGAGCGCGTCGTCTCCGAGCGACTCGATGAGGCGAAGCACAAGGAGCGCATCGCCTCCTTCATCGACAGCTTGGCCGGGACGGCGCGGCGATGATCCGCGATCGAGGAGTGGCGACCCGCTACGCGGCGGCGCTCTTCGGCGCGGCGGTGGCGCGGAAGGAACTGGAGCAGGTCGATGCCGACCTACGCGGTCTCGAGGCGCTCCACGCGCGGGACACCGCGTTCCAGGACTTCCTCGAGGCGCCGAACGTGCTCGACGGCGACAAGGAGAAGATCGTCCGCACGGTCTTGGGCGGACGGGTGAGCGAGGTGGTGCTGCAGTTCTGCCTGCTCATGCTGCGGAAGAAGCGCATCGCGCACCTGCCGCTGGTCTTCGATCCGTTCCGCCGCCTGGTCGAGCAGCACCTTGGGCTCGAGCGCGCCGAGGAGTGGTGACGGCGATTCCGTTGGCCGAGGCGCAGGCCGAGGCGATGAAGGCGAAGCTCGAAACGCTGACCGGACGGAAGGTGGCGTTGGTCACGAAGGTCGATCCCAAGATCCTGGCCGGCGCGGTCGTGACGATCGGCGGGAAGATCCTGGACGGCAGCGTACGGCACAAGCTCGATCGACTGCGCGACGAGCTCCTGGCGAGCAAGGTCCACTAGACACGCGGAAGGCGGATCGGGATCGCCCCGTGATCCCACACCGCTCGAAGGGGAGAGAAGATGGCGTTCAAGCCCGAAGAGGTCAGTGCGGTTCTCCAACGAGAGCTCGAGAAGTTCGACACCAAGCTCGAGATGGCCTCGGTTGGTTCGGTCCTCCAGGTGGGCGATGGAATCGCGCGCGTCTGGGGCCTGGAAGACGCGCAGATGGGTGAGCTGCTCAAGTTCCCCCACGACGTCACCGGCATGGTGCTGAACCTGGAAGAGGACAACGTCGGCGCGGTGCTGTTCGGGCGCGACGACCTGATCAAGGAAGGCGACCCGGTGCGCTTGACCGGCAAGATCGCCTCCGTGCCGGTCGGCCCCGCTCTCCTCGGACGCTGTGTGAACCCGCTGGGCGAGCCGGTCGACGGCAAGGGCCCGATCGTCACCGACGTCTTCTATCCGATCGAAGGCGCGGTGCCGAACGTGGTGCAGCGCCAGCCGGTGAAGGAGCCGGTGCAGACCGGCATCAAGGCGATCGACGGCATGATCCCGATCGGTCGCGGCCAGCGCGAGCTCATCATCGGCGACCGCGGCACCGGCAAGACGGCGGTCGCGATCGACACAATCTTGAATCAGAAGGGGAAGGATCTCGTCTGCATTTACGTCGCGATCGGCCAGAAGGAGTCCTCGGTCGCGCGCGTGATCAAGATCCTGGAAGACCACGGCGCGATGGAGTACTCGATCGTGGTGGTCGCCTCCGCCTCGATGGCGGCGCCGCTTCAGTACCTGGCGCCCTACTCCGGTTGTGCGATGGGCGAGTGGTTCCGCGACAACAAGCGCCACGCGCTCTGCGTCTACGACGATCTTTCGAAGCAGGCGGTCGCCTACCGCCAGCTCTCGCTCCTCCTCCGCCGTCCGCCGGGACGCGAGGCCTTTCCGGGCGACATCTTCTACTGCCACTCGCGCCTGCTCGAGCGCGCGGCCAAGCTCAACAACGAGCTGGGCGCCGGCTCGCTCACCGCGCTGCCGATCATCGAGACCCAGGCCGGCGACGTCTCGGCCTACATCCCGACCAACGTGATCTCGATCACCGACGGGCAGATCTTCCTGGAGACCGACCTCTTCTATCAAGGCGTGCGACCGGCCATCAACGCCGGGATCTCGGTGTCGCGCGTCGGCGGTAACGCCCAGACCTCGGCCATGAAGAAGGTGGCCGGAAAACTCCGCCTCGACCTGGCGCAGTTCCGCGAGCTCGCCGCCTTCGCGCAGTTCGCCTCCGACCTCGACAAGTCGACCCAGGCGCAGCTGATTCGAGGCCAGCGGATGGTCGAGCTCCTGAAGCAGGATCAGTACCAGCCGCTCTCGCTCGAGGAGATGGTGGCCGGCATCTTCGCCGGGGTGAACGGCTATCTCGACGAGCTGCCGAACGACTCGGTGCGCACCTTTGAACACGAGCTGTGCGAATTCCTGAAGTCGAAGTACCCGGACGTGATGCACACCATCGCCAACGACAAGAAGCTCGAGAAGGAGACCGAGGCCAAGCTGCACGAGGCGATCAAGGCCTTCCTCCCGATCTTCAAGGCGAAGAAGTAGGAATCGACCGTGGCGACACTGAAGCAGATTCGCCGGCGCATCCGCTCGGTCAAGTCGACCCAGCAGATCACGCGAGCGATGGAGATGGTGGCGGCGGCGAAGCTAAAGCGCGCGACCGATCGCGCCCTGGCCTCGCGGCCTTATGCGCAGAAGGCCGCCGAGGTGCTGAAGAGCCTGGCCGGGGCGACCTCCGACCTCTCGCACCCGCTGTTCGAAGAGCGGCCAGTGCAGAAGAAGCTGTTGGTGGTGCTGGCGTCGGACAAGGGGCTCTGCGGGTCTTACAACATGACGGTCTTCCGCCGCATGGAGAACGAGCATCCGCGCGGAAGTCGCGAGGGGCTCCTGCTCTACCCGGTGGGGAAGCGTTCCGACGCCTACTTCGGCAAGCGTCCCTGGACCATTCACGCGAGCATGCCGGAGCTGGGTGACCAGACCGATCCGCAGAAGGCGAAGCGACTGGCGACCGAGCTGGTGCAGCTCTACATCGACAAGAAGGTCGATCGGATCTCGCTCGTCTTCACTCGCTACGTGTCGGTGATCTCGCGGCGCGTGGTGGAGGAGCAGCTCCTCCCGATCGTGCCGGAGACGGGCGGCGCGCATGGTCAGGAGTCGAAGAGCGAGAACTACATCTTCGAGCCCTCGCCCGAGGCGATCTTCGAATCGCTCCTGCCGCGCTACGTCGAGAACCGCATCCTGCAGGCGATGAGCGAGTCAATCGCGAGCGAGCATGCGGCCCGCATGGTTTCGATGGGCGCGGCCAGCAAGAACGCGAAGGAAGTCATCGAGCGGCTCACGCTCGAGGGGAACAAGTTGCGCCAGGCGGCGATCACCCGGGAAATCTCCGAGATCGTCGGCGGCGTCGAAGCGCTGAAGTAGACAGTACTCAACGAGGCAGTACTTAGGTAGACAGTGCTTAGGTAGACAGTGCTTAGGTAGGCAGTGCTGACTACGAAGTGAGCGAAGGAGGACCGATCGGCATGGCGACGGAAGCGAACTACGGCAAGATCCTGCAGGTGATCGGCCCCACGGTCGACGTGGAGTTTCCCTCCGATCGTCTGCCGGCGATCTTGAACGCGATCACGATCGATGACGCGGCGCGGAAGACCACGCTGACGGTCGAGGCGGCGCTCCACATCGGAGACAACGTCGTCCGCTGCGTCGCGATGTCGAGCACCGACGGTCTGGTGCGGGGGATGAAGGCGCTCGACACCGGTGCGCCGGTCTCGGTTCCGGTCGGCGATCAGGTGCTGGGGCGCGTGATCAACGTGCTCGGCAATACCATCGACGGCAAGGGTCCGGTCAAGGATCCGAAGCTCGTGTCGCCGATCCACCGCGCCGCGCCGAGCCTGGAGGATCAGGAGACCCGCCCCGCGATCCTGGAGACCGGCATCAAGGTGGTCGACCTCCTCGCGCCCTACGCCAAGGGAGGCAAGATCGGCCTCTTCGGCGGCGCCGGCGTGGGCAAGACGGTCATCATCCAGGAGCTGATCCACGCCATCGCCACCGCGCACGGCGGCTACTCGGTCTTCGCCGGCGTGGGCGAGCGGACGCGTGAAGGGAACGACCTCTACCTCGAAATGAGCGAGTCGGGCGTCATCAACAAGACCGCGCTCATCTTCGGACAGATGAACGAGCCGCCGGGCTCCCGTCTTCGCGTTGGGTTGACCGGCGTGACGGTGGCCGAGTACTTCCGCGATCAGCAAGGGCAGGACGTGCTCCTCTTCATCGACAACATCTTCCGATTCACCCAGGCGGGCTCCGAGGTCTCGGCGCTCTTGGGCCGCATGCCGAGCGCCGTCGGTTACCAGCCGACGCTTGCGACCGAGATGGGTGCGCCCAAGAGCGGATCTGCTCGACCAAGAAGGGCTCGATCACCTCGGTGCAGGCGATCTACGTGCCGGCTGACGACCTGACCGACCCGGCGCCCGCGACCGCCTTCAGCCACCTGGACGCGACCACCGTGCTCTCGCGCCAGATCGCGGAGCTCGGCATACCCCGCGGTCGACCCGCTCGACTCGACCTCGCGCATGCTCGACCCCAACGTGGTCGGGCGCGAGCACTACGACGTCGCGCGCTCGGTCCAGCGCGTGCTTCAGCGCTACAAGGACCTGACCGACATCATCGCGATCCTCGGCATGGACGAACTCTCCGACGAGGACAAGCTGATCGTGCAGCGCGCGCGCAAGATTCAGAAGTTCCTCTCGCAGCCCTTCTTCGTCGCCGAGGCTTTCACCAACCGCCCGGGTCGCCGGGTCAAGCTCTCTGACACGATCGAAGGCTTCAAGCAGATCGTCGAGGGGAAGCACGATGACGTCCCCGAGGGCGCGTTCTACATGTGCGGCGGCATCGATGAGGCGCTGGCCAATGCCGAGCAGATGAAGTAGGCGAGAAGATGGCGGAGACCTTTCACCTGTCGATTCTGACCCCGACCGCCAGCCTCGTCGACGAGGAGGTGGAGTCGGCGATCTTTCCAGGGAGCGAGGGCTACCTCGGCGTCTTGGCGCACCACGCGCCGCTCCTCACGGCGCTCGTGCCGGGGAAGATCACCCTGCGCAGGCCGGGCGGCGACGACGTCGTCTACGCTGTTGCCGGCGGCTTCCTCGAGGTCTCGCACAATCGCGCGAACGTGCTGGCCGATGCGCTGGAGGTGGCGAGCGCCATCGATCCGGAGCGGGCCAAGCGGGCGCTCGAGCGGGCCAAGGCGCGGCTCAAGGACGGCGCCAAGTGGGATCAGATGCGCGCGGAGCAGTCGATGAAGCGCGCGCAGAATCGTCTGGCGGTCTACGAGAACGAGCGACTGCTGCGCTAGGCGGCGCGGGCCTCCGCGTCGTCTCCCGGGGCGGATTGGGCCTCCGGCCCCCGCCGATGGTCGTGGTGGAATCGGTCGCGGCGTCGGCGCGCGGCAAGCTGAAGGAGAAGACCGCGCCCCCTCTGGCGCGTTCTCCGCCCAGATCCTCCCGTGGTGCGCGTGCATGATCTCGCGCGCAATCGCGAGGCCGAGTCCGGTGCCTCCCGCTCCCGACTTGGTTTCGCTCGATTGCACGAACTTCTCGAAGACGGCGCGAAGCTCTGCTTGGGGGATGCCCGGCCCCTGGTCTTTCACCGAAATCACGACGTGGCCTTCCAGCTCCTCGACGCCGATCGAGATCTGTCCTCCCTCAGGCGAGAACTTGACGGCGTTGGAGAGCAGGTTGCGCGTGACCTGGGCGATCCGCACCGGATCGACGCGCACCTCGACCTCGAGCTCCGGCTGGAGGAGCACCAGACGCACCATCTTCTCCTGGGCCCAGCGCTCCATCTCGACCCGCGTGGTGTCGAGCACGTCGACGAGCGAGACCACCTGGAGATCGAACTTCATGCGCCCCGCTTCGAGCTTCGCCAGATCGAGGAGATCGTTGAGCAGCGAGAGCAATCCCGAACCGCAGTCGTGAATGTTGCGGAAGTAGTCCTTGAGCTCGTCGCGCTCGGCGCTGTCCGCCTCGCGAAGACCAAAGCGCGCGTAGCTCAGGATCCCGTGCATCGGTGTCCTGAGCTCGTGCGAGGTGTTGGCGAGGAACTCCGACTTGGCCCGGGCGCCCGCCTCGGCGGCGTCTCTGGCCTCCCGTAGCTCCTCGACCATCGCGGCGATCCGGAGAGCCTCGCGTCGGGTCGTCACCCGATAGCGATAGACGCCCAAGCCGACCAGCACCGAGAGTGCGAGGGCCACGCCCAGCCCGGCGACGAGCGCGCCGCGCATCACCTCGAGCCTTGCCTGGTAGGTGGTCGCGAGGTAGTCGACGCCGATCAAGCCATACTGCGCGCCGGTCGAATCCCGGAGCGGCGCGTAGGCGCTGACGAAGGTTCCCCATTGATCGGTGTAGGGCGCCGGCTCGGCTTCGGCGGTGCCGCCCGCCAGCACGCGATGGAGCGTCTCGCTCGCGTCGTCGTAGCGATCCATGAGGTGCGACTTCTCCTCGACTCCGTCGCCGTCCGCATCGCCCGCGGGCGTTGGATCGAGCACGAAGCGAACCTCGTCGCCGCGCGGAACGCAGGTGTAGACGAATCGGATCTTGGGGTTCACCGCCTGGAAGCGGGCGAGCGGAGCGAGGGAAGCGTTGTAAGTCGGCGAACCCTCCATGGTCGAGTCGGTCAGGGCTTGGTGCAGGAGGGGATCGACCTGGGTCGACGCGGCGAGGGAGAGCTGCACCAGGCCTTCGCGCAGCTCGGCTTTCAGCGCGCCGAACGAACGCCAGAAGAGGAGCGCGGAGCAGAGCGCGATCGCGATGAAGCTGGCGCCACCCAAGGCGAGCGCCTCGCGCCCTGACCGACTCACCACGAGTCGGATGCGCCGGGCCGCGCCCATCAGGCTGCGCTCCTCGAGAGCGAGGCTCCGCTCTCAGCGGCCGCGGTCTCCTCGGGTTCGGACGTCAGCGCGCTCGAGCACCGTTCGCGGGGGAGTACGATGTGAAATGCCGCGCCCCCTTCCGGGCGATTCGACGCCCAGAGGCGACCCTTGTGGAAGCGCACGATCTCCTGGCAGATCGAAAGGCCCAGCCCGGTGCCGCCTGCGCCCGAACGGGTGGTGCTCGATTGCACGAACTTGTCGAAGATCGACTCCAGCTCGCCCGCGGGGATGCCCGGACCGTTGTCGAGCACGCGAAGTTCGACCTCCTCGTCCCGCGGTTCGACCTCGATCCGAACCTCGCCGCCGTCAGGGGTGAAGCGAATGGCGTTGGCCAGCAGATTCCGCATCACCTGTGCCATGCGGTTACGATCGATCTCGAGCACCAGCTCCACCTCGTCGGGGGCGAAGGTGAGGGCGATGCGCTTTTCTTGCGCGGCCATCCGCTGCTCATCGAGGGCCGTGTCGATCGTGCGGAGGAGATCATGATCGCCGAAGTCCATCTCCATTCGCCCCGCCTCGAGCCGCGCGAGGTCGAGCAGCGAATTCAGCAGACCGAGCAGGCTATCGCCGCACTCCTGGATCTGCGTGAAGTAGGAGGCGAGGTCTTCACGCGGACTGTCCTTCGCTTCCCTGCGACCGAAGCGCGCGAAGCTCAGGATGCCGTGCATCGGGGTGCGAAGCTCGTGGGACACGTTGGCCAGGAACTCCGACTTGGCGCGAGAGAGCGCGAGGGCGGCATCGCGCGCCTGCGCCAGCTCGACCCGCGCGCGTTCGGCGTCGGTGATGTCGTGGAGCACGCCGACCCGCCGCAGCGAACCGTCGGCATTTCGGATCGGCAGGCGAGCGGCGTGGAATCGAAGCTCCACCGCACCCACGGTCAAGCTTCGCTCCTCGCCAATCGGGGATTCGGGGAGATCCGCGAGCGCGGGCAGAAGCTGCTCGAGGTTTTGGCCGAGCGCCGAGCCCCGCGGCAGGAGCGCGGCGAAGGCGGGATTCGCAAGTTCGATCTCGCCGCCCTCGCCTTCCACCCACATCGGATTCGGCAGGTGATCGAGGACCAACCGGATGAAATCCCGCTCGGCGGCATTGGCCAACTCGAGCCGCCGGCGCTCCGTCACCTCTCGTTCGAGCGTGGCCTGCTGCGCGAAGAAGGCCTCGATCAAGGCCGCCAGGCTACCGAACTCCGACCCGTGTCGAGAGAGAGTGCTGATCGGCTCGGCGCGTCCGGCGCGCAATGCCTCGGTGATCTGCTTGAGCGGCCGCGTGACCCACCGTCCGATCAGGTAGAGCTCCAAGCCGACCAGCGCCAGCGAGGTCGCGATCAAGATCAGGAAGGTCGCCTGGCTGCCGTGGTGAATCTCCGCCAGGATGGGAAAGCTGGTCACGAGCCAGAGGCGAGCGGCTTCCCGTCGCTCCACGTCGAGCAGCGGAATCGAAACCGCTACCAGGCCTTGATCGGTCGAGGAGGCGGGGGGCCGGCCGGAGCGCGCGAAGGGGGCCGACGCCTGGCCGGTACCCGGCCACAGTCCCAGCGTCCCGTCGCAGTTGTCCCCGAGATCCGCGAGCATCGGGTCGGTCCAACGCCGACCAACCAGGAACCAACCTCGCGCCGGCGAGCTTCGCTCAAAGTCGCTGCTGGGTTGGACCGGCGCGGCGTGGATTTCGATCAGCGTGCGGTCCAGGCAAGCGTAGAAGTGCGCGAACGGGTCCTGGCTGAGGCGAGCACGCAGCGCGGCGCCATCGACCGGCGGGAAAGGCGGAACGGCGGTGCCGACCGTGCCGGTGGCGTAGAACGGTTCGAATCGATCGGTGAGGACCCAGAGTAGCTCGACTCCGTAGGTGCTCGGTCCCTCGTCGAGGTTCTCGGAAGCCCACTCCGGATCGCGCGTCGAGAGGAAGTCGACGAACTCGTCCCACCGCGAGTAGTCGCTGGCGCAGACGCTGATCGACTCCGACTTGAGGGAGAGGATGCGAGTGATCAGTCGCTCGCCGCGCGTGGCGCGCTCGCGAAAGAGTGCTTGGAGTTCCTCCGCCTGCCACTGCTGGACCATGAAGAGGCCGAGCAGCACCGCGGTCAATACGCCGCCCAGGAGCAGGAACACGCGTGTGCGAACCGCGAACCGCATGACTCGAGCCCGGTGGTCCTATGCGCGTATCGTCGCCGGAACGGTCGTCGGAAGCTCGATCCGGAAGGTCGCGCCCTGCCCAGGCTCGCTGCGCGCCACCAGCGTGCCGCGATGCCGGAGGATCACCAGCCGCGCCGAGGCGAGCGAGAGGCCGTGTCCGGAGGAGTGGTTCTGCAGGTTCGAGACCGCGAACTCCTCGAAGATGCGCGGTAGAAAGTCCGGCTCGATTCCGGGGCCGTGATCCGTCACCGAGAGCACCGCCTTCTCGTCCTGCGCGCTGAGCGTGACCTCGATGGCCGATCCTTCGGGGCTGAAGCGAACGGCGTTCTCGAGGATGCCGCTCAGCACCATCTTGAGCTTGGCGGGGTCGGCGGTGAGGCGCACCCCCGATTGAATCTGGCGCTCGAAGCGAACGAGGTGCGTGCTGGCGGTCGACTCCATCGTCGTGACCACCCCTTCGACCAGCGCGCTCAGATCGCACGATTCGAGATCGAAGCGGCAGGTGCCGGTCTTGAGCGAACTGAGGAACGAGACCCGCTCGACCAGTCGATGGAGCCGCTTCGCGCCGTCGTGCACCATCTGCAGAAGTTCGCGCTGCTCCGGCGAGGTGCTGGGATCGTTCAGCAGCATCTCGGTCGGTGCGATCATGAAAGTGAGCGGTGTGCGCGTCTCGTGGTTCAGCAGCGCGAGCAGCTCCGACTTCAGGCGATCCACCTCCTCGACCGACTTCAGGCGGAGATAGACGCGGATCTTCGCCACCAGCTCGTCCTCGTCGAACGGCTTGGTCACGTAGTCGTCGGCCCCCGCCTCGTATCCCTCGAGACGCTCGGAGACCATCGCCTTGGCCGAGACCATGATGATCTTGGTTTGCTTGAGATCGGGGCGAGCGCGCAGTCGCCGGCAGGTCTCGTAGCCGTCGATGCCGGGCATCATGATGTCGAGCAGGATCAGGTCAGGCACGAAGCCCGAGGCGACGGCCAGAGCTTCCTCGCCCGAGCCGGCGGTGGCGACGTCGTGCGACTTGCTCAGAATTTTCTTCAGGATCGCGACGTTGCGGGGATTGTCGTCCACCACCAGGATGCGCGTGGCGCGTTCCGATTCCACCGTTCCCCTCCTTCGAAGCCGGGCATACGTACGGGGCGATGCGGTCGACGCACGCCCCGGGCGGCGAGTCGTGAGCGGCGATGGCTCACGCCAGGGATATCGGAGGAGGAGTCGCGCTTATGAAGAACTTCCGGGATCGATCAGGCGGCGCCGGCCTTGGCGCGGGACGCCGCGAGTGCGGCGAGGGCCGCATCGCGATCGGCGTCGACCACGAAGACGCGATTCAAGCCGGTCAAGCGGAACAGCTCCTCGATGCGAGGCTGCACGCCGAAGAGCCGGAGCTCGCCCCGGCCGCGGAGCGCCTTGAGCGCGGCGACGACCGCGCCCAGTCCTGAGCTGTCCATGAACTCGATCACGCTGAGATCGAGGGCAACCCAATTGCAGTTGTCGAGACGGGGCAGGAGCGCTTGGCGAAAGGCCTCCGCCCGATCGGCGCCGAGCTCCGGGCCCTCCGGTTGAATCACCCAGCTGCCTCCGACCTCATCGCACTTGAGGTTCATCCGTTCGATCCTCCCGCGTTCTCGATTGTCTGTCCGACGGCGCCTGGCGCGTGCTGACGTTCGCTCGCATCTTCGTCCACCCGCGACTCGATCTTGACCTTCGGAAGATCGAACCGGTCAGCGCGACCAGAAACTAGAGAAGCGAGCTGGAGCGGTCGATCGCCCACACAGGGCCGTCCCCCGGTCGAACGAGGGGCCAGGCCGACCGAAGCTGTCCTACACCAGGGAGAGTCGTGTGACCAAGTCGTCCGAGCACCTGCGCCTCCTGATTCAGAATCGCCCCGACCTCCTGGTCTCGCTCGAAGGGCGCATGCAGGGGCTTGCCAGCGGCGCGGCGCTGATCGACCCCGATGGGGAGCCGATCTGGAGTTCACCCGACGCACCCTTGGACCGCGCGGAGGAGTGGAAGGTCCCGCTCGCCGACTACGGCGAGGTGAAGCTGTGGGGGCCGCACTCCCACGATCATTGGGCGCAGGTGGTGGCGACTCTCCTGACGGCCTGCATCGAGTCGGAGGCTGAGCTCAACCAGCTCGTCGATGATCACATCTCGACGACCAACCAGCTGATGGCTCTCTACAACATCGTCTACGGCACGCATGGCACCTGGGACTTGAACGAGAAGCTCCGCGTCATCGTGCAGGAGGCGGGCAAGCAGTCCGACTCGCGTTGCGCGTTCTTAGGTCGCGCCGAGGGGAGCGAGGTGCCGCTCCAGATCTACTCGCGCGGCGGGAGCGATGACACCGAGCTGGCTCGGCGGGTCTTGGCCCGGGCCGCGCGCGAGCGAAGTGCCCACCTCGGCACGCCCCCCGACAGCTTCGTGGCGGCGCCCGTCCTGCTGCACGGCGAGGTGTTTGGATGGTTGGTGGTGGCGGAACGACGGGAGCCGTATCTCGGTCGCGACCTCAAGCTGGTGCAGGCCCTCGCTGACCTCGCCGCTGGATTCCTTCTGACCGCGCGGCTGCAAGCCAAGGTGGTCGAGACCTTCAAGCTCGGTCGCGAGCTCGAACTGGCGGCGCAGATCCAAGAGCTATTGATTCCACGCGAGCTACCGCAGGTGCCGGGAGTCGAGATCTGTGCCACCTGCCATCCAGCCTCGCAGGTGGGCGGCGACTTCTATGCGGTGCAGACTCTGCCCGACGGCGACCTGGTCTTCGCGGTCGGCGACGTCGCCGGCAAGGGGATCCCGGCCGCGATGCTCATGGCGATGGCGCGAACGATCTTCCGTTCACTCGCGGCGATCGAGAATAGCCCCGGACGAATCCTCGCCCACATGAACGAGGTGCTCTACGACGACCTCGAGCGCGTGGGCAAGTTCGTCACGCTGGTGGTGGGGCGCTACTACACGCAGAAGCGCATGGTCGCGATCGCCAATGCCGGGCACTCGCCGGTCTTCTCGATTTCGGCGCACGGCGCGCTGCCCTCGTTGCTCGAACCGACCCTCCCGCCGGTCGGCATTCTTCCGGTGATCGAGCCGGTCGAGACGACGCTCACGCTCCGCGCCGACTCGGTCCTCGTGATCACAAGCGACGGCGTGACCGAAGCGCGGAGCCCCCAGGGCGGGCTCTTCGGCATGGAGCGACTCACGCAGGTTTTCGAGGCCGGCACCCGCGCAACCGCGGCGGAGCTGGCCCACCGGCTGCTCGCCCAGGTGTCCGGGTTTTCCGCGGGGGCGGAGCAGTCAGACGATCAGACGCTTCTCATCCTCAAGGGGACCCGCTAGCGCATGTGGGATCGCGAGGACGAGGCCCCGGTGCGGGAGGTCGAGCTCGAGAACGCCTTCGCGGCGTTGCCCGCGCTTGGTCAGGCCCTGCTCAACGCGGCCGCGGAATTGTTCAGCGGCTTGGGCGAGAGCAAGGAGGTCCAGGACCTGCGCCTCGCGGTGCAGGAGGCTGCCACCAACCTGATCGAGCACGGC
>JAXLXQ010000054.1:0-24334 GCA_046327845.1 Candidatus Eiseniibacteriota bacterium | reverse complement strand
ATGAGGGAGGTTGCGATCCCCTGCCTCGCGTCGACGCTGGGCCGGAGCGACATCGACTTCTCGAAGGCGTCCTTCGCCTCCTCGTAGCGATCGGCTTGGAGCGACGACTGACCGTAGAGCTGCCAGAACTCCGCCTTGTTCGGCACGACCGCGAGGAGCTTCTTCGTGTAGTCCGCGGCCTGCGCGTACATGTCCCGGCGCGCCGGCCCCCGGCTCATCGAGTCGGCGCGCTTCGCCTTCAGCTTCGCCATCATCTCGAGGCCGACCTTGTGATCGGGCGTGATGTCGAGCGCCCCCTGATAGAGCCGCTCCGCGTCGTCGAGCTTGTTCTCGGCGAAGTAGATCGAACCCAAGAGCAGCAGGAAGCGCGGGTTCTTGGGATACGACTCGACGCAGCGCTCGTACATCTCCTCGGCGCGCGGCAGGTCGTCGCGCTTGCGGTAGTACTTCCCCACCTCTTCGTAGGCGTAGGCGCGCGCGAAATTCGGAAAATCAGAGGCCACGCTGACGAAGCGCGCGATCGACTGGGGCTCGCTGTGCAAGAGGAGGACCCAGGGCAGAAGCACGAGCGTGGTCGCGCCCCAGACCAATCCGGCCTCGCGCGGCGCGCTCCGTTCTCCCCCTTCACCGCGAGGGAAGGCGGCCGTCGCGAGCAGCATCAGCCCGCCGGCGTGGGCCGCGAGAAGATCCCAGTCCCGCGCGCCGCCCAGCTTCCGATCAAGGCTCAACGCGAAAAACGCAAGGCTGGCCATCTGCACCAGGAGGAAGCCGATCTCGGGCCGCCGCCACCGGAGGCGAATCCAGCGTGCGCGCGAAAGCACGACCGCGAGGCAAGCCGGCGCCGTGATCAGCGCCAGATTGAGCAGGTCCTTCCAATGATAGAGCGAGAGGAAACCGCGCTGCGGTTCGAGGAACGGGAGCCAGATCGACTTCGTGTTCTTCGCGTCGATGAACTCTTTCCTGAACCATTGCTCGTTGTAACCGGCGAGGAGGTGCGCGCCGATCGAGACGAGGAAGAGGATCGCGGCAGGCAACACCGCCTCGCGCCACCGCTTGCTCACCGGCGCGACCGGCGCGCGGAGCGCGAGGTAGAGCATGGCCGGTGCGGAGAAGAGCGCGGTCAGGTGAAAGGCCAGCGCCAATCCGAAGAAAGTCGACGCCACCCAGAGCGATCCCCGTCTTGCGAAGACGAGAAGGCCTGAGATGAGGAAGGCGGTCAGGAAAACGTAGAGGAAGCTATAGCTCTCGACATAGCCGAAGAAGAGCGTGGCGGGGCCGGTGCCGAGGAAGAAGAGCACCGCGAGTGCGCGCCGCCAACCCTCCCACGGCAGGCGTTTTGCCAGCGCGAAGACGATCGCGCCGCCCAGGAGGCCTGCGAAGACCGCGCCGCCGCGATAGAGATCGAAGGAATCGATCGGGTGCGAGGCCTTGAGCGCGCGGTGCAGCTGTTGGTGAAGCAGATAGTCGAGGTTGTCGAAGGCGCGAAAGGGCACGCCGCGATCGACCAGCTCGCCGATCAGATAACCGTCCCCCATGAAGTACGAACGCTCACGCAGGAGCGCGAAGATGGCGCCCAAAACGAGGAGCAGCGCGGCCCGACCGGGCCAGCCGCCGAAGAGGATCAAGGGCACACGACGTTCCAGGAGCCCCGCCAGCTCGCGCTGCGCGCGCGGCCAGGCCAGCACGAGTGCGAGGAGCGCGGACACCGCGATCCACGGACGCGGCAGATATGACAGGTGGTTGAATCCCCAGGCCGGCGGTCCGCTCAGGAAGAAGCCCAGGACCGGCAGGAACAGAAGCGCTACCAGGAGCAGCGAGAGCACCCGCGGTGCGCGATCCTCTCCCTCTTCGATCGGTTGGTCGGCCGGCTCCGCGGGCGGCAGTTCCTCGCCGCGCGCACGCTTCAGCTCCTTGGCCGTGCTCTTGGACGGACTCGCGATGATGGGCCTCTCTTGTCGCCGAATCAGCGGACGCGCACCGCGGCGCGCGTCACCGTGACCCCGCGGGTCGTGAGCCGCACGAAGTAGATTCCGGGCGGTGCGCTCCGCGCCTCCTGATCGCGGCCATCCCAGACCGCCTCGAGGGCGGGAGAATAGCCGGCCCTAAGTCGTCGCACCAGACGTCCGGCGCAGTCGAAGACCTCGACCCGCGCCCCCTTCAACCCGGTGAGGCCCACCGCGGTCACACGCAGCTCGCCGCGGCTGGGGTTGGGGCGGATGCCGAGGTCGACGCTCGCGCCCATCGGCGCACGATCGACCGGCAGCGGATCCTCGTGGCGCCCGGAATCGCGCCACACCACCACGGGCATCGTGAGGGCGTCCCATCGCACGAGCGGCACCTCCCCGCTCGCGGTCACTCGCGCGAAGTTGGCACCAGTCACCACCGCCTGTCCGGTCGCCGGATCGAGCTCGAGACTGCAGGAGGTGAGCCCGGCGAGGGCCGGCCGCACGCGATTGGCACCGATTCCGTAGGCCAGGGGCGCAGTCGCCTCCGTCGGCACCGCCCAGGCGATCGTGCGCGGCAGGTCGCTCGGCGCGTTACGCAGGCTCGGCCGCGGCGGCAACTGGAGCGTGGCGCGCACGCGATACTCGCGCCAGGTCTCCCCACTCCAGACGAACTCCGGCGGGACGAACTCCACCTCCCAGCTCGCCGCCTCGCCGCGCTCGACCGAGCGAGCATCCAGTGTGAGTCGAGTCCAACGCGCGGCATGATCCAAGACGAAGAGCGCATTCTCCAAGTCGAGCACGCCGCGCCCGTAGTAGCTCCGCGGACAGAGCGCGGGCGGACAGGTCGCGCCGACGGTGGGATCACTGAGATACGCGCGCGCGCTGGCGGTGAGGAGGCCGGCGAGGTCGTCCGGCGCGAGGGGCGCGCCGGTTCGGCGCAGCGAGACCGCCTGCAGCACACCGGCCGCACCGGTCACGAGGGCCGCGGCGGCCGAGCATTGCCCGGTGGTTGGCGCGTAAAGCCCGGCGCCGCTCGGATTCTCGTAGGGAAAGGCGGTCACCACCGCGCCTGACGCCGGCGCGGTCAAGTCGATCTGATCGGGCCCGAGCGTCGTCCCGTTGCTGCCGCCATAGCACGAGGTGGTGGCGTCCCAGAAGCGATCCTCCCAGGTGCTGCCGCCGACACCGAGGACGAAGGGGACGTTGGCGGGATAGCGCGAGGAGGGCGCGGCCAGCGACTGATCCCCGCTCGCCGCGACCACGAGGACACCGCCTCGGTGCGCGACCCAGAGCGCCTCGACCACCTCTTCCGGCGCCTGTCCGGCGGTGGCGAAGGACGCGTTGACCACCCGCAGCGCGCGCGCTCGGCCGTCGAGGGTCTCCCCGAGATCGACGCCCAGCGCCGAGACCAGCTTCGTGTGCCAGAGCGAGGAAACGAAGAGGCAGTTCGCGCTGGGTTGATCACACTGATCGCAGGCGCAGGCCGGCACCACGAGATCGAGGAGGCTGCACTCACCCGCGACCCCCGCGATCCCGACCGCGTTGCCGGTGCGGGCGGCCGCGAGCCCGGCCATCTTGGTCGCATGGTCGCCGCACCAGTCGGCATTCGGGCAGAGCGAGAGGCGCGAATCGTGGGAGACCTCTTCCAAAACGCGCAGGTCCGGGTGCGCGTCCAACATCCCGACGTCGAGGAAGCCGAGCACCACCTCCGGTGCGCCGATCCACGGATCGAGCGCGAAGGAGTGGCCGAGCCGCGCGATGCCGTCTTCGATCTGATTCCAGGTGGGATCGACGCCGACGTCGGCACCGGCGCGGGCCGGACCGCAGTGGGTGCCGGCGTCGCGCGTCCCCTGGTTGCGGAGGCACCACTGGGGATCGTTCGGCCAGCCCCAGGGCCAATTCAGGAAGTAGGGATCATCGGGAAAGGGGTCGCTCGCGAGGAGGTCGGCTTGGGAGAGCGGCTCGACCGACTCGAAGCGGCCCGAGGCCGCGAGCGCAGGGAGCGCGGCCTGCGCCGACGCGGCGTCGCGGAAGACCAGGTGGGTAAAGCGAGAAAGATCGGGGTCCGTGTCGTCGCCTCGGTTGGGCGGTGCCGGGTCGAATGCGGGCTCGACGCGGAGGACGCCGAGTCGCGTCAGCTCCGCCGCCACCCGTTGGATCGCCGTCCCCGAAGAGAAGACGACCGACACCACGTTGCTCCCCTCGGCCGCGGCGGCTCGGGCCAAGAGGAGAAGCGCGAGACTCCAGGCGGCGCGCATCCACACCTCAGAGCGGAGCGAGCGAGACCGGGCAGTCGAAGTAGGCCGCGGTCACCCCGTCCGCCGCGCACTCCGCCTCGATCAGCAGATTGACCGCAGTCCCGCGGTGCACCGTTCCTCCCGCCGGCACCACGATCAGCCCGGGTTGGAGCGCCGGATCCACTTCGAGCTCGACCTCGATCCGCGCCAGACGCGAAGAGAGGGCGAAGCGCCCGCGCTCGCGTCCCACGGCGCGCGCGACGTCGCTCGACATCGTGCCGGGAAGCGCCGAGGGCTCACGCGAGGGCAGCTGCTGCGAGAGGTGAAGCGTGCGGCTCTTGGGCGTGAGCAGCAGGAAGGGATGCTCCGGGTCGGTGCGCGGCAGAAGCGCCTCGTCTGGCGGGCTCGAGGGAAAGAGGTAGCGCCCGCCCTCGCGGGGGAAGCAGCGGTCGGCGTAAGGGACCTTCTCGTGCACGCGATTTCGCACCGGTCCCTCGCCGCCCAGGAGTCGCCGCCACTCCTCGTCGTTCACGCGCTCTCCCATCAAACGGCGCGACCAGAGTTCCGGCGAGCCGGCCATCGCGTCGGCGAGGCCGAGGCGGGATGCCAAGGCCTGCCAGATCTGGAGGTCGCTCCGCGCCTCGCCGCGCGGCTCGAGCGCCTGCGCCTGCCAGCCGAGCCAGGCATGTCCCCACGACGTCACCAACCCCGCCTCCTCGAGAAAGGAGGTCGAGGGGAGCACCAGATCGGCGGCGCGCGCGGTGTCGGTCCAGTGGAAGTCGACCACCACCTTCATCGGGATGCGCGCAAAGGCGCGAGCCATGGCCGCGCTGTCCGGGATCATCGCGATCGGGTTCGCGCCGTTCACCCAGAGGAACTCGATCTTGGGATCAAGCCGCTCGAGCTCCAGGTGCCAGCGGGCCGCGCTTACCTCGCGCGCGTGGGCCGACGTCGGGGCTTCCCAGCGCCCGGCATCACTCTCCCGCATGTGCCGCTGGCTGTAGCTCAAACCCCCGCCGCTCCGTCCGTAGTAGCCGAGGAGCGCCGGCAGCGCGGTCACCCAGATCGCGTTCTCGAGGCCGTTCCGATAGCGGATCGACCCGGTGCCGAAGAGAATCGCCGCCGGATCGGCCTCGGCGTAGCTCCGCGCGAGGCGGCGGATGTCCGCGAGCGGCAGTCCGGTGATCGCGGAGGCTCGTTCCAGCGAGAGCTCGGCCAGGATCTCGCGGAAGCGCGGGAAGCCCTCGGTGTGCGCCTCCAGGAACGGGCGCTGCTCGAGCCGCTCGTCCAGGATGATCCGCGCGAGCGCGGCGGCGAGCCACGCGTCGCTCCCCGGCCTCAAGGCGAAGGTCTCATGCACCACCGGCGATCCCGCGATCGCGAGCGGGTTGATTGACACGACGCGAGCTCCCGAGTCGCGCGCCTCCTTCAGGAACTGCATCCGATGCGGCCCCGAGATGAGCGGGTCGCGCCCCCAGAGCAGGACCAGCTTCGCCGCGCGCAGATCGTCCCAGTCGTGTGGGCGGTAGTCGCCCAGCTGCATCTCGAGCGCCGTCTTGCCCGCGCCGAGGCAGAAGTCCCCCTCCGCGACCGTGACGCCGCCGAGAAGATTCCAGAAGCGCGCGGAGAGGCGCTTCAGCACCCCCATGCTCCCCGACGACTGCACGTGCAGGATTGACTGGGTCGCGCCTTCTCGGCGGAGCCTCTCGAGGTGGGAAACGATCTCGGCCAACGCCTCATCCCAAGAGGTGGGCACGAAGCGATCCCCGACCCGGCGCATCGGCGAGAGGATCCGCTCCCCGCTCTCGACCCGGTCGGGATAACGGTAGGTGCGGGCGCAGAGGGTGCCGCGAGAGATCGGGTGATCCGGATCGCCGCTCAGGCGGAGGAGCCGCTGCCCCTGGACCTCGGCGAGCATGCCGCAGGCGTCCCAGCAGTCGAGCGGACAGACGGTCCGGACGGTCCGGCGGTCGCTTTCGGGGGTCATTGGCCCTCCCTGGCGCGCGCCTCGGACGACCGCGGCGGCACCTAAGTCAAACAATCCCTGGAATTCTGGCCCAGAATGGCCGATATTGCAGCAGGTAGATGATGACCGTTCTGCATTCACCACATTCCCGGAACGGCGGACACCCGCGTTCGGATCGATCCTCCCCGGCACACGCGTCCCCTGCGCCAGGTCGATCCCCCATTCCGAATCGCGAACGACGAAGATCTAAGAAGAGAGCCGCGGCTCGACCTTCTCGCCTCACCGACCTACCGCAACCCCGAGGCGAGGGGGACTGTCGAGCGAAAGCGGCAAGGAGACAGCACCCCGCATGAGTGGATTTGCCTCGATGGGCCTTTGCCCCGAAATCCTCCAGGCCCTCGAAGAAGCCGGCTACGAGAACCCCACCCCGATCCAAGAAATGGCGATTCCCCCCGCCCTCCTCGGCAAGGACATCATGGGTTGCGCCCAAACGGGCACCGGCAAGACGGCCGCTTTCACCCTTCCGATGCTGCACCGCCTGCGCAATGAGGAGCCGGGCTCGCTCCGCGCGCTGATCCTGGTGCCGACGCGCGAGCTCGCGATCCAGGTGGGCCGGAACATCCGCACCTACGCGCAGCACATGAAGCTCCGCACCACCGCGGTCTACGGCGGAGTGCCGATGGATCCGCAGGAGATGATGCTGCGGTACGGCGTCGACATCCTGGTGGCGACGCCGGGGCGGCTCAAGGACCACATGTGGCGCGGCAACATCGACTATCGCCACACCTGCTACCTCGTGCTCGACGAGGCCGACCGGATGCTCGACATGGGCTTCATCGATGCGGTGCGCGAGATCGTGCGCGAGATCCCCTCGGATCGGCAGACGATGCTCTTCTCCGCGACCCTCGATCCGGAGATCCGGCGTCTGGCGCGTGACATCCTGAAGGAGCCCGAGCGGATCGAGGTAGCGCCGCCCACCAGCACCGCCGAGGGAGTGGAGCAGATCCTGATCAACGTGGGTCACGACTCGAAGCGCGACGTGATCCACCAGGTCTTGGCCCTCCCCGACATGGACCGCACCCTGGTCTTCACCCGCACCAAGCGCGGCGCCTCGAGCCTCTCTTCATACCTCAAGTCGCACGGCCATCGCTGCACGTCGATTCACAGCGACAAGACCCAGGAGCGGCGGCTGGAGGCGCTGAACGCCTTCCGCGACGGACAGGTCGACGTGCTGGTCGCGACCGACATCGCGGCGCGCGGGCTCGACGTCACCGGGATCAGCCACGTGGTGAACTTCGATCTGCCGCACTCGCCGGAAGACTACGTGCACAGGATCGGTCGCACCGCGCGTGCCGGACGAAAGGGCATGGCGATCTCGCTCATGGGGTCGGAAGAGACCCGCAATCTCGCGGCGATCGAGCGGCACCTCGGACGGCGCCTCGCGCTCGCCCACCTCGACGATACGGGCGAGCTCATCATGAGTCGCGTGGCCGCGGCGGAGAACGGGAGCGGAGCCGGCGCGGCCGGGGCCAGGCCGGCGCGGCGGCCGACCGCGGCGAGAGCAGCGGTCGTTCGCGGCGCTCCCGCGGAGGACGTGGCCGGCGGCGTGACGGGAGAACCGGTTCGGGCGCGGCATCGGCGAACGAGATCTACGCGGAGCAGCCGGTCACCGTGGCCGCGGTGGCGGAAACGCCGGCCCGCGAGATCGCGGCCGGAGACGGGGACGCCGAGCGACGTCGCCCGCGGCGGCGGCGCGGCGGACGTGGGCGTGGTGAAGGCACGAGCGCGGAGGGCAGGTCGCCCTGGCGGTCACCGTGACCTCGAGCCGATCCCACGCGACCGCAAGGGCGGCGGATGCACCGACGGCAGCGCGGAAGTCCAGTGGGCATGCGAGCCCGGAGCCGGCGCGGTCGGCACGCAGCAGCCACTCGGATCACGCGCCGCGCGGCGGTCACGCACCGCACGGAGATTCGCGGAAGAGCTCCGAGTCGAGCAGCAAGACGAGCAAGCCGCAGGCCGAGCGCACGCCGCACAAGGTCACGGCGAAGAAGAACGGCGGCCCCAAGGGCGAGCCGTTCCGCGCCCTGACCGCGAAGGAGCACACCGAGCAGCTGCGGAAGCAGCGACGCGCGCGGGAGGGGAACATCTTCACCCGCATCATCACCAAGCTCGGGCTCAAGGGAGAGTAGTCGGAGAGAACGGGCGGTCGCGTGCCGGCAGGTCCTTCACTCAAGCGTTTGCTCCGGATCGATCAGGAGCTGGCGAGCGGCCGCAGTCCTTCCACGCGCGCGCTCGCTCGCCTGCTCGAGGTCTCCCCTCGAACCATCCAGCGTGATCTCGAGCACCTCGCGCGTCGGGCCGGCGCGCCGATCGAACTCGCCTCTGACCGCAAGGGCTACCGCTACCGCGATCCGAACTACCGCTTCGACGCCGCGACCGGTGATGCCGCGAGCGGTGACGAGATCGCGCTTCGACTCGAGCCCGCCCTGGCCGCCCGGCTCCTCGACCGTCCGGTGGAGGAGTTGATCGCACTGCTCGCCCCGCTCGATCGCGGCGCGGAGATTCGCCGGTTGCAGCTTCGAACCGATGGCGGCGCCGAGCTGGTCTTCTCGACCACCGATCGCGACGCATCGTTGCGGCGCGCGCTCGCGCTCGGTCCGGAGGCGGAGATCACGGGCCCGCCGCTCGCCCTGCGCCGCGTGCGCGCGATCCTTCGCCAGCTCACCGCCCGTTACGCGTAACGCGCGGCCCGGACAGATTGGTCGCGACGCCCTTCGGCTAGCGTGGAGCTGCGCCCCGTCGCGTTCGATCCCTCAGCGTGACGAGAAAGCCGATCAGATCGGCAGGGCCATGCGTAGCGGCCTCGTGAACCCTTTG
The DNA here is from genome assembly GCA_046327845.1 of Candidatus Eiseniibacteriota bacterium. Lineage (GTDB taxonomy): Bacteria > Eisenbacteria > RBG-16-71-46 > CAIMUX01 > CAIMUX01 > JADJQY01. Next base: position 15,308 of record JAXLXQ010000054.1, on the reverse strand, counting down.
CATGTCGAGCTTCTCGTAGGCGTGCGCAACGAGATTTCGGAAGCCGGCCGCGCGAACCAATCGGTCTGCCAGCGATGAGTCGAGGACCCCCGCCCGCTCGAGCAACCGAAACGCGTCCGCGTAGCTGGAGGGCGTACCCAACTTCAGCCACAGGCAGGCAGCCATCGCCAGATCGATCACGATCTGCGTCGCCTGCCAGAGATGGAGAACCACCGCGTCCGATGCATCGCTGGCGGGTTGGAATTGATCGACCGAGGCCGGCAGTCGCTCCGCCACTCGCTCCAGATGGCGCTCTACCGCCATGATCCGCTCTGCCAACACCGCGGGATCAAAGACGCTCACGGCTTGAGCCCGTCCAACACGTCTTCGTAGCCTTGACGCAGCACCGGTTCGGCGTCGCTCCAAAAGCGGGCCGCCTCGAGGCAGAACTTCTCCGCCGTGCGGGCACGCGCTTCGAACACGCATTGGCCGTCCCGCGCCGCTTGATACCGGAGCAGCCCGCTCGCGCGCGCCAGGTCGACCAGGTCCACACGATCACTACCGACCAACTCGATCAGCGCCGCCCAGAGTGTCGGCAGATCGAACGGCTCGGTCGCGAGGTAGCCGAAGTCCCAGTCCGAATCAGGCCGCGCATCGGTTCGCGCGCGAGAGCCGAACAACAGGAGGAGTTCGAGACCACTGGCGGCTTGCCCCAGAGTGGCGAGGTCTGAGAGGAGCCGAGGCGACAGCGATGGCAGCATGCGAGCGATCCTAGCATCGGATGGCGTCCATTGCCTCCACGTCTCCTCGCCGTCGGATGCCCCACCCTCCCCGGACTCGATGGACGATTCAAGATGGCCATCCGCGGTCGAGTCTCGTAGGCTGACCCGCCGACTTGGCGAACCCCGGCGCCGGCGGGACCCATTCCAAGGAGGGAGTGCATGAAGATCGGCCCACGTCTCGCGGTCACCTTGATCGCGGGCATGATCACCACCTCGCCAGGCATCGCGGCCGAGGCGGGCGACAAGGCCGGCTTGGCCGCATCATCGGAGTGCCTCGAGTGTCACAGCGCGGAGAGCCCCGGGATCGTCGAGCAGTGGCACGACAGCGGCCACGCGAAGGCGGAGGTGGGCTGCTACGACTGCCACCAGGCGAAGAACGGCGAGCCTGACGCCTACGATCACAATGGTCACTGGATCGCCACGATCGTGACCCCTCGCGACTGCGCGCGCTGCCACTCGAAGGAAGACGCCCAGTTCGAGCACAGCCACCACGCGAAGGCCGGCAACATCCTCGCCTCGCTCGACAACTACCTCGCGGAGACGGTCGAAGGAGCGCGCGTGCCGTTCAACCCGCACGGTGCGACGCCCGGCCGGGATGGATCGGACAAGTCGCTCGTGAACGGGCTGGCCAGCGCACAGAGTGGATGCCAGCAGTGCCACGGCGCCAAGGTCGCGCTCCAGGCGAGCGACGGCGGCGCGATCACGGTCGACGATCTGAAGCCCGGAGCCGATGGAATGCCGACAAACCCCGCCGCGGTCGCCCGCATCGCGCGGGATGATGAATCGCGCCCGATCCTGATCCCGGCAACCTGGCCCAACACCGGCATCGGCCGCCTCAATCTCGACGGATCGCTCGGCTCCTGCTCGGCTTGCCACAGCCGGCACGACTTCTCGCCCCGCCGCGCGCGTCAGCCGGAGAACTGTGGGAAGTGCCACCTGGGACCCGACCATCCGCAGAAGGAGATCTACGAGGAGTCGAAGCATGGCGTGGCCTACCGCGACCTCAAGGATCGGATGGCGCTGGACGGTGAACACTGGGTGTTGGGCCAGGACTATTCCGCCGCCCCCACCTGCGCGACGTGCCACATGTCGGCGACCGCCAGCGGCCTCGCCGTGACCCACGATCCGGGCGAGCGCATCTCCTGGACCAATCGACCGCCGGTCTCGCTCGTGATGGACACCGACGCCAACAATCGCGTCGTCACCGAGTCCGATCCGGCGAAGCGCGCGGCGCTCATCACCGACTCCGCCGGCGCCAAGCGCGATCGCATGCAGAAGGTCTGCACCAACTGCCACGCTCCCGGCTACGTCGACGCGTTCTATCGCCAGTACGACGACCTGATCGTCCTCTACAACGAGAAGTTCGCGAAGCCCGGCTCGGCCATCATGGCGGAGCTAGGCAAGCAGGGGCTCATCACCAAGAAGCAGTTCGACGAGCAGATCGAGTGGGACTGGTTCTACCTCTGGCACCACGAGGGGCGGCGCGCGCGCCACGGCGCCTCGATGATGGCGCCCGACTACACCCATTGGCACGGCATGTACGAGGTGGCGGAGCGCTTCTACCAGGCGTTCATCCCTGAGGCGCGGAAACTCGCGGAGGACGCGGCGGCAGCGGGGAAGGCCACCGAGGCCGGCGCCGTGAACGCGGTGATCGACGAGATCCTCGCGCGGCCGGAGCATGCGTGGCAGGGGGCCGAACCGCCCAAGGCGGCCGGCACCAAGTAGCCTCGGGTCACCGAAACGCCGGGACGCGCCGGGGTTCCCAACCCGGCGCGCGGTAGGCTATCCTGATTGCTTCAATCCAAGACAAGCGTGACCCGAACTGCGCCCCGGTGAGGGCGAAGGAGATTCCGTTTCCATGATTGCAGCGACCCAACTGCGGGTGGGCACCGTCATCTTGTTCGAGGGCGAGCCCTGTCGCGTCGTCAAGGCGCACCACCACACCCCCGGCAACCTCCGCGGGATGATGCAAACCAAGCTCGTCGCCCTGAAGGGCGGCGGCGCCTTCGAGCACCGCTTCCGCTCGGAAGACAAGGTGGAGTTGGCCGACCTGGAAGCCCACACCCTGAAGTACCTCTATCGCTCCGGCGACGAGTACCACTTCATGAATACCGAGTCGTACGAGATGATGCAGCTCGACGCGGAGACACTGGGCGAAGCGACCAACTACCTGATCGAGGAGCACGAGGTCGAGGCGCTCTACTACGAAGGGCAGCCGGTCTCGATCGATCTGCCGAACTTCGTCATCCTGACCGTCACCGAGACCGAGCCGTCGCTCAAGGGAGCGACCGCCAGCGCTTCACCCAAGCCGGCCACGCTCGAGACGGGGTTGATCGTCAAGGTGCCGCAGTTCATCGAGCAGGGCGATAAGGTCAAGATCGATACCCGCGACGGTCACTTCGTCGAGCGCGCCTAGCGCGACCGATGCGCCGATTCGTCGCACCCTTCGTCCTCGCAGTGGGACTCTGCGCGTGCGACCTCGGGAAGAAACCGGTGGGCCCTCCGCCTCTGGAACAGCCCACCGGTCGAGTGCGCGGCTCCGTCACGCTGATCTCGAACCTCTTCAACGAGAGCGGAACGAAGGTAGGCGAGCGCGCGCTGACCGACGCCGACAGCGTGCGCGTCTACCTCCTCGCGGGAGCGACCGGCGCCGCGGTCGGGGCAAAGATCGACTCGACCTGGACCCTCGACGGTGCGTTCGAGTTCACCGCGCCGCCGACGGGGAGCTACCAGCTCGGCGTGCAGGTGGCCTCGGCGGTCTGGGTGACCAGCGATCCATTCGCCTGGGCCTCTGAGTCGAGCGCTGTCCCCCCGCTCACGGTCCGGCCCGTGGGCTCCCTGGAGAATCCACCCAATCCTTTCGAGGACAGCCACGGCGTCGGGCTGCAAGGGGTGTTTCCGCAAACCGTCTTCGCGAGCTTCGAGGGGTTGAGCCTCTCCGGGCGCCGCGAGTTCTTCTACGAGCAGCAGTCGAGCGGCTTCTTCCACGTGCACTGGGGCGGCATTCCGGTGGCCATCTCCCCCGGTCCGCACTGGGCGGTCGTGCGCTTCCAAAACGAGTGTTGGTACAATGTCGTTCTGTCGGAGGAGTCGGGCTAGAAGAACGACGAGGCGAAGCACGTGGCCACCATTCTCACCACACGAGTCCTCGAGGCCGAGATCGGCGATCTGCTCGAGGATGACTGCCCCCTCTGCCGTCAACGTCGTCTGCTCGTGCTCCCCTTTCGCTACGCCTTTCGCGGCCGCTTCCTTTACGGCGTGCGTTGCACCCACTGCGCGCTGGTCTTCGTCCACCCGCAGCCTGATGGCGAAGAGATCACCCAGATGTACGGCGAGGAATACTTCACCGCGCACAGCGACTCGATCGGCGCGCACGGCGCCGGCGCTTACATGGAGCAGGCAAAGCAAGGGGTGCACGAACGCGGCAACGCCTCGCGCCGGATGGACCGCCGTCTCCTCTCCGTGCTCGAGACGCGCGGCCGATTCCTCGAGATCGGTTGCGGTCCCGGATTCTTCCTGTCGGAGATGCGCAATCGCGGTTGGCAGGTGGCGGGGGTCGAGATCTCGAGCTACGCGGTACGCCACGCGCGCGAGGAGCTGGGTCTAGAGGTGACCGAGGCGGCGCTGGACGACGCTCACCTGCCGGCCCGCAGCTTCGACGCCATCTTCCTAGGCGACGTGCTCGAACACCTGCCGAGTCCCACCGCCTCGCTGCGCCGCATCGCCGGTTGGCTTCGCCCCGGCGGAGCACTGGTGGTGGCGGTTCCCTCGACCATGAACCTGCTTTCGGCGCGCCTCGGCCTATCGCTCTATCGCTTGCGGCGGAGGTGGAAGACGCTTCGCCTGCCGCCTTACCACCTCTTCGAGTACACCCCGGCGACGCTTCGCCGGATGATCGACGGCGCCGGCTTTCGGGTCGAGCGGATCGAGCAGTCGGCGGTGCCGCTCGCGCGCATGGGCCTCCGCGGCTCCGCGCTCGAGAACTCGGCCAAGGTGACGATGCAGGTGCCGGCGATCCTCTCCTCGCGCCTCATCAATCGCGGGGGGGATCGCCTCCTCGCCGTTGCCAAGAGGGAGTCGATCGAACGGTGAAGCCTGGCCGCGCCTGGCCGCTTCGCGCCTTCCTCCTGGCGCTCCTGCCGCGCCTCTTCTTCTTCTTCGAGTGGAATCGCGCGGGGCTGCTCAATCTGCCGGTGGTCGATGCCGCCACCTTCGACGGCGAGGCGCGCGCGCTCCTCGCAGGCACCTGGCCTGGCGCGGAGCCCTTCTGGCAAGCGCCGCTCTACTCCTTCTTCTTGGGCGGCCTCTATCGGCTCTTCGGGTGGAGCTGGCCGACGGCGCGACTGGTGCAGGCGCTGATCGGCGCCGGCTCTTGCGTGCTGGTGCTGGCGCTCGCGCGGCGCCGACTGCCCGAGCGGTGGGCGCGCGTCGCCTTCGGCATCGCCTGCCTCTACGGGCCACTCCTCTACTTCGAAGGACAGCTCCTTCGCGAGACGCTCGGCACCTTCCTTCTCCTTCTCTGGGCGCTGTTGGACGAGATCGATCGCGCGCGGCCGCGGCTCCTTCGTGCGATGGGCGCGGGGCTGGCGCTCGGATTGGCCACGCTCTGCCGTGAGAACCTGCTGCTCCTTCTGCCGCTCGCCTTGCTCCTCCGCCTCTGGAAGCGCGAGGTCAGAGCGGCGCGGGCGGCGGCCGCGATGCTGATCGGATTCGCCCTCGCGGTGACCCCGGTCACGGTGCACAACGCGCGCACCGCGCACGCGTTCATCCCCATCTCCACCAGCGGTGGGATCAACCTCTTCCTCGCGAACAACGCAGACGCGCGCCACACCCTCGCGATCCGCCCGGGGCGCGAGTGGACCGCTCTCGTGGCGCGCCCTTGGCGCGAGACCCGGCGCGCCGAAGAGATCGAGGCCTCGCGCTTCTTCTATCGCGCTGCAACGAGGTGGATGGTGGATCAGCCGGGCGCATTCCTCGCCGGGCTTCTGCGAAAGGGCCTGGACCTCTGCGCCGCGCGCGAGGTGAAGCGAAACCTCGACCTCTACGAGGCGCGCGGTGGGTCGCGGCTCCTCGCGATCCTCCTCTGGAAGATCGGTCCCTTCGGCTTTCCCTTCGGATTGGTCGGACCCCTCGCGCTGCTTGGCCTCGGGTGGCGATTCCGACGCGATCCCCTCGCGTGGGTGGTGCTGCTCATTGCCGCGGGGGTCGTCCTCTTCTTCCCCTCCGCGCGACATCGACTGCCGATGATCCCCTTCCTCGTGATCCTCGCGGCGGCCGCGCTCGAGGAGCTGGTGCGTCGTTGGCGCGAGGCGCGCGGTTCGCTCGCGGGTCCCGGGGTCGCGCTGGTGCTCTGCTTGGCGCTCGCGCTCCTGGGCGGGGGACCGCTCGGCGCAACCGACCTGCCGCCGGCGCCGGCCGAACCGCACTTCCTCCGCGGCACCGCGCTGGCCGCGCTCGCGCGCGATCGCGAGGCGGTGACGGAGCTTCAGCAAGCGGTGCGCATCGATCCGAGGCACGAGGAGGCGTGGGCCGACCTCGCCGTGCTCTTCGGCCGTGGGGGCGACCTCGCGCGCGCGGAGGAGGCGGCGACTCGCGCGGTCGCGATCGACTCGACCTTTGCCGAGGCCTGGTCGGATCTCGCCTCGGTCGAGGCGGCGCGGGGCGACACCGCGCGGGCCGAGGCCAGCTACCGTCACGCACTTCGACTCGAACCGGATCTCACGGCGGCGGCGGTGGGACTCGGTCGACTCCTTGAGCGCGCGCGACTCGACGACGCGATCGCGGTGCTGCGCGCCGCGCGAGACGAGGCCCCTAAGGAAGAGGAGCTCGCGCTCCTCCTCGCCGCGCTGGAGTCCCGTCGAGGCGACACGGCGGGCGCGGCCCGAACCTTGGAGTCGCTCCTCGCAACGCGCCCGCGAAATGCCGACGCCTGGAACAACCTCGGGATCGCGCGTGCACAGCTGGGTCGACGAGAGGAGGCGCGGGCCGCCTTCCAACGCGCGCTCGCCATCGCGCCCGCGCACGCGTCGGCGCGACGCAATCTGGAGAGGATCGAGGCGGGGCGCTGACCTCAATCGATCAGGCGCGACCGGAGCGAAGCCGCGGCGCTACTCGTCTCCCTTGAAGAGCCCTTCCGGGCCTCCCTTCGGCTTGAACTTCCGGAACTCCTCTTCGAGCTTCTTCACGCGATCCTGGCGACGCTTGTCCACCTCGCCGCCGCGAAACATGCGGTCCATCTCCGCCTTCTTCTCGCGTTCGCGCTCGTAGAACTCGTCCAGCTCGCCCTTCATCTCGGGCGTGGATGCGTCGCGCGGCAGGGTCTCGAGCGGAGCCGGATCGAGCACGTCGAGCCGCACCTCGAAGGGGTTCTCCATGATCTGCACCACCCCGCGCGAGGCGAGGGCGCGAAGCAGCACGTGCACCTTCTCCTTCGGCAGGGCGATCAGCTCCGCCACCTCTTCAGGCGTCGGCGGCCGCCCCTCGCGATGCTGCACGACGCGAATGCCGGCGACGACGAGGTGCGCTTCGTGATAGTTCGGTACGAAGGTAGCCATGGCGCGCGCAGTTTAGCGCAGCCGCTACCGCTCGGGCAGGAGATCGTGCCCCACCTGGATGAAGTAGAACGGACCCCGCTCCTCCTCCATCGCGACGCCGAGCGAGATCGGCCCGATCGGGGTGCGTTGGAGCAGCCCGCTCTCCAACCCGCGGCGCGCCGACTCGAGCTTCAGGTCGTCGAAGCTGCGCGACCAGAGCCCCGCGCGCCCCGAGGTGAAGAGCGAGAGGTTGCTGGCCAGGCGATAGCCGACCGTGGCGCCGGCCATGCCGGTGAATGGCGCGAAGCTCGCACGCTCCATTCGCCCGAGCGTCGCGCGGGTCAGGTCGACGCGATGATCGGAGCGAAACGGCAGGTCCTCGCGGCTCACCCCGCCGAGCGCCGCCTCCCCGGTCAGGCTGAGCGCGCGAATCGGCACGCTGAGCGACGCGCAGCCGGAGTAGGAGAGATGCCGCACCTTGAGGTTCGGCGAAAAGAAGATCTCGTAGTCGGCGCGCGCCCTCAAGCCCCGGGTCGGGAGCACGCGTTGGTCGGTGCCGTCGACCCAGAGGGTGGCGAAGAGGCTTCGATCGGTCGCGCTCCAACCGCGGCCCAGACCGAGGTCACCGAGCGACGCGCTGCCGACCGGCTCCCCCTCGTCGCGCAGCACGCGCGCGCCGGCCAGGAGCATCGCCTGACGGATCCCGAGGGCGCCGGTCGAGAGTTGAACGCCGCGAATCTTCCGCCTGAGTTCGCCGCCGTCGCGCAGTCGATAGGTGGTGCGGTTGGTCTTCGCCACCAGATCGAAGGCGAGCGGCACGCCGCGCATCCGACCGGATCGCACGCCGAGTTCGCCACCGTCGCGGTGGTTGCCGAGCGCCAGGTCGACGTACCAGGTCTCGCCCAGGCGCAGCAGGTTCGAGTAGGTCCACTCGAGGTTGGTGTTGACCAAGCGGCTGTTGTCGTAGAGCAGCCCGACCGAGACGAAGGTGGGGCGCCGCTCTTCCAGTTCGAGCACGATGCCGACCTGATCATTGCCGACCGGTTCGAGGCGCGGCCAGACCGAGTCGTAGAGGTTGGTGCCATACAGACGGCGTACGCCGCGACCCAGCTTCGCCAAGTCGAAGCGGTCCCCCGCGCGAATGCCCAGCTCCGAACGCGGCACCCACGAGTAGGAGAGGCGCCGTCCTTCGAGCCGGATGTAGGCCACGCGAAGCGGCGCCAACGCCGGCCGCGCGTCGCGATCGTTGCTCGTCCGCTGCGCGACCCGCGCCGGTTCCGCGCCCTCCTCCGCCGCACCCGCGCGATCGCGTTGGTTGGACAGGTTGCTCGCGAGGCTCGGTTCGTACTCGAGCAGGCGCAGGACCTCCGGCAGCTTCGCTCTTGCGGCCTGGTATCCCGCCTCGATCATCTCGTCGGCTCGGTCGTACTCGTTCATGCCGACGCCCGGAGTCTTCGGCTCGATCCAAACATCCCACCCGTCGACCGCGCTCGAGTCGACCGGCGTCGAGAGGATGCGCACCAGGCGCAGCGCCACCTCGCTCACGTCCTCGATCGACCGCTGATCGTTCATCCCTTGGGTGCAGTTGACCGCGATCACGCGCTCTGCGCCCATCTCGCTCAGAAGGTCAATCGGCAGGTTCGCGCGCGGCCCGGCGTCGACCAGGATCCGCTCCGGCTGATGCATGCGGATCGGCGGAAAGGTGACCGGCACCGAGATGCTCGAGCGAATCGCGCGCGCCAGATCGCCCGAGCGAAAGACGTTGAGTTCGCCGCTCCTTAGATCGAGCGCCACCGCGCGGAAGGGGATCGGCAGACGATCGAAGTCGCCACCCGCGGCGAGCGAGGCGGCCGCGGTGTGCGAGACGATCATCCAGTTCAGGTTCGAATCGCTGAGCAGCGACTGCGGCAGGCGGTACTCCCAGCCGTCGAAGTAGAGGCCAAAGGCCTGGGGCCTCACCAACTGCTTCTGAAAGACACTCTGGTTCGCGTAGCCGGTCGCGGGGCGAAAGAGGTTCGGGCTGTGCGCCAGCACGCGAAGCGAGTCCGAGTCGATCCCCGCGGCGTAGAGTCCGCCCAAGAGCGCGCCCATCGAGTTTCCGGCGATGCAGTCGATCGGGACCCCCGCCTCTTCGAAGGCGCGGAGCACGCCGATCTCGGCCAGGGCGCGCGCGCCGCCGCCGGAGAGGGCCAGACCGATGCGGGGGCGCGCCTCACGCGGCCGGGGCAACTCCGCGCCCTTCGCTCCAGCGGGCATGAGGAGACCCAAGACCAGCGCGAGGCCGATCGTTCCCCTCGCCCACCATGTCCGTCGCAGTCGGCGCAGCTCGAACCTCATCCGGTTGGGTGCCCAGAGACGGCCGATTCTTCGGTTCGAGCCGGCGCTCCGGCAAGAGGAATCCTGCGCGCGCCGCATGCGATCCCGCCCTCGTTTTGCTACCCTCCGCCGAATTCGACCGGCTCGACGCTTCGCTCGGGAGGAGACCATGCAAGACCAGGACATCGCCAAGGCAGTGGCCGGCCTCGACGCCGAGGCCGCTGCCCTCTATCGCATCCGCCACTCGCTCGCCCACGTGCTGGCGCAGGCGGTGCTCTCCTTCCAGCCGACCGCCAAGCTCGGCTTCGGCCCGCCGGTCGAGCACGGCTTCTACTACGACTTCGATCTGCCCGAGCCGATCACCGCGGCCGACCTGCCCAAGCTGCAGAAGAAGATGAAGGAGATCCTGCGCCAGAAGCAGCCCTTCGCGCGGAGCGAGCTCTCGGCGGTCGACGCGCTGGCCAAGGTCGGCGAGATGGCGCAGCCCTACAAGCACGAGGCGGCGAGCGATCTCCGCGACAAGGGGGTCCAGATCATCTCCTTCTACGAGAACGGTCCCTTCGTCGACATGTGCGAAGGCCCGCACGTCGAGACCACCAAGGAGATCCCCGAGGACGCCTTCCTGCTCGACTCGATCGCCGGCGCCTACTGGCGCGGCAGCGAGAAGAACAAGATGCTGACCCGCATCTACGGCCTCGCCTTCCGCACCAAGCAGGAGCTCGACGACTACCTCGCGCGGCGCAAGCTGGCGCAGGAGCGCGACCACAAGAAGCTCGGCCGCGAACTGGAACTCTTCCACATCGAGGACGAGATCGGCAAAGGGCTGATCCTCTGGTTACCCAAGGGCACCGTGCTGCGCGACGAGGTGGAGGCCCTGGCCAAGGACTTCGAGTTCCGCTACGGCTACGACCGCGTCTCGACCCCGCACATCACCAAACAGGAGCTCTACTACCGCTCCGGCCACCTTCCTTACTACAAGGAGTCGATGTTCCCGCCGATGGAGGTGGAGGAGACCGCGCACGAGGTGGCGAACGGCGAGGACCTGGGCGCGCACGCAGAGGGCGAAGGGCAACGGCCGAAGGAGGTCTTCTACCTCAAGCCGATGAACTGCCCGCACCATCACATGATCTACAAGCACCGGCCGCGTTCCTATCGCGAGCTTCCGGTGCGCCTGGCCGAGTACGGCACCTGCTATCGCTTCGAGCAGTCGGGCGAGCTGTCGGGGCTCCTGCGCGTCCGCTGCCTCACCATGAACGACGCGCACATCTACGTCACCCGCGGGCAGGCGCTCGAGGAGATCGCGCGGATCCTCGAGATGTACCGCGAGATCTATCAGGTCTTCGAGTTTACCAACTATCGCTTCCGCCTCTCGCTGCACGATCCCGCGCGCCGCGAGAAGTACCACGACAACGAGGCGCTCTGGCAGGAAGCCGAGGCGGTGGTCCGCGAGGCGCTGGTGCAGGCCGGCGTCGACTACTACGTCGGCGAGGACGAGGCCGCCTTCTACGGCCCCAAGATCGACATCCAGTTCAAGAACCTGCTCGGCCGCGAGGAGACCGTCTCGACCATCCAGTACGACTCGGTCTCGCCCGAGCGCTTCGACCTCCACTACATCGACGAGCACGGCCAGGAGCAGCGGCCGGTCATCCTCCACCGCGCGCCCCTCTCGACCCACGAGCGGATGCTCTCCTACCTGATCGAGCACTACGGCGGCGCCTTCCCCACCTGGATGGCGCCGGTCCAGGTCCGGCTCATCACCGTGTCGGACGACCTCCTCCCCTACGCCGAGGAGGTCCAGCGGAAGCTCCGGGCCGACCGGGAGCGGGCCGAGATCGACCTCTCGCCCCACTCCTTCGGGAAGAAGATCCGCCACGGTGCCATCGAGAAGCTCCCGATCCTGCTCGTGATCGGCAAGAAGGAGGCGGAGGAGGGGACCGTGACCCTTAGGCGCTACCAGGTCGAGCGGCAGGAGACCCTCGCGGTCGACGCCTTCCAGGCGCTGCTGCGCCAGGAGATCGCCGAGCGGCGGCACGTGCGGGCGTAGGGGGGGCCGCCCCCCTGCCACAATCTGTCGTACAAAAAACTGCCAGGCTTCCGATATAATTCGCACGGTCTCGACAGACCCTCAACCGCGCAGATGCCCCGGCCGTTCGGCGGCACACCCCGGCGTGGATCAGAGGCAGGAGGTCTCCACTTGCCTGGCCAATCGCTTAGAAGGAGTACGCACCGGATGAATCGAACCCGCTTGTCCCTGACCCTGGGGCTCGTCGCCTGCGCGGCGACCGGCGCCTGGGGCTTCACCGAATCGACAACGGCGCAGAAGCTCGACAAGCCCCTCCGCCAATTTGACCTGGTCTCGTACCGTTCTGAGCTGACCACGCAGGCCCAGTCGACGGTCGAGAGCGCCCTCACCGCCAAGTTCGACGGCGAGTGGCACGTCTACAACTGGAATCCGCAGACGATGACGCCCTCCAACTTCTACGGCTCGGGCGCGGTGGTTTCCGATGTGCTGACCACTCAGGAGATGGTGGTCGGGGTTGCCCGCGGCCTGATCAATCAGAATCGCGACGTGTTCCGCGCCAACGTCAACGACCTCCGCATCTGGGCGCAGCGCGAGGCCCTGGGCAAGCAGTCGATCATCTTCCAGCAGTCATATCATGGCGTCGACGTGATCGGCGGCCGCGTTCACCTCATCTTCACTGACGAGGGGCGCTTCTTCACCGGTGGTTCGGACTTCTACTCGAACATCGAGGTCAACTGGAAGCCGTCGATCACCGCGAAGATGGCCGAGGCGATCGCGCAACGGGACGTCCCCTTCAATCCGGAGACGGATCGAGTCGAGGTCGGCACGCGCCTCTTCATCCTTCCGGTTCCGATCAGCGAGACGACGGTCGAGCATCACCTCGTCTGGCGCGCCACCGTGCGCACCCGCGAACCGCTCGGCAAGTGGCAGACCTACGTCGACGCTCACACCGGCGAGATCCTCTCGCGCGACAATGGCATCTACTTCGCCAACTACACGGGCAACGCCGACGGCGATGTGGAAGAAGACACCTACTGCAACGGCACGCAGAACCAAGCGTACAAGTACCTCCGCGTCAACGTGACCGGTGGCGGTACCACCTTTGCCGGACAGAACGGGACATGGACGATCACCAACGGTGACAACACGCCGCGCACCGTGACCGCCGATCTCTACAGCCCCTACGTCGACCTCAATAACAACGCGGGCGCCGAGGCGCAGTTCAGCGGCACCGCCACCCCGGGCGTGCCGCTCAACGTCCACTTCAACGCCTCGAACTCAGCCCAGGACGAGCGGGACACGTACCTCGCGGTCAATGACATTCACGACTTCTTCAACCTCTTCGATCCCGCGTTCACCTACTCGAATCAGCGAATTTCCGCGTTCGTCAGCATCAATGACCCGACCTTCTGCCCGGGCAACGCCTACTGGGATGGGACGATCAACTTCTGCCCCGCCGGCGGCGGCTTCGCAAACACCGGCACCATTCAGGGCGTGGTTCACCACGAGTTTGGCCATGGCGTTCAGAACGCGCTTATCGGTGGCCAGGGCAATGAAGGACTGGGCGAAGGCAACGGGGACGTTCTGGCAAACTTCATGACCGAGGAGTCGATCATCGGCCGCGGCTTCTACCAGGACAACTGCAACGCCGGGATTCGAAACTCGCACAACGCCCTTCGCTACCCGGAGAACGTCGTCGGTCAGGAAATCCACGCCGCTGGCCGCGTCATTGCGGGCTTCCACTGGGATCTCACGGAGCTACTGGAAGCGGCCCACGGTCAGCAGACCGGGTTCGTGGAGTCTGCCAGCCTCTGGCACTTCGGCCGAAAGCTGAGCGCCCCTCAGAATCAAACGGCACAGGTGCTCGCGACTTTCGTGGCGGACGACAACAACGGCAACCTGTCGGATGGCACGCCGAACTTCAATTCGATCTGTGCGGCCGCGGCCAATCACGGATTCAGTTGCCCCGCCCAGACCCAGGGGATCACGATCACGCACACGCCGATCGTGACGACCACCACCGAGGGCTCGAAGGTCATTAACTGCACGATCACCACGGGTAGCGGGACGCTTGTTCCGGCTGAGTTGTACGTGGACTATCGAGTCAACGGCGGGAGCTTCACCCGGCTGCTTCTCGCCGGCTCTGGAGTGAACAACTACACGGCGACGATCCCTGCCCTCTCGCAGCCTTCCGAAGTCGAGTACTACATTCACGCGGCCACAACCACCGGTAAGGTCCGGACTAGTCCGGAAGGCGCACCGGTGGTAAATCACACCTTCGACATCCCTCTGCTCTACGACACGCAAGAAGCCGCGAACAGCTGGACGATCAACCCTGATGGGAACGACAACGCCACCACCGGCCAGTGGGTCCGTGTCGATCCGAATGGAACGGCCGCGCAACCGGAGAATGACCACACACCTGCTCCCGGGACCACGTGTTGGGTTACAGGAAACGCGGCCGCCGGGCAGGGTGACGGAGTGGCCGATGTTGACGGTGGCAAGACGACTCTGCAGACCGTCACGTACGACCTGACGGGAGCCTTCACCGCAAAGGTGAAGTTCTTCCACTGGTACTCCAATGACGCCGGCCAAAGCCCTGGCCTGGACCCTTGGGTGGTCGAGATTCGAAACAACGGGGGCCCCTGGCAGCAGATTCTGAACACGACCGCATCGACGGTGGGCTGGGAGCCTTTCACCGACGATCTGAAGGCGCGCTACGGCGCTGCACTTGGCTCTGTGCAGGTCCGCTTCACCGCTCGAGACAACGACCCTCCTTCACTGGTTGAGGCTGGCGTCGACGATTTCGAGATCCTCGCGGACATGGACGGATCGGTGGCGGTCGGTGACCCGAATCAGAGCACTGGTCTTCGTTTCGCACTATTCGGGGCCGCGCCGAATCCGGTCCGTGGCACCGCACAGATCGTGTATCAGGTGCCTGCACAGTCGCGGATCAGGATTACCGTCTACGACGTAAACGGCCGCGCGATACGCGAACTCCTGGACGACTCAGTCTCAGCCGGCAACCACGCGGCGGCGTGGGACGGTCGCGATGACGGCGGCCATTCGGTGGCCTCGGGGGTCTACTACTACCGCATGGTGGCACCGAACTTCAGCACCACACGCTCGCTAGTGCTGACCCACTAGCCCAAGACCCGGGAAGGGACTCCATCACGGCCCTCGCCCTAGCACGGGGCGGGGGCCTTTGTTTCGCACTGGGTACGTGGGCGATCGATTGCTCCATGACGGAACGCGTGGCGAGGACGGATGTCAGATGTCGCCGCTGGGATGCGACCAGACTGACCGGCGCAGATCGGATCCGACCGAGAAGTTCATTGCTTCGGTTCAAATTCGAGCCTAAGGTCTTTCCACTCCTTTTCTGCCAAGATGGCTTCGTCGTGAAGTGGGCCAGCCGATGCGACTGAACCGTGATAGAGAGAGGAGTACCAACGTGAAACTGCGAATCCTCAGCACCCTCGCGATCTTGCTCGCCACCGCCGCACTCGCCGCGATGACAAGCGATGCGGCCGCGGTGACGTGCTCATTGGACATGAATCACGCACCATGGCCAGGGATTGCTGCGGTGTGCGACTACAACGGTGGACTGAACGTCGGACCTGTTGTCGTTTCCGGTTCGTGCGAGATTACCAACTACAAATTCGAGCGGAAGTGCTG
>JAXLXQ010000053.1:0-25490 GCA_046327845.1 Candidatus Eiseniibacteriota bacterium | reverse complement strand
AAGTTCACGCAGCTCCGTCGCGCCGATCGAGCCGATCAGGCTTTCCTCGCCGCCTTCGCCCGCGTGCGCGGCGTGGAGCAGGCCTTCGATCTCGTCGCCCACCACGCGGCATCGCAGATGGCCGCCCTCTTCGCCGCCGGCTATCACGAGGTGGCGAGGCTCTCCGATCTGCCTCTCTCCGACGAGGCGTACCGCACGGTCGGAGTCGACACGATGGAACGAGCCCTGGCCAAGGCGCGCTCGGAGCAGCTGGCGCAGACTGAGCTCCATGCGTCGTGGCTCGCCACCACCGCGAGCGCCGCTCCCTTCGTCGGGCTCTTTGGAACGGTGTGGGGAATCATGAACTCCTTCCGCCACATCGCGCGGACCGGGTCGGCCAGCCTCGCGGTGGTGGCGCCTGGCATCTCCGAAGCACTCATCACCACCGCGATCGGCCTGGCCGCCGCCATTCCCGCGGTGGTCGCGTACAACCACTTCTCCACGCGCGTCCGCAAGCGCGCGCTCGAACTCGACAACTTCTCGCAGGAGGTGCTGAACCTCCTCCAGCCGGTGCTCTACGCCGATCGCGGTTCGCTCTCACTCGCGCTCAGGAGCGATGGGAGTCGCGGCGATGCGCGCCGCGGCGAGGGGTACCGCTCGTGAAAGGGCCGTCGAGCTCGCACGGGCTTCCCTCGACCCTGGCCGAGATCAACGTCACCCCGCTCGTCGACGTGATGCTGGTGCTCCTGATCGTCTTCATGATCTCCGCGCCGCTCCTGCAGCAGGGAGTGGAGGTGGACCTGCCCGAGGCGAAGGGGCAGGGACTCGAGGTGGATCAGGATCGAATCGTGCTGGTGGTGAAGAAGAGCGGCGAGTGCCTCTGGAACAACACCGCCCTCAGCGAGGCGGAACTCCAGTCCAAGTTGTCGACCGCGGCGGCGGCCGCGCACAAGCCGCCGGTCTTCGTGCAGGCGGATGAGAACGTCGCCTACGGCGTGGTGGCGCGTCTCCTCTCGACGGTCAAGGAGGCCGGCCTGGTGAATGTAGGCCTCGTGACCGAGGAGCCGAAGCCGGAGCGCTCACGATGACCACGGGCTCCGCTCCGAGCGCCGGGTCGATCGTGGTGGTGGCGGCGAGGCGCACGCCGATCGGCCGCTTT
The DNA here is from genome assembly GCA_046327845.1 of Candidatus Eiseniibacteriota bacterium. GTDB lineage: Bacteria > Eisenbacteria > RBG-16-71-46 > CAIMUX01 > CAIMUX01 > JADJQY01. The sequence continues at coordinate 24,352 of JAXLXQ010000053.1, read as the reverse complement.
CTCGGTGGGCTCTCGGGGTTCAGCGGGCCCGAACTCGGCGCCTTCGCGGTGCGCGCGGTGCTGGACGATCTCCGCGCCGTCGGCGTCGATCGACTCCCCGACCCTCGGGTGGTGCTCGGCTCCGCGCGACAGGCAGGCGCCGGGCCCAATCCCGCGCGCCAAGTCGCGGTGCGAGCCGGACTGGACGAATCGACCGTCGCCCTCACGATCAACATGGCCTGCGCCTCCGGTCTCGAAGCGATCGCGCAAGCAGCTCGCCTTCTCGCGAGCGGCGAAGCGGAGAGCGTGGTGGCCGGCGGGATGGAGTCGATGAGCCGCGTCCCCTTCCTGCTCGATCGGATGCGAAACGGCTATCGGCTCGGCCACGCCAAGGTGGAGGACGCGATGTATCGTGATGGCTTCCTCTGTCCCCTGGCCGAGCAGCTGATGGGCGAGACCGCCGAGACCTTGGCCGCGCAGTACGCGATCTCGCGATCGGAACAAGATGCCTACGCGCTCGAGAGTCAAACGCGCGCGACGCGGGCCCAGGCCGCGGGGCGCTTCGACGCCGAGCTGGTCGCCGTGCCCTCTTCGCACAAGGGGAAGCCTGCCGTCACGGCCGACGAGCACGTGCGCGGCGACACCACGCTCGAAAGCCTGGCCAAGCTGCCGCCGGTCTTCTCTGCCGACGGTTGCGTCACCGCGGGCAACGCGTCGGGGATCACCGACGGCGCCGCCGCGTTGGTGTTGATGCGCGGGGAAACAGCCCGCCGGCTGGGCGCGCCGGTGCTCGCGACGCTTGACGGTTGGCACAGCGCGGGCGTCGATCCACGGGTGATGGGGATCGGTCCGGTCCCGGCCGTGCGCGAGCTGCTCGCAAGGAAGGCGGCCGCGGGTGGTGACGGCTCACTCCGCTCGATCGATCTCGTCGAGCTCAACGAGGCCTTCGCCGCGCAGGTGTTGGCGGTCGATCGTGAACTGGCCTTCGATCGCGAGAAGCTCAACGTGAACGGTGGGGCCATCGCGCTCGGCCATCCGATCGGCGCGAGCGGCGCGCGCATCGTGGTCACGCTGCTCCACGAGATGATCAAGCGCGACGCCCGCCGCGGGCTCGCCACGCTCTGCGTGTCCGGCGGCATGGGGCACGCGATGCTATTCCAGCGTCAAGCTGCTTGAGCGAGTGATTCGGTCGAGCGATCCGGATGTTCGAGCGATAGGGCTACCGGCGTCCAAAGGAGAGGGAGATGGAACTGAAGCACGTGCAGGTCGAGCCGCGCGCGGATTGGTGGGAATGCACGGTCTCGCGCCCCGAAGCGATGAATGCGCTGAACGACGGCCTGCTCAAGGACCTCGAGGCGCTGGTCGGTGCGGCCCGCAACGACACCAAGCTCCGCGGTCTGATCGTGACTGGAGCGGGGGAGAAGGCTTTCGTCGCCGGCGCGGACATCAAGGAGCTGGCCGACCTCGACACCGAGGGAGCAGCCACCTACGCCCGCCGCGGCCAAGCCCTCTTCAACGCGATCGAGAGCCTGGACAAGCCGGTGATTGCGGCAGTGAACGGCTTCGCCCTGGGGGGCGGATGCGAGTTGGCGCTCGCCTGCCACATCCGCGTGCTGGCCAAGACCGCCAAGGTAGGACTGCCGGAGGTTAGCCTCGGCGTCATTCCTGGCTACGGCGGAACCCAGCGTCTCGCGCGTCTGGTCGGCTTGGGTCGGGCGATCGAGTTGATCGCGACCGGCGATCCGATCACGGCGGAGGAGGCGCATCGCATCGGTTTGGCCAATCGTGTCGCTGAACCGGCGGAGCTGATGGAAGTCTGTCGATCGATTGCCGCGCGGATCAATCTGCGCGGACCGCGCGCGGTGGCCGACGCGCTCGCCGCGGTCATTCGCGGCCGCGACCTCTCGATGCGCGAGGCGCTCGCGCTCGAGGCGGATCACTTCGGACGCCTCGCCGCCACGCACGATTGGCGCGAGGGAACCCACGCATTCCTGGAAAAGCGCAAGCCGGCGTTCACCGGCGCCTGAGCCACCAGAAGGAGGAGGCCATGATTTCGAAGGAGAAGATCGCCATCTTGGGCGGCGCGCGCACGCCGATGGCGGAGTGGCAGACCGGCCGCCGCGGTGACGGACAGATGGGCGGGCTCTTCGCTTCGCTCTCGGCGATCGACTTAGGCGCGCTCGCGACGAAGGCGGCGCTGGCCAAGACCGGCGTGGCCCCGGCCGACGTCGATCACGTGGTGATGGGCAATGCGCTCCAAACGAGCGGCGACGCGCTCTACGGCGCGCGCCACGTCGCCCTTCGCGCGGGCCTCGATGTGAAGGTGCCGGCTCTGACCGTCAACCGCATCTGCGGCTCCGGCATTCAGGCCTTGGTCACCGCCTCGCAGATGATGCTGCTGGGCGAGGCGCGCACCGTGGTGGCAGGCGGGATGGAGAACCTCTCCCAAGCGCCGCACGTCATCCGCGGCCTCCGCGGCGGGCTCAAGATGGGCAATGCGCCGCTCGAGGACACGCTCATGGTGTCGCTGCTCGACACGACCTGCGGCCTGCTCATGGCGCAGACGGCGGAGAAGCTGGCGCGACGTTTCGAGATCACGCGCGCAGAGCAGGACGAGTTCGCGCTGCTCTCGCAGACGCGCGCAGGGAAGGCGCAGGCGAGCGGCTACTTCAACGACGAGATCACTCCGGTTACCGTGACCCTCGGTAAGAAGACGATCGAGATGACGGCCGACGACCACCTGAAGGCGGACAGCACCATGGCGGGGCTCTCCGCGCTCCCCGCCGTCTTCTCGAAGGACGGGTTCGTCACGGCGGGCAACGCCTCCAGCATCGTCGACGGCGGCTGCGCCCTCGTGCTCCGCACGCGAGGGACCGCGCTGATGGGACGAGCCGCTCGCCCGCATCCTCGGATGGTCGGTCGTCGGCGTGGAGCCCTCCGAGATGGGGATCGGTCCGGCGCCGGCTCAAGGCGCTCTGCGCCGAGGCCGGCCTCAAGCTGTCGGAGATCGATCGCTTCGAGATCAACGAGGCCTTCGCCGCGCAGTACATCGCGGTCGAACGCGACCTCGGCCTCGACCGCGCGAAGGTGAACGTCAACGGCGGCGCGATCGCACTCGGTCACCCGCTCGGTGCAACCGGTGCGCGCATCACCCTGACCCTCGCCCGTGAGCTGCGCGCTTCCGGCGGTCGTTACGGCATCGCCAGCGCCTGCATCGGCGGCGGCCAGGGCATTGCGATCCTGATCGAGCACGCCGCCTGAGGCCGGAGGGACGAGGATGTCGGTGACGAAGAGCTATCGCCTGGCGGTGATCGCGGGAGACGGCGTGGGCCCCGAGGTAATGGCCGAGGCACTGCGCGTGCTCGACGTGGTGTCGGAGAAGCGCGCCCTCCGCTTCGAGCTCACGCGCTATCCCTTCGGCTCGGAGCACTACCTCAAGACGAAGGAGACCTTCCCGGCCGAGGCACTCGAGGAGATCCGCGGTCTGGATGCCGTGCTGCTCGGCGCGATCGGTGATCCGCGGATCGAGACGGGCCTGCTCGAGCGCGCCATCATCGCCGGCCTGCGCTTCGGCCTCGACCTCTACATCAACCTGCGGCCAGTCCAGAAGCTCTACGACGAGCGGCTCTGTCCGCTCAAGGAAGACGCCGGCGGAAATCGACTTCATCCGTGCGGGAGAACACCGAGGACCTCTACACCGGAATGGGCGGGCACTTCAAACGAGGCACGCCCGACGAGGTCGCGATCCAGGAGATGATCCTGACCCGCAAGGGTGCCGATCGCCTCTTTCGCTACGCCTATGAGCTGGCGCGCCGGCGGCGGAAGAAGTTGACCCTGGTCGACAAGGCGAATGCGGTCCGGGCCTTCGATCTTTGGAGACGCGCCTTCGCCGAGATCGGCCAGGAGTATCCGGATGTCGCCACCAACGCGGAGTACATCGACGCCGCCTGCATGAAGCTGGTGCGCGAGCCGGAGGGGTACGACGTGGTGGTGACCTCGAATGTCTTCGGCGACATTCTGACCGACCTGGGAGCGATGATCGCGGGCGGCATGGGGGTGGCCGCCTCCGGCAACCTCCACCCGGGAAAGGTCTCGCTCTTCGAACCGATTCACGGGTCGGCGCCGGACATCGCGGGGAAGCAGCTCGCCTGTCCGCTCGCCGCGATCCTGTCGATCCAGATGCTGCTCGACTACCTCGGCCATCCGACGGAGGGGGCGGCAGTGGAGCAGGCGGTCGCGGGCGCACTCCAAGACGGGGAGATTCCCTCGGCCGCGGCGGGCAACGGCCTGACCACCGAGGCGATGGGAAAGATCGTCGCCCGACGGGTGGCTGCCCTTCTATAATGCCCCGATTCCCCTGGGGCTGTGCTTCGTTAGGGCTCTGCTCCGTTAGGGCTGTGCGGAACGACTCCTCGTGCTGTGCCCCCGAGAGCGGAGCGCCTCGTGATCGACGGCGCTCCGGGGACACGGCTCGTGCGCTACGGGCGAGAGTGGCGGAACTGGCAGACGCGCTGGATTTAGGTTCCAGTGAGGCAACTCGTGGGGGTTCAAGTCCCCCCTCTCGCACCATCCGCGAGCAGGCTCGCGGACGGATGCGATCTATTACTACGGAGGAACGCGGTGAAGGCGACGTTGGAAGAAAAGGGACCCTGGCAGAAGAGCGTCGAGGTGACGCTGCCGGCGGAAGACATCTCGGCGCGCATGGACAAGGTGGTCGCGAGGTATCGCGCGCAGGCGGCCATTCCGGGGTTCCGCAAGGGGAAGGTGCCTACCGAGCTGGTGCGCTCGACCTTCTCGAGCAACATCGAACGCGAGCTACTGAACGAGGTGCTGCCGGAAGCGCTCGATCGCGTGATCGATGACCATGACCTGAGGCTCGCCGCCCCGCCGAGCATTACCGAGCTCTCCTTCCGGCCGGGTGAACCGCTCCGCTTCACCGCGGTGCTGCACCTCTTCCCGGTGCTCGAGCCGAGCGGCTACAAGGGACTCGAACTCGAGGTGGAGGAGACCGAGGTGGACGACGGGGTCATCGGCGACTTCCTCGAGAACCTCCGCCAGCGCATGGCCACCGGCCACCCGGTGCTTCGTCCTTCCGCCGCCGGCGACCTGGTCGACGTGGCGGTGCAGCCGGTCGACGCGCAGGGGAATCGCCTGCCCAAGATGAAGCGTGAGGACGTGCGCATGGAGGCCGGCGGCGCCAATCTGCTCCCCGAGTTTCGCGAGGCGACCCTCGGCGTTTCGAACGGCGAGACCAAAATGATCCGCGTGCAGTATCCGGAGATGACCAATGATCCGAACCTCTCCGGGCAGGAGCGCCACTTCCGCTTGAAGGTGCTCCAAGTGATCGAGCGGCACGTGCCCGAATTGAACGACGCCTTCGCCCAGGCGGCCGACGGCTCGCCCGATCTCGACTCGCTCAAGGCCAAGGTCCGGCTCCGCTTCGAGGCGGAGGAGAAGATGCGCGCGCGGGAGCGGCTGGAAGAGGCGCTGGTCGACCGATTGATCGAGGCCAATGCCTTCGATGTGCCGGAGCCCCTCCTGGAAGCCGCCGCCACGCGTGCGCATGAACAGGCCAAGAAGGACAATCCCCGGGCGACCGATGAGGAAATTTCGACCGCCCTGGCGCCGATGATCCTCCGGCGTTGGAAGCGAGACATCCTCCTCGATTCGATCGGGCGCAAGGAGGGACTGGCCCTGACCGATGAAGAGTTCGAGCAGAAGCTCACGGACCTGGTGTCGCAGGAGCGGGATCCGGAGACGGCCCGTCGCAAGCTGGACCGCGAGGGCCGGCTGCCGGGACTCCGGGATCGCTTCCAGGAGCAGAAGACCTTGAGCTTTCTCCTGGACGGATCGACGGTGCATCGCATCCTGAAGCCGCGAGAGCGGAGTGCGGGAGTGGTGACGCCCTAGTCCAGGCGACCAACGGAAGGTCCAAAAGGTGCGGTCGAGTCGAGGGTGACCCCGTCATCAGCGCGGGAGCCCAGGAGGAAAGCGAGCCTCATGTCACTGGTGCCGATCGTAGTCGAGCAATCCGCCCGCGGCGAGCGGGCCTACGACATCTTCTCCCGCCTGCTGCGGGACCGGATCATCTTCGTCGGAACGGCGATCGATGACATCGTGGCCAACCTGGTCATCGCGCAGCTCCTCTTCCTCGAGGCGGAGGATCCCGAGCGCGATATCCACCTCTACATCAACTCGCCGGGTGGAATCGTCTCGGCGGGACTCGCCATCTACGACACGATGCAGTTCATCAAGCCGGCTGTCGCCACCACTTGCATGGGTCAGGCCGCCTCGATGGCGGCCCTGCTCCTGGCCGCCGGCACCAACGGGAAGCGGCAGGCGCTGCCGCACAGCCGCATCATGATCCATCAACCGATGGGCGGAAGCCGCGGCCAGGCCAGCGACATGCACATCTACACGAAGGAAATTCTCGCCCTCAGGGCAAAGATGAACGAGATTCTGTCCCGGCACACCAGCCAGCCGGTCGAGAAGATCGCGCGGGATACCGACCGCAACTTCTTCATGTCGGCCGAGGAAGCGCTCGCCTACGGAATCGTCGACGAAGTGATCACCAAGAAGAGATAACGACTGGAGATGCCAACCGGGGGACCGATCCTAGTGTCAGAGCGAAGTCCGGGGCTCTTCTGAACCCCGGGGCCCCGCGACCGAGACCCGGCACGCGGGGCGTGTGAGGACCAGGAGACGACATGAAGAAGCGTATGAACTCCCCGCATCCCATTCGCTGCTCATTCTGCGGTCGCGGTCAAGAAGAGGTCGCGCGGCTCGTCTCCGGCCCCTCGGTCTACATCTGTAGCGAGTGCGTCCGGCTGTGTAACGACATCTTGGAAGGCGACGGCGAGGTTCACACTCCGCTCAACAAGGAGAACCTGCCGAAGCCGTCCGAGATCAAGCGCGTGCTCGACGACTACGTGATCGGACAAGAGCGCGCCAAGAAGATCCTCTCCGTCGCGGTTTACAACCACTACAAGCGGATCCAGCAGCCGGCGACGATCCACGGCGACGTGGAGCTCGAGAAGGGGAACATCCTCCTGATCGGGCCGACCGGTTCGGGCAAGACCCTGCTCGCCCGCACCATGTCGAAGCTCCTGAAGGTTCCCTTCGCCATGATCGACGCCACCTGCCTGACCGAGGCGGGCTACGTCGGCGAGGACGTGGAGAACATCCTCGTTCGCCTGCTCCAGGCGGCCGACTTCAACCTGGTGGCGGCGGAGCACGGCATCGTCTACGTCGACGAGATCGACAAGATTTCGCGAAAGAGCGAGAACCCCTCGATCACCCGCGACGTCTCGGGCGAGGGCGTGCAGCAGGCGCTGCTCAAGATTTTGGAAGGCACCGTCGCCAACGTCCCGCCGCAAGGCGGACGGAAGCACCCGCAGCAGAAGTACATCGAGGTCAACTCGAAGGACATCCTCTTCATCTGCGGCGGCGCCTTCGACGGGATCGACAAGCTGGTGTCGAAGCGAATCGGCAAGAACGCGATCGGCTTCGGCGCGGAGAGCAAGGGACGCAAGGACTACAGCGTCGGCGAGCTCTACAGCCAGATCGAACCGGAGGATCTGCTGAAGTACGGGCTGATCCCGGAGTTGATCGGCCGGCTCCCGGTGCTCGCCACCCTCTCGGATCTCGACGAGGAGGCGCTGCTCAAGGTCCTGACCGAGCCCAAGAACGCGATCATCAAGCAGTATCAGAAGTTCTTCGACATGGAGAACGTGCGCCTCGAGTTCACACCCGATGCGCTGAAGGCGGTGGTCGGCATCGCGATCAAGAGGAAAACCGGTGCGCGTGGTCTGCGCGCGGTGCTGGAAGACGCGATGCTCAACATCATGTACGACCTTCCCTCCAGGAAGGATGTGGAGGCCTGCATCGTAGACGAAGGCGTGATTGCGCGGAATGAACCTCCCGAGGTCATCTACCGCGATCACCGGAGTAAACGAGAGGCCTGACACCCGACGGCGCCCCGTAGCGGCGCGCGCGACGCGGGCTCCTAGGGAGGAGCCCGTGGCTTGAACGGCGGAAACGCCGCGAGCTGGCGCGTGCCCGCGAAGGGCGGCACATCCTGGAGGCGGTTTCTTCCATGGCCTACACCGTCCGCGTGGACGACAAGACGATCCGAATCAACGGTCGCGTCCCGCTCCTGCCGCTTCGCGACGTGGTGATTTTTCCTCGCATGACCTTGCCGCTCTTCGTCGGGCGACCCCAATCGGTCGCGGCGATCGAACGAGCGGCCGCCGGCGGCAAGTGGATCCTGGCCTGCACCCAGCGACGTCCTGAGGTCTTCTCCCCGAGTCAGGGGGACCTCTACGAGCTGGGCACCTTGGTCAAGCTCCTCCAGGTGTTCCGCCTTCCCGACGGCACCATGCGCATCCTGGTCGAGGGGGTGGCGCGCGCGCACATCGCTTCGGTCGAGGTGGTGGACTCCTGCCTCGAGGTGGAGCCGGCGCCCTGTCCGGAGGAGCCGAGAGCGGGGGACGAGTCGTTCGCCCTGCTCAAGCCGGTGCAGTCGCTCTTCCAGGAGTACGCGCAGCTCTCGCAGCGCGTGCCGGAGGACGCGCTCCAGGCGGCGGTGAGTGAGCCGGAGCCCAACCGCGCGACCTACCTGATGTCGGCGCAGCTCCTCCTCAAGGTTTCCTCGCGGCAGGAGCTGCTGGAGGCGCCGGATGCCGCGCATCGCCTCCGCGTGCTCGCCTCCTTCCTGGGCACCGAACTCGAGATCCTTCGCCTGGAGCGACGGATCGAACAGGAGGGGCAGCTGGCGGTGGGACGCGCCCGCCGCCGCGAGACCGATCTGCCGGCTCGACCGCCAGCACGGCAGAAGCGCGAGCCTCTTCCAGAGTCGGATCCCGATTCGGAGTATGACGAGCTCGAGCAGAAGATTCGCGCCGCCCACATGCCGAAGCAGGCGGAGGAGAAGGCCCTTCGCGAGCTGGATCGCCTCTCCAAGATGGCGCTCCTCTCGCCCGAGGCGACCGTCACCCGCACCTATCTCGACTGGTTGATCTCGGTGCCGTGGCGCAAGCAGACGCGGGATCGGCTCGACCTCAAGGTGGCGGAGGAGCTACTCGACTCCGATCACTTCGGCCTGACCAAGGTGAAGGAGCGGATCCTCGAGCACCTCGCCGTGATGAAGCTGTCGAAGCAGGTGCGAGGCCCGGTGCTCTGCTTGATCGGACCGCCCGGGGTGGGCAAGACTTCGCTCGGACGCTCGATCGCCCGCGCGCTCAACCGCAAGTTCGTCCGCATGTCACTCGGCGGGGTGCGCGACGAGGCCGAGATCCGAGGCCATCGCCGCACCTACATCGGGTCGATGCCCGGCCGAATCGTCCAGGCGATGCGGAAGGCCGGCACCAACAATCCGGTGATCCTTCTCGATGAGGTGGACAAGCTCGGGACCGACTATCGCGGCGATCCCGCGGCCGCGCTGCTCGAGGTGCTCGACCCGGAGCAGAATTCCAGCTTCAACGACCACTACCTCGAGGTGGATTACGACCTCTCGAAGGTCCTCTTCCTCACCACCGCGAACCTGGCGACCGGAATTCCCCCGGCGCTGCAGGACCGGATGGAGGTCATCCGCCTCCCGGGCTACCTCGAAACCGAGAAGCGAGAGATCGGGCGGCGCTTCCTCCTGCCCCGCCAGCTCGCCGCGCACGGGTTGACCGACTCCGACCTCTCCGTTACCGACGAAGCGATCACTCGCGTGCTCCGGGAGTACACCCGCGAAGCGGGGGTGCGAAATCTCGAGCGCTCCTTCGCCGGCCTCTGCCGAAAGGTGGCCCGAGAGAAGGCGGCCGGCGACCTCGGCGCGACTCGGGTGGTGGCCCCGGCCGACCTCGAGCAGTTGCTCGGCGTGCCGCGCTTCACCGACAACCAGATCGAGCGACGGGGCCGGATCGGGGTGGCGACCGGCCTGGCCTGGACCGAGGCCGGCGGAGAGATCTTGCTCATCGAGACCCGTGTATTGCCGGGTCGAGGGCGCCTGATCTTGACTGGCAAGCTGGGCGAGACGATGCGCGAGTCGGCCCAGGCCGCGCTGAGCTACATCCGCTCGCGCGCCAAGGCGCTCGGTCTCCAGCCCGACTTCTACCGCGAGCACGACCTGCACGTGCACGTCCCCGAGGGAGGCGTACCGAAGGACGGCCCCTCCGCCGGCTCGGCGATCGCCCTCTCCATGGTCTCCGCGCTCACCGGGGTTCCGACCCGCGCGACCGTCGCGTTGACCGGCGAGATCACCCTCCGCGGTCGGGTTATCCCGATCGGCGGTCTACCCGAGAAGGCGGTGGCGGCCTATCGCGCGGGGATCAAGGTGCTGCTGGTACCCGAGCGCAACCAACAAGGGCTCTCCGAGATTCCGGCCGAGGTACGAGAGGGAATGCGTATCGTACCGGTGACCCGACTGGATCAGGTGCTCCGCCGGGGTTTGGCCTCGGCGTTCCACGCGGGCGAAGGCCCGCATAAGAAGGATGCGAACAGGCTGGTGGCTTGAGCGGCCTGAAGGAAGGATCCGATGAACCGCGTTCTGCTCCTCGACTCCGTCTCCTCTCTCCTCTCCCGCCTGCTTAGCGACGGCGGGGTGGAGTGCGTGGACCTCTCCAAGGCTGGGGAGGCGGAGCGCGATGCCGCCCTCTCGGGAGCGCAGGGGGTCGTGGTGCGGAGTCGGACCCGGATCACCTCCGCGATGATCGATCGCGCTCCGAACCTCAAGGTGATCGGTCGGGCCGGGGCGGGGACCGACACGATCGATGTTGCCCACGCGCGCGAGCGCGGAATCAAGGTGCTGGCGATCGGCGGCGGGAACGACGTCGCGGTCGCGGAGCTCACCCTCGGGTTGATGCTGGCCCTGGCCCGTCATGTCGTGCCCGCGGCCAATTACTCCCGCGCCGGGGAGTGGGCCAAGTCCAAGCTCGAGGGATTCGAGCTGGCCGGTGAGACCCTCGGGGTGCTCGGCCTCGGCAAGATCGGCGGCAAGGTGGCGCAGTTGGGGCAGGCCTTCGGCATGGAGGTCATCGGCCACGATCCCTACGTCGACCCAGAGCACTGGGAGCGCCGGGGAGTGCGGATGGGCCCGATCGAGCAGATCCTCCCGGCGGCGCGCTTCGTCACGCTCCACCTTCCGCTCTCCGACGAAACCAAGTCGCTGATCGGGGCAGCCGAGCTGGGTCGGATGCGGAAGGATGCCTATCTGATCAACTGCGCACGCGGCGCGCTCATCGATGACGAGGCGCTGCTCACCGCCCTCAACGAAGGACGCCTGGCCGGGGCGGCGCTCGACGTGTTCCGGAACGAGCCCGAGCTGCCGAAGCGGTTGGTCGAGCATCCGCGGGTGCTCGCGACCCCACACATCGGCGGCTCGACCCAGCAGGCGCAGGAGAAGATCGCCGCCAACCTAGCGCAGCAGCTGGTCCGCTTCTTCCAAGGCGACGCCTAGATCGCGTAGAAGAGACTGACGGGCGGAAGCCCCTTCCTCTAAGATGCGCCGCGGTCACCGGGCTGGTGGCCGCGGTTCGTTTGCGCCGGAAGGAGGCGAAATGCCGGTCACGGTGGTCGTCGGCTGTCAGTTCGGGGACGAGGGAAAGGGCAAGATCGTCGACTACCTGGCGCGCGGGGCTGACTGGGTCGCGCGGTACGCCGGCGGCGCCAACGCCGGGCACACGGTCAAGGTCGGGCGCCAGTCGTTCGTCCTCCACCTGCTCCCGGTCGGGATCCTCTCGCCGCGCCCCAAGTGCGTGATCGGACACGGGGTGGTCGCCGACCCGGCCTACCTCCTGCGCGAGCTCGACGAGATTCGAGGCCGCGGCATCTCGGTCGACGGCCGGCTCTTCATCAGCCAGGGAGCGCACGTCCTCCTGCCGTACCACCCGTGGCTCGAGACCTTGGAGGGGGAGGACGTTCGCGTCGGCACGACCCGACGTGGGATCGGCCCCGCCTACCAGGACAAGGTCCGTCGTTCCGGGATTCGATTCCTCGAGCTACTCGATCGGGCGCGCCTCCGCTCGCGGCTCGAGGAGCATGCGGAGCGGCTCGAGCGCCTCTTCCGCGGGGCGGGGAAGACACCGCCGGTCCCGATCCTCGAGGCCCGCGACCGGTGGATCGAGGAGTACGGGGCCTTGGCCGATCGGGTCCGGCCACTCGTCGTGGACACGGTCGACCTGCTGAACTCCGCGCTCGAGCGCCGCGAGAAGATCCTCTGCGAGGGGGCGCAAGGGACGTTCTTGGACGTCGACCTCGGGACCTACCCCTTCGTCACCTCCTCCTCGACCGCGGCGGGAGGGGCGGCAACCGGACTGGGACTGCCCCCATCCGCGCTCAAGACCGTCATTGGTGTCTGTAAAGCGTATGCGACACGGGTGGGCGAGGGGCCCTTCCCGACCGAGCTTCCGCCGGGCGAGGCAGAGGCGCTGCGCGAAAAGGGTGCGGAGTTCGGGGCGACCACCGGTAGGCCGCGGCGGGTGGGGTGGTGCGACCTCGTCCAGCTCCGGCACTCGGTGCGAGTGAACGGGCTGACCTCGATCATCCTGACCAAGCTCGACATCCTCTCCGGCATGCGGCGGATCGAGTTGGCGAATGCCTATGAGTCGACCGGCGGTGTTCTGAGCGTCCCGCCGGTCGATAGCCTAGAGTTGGCGGGAGTCCGGCCTCGATACGAGGCACACGCCGGATGGGAGGAGCCGATCGACGCGGTCCGTCGCTTCGATCGCCTGCCGTCGAACGCGCAGTCCTACGTTCGCCGGATCGAGGAGGCAGCCGGCTGCCCGGTCCGCGTGGTGTCGGTCGGCCCGGCCCGCGCGGCGGTGCTCCGAGTGCCGGGTCGCGCCGGCCAGGGTGGAGCGCGGAGCGTTGCGCCCCAGGGCACCCTTCGATAGACTGCCGGCGCTTTGTGCTCCCGCCCCGCGGGGAGGGGAGACGAGCCGCTAGCTCAGTCGGTAGAGCACCTGCCTTTTAAGCAGAGGGTCCCGGGTTCGAATCCCGGGCGGCTCACAGACCTCGTTCTTCACACCACAGGCAAAGGAAATTCATGCGGATCGTATTGGCGGGCCGACCCGGCGCCGGCAAGTCGACCCTGTTCGACCTCGTGGCAGGGCGGGATGCGGCGCCGGCCGCGCGCGGGGCCGGTCTTCGGATCGCCCATGTGCCGGTACCCGACGCTCGATTGCAGGAGCTCTCGGTCGCGTTCAAGCCCAAGAAGACCACCCCGGCCCGACTCGAATTCCAGGATCTGGAGCAGAAGGCGGGGCCGAACTACCCGGCCCTCTCGCCGGAACGACGGGAAGCGGTCACCAAGGCCGAGCTGCTGCTCTTGGTGGTGGAGCTTTGGGGCGACCCGCCCGACGCCTGGACCGACCTCGCCCGCGAGCAGTGGCAGGAGCTGCGCGAGGAGTTCCTGCTCCTCGATCTCGCCACGATCGAGAAGCGGTTGGAGAAGGTCGAGAAACTTGTGAAAGTTGGGCAGAAGCCTGCTTTCACAGGCGAGCCGGAGTTGCTTTCACAGTTGAAAACCCTGCTAGAAAGCGGGCGTCCGATCTCGGACCGCGCCCTCACGGTCGAGGAAGATCACGGCCTCCGGGGCTACGGTCTGCTCAGCGGTTCAAAGATTCTTCCGGCGTTCAACGTCAACGAGCAGCATCTGGACCAAGCTCCGGCCTGGGCGGCGTCGGTCTCGACCCACTCCGGACAGCCCGGATTCGAGTGGCTGGGACAGGAGCGGCTGGTCTTCTCCGCCGAGGTGGAGCGCCAGATCCAGGAGCTCCCGCCGGAGGAGCAGGCCTCCTTCGCCGAGGCGTTCGGACTGACCGAGCCGGCGGTCAACCAGGTGATCCGCGCCGCCTATCGTCTGGCCGGACTTCATTGCTTCTTCACCGCGGGGGACGACGAGGTCAGGGGTTGGACCGTTCGTCAGGGGTCTACCGCCCCGGAGTGTGCCGGCGCCATTCACACCGATCTGGAGAAGGGCTTCGTTCGCGCGGAGGTGCTCGCCTTCGATGACTGGAAGCGGCTCGGCTCCCTGCATGCGGCGCGCGAACAGGGGGTGCTTCGCCTCGAGGGGAAGGAGTACGTGGTCAAGGATGGCGACATCCTGAACATTCGATCGGGGTTAGCGAAGAGTCGCGGCTGAACCTGCTTGATTTGATCGAGCTTGGAGAACTTTCACACCTTTGCGCCGCACTCGTCGTGCCCGGACGGGACGGCGCCATGTGGTTCGAACTTCCCACCAGACCCCTCCAATCGTGCACTTCGCGAGGAATCCTCTACAGGCACGGCCAGCCCCAGCCGATCAAAGAGGTCGTGGTCTGGCGTGGATTGCGACGCGAGTAAAATCTCTGTATTGACAAGACTTCGCGCCGTGATAGGTTGCCTCTCGCTTTTGGTCTAAGGGGCGAGAGGTGACCCAAACCCCAGCGAGTGGTGACCTCTTCATGATTCAGGACGAAGCTGGGTTGGGGGTCGACGCCAGAACAGGAAGCGAGGGATCGCAGTCTACCTGACCGGCGAGCGCCCAACAGACGGAAGCGCGAAACCGGGCGACCCATGTGCTTCGCGGTGGTGCGGTCGAGCTGCAGTACGACGTCCGTCGAGAGCTCGAGCGTGGCTTCCCAAGCCGGTCGCCCCAAGGCTTACGCCCTTCCTGCTAGAAGGCCTCCCGTCAGGCGTACCTCCCGGTCCCGCCGGGTTTTGTGTTGACAGGCTCTTGACGAGCGTGGCATTTTCCGGCGCGTTCGTAAAAAGGGACTGACAGCGCCTCCCGCAGAGCGGCGTCGAGTGCGATTCGGAGATCGTGAAACGCTCGAATCGCGAGTGTTTACGGCCCGAAAGGGCTCGAAGCCGATACGAGGGAGTGCCCGTAGGAATTAGCGGGATTCGAGAGCCAACACCAGGGAGGGTGCGGCAGTGACGATCCGCGCTGATCTGGGCGGCGTCTTCGAAAACGAAATCTCTTTACCGTGTGGTGATGCTTGTCCGGAGCAGCGCAGCCCCGAGCAGGGCTGGTCCGGAGCAGGGATTTGCCTCTGCTTTTTGCTCCGGTTTTCCTGTGAAAGACATCCTCCTTCCCCGCGCCTGGCACTTGCAGGTCAAGCGGTCGGAGGGCGGGGTCTCTGAACCCGACCACGCGAATGCGACGGTCGGAAACGGTTGAGGTGGGCATGAGATCAAGGAGGGTGCTGGTGGATACCGGAGCTCGTCGGTACCACGCGGAGGGGGCTCGATGGTGGAGCCGATTCCGTGGGCCGCGTCCCGAATCTGAGGAGGAAAAGGGAATGCAAAGGATTGGAAAGCAGGCGTTCGTCTTCTTCTCGGTGCTGCTGCTGGCACTGGGCCTGCCGCTGCTGGGACTTGTCCCGGCGGTGACGGCACCAGCCTTCGCGGCCGGCCCGGGGAACGGGACCGGAGAGTTGGACGTCGCCCCGGCGATTCACCCGGCGATCAACTTCACGGCATTCCCGAATTCGGGCGGCCCGTACATCATGCACGCGACGGCACGACCGTCCGGGCTGCGTTATGCAGGAGGCGGCGCTACGGCAAATAGCGACGTTCTTCTCGTTTTCAATGAACCCATCGATGGCGCGACACTCGACCTGAATGGAAGCGCGAGCAACGGCGACTTCATCGCCTACGGCTTCACCTTCCAGAGCGCGCAGATCGACCCGAACTACCCCAATGTCGTTCGCCTGAATCAGACGACCGGTGCCGCGGCGGGGGATCAGATCCGCCTCGCGTTCATCGGCGCGATCGCTGGCAACGACGGTTCGGAGAGCAAGGACCTCACGACCATCACCATCGGGTCGGGTCCGGTGATCTGCTCGGTCGACTTCGATGATCAGGGCGACACGGTTGTCGCCAACGACGTCATCACCGTCTCCTTCGACGCAGACGTCGACTTCGGCTCGGGCGACAACGAGGACTCCGCCTTCGGATCGACGGCCGAGTTCGACGGTGCCGACCTGGACAACCCTGCGGCCAACGCCGACGAGCCGTTCTTCAACCTGAACTTCGACTATGACAACGGCGAACCCTACCCGAACGTCATTCTGCCGGGAGTCACCCACCTCATCCTGGCCCAGAACCGCGTTCGTTGGGAGGACGTGAACACCGAGAACAACACCGAGCAGCGAGTCCCGGTGACCAATGATGGTCCGGGGCTCGTGGCGGCGTACTGGGACAGCTTCAATACCGCCCTCTGGGTCGTCATGAACGATCCGGTCGACCCGACGTCGACCACCGGCGGTTGGCTGACCGACTACTTCGATGCCAATGCTGACGGTGGCAACTGGGACCCGAACGGCGGGGCCGGCGACGTGCAGATCGCCTTCCCTGGCGAGATCACCCCGGTTCTCAAGGTGACCAACATCGACCCGGGTGCCGGCGACGCCGAGCCCACCGAGAACGATGAGATCACGAACAGCACCTGCGGCGCGCTTCTGGGCGGCTGCGTGTCCCTCCGGGACTACCAGGGCCTCGAGGCGCTGAACAACTACACCACCGCGATCCACGTCGGCCCGGGCATCATCCGCGCCTCGTACGACGATCGTCAGACCGCCAGCCGCGTGGACGATTTCCTCTACGTCTGGCTGAGCGAGACGAGCGCGGATCTGACCGACATCGGCGTTGCCGACTTCGTGTCGGTTGGATTTGACATCAGCCTGCTGTCGGTGAACGACCGCCGGAACGAGAACGGGCTGACCCGGATCACGTTCACCGGCTTCACCAACACCAACTACGTCCGACCCGGTTCGCGGATCGGTGGTGACTCGGCGAACGACATCGTCGGCGAAAACTCGCTCGACGATATGGATTCGGACCACCTGATCCGGATCTGGGACGAGTCCCGCCCCTACAGCTTGACGATGACCGAGAACGCGGAGTTCACCTACGACAAGTGGGACAACATCGCGAGCATCGACTCGATCTTCGTCGCCTGGAACGAGACCAACGGCACCGACGGTGATGACTACTATCTCTTCTTCACCAAGGAGAGCCCGACCAACATCACCGCCACCTGGATGAACACCTACCTGTCCAGCGCCATCCCGTTGGGCGATCCGAAGCCGAATGCGACGACCGGACTGATCCGGACCGGCTTCACGATTGCCCCCGGCGTGACCCCGACCACCGACGGCGTGGTCCTGCAGGAAGGCGATCAGATCTACGTGCTTGTGGCCGCGGCCGACGCGACCGGTAACCTGTCGCTTCGCGGCGACCTGGACAATGCGCCGATCTCGAACCACGTGTTCGGCGCCTTCCTGGTCGGCCCGCTCTGCCCGCCGCGTGACTACATCACCGACTGCAGCGTCCCGGCGGAGGCCGACTCGGCCGACTGGGACATGGACGTGATCCACATCGTCGGCGACTCGACCGCGACCGGTGTCACTCACTATATCTATGGTGACGCGGGCGCGATCCCGTGCGACGCCGACTCGGTCGTGGTCTACGACGGCGACGATCCGAACGCCGACAACCTGCTCGGCGCCGGCCCGGTCGGATCGAACGGCAGCTTCACCTTCATCGAGCTGGCCGAGACCGACGCGGACGTCAACGTTGTCTACGTCTTCTCGAAGAGCGGCGACACCGACTACTCGACCGGAACGCCGATCATCTTCCAGCGCATCTATCCGACGATCTACGGCGATGTCACCTCGGCTTACACCGACGGCATCTTCGACCCGTGGAACCCATACCGGATCTACAACGACAACGACTACATCAACATTCGCTTCCTGGGCGCCCGCGACGCGGACGGCAGCCTGATCACCGTGTCCGAGATGTCGGGCGGGATCTGCACCGACGTGACCGGCACGCACAACACGGTGGCCCGCAGCTCCGTGTTGCACGCCTGGGCGGACTTCACCCAGATCGACGCCACGACCGGCAACATCAGCGGCTTCGGCACGCCGGCCGACTCGATCGGCTTCACCTCGCTGGGCGCCGACCACGTCGACAACGACGGCGACTGGGCGAACAGCCAGGACCTCGACGCCAGCGGCACGATCGAAGACGGTGAACTCTTCGACGACGTCGGTCTCGACGGCATCGCCGCCACCAACGACAACGGCGAAGGTGACGGCCTGCCGACCTATGGCGAGCCGTACTGCGACGAGAACGGTAACGGTCAGTACGACGTGGGCGAAACCTTCGTGGACCAGGTCCACGACGGCGTGATCGACCACGTCTTCAACCCGGGCGAGCCGAACCTCGACTCGAATGACCCGGACGAGTTCGGTTGGTACGAACTCGCGGCGTCGACCGCCAACACCCGCGGTACCGTTCGTCAGGGCTACCTCTGGCGAACCCGATCGCGGAGGCGATGCTCGATCCGTACACGCCGATCCCGATCTCGATCGAAGACCACGGAATCGACGGGACGATCCGGACGGCGTACCCGGCCGGTCGTGACCTGCCGTTCCAGGACATCGTCAGCGACTTCAATCGCACCCTGTACCACGTCAAGGAGCACAAGGGTGGCGATCCCGAGCGCCGCTTCGCCGCGGTGCTGGACGTTCGCGAGCCGACCATCGGCGAGATCGTCGAGCTCAACAACGAGACCGGCGCGGCGACCGACGCGGGCGCGAACCTGATCAAGCCGGGCAGCCCGACCTACAACCTGGGTCGGTACGTCGATCTCACGACCTCGCACCACAGCGATCGTGACGTCCTCTATGCCCGCATGCGGATCAAGATCGGCGGCGCCTGGCGGGATCTCAGCCTCGACCCGAGCACTGCGACGGGCGCGGCGAACGATGCCAACGCCGACGGCTTCCCAGGTACCGAGGCCTACGATGAGGACGCCGACTCTTCGGCGGCCCGCGTCAACGGCTTCGACGACGACCACGACGGCTTGACCGACGAGGTCGGCGAAGGTATCGACTTCAGCGACCGCGAAGTCGCGGCTGCGGCGCAGGACAGCGTGACCGACGCGGCGAACACCAACGCGAACGGTCTGCACTGCCAGAACGACTACACGGATAACGATAACGACGCGTTCTTCGTGTACGACTCGTACTTCGCGCACGGCCTCGACACGACGCCGGGTTCCGGCATCGGTCGTATCTTCTGGTACAACGTTGACGAGTCGACGACGAACAACTTCGACGACGACAACGACGGTACCGTGGATGAGGCCGACGAGGCGGCGGAGAGCGCCGGCTACGGCACGGGCGCGACCGACGACAACGAGGACGGTATCGCGAACGGCGAGGCTGTCGAGGTTCCGCTCGGCACGCCGGGCGCCGCGAATCGCATCCTCCCGGTCACCTCGTACCTCGCGATCGCCTACGACCCGTTCGGCCTGGGCCTGTACGCACCGCCCACGCCTGGACCGGGAGTCGACGCCGGATTCATCCGCGTCGACGCGGCTCACGTCTTCGGTCGTCGCCCGGTTAACGGCAACGACACGAAGAACACGCCGTTCTACGCCAACGAGCTGTCGTACGGTGAAGTGGTTGGTGAGGCCTACGAAGACCTGACCAACTCGACCCGCACCTTCGCCGTTGGTGGCTATCAGCTGGGCGGCGGCGCTGACTCGACGTCGGCGGAGAACCGCAAGTTCAACTGGGCCGACACGCACGGCGGCGACAACATCGACTGGGAGGTTCTGTCGAAGATCTACGGCCTGACGGCCGATGGCGCGACGACCTACCAGATTCGCCTGAACGGCTACGACCGCGCGGGTAACGTGAAGGAGCTGTGGAGCGAGCCGATCTCGTTCACGCTCGACCTCACGCCGCCGGCGGCTGAGATCACCGACTGCTCCACCGGCGGCGCGCCGGAGGAGTTCGCGGACGTCTCGCCGAGCCGTGCCGGCATTCAGGTCTACGACGCCGGCAAGCATCCGGATGACTACACCCTCACCGCCACGGCTGACGCCGAGGCCAAGTCGGTGACGTTCTACTCCGGACCGACGGCCGACTTCGCGGACGCCAGCCCGCTTGGCACCGACAACACGGCGCCGTACACGTGGGAGTGGCCCGGTAGCGGCATGTACACGGTGAACAACTACCCGGCGGCCAACTCGGACACCGTCTACTTCTTCGCGACGGCGGAGGACGAGTTCGGCAACACCACTCCCGACGAGGACGTCTGCGCGACCATGATCGAGGTGATCGACGGGACTAACCCGACGACGATCATCACGCAGGTCGGCACTGACGACGACCTCGAGGACGGTGCCTGCGTCCCGCCGGATTCGTCGATCACGATCTTCGCCAACGTCTTCGACAACGACCTCGACCTGAACGGCAATCCGCTGAACTGGTGCGCGGGTCTCGACGGGAAGACGGGCGACGCGAACATCGACGACGACGATGACGGTCAGACCGATGAAGACGACGTCGATGGCGACGGCATCTTCACGCTCGGCATCGATGACGACGGGGCGGACAACATCCCCGGCACCAACGACGACGAGTGGAACGGCTCCGAGACCGGCGGATTCAGCAACCTGAACAACACCGACGACTATCAGACCTACGACATCGTCAAGGTGGTGTTCGAGTACAACCCGGTCGGTGACAATCCCGACCTGGGCTGGCTGCCGATCGACACCGTGCACGGCGACCCGTACAGCAACCCGCCGGAGGTGATCGACTGGACCCAGCCGGTCGCTGCGACGTGGAACACGCTGGACCTGCCGACCGGCAACTACGACGTCCGCGCTTGGGCGTGTGACATCGAAGGCAACTGCGATTCGCTGACTGCCTTCATCACGTCGGTCTGCATCCGGAACGAGCCGCTTCGCGCGTACATCCTTCCGGAGGTCTGCACCGAGGACACCGAGTACAGCCTCTTCGCGCTGCACCACATCCACGACTACGAGATCGACCAGGTTCGCTTCGAGTACTACTACGACGCGAACGGCAACGGTTGTGCGGATGACGGTGGCAGCTGGACCGAGATCAACACGGACGACGAGTCGACGGGTCGCGGTGACGCGGTCCTCTACTGGCCGTCGGCGGAGCTGCTCGGCTCGGAGAAGGCAAAGGACGCGGATCCGATTCAGGATCTCGTCTACGTTGCCCCGCTCCGTGGCGACGGCGAGGACCTCACTCGGTACATGTTCTGGGACCAGGATCACGACGGTTACAGCCCGAAGGATCCGGTCATCGAGGATCCGTCCGAGCTGAATCACTACAACGTCGGTGACAAGGTGGTGATCGGTGATCCGGATCAGATTCCGGATGGCGCGCCGCTGACCGACTTCGCCGAGGACGAGTATTTCGCCGAGGCTTCTGGCGAGGACGGCACGCTGGACGAGACGGACTGGATCTTCCGTCAGAACCACCTGAATGGCGAAGGCGACAACTCCCTCGACCTCTGGAACGTGTCGTGGGACGTCACCGGTCTCCCGGTGGGCAGCTACCTGGTTCGCTCGATCGCGACCGACGAGACCAACCAGGAAGATGTGATCACCTACACCTGCTACAACCCTGCGGAGCAGAATCCGGAGGAGATCGAGCAGGTCGTGATCGACACCGAGATCCCGAGCGCCGAGTTCTCGGCCATCAGCCTGCCGAATGGCTCGACCGAGGACATCAGTGGTTCGAACCAGCCTTACATCCCCGGTAACACCGGCTGCTTCAAGATCTGCGCGACGGCGGACGACGCCGCCCGCGTCAAGTTCGAGTACAGCTTGGACGGCGGCGCCAACTGGCACGATCTCGACGTCAACAACGACGAGGATTTCTTCTCGGACGTTGACGGCGTGACCGGTTTCACCAGCGGCGACGAGATCTTCAACGATCTGAACGGCAACTGGCAGTACGACGGTCCGGCGGTCGACTTCGTGCGCTACGACGGTGGCGACGGCGTGGTCGACACCCCGATCGGTTGGCCGCTCTGCGCCCTGAGCGGCGAGGACGGCGATGCGCCGGCGAACGTGCTGGCGGAGCCGATGGAGCCGAACGGCACCTGCCCTGGCTACCAGCTGCACGACGGTGATGAGGTCCAGGGGGCCGAAATCACCGGCGGCGACATCGACATGTACTCGTTCTACGCCAGCGCTGGCGACGGCATCCTGATCGAGACCGCCTCTTCTGGTGGCAACGATATGGACACCGTCCTGCAGCTGCTCGGCGAGGACTGTGCGACGTCGCTGTCCGTCGACGACGATGGCGGTACTGACAACTACTCGCTGATCGAGACCACCGCGCCGTACACCGGCCTCTACAACTTCCGCGTCACCGGCTACAACGGCGAGACGGGCGACTACAACGTGTCGCTCGAGATTACCTCCGAGGGCAACACGGACGACGACAAGGACGGCGTGGCCGACGAGGATCCGCTCGTTGGTGACCCGGTCGACGGCGTCCCTGGAAGCCCCGAGGACTACACCTCGCCGTACTGCGTGTACGTCGACATGACCAAGCTCCCGCTGTGGACCGACGTGAACGTTCTGTTCCGCGCCACCGCGGCTGACCAGGTCTGCGACATCTACCGTGAAGACCCGAGCCCGGACGTCGTCTCGGTCATCCTCGGCGAGAATCAGCCGCCGGAGACCGACATCGTCCGTGCGGAGGACAAGGACGGAGTCGAGTTCGACGTCCGTCCGGCGATCATGGACTCGACCGGCTGCGGCACCATTGGTAGCGACCTCGACACCCTGCGTGTCTTCGTCACCGCCGAGGATCTGAGCTCGGTCGACTCGGTCGACCTCTATTACCGCCTCGATCCGAACTGCTATCCGAACCTGACGTTCGAAGAGCGCCAGTGGAAGAGCATGTCGGACGAAGGCCGACGGCGGTCGATGCGGTCTACCCGTACGACTTCAACATCGCCACGGACAACATCCCGGACGGCGCCTACCAGTTCTATCCGCGTGCCGTGGACGAGAACGGGAACGTGACGCCGGCTCCGAACAATCCGTGGTGCTTCAAGAAGTTCGCGAACGCTGGCGTCGACTTCGCCTACGTTTCGACGCCGACTCCGCCGCCGGCTGCCCCGGATCACGCGGCTCCTGGCGACGAGTACGTCATTCATGGCTCGCTGATCGATCCGGCCCAGGCGCCGACGACTGCGGTGCGCTTCTACTACGCCGAGCGTCAGCTCGACGAGTCGATCGACCCGCTGCTCGTCCAGCCGCTCGCCCCGTACACCTCCGCGAAGCTGGCGGAGTACGTGGTCAGCACCGAGCCTGGCGACGGCGTGGTGGTCACGCTTAACGGTAGCGTCCTGACCTACGGTGTTGACTACACGGTCAACAACGCGGGCAACGCCATCGTCTTCACGACTCGCCCGGCCGCGACCGACGTGATCACGGTCAGCTACAACATCAGCGGCTGGTCGCAGATCGACCTCGGCGACGACTGGAGCCCCTACACGGTGGCCTGGTCGGTCGACGACGGCGGTGTGCCTGAGCCGAACAATGCCGACACCGACGCGTACGACCTCATCGCGGCCGCTCGCTTCGACGTCAACGGCGACGGAGAGTACAACGGCAGCGAGGAGTGCGACTACGACGAGGCGCTGCTGAGCGAGGGCAACTACCTGATCCTCGACGATCAGGAGCGTCCGCTGGTCAAGATCTACGGTCTCGACTGGAGCGACGACGATCCGCAGCAGCAGCTGGACTGCCCCGACCTGAACTGGCCGGGCAACCCGCTCTTCAACTCGGGCGACAACATCGGCGACTACGACTACGTCGCGAAGTTGTCGGGTATCGAGACTGATGTCTTCGTCGTCGCGGCCGATCAGGGCGGCGGCTCGATCGACTCCGTCTCGCTCGCCATCACCGCTGAGGTTCTGACGGGTGCCACGGCGCCGGTCACCAAGACCTTCGCGATGACCGAGTACACGGTGGATCAGACGACGATCGACATCCCGGTCACCTTCTACGAGGACGACTACCCGCAATGGACGCCGAGCAGCCTCGAGAACGTGCTGCTGCAGGTTTCCACCGACGCTGGTGACTCGTGGAAGAACTACGAGATGACCGACGGTGGCAGCTACTGGCAGGCCACGGGTCGGTTCGCGGTCGGACAGGCGAACCTGTATCGCTTCCAGGTTGACCTGGTTGGCGATCTACAGGAGACGGTGGTCGACGCGCGAAACCACTGCCAGCAGGTCATCGGTAAGGGTGGCGAGCAGTCTGTCTCGGTCGTCATCGTGCCCGAGACGCCGTTCTGGTACACGCACCTGGACGACGCTACCGACCTTTCGAACAACTCGGTCCACCAGGCGGTGGCGACTGCGTTCGACAACAGCGGCAACTCCGGCAGCAACCTGAACAGCGGCATGCCGGGCGATCCTTCGACGCACCAGGGCCAGGTGGTGTTCGTCTACGACAACACCAAGCCCGAAGTCGATGGAATCCTGGCGCTGGACCTCGACGGTCGTCCGCTCAAGTGCGACCGCGTCAGCCCGCAGGACACCT
>JAXLXQ010000052.1:0-25717 GCA_046327845.1 Candidatus Eiseniibacteriota bacterium | reverse complement strand
CCGCCTCGGTCAGCCCCTGCGTGTTGATGTCGCAGGCCTGGAAGCGGAATTTCACGGTCGCGGTGAGCGTGATCACGTCGTTCAGTCGGTAGACCCTCTCACGCCAGCTATTCTCGATCCCCGGCACGCGTTCGAGCGCGACCCAGTTCGCCCCGCCGTCGGAGGAGACGTCGATGACGAAGGTGTCATCGGACGACGCGCCGCCCATCCCGTACCAGCGCCAGTAGTGCACGAAGGCGGTCTGGGCGGTGGCGAGATTGAAGGTCGGGCTGACCAGGGTGGTGCAACCGTTGTCGACGTCGTTTTCGCCCGGGTTGTTCGGATCGGTTCCCTGACCGGTGAAGAAGCACTTCACGCCGGGCGTGGGCGTGTGATCATCCGCCGGCTCGATCTGATCGCCGTTGTAGACCGTGCCGAGCGGATCGTCTCGCGTCCAACGGCCGGTCGTGGCGTTGTCGCCTGCGGCCTGCAGCGCCCAGTTGTTGTCGGCCGGATCTTCACCCGCGTAGGTGTAGACCAGGGTCGTGATGTAGATCGTGTAGGTTCCGATCGGCGCGTTGCTCGGCGAGGTGCTGGAGAAGCCGACCCCGTCGGTGGCGCGGACGTAGTAGTCAATCTGCGAACCGGGCGGGCTACCCGGGATCGAGCCGGAGTACTGTCCCGCCGCGAGCGCCATCGGCACGCTGGTGAACGAGCCTCCGTTCACCCGATAGAAGAGCTGCGCCGACTGCACCGTGCTGTAGTCCTGGATCGTGGCCTTGATCACGTACGGTCCGAGTGCGTTTGGCGTGGTTCCGATGTTGGTGACGTTGGTGATGACAGGGCCGCCGTTATCGGTGAGCGCGAAGTCTTGCACCGTCGTGTTGCCGGCGGTGATCGAAACGGTGGTGCTGGACGGCGCAAACCCCGGGAGGCTGGCGGTGATGGTGTATGTACCTTCGCCCGCGGCGCCGTTGTACTGCCCCGAGGCATTGGTGGTGAAGTGACGGCCGGCCTCGATCAGGCTGACGTCAGCACCCGGGAGCGCCACGTTTCCGAAACTGCCGTTGGTCACCGTTCCGCTCACGTGCCCCAGCCCGACCGCGGCGATCTCCACCGCGGCGTAGGCATCGATCACGCCCCAGCCGTAGGTGTTGTCCTCGCCGGTCGTCCCCTCGTCACGCGCCGTGTCCATCAAGATCTGCTTGATCGAATCGACATCCAGATTGGGATCGGCCTCGCGGATCAGCGCCACCGCGCCGGCCACGTGCGGGCCCGCCATCGACGTTCCACTCAAGAGTCCGTAGGTGCCACCGGGGAGTGAGGAGTAGACGTCGACCCCCGGAGCGGAGACCTCCGGTTTGACCTTGTTCGACGGGGCAACGTTGCAGCCGGTCGGACCGCGACTCGAGAAGCTCGCGATCGGATAGGGGAAGTTGGTGGTGTTGGTCGCGTCGACCGCGCCGACGGAGAAGGCGTTGAACAGGGTGGTCGCGCGATCGGCGGGGGAGCGCAGGCTCTGTGCGCCTGGTCCTTCATTGCCCGCCGACCAGGTGACGACCACACCCGCCGCCTCGCAGTTGTCGATCGCCGCCCACCAGCGCGAGTCACAGTCGGTGTATCCGCCGCCGAATCCCTCGTTGATGCCCCAGGAGTTTTGCACCACATCGGGCACGTCGTCGACCGTGTTGACGTTGCCGTCCGGGTTCATGAACCACTGGAAGGCGGCGATGACGTCGTTGTCGAATTCGGCTCCGACCCCCTGGTTGATGGCGTTGCACGAAATCCACTTCGCGCCCCAGGCCACGCCGATCGTGTCCTGTGTGGCCGCGCCCAGACCGGTCATGGTGCCCGTCGTGTGCGTGCCGTGACCGTTGCCGTCACTCGGGAATTGCGTGTTGGTGCCCAGCACGTCCAGCCAACACTCTTGCCAGGGGTGCGCACCGCCCGCGCCGCGCCAGCGCGCGGAAAGCGCGGGGTGATTCCCGTCGGCCCCGGTATCGAGGCTGCCGATCAGCGTGCCCGCGCCGGTGATGCCGAAGTCGCGCCAGACCTCGTTCGCGCGAATCGCGCGGAGTCCGGGAGCCAGGCCGATGCCAAGGGTCGGTCCGTGCAGTTCGTCGATCGTCCCCGGTTGCGCGTCGGTCGGCCGGATCGGCTCGATCAGTCGCGGCCGGAAATTCGGCTCGATCACGTCGACGTCGGATCGCTCGGCCAAACGCGCCAGCTCGCCCTTGGTGGCCTGTGCGACGATCAGGTTGGACACCCAGTAGCGGGTGTAGCCGAGCACGTCGCCGCGCGGCATCCCATCCTCGAGTTGCCGAACCAGCGGCTCCTGCGTCGGGAGCATCGATTGGAGCGCATTCAAGACCGTTCGGGAGCGCTCGAGCCGAGTGGCGTGGTCGCGGCGCAGATCGGTGTTCAGCGACGCGATCGGCGCCTGGGCCGTCAAGTTGATGATGACGCTGATTGGCTCGCGATCGCTCGCGCGATCCATCTGAGCCTGTACTGCGGGGTGAATCGTACCGGCGGAGGCGCTGGCGGCGACCAAGGTCGACGCGAGCAGCGACCAGCCGAGCGGAGCACGGCGTGATGCTGGGAGACTCGTGTGCATGGGTACTCCTCACTGAGGTCGATCGGTGTGACTCCGATCGCCCGCGAGGGAGCGAGCGGAGGGGGAACGCGAGCGGGCGCGGAGATTCTAGCCTGTTCCCGCGCACTGGCCAACAGCGGGCCCAAGACATCCCCCCGGAGAATTGACTCGAAACGCGGGAGACGTCTCGGCATCCTTCCCGGTCATGCCTTCGGCCGCCGCGAGGCGGCGTCCGAGAACGATCGTGAAGGAGAGGAGACGTTCGATGTCCGAACCGAAGATCATCGCAGTGGTGGGCGCGACCGGCGCGCAGGGGGGCGGCGTGGTTCGCGCGATCCAGTCCGACCCGAACGGCGGCTTCCGCGCCCGTGCGCTCACGCGCGACGTGAATTCCGACAAGGCACGGGCGCTGGCCGCGCTCGGCGCCGAGGTGGTGGCGGCTGACGTCGACGACGAGGTGTCACTCCGCCGCGCGTTTGACGGCGCGCACGGCGTCTTCTGCGTCACCTTCTTTTGGGATCACCTCTCGCCCGAACGAGAGAAGAACGAGGCGCGGAACATGGCGCAGGCGGCGAAGTCGGCCGGGGTGCGCCACGCCGTTTGGTCCACCTTCGAGGACACGCGAAAGTGGATCCCGCTATCCGACTCGCGCATGCCGACCTTGATGGAGAAGTACAAGGTGCCGCACTTCGACGCCAAAGCGGAAGCGGACGTCTACTTCCGTGATTCTGGGGTGCCGACCACCTACCTGCTCACCAGCTTCTACTGGGAGAACTTCATCTTCTTTGGGTCGGGGCCGCAGCGCTTGCCCGATGGACGCCTCGCTCTGGTCTTTCCGATGGACGACGCCAAGATTCCGGGGATCGCGTCCGAGGACATCGGTCGCTGTGTCTATGGGGTGTTCAAGCGCGGTGGCGAGTTCGCCGGCAAGTACGTTGGTGTCGCGGGCGAGCACCCAACCGGTGGCGAGATGGCCGCGGCGATGTCGCGGGCTCTGGGGCAGGCGGTGGTGTACAACTCGGTGCCGCCCGATCTGTATCGATCCTTCGGATTCCCCGGGGCCGACGAGCTGGGAAACATGTTCCAGTTCGAGCGCGACTTCAACTCGGAGGTTTGCGGGGCGCGGGATCTCTCGATCTGTCGTTCGCTCAACCCGGAGCTTCAATCGCTCGACCAGTGGTTGGCGAAGAACGCGAGCCGGATTCCTCTGCCGAAGTGATGCGCTGGGCGCGGGGGACGAACTCGAAGCTAGCGACGCCCCTCGCCCTTCTCCTTGAGCAGCAGATAGTCGAGATAGTGGAGCGCGGCGCGGATGTTCTCGGTCTGTGCCGCGCTACACGCCTGATAGAACTTCGCCAGCGTGGTGCGCCGCGTGCGCAGCTCTTCCAGCGTCCGGAGCACGATGACCGGGTTCTTCTCGTGGGTGCTCTCGAAGAGGCGCCACCAGCGCTTGACCTCGGGCTCCGACTCCTCGAAGCCAAGGCGTGTGCGAAGTGATGCGATCCGCTGCGCCTGCGCGGCCTGCGGAAGCTCCGCTCGCGGCCGCTGGCCGGCGCGACGCGATCCCGCGGTGAGCTGGCCGGCCCGCCGTCTGAGTTCGAGCGATACGTCGGGTGGCGCCTCCTCGCTCGAGCCCGATTCCAAAATCGGCGCCTCCCATCCAGCGATGCATCCCTCGGTCACGGTCACGCGACGCACGCCGTCGCGCGCCAGCTCGGGCAATCGCTTGCTCACCGGACGTAGTGCGTCGATCAACGATTGACGTAACCCGCGGGCTCCCGCGCCGGAGTAGTCGGCCTGACGCGCCACCGCGGCGAGCGCGTCGTTGGTGCAGAGCCGTTCGATGCCGTGGGCGGTGAAGAGCCGGCGCTGCTCGTGCAGTGCGGATCCTTCGGCACTCGACAGGATCTCGACCAGGTCTTCTTCGCTCAGCCGGCGGGTCGGTGCGATCACCGAGAAGCGGCCGATCAGCTCTGGGATCAGGCCAAACTTCCGGAGGTCCGCGGGCGTGACTTGAGTGAGTGGATCCAGCTCCGGCTCGGCCGGCGCGCTCGCCGGGATGCGCACCCGCCGCCGCACGATCTCCTCCAGCTGCACGAAGGCGCCGGCGAAGATGAAGAGCATGCGCGAGGTGTCGACCTCGTACACCTCCTGGTGCACGCGCACCGTGACCATGCGCCCATCGAGAATGGTGAGGAGCGCGTTCTGCACCCCTTCTCCCGAGACGTCGCGCACTCCGCTCCAGCGCTTCCGCACCTTGTCGAGTTCATCCAAGAAGATGATGCCTCGCTGGGCCAGTTCGACGTTCATATCGCACTGCACGAGGAGGCTTCGCACCAGGCCGTCGACCTGGTTCTCGCCGACGTAGCCCGCTTCGACCAATCCGGCCGCGCTCCCGAAGTGCACCGGGGCGCGCAGACTCTCGGCGAGGCGGCGCACCAAGTAGCTCTTGCCCGACCCGGTCGGCCCGAACAGCAGCACGTGATTCGAACCGAAGGGATGGCGTTCCTCCTGCAGGCCGCTCCACTCGCGCTCCGCCTCCCAGGCGAGGGAGAGGTAGTGGTTGTAGGCACTGCTGGCGAGTGCGTCCTTCGCCTCCTCCTGACCGCGCACGTAGCGGTCGAGGTGAGCGAGGATCTCGGTCGGGGTGGGAAGCAGGCCGGAAGACTTCGCCATCTCGCACCTTCTTGGTTGGGGGTCGACCGGCACCGTAGCAAAGCGACTTCGATCGGGGCAAGAGAGGCGCGCATCGCGCCCGCGGCGACGAGCGCGCGCTACTCGATCACGTGAATCGAGACCCAATTCGAGACGACACGCTCACGATGGATGGCGCTCCACTGCTCTCGAAGTCGGGCCGACGGCTCATCGCTTGGCCCGCGCCACGCGTTCCAGTCGAGCTGTGTGGTGTCGTAGATCACGCGCAGCTGGAAGAGCCCCGGGCCGGGCGGCGACCACCACCAGTGCCCCGGCGCGCGCAGTGGTTGTGGAGCGGTTGCTCCGGGAAAGAGCGAACACGATTCTCCGTCGCCGAGTCGGGTGAGATCGCCCTTGGCGAGCGGCGCGATCGAGCCGATGCGCACCCAGGGCGCGCCGAGGCTCGCCGGCTCGCCGTCGGGCGCGAGGATCTCGAGCGTGACGCGCGGCGCGCGGAGGCCGTCCATCACGCCGTCGGCCGCGAGGGGCAGAAGGAGCGACTGCCCGGAGTCATTGCGAAGCGTGACGTCGCACCACACGGGCGCTCCGACCTTGAGGGTGCGCGGCGTGACCGACAGCTCGACCCGAAGTCGATAGACCTGGGCGAGCACCGAGTCGAAGCGGGCCGCGGTGCGCGGGTTCTCCAAGCGGGATCGTCGCGCTTCCAACGGCCGACGGATCGATCGGCCCATCGCGACCAGCGCGTCGGCGGCCGGCTGCCACACCTCCTTCGCCGGGTGACTCAGGCGATCGAGGAGGGCTCCGATCTCATCCTCGCGCCCGTACGACGGGGCGAAGAGGGCGCTCGACAGCGCCAGGCAGAAAGCGACTGCGGTCTTTGTCTTCATCGCGGCTGGCTCCTTCATTGGCGAGCCGATCGTAGCATGGGCGCGCCCCGCTAGCCGCTCTTCACGACCATCGGCTACACTCCCCGCGGCCACCAGACGAGAGGAGAATCGCGATGCCCCAGACCATGACCCACGCCGCCAAGTCCAGCGAAGGACTCATTCACCAGACCGAGACCTTCGGCGCCCACAACTACCATCCCTTGCCGGTCGTCATCTCGACCGCCGAGGGGGTTTGGGTCACCGATCCCGAGGGCCGGCGCTACATGGACTTCCTCTCGGCCTACTCCGCCGTCAATCAGGGGCACCGCCATCCCAAGATCATCAAGGCGCTGAAAGACCAGGCCGATCGCTGCACGCTCACCAGCCGAGCCTTCTTCAACGACACGATGGGCGACTTCTTGGAGAAGCTCTGCCGCTACACCGGCTACGACATGGCCCTGCCGATGAACACCGGCGCCGAGGCGGTCGAGACCGGGATGAAGATGGCGCGCATGTGGGGCAACAAGGTCAAGGGGGTCGAGAACGGCAAGCAGGAGATCCTGGTCTGCGAGGAGAACTTTCACGGTCGCACCATCTCGATCATCTCCTGCTCGACCGATCCGGATGCGTACAACCATTACGGTCCCTACACGCCCGGCTTCAAGATCATCCCCTACGACGATCCCAAGGCGCTCGAGGCGGCGATCACGCCCAACACCGTCGCCTTCCTCTTCGAGCCGATCCAAGGCGAGGCCGGCGTCAAGGTGCCGCACGAGGGTTACCTTCGCGCGGTGCGTGAGATCTGCACCAAGCACAACGTGCTGATGATTGC
The DNA here is from genome assembly GCA_046327845.1 of Candidatus Eiseniibacteriota bacterium. Classification (GTDB taxonomy): domain Bacteria; phylum Eisenbacteria; class RBG-16-71-46; order CAIMUX01; family CAIMUX01; genus JADJQY01. The sequence continues at coordinate 18,792 of JAXLXQ010000052.1, read as the reverse complement.
CGACGAGGTGCAGACCGGATTCTGCCGCACGGGGAAGAAGTTCGCCTGTGACTGGGAAGGCGTGCGGCCCGACGCCATGACGCTGGGGAAGGCGCTGGGCGGCGGTGTGCTCCCGGTCTCGGCGGTGGTCGCCGATCACAAGGTGCTCGGAGTCTTCACGCCCGGCACGCACGGCTCGACCTTCGGCGGCAATCCGCTCGCGGCCGCGGTCGGCATCGCCGCGCTCGAGGTGCTTGAGGACGAGAAGTTGGATCAACGCTCCGAGGAGCTGGGCCAAGTCGTGCGCGAGGGGCTCAAGAAGATCCACTGTCCGAAGCTTCGCGTGGTCCGCGGCAAGGGGCTCCTGAACGCGGTCGAGTTCGAGGCCGGCTTCGAGGCCTGGAACGTCTGCGTCGCGCTCAAGGATGCCGGGCTGCTCGCCAAGCAGACCCACGGGAACATCATTCGCTTCGCCCCGCCGCTCGTCATCTCGCGCGATGAGGTGGAGCAGGCGCTCGCCATCATCAAGAAGGTGTTCGAGGCGATCGGGTAGCGGGGCAAGGGTCACACTCCGGCAATCGTGCGCGAGGCGGGTGAAGCATGACGAAGAGGTCAGCGCGCCCGCCTCTTGCTTGGGTGCTGCGCGAGCTCTCTAAGCAGCACGGCGACGTTTCCCCGCCACCGACGCGCGATCCCTTCGAGCTGGTGCTCTGGGAGCAGGTCGCTTACCTCGCCGATGACGATCAGCGCGCCGCCGCCTTTGCCCTCCTCAAGAAGCGCACGCGTTTGCGACCCGAGCGCATCCTCGCCGAGCCGGAGGAGAGCCTGCTCGAAATCGCGCGGTTAGGCGGTGCAGTCGCGGTTTCGGAACGCGCAGGGCGGCTCCGCGCGTCCGCGCAGCTTCTACTCGACCTGGGGGGTGATGCCGCGGCCTTGGCCAAGGCTCCCTTCGCGCAAGCACGGCGCACCTTTCAGAAGTTCGCGTCCATCGGCGCGCCCGGGGCGATGAAGGTCCTCCTCCTCGCCCGCGCGCACGCATCGCTGCCGCTCGAGTCGAACGGGGTCCGCGTGCTCACGCGCCTCGGCTTCGCGCGCGAGGAGAAGTCGTACGACGCGACCTACCGCGCGCTGCAGGCGGCACTCGAAGCGGAGATGCCGAAGAGCTGAAGCGCTCGAGAGCGCGCACCTTCTGCTGCGCGCACGGGCAGGAGGTTTACCGGCGATCCGCGCCGCGGTGTGATACCTGTGCGCTGGCGTTCTATGTCCTCGTTCGGACTGATCGATACCCCAGAGAGTGAATCGGCGATTCTGACGCTGACTCACCCGCTGGCGGCGGTGCACACCGCTCACCGGCCGAGCGACTTCACTCGTCCCCATGTTGCGCGACGGCTCGTTCGAACCCGACGCTCAGCAACAGCAATCGAGAGAAGCAAAGAGCGATGATGGATGCGCGGCGCATGGCAATCCTCCCCGCAGTTGGATCGGCGGTTGAAGTCCGTGGAGGGGGACTCGACCGAGACAATCCTGCGGATCGGGCACTAGCCTCGCAAGCTCCGATCTCGGCGCAGCCGCTGAACGCCAAGGAATGCGATCAGCGCGAGCATCGGAACGAAGAAGATCGCGCGCGCCGCCGCATCGGACTCGATCCACTCACCCGTCCGCGCGAAGCGTGGCAGCACGGTGTAGCCGATGAACACCGTCGCGGAGAGCGTCACGCCCAACGGCTCGAACGCGAGCGGCAGTAGCGCGACCAGCGGAAGGGCATACCACGGATTCAAGGTCGGGGTGAGGAGGAGAAACGCGACCACCACGACGTACGCCGTTCGAAGCACAAGCCGCAGACGGATCGCGGGTGTCTCTTCCTGTCGAACGCGTCGAAAGAGCCAGATGGACGCGACCAACCAGATGACGGCGTAGAGAACTGCCAGCACTCGCCGCGCGAGGTCGCCCGACGCGGTGAGTTGCCGCAGAGTTCGGAAGCCCCACGAACCGAATTCCCACCGGTGCGCGTAGGTCGAGAGCGTGCCGAGTCCGCGCGCGATGTCGGGGATGAAGGGGACGCAGAGGCCGACCATCGCGAGCACCGCGATCGAGCAAAAGAGAGCGACTCGCCGTCGGCCCGCGAGCACGAGCAGGCAGGGCAGGAGGATCAGGGGGAGAAGTTTGATCATGACCGCGATCGCGAAGAGCGCGCCGGCGAAGACGGCGTCCCGAGGACTTTCCTTTGAGCGCGCCAACACGAGAAGCGCGGCCAGGAGCGCCAGGCTGGCCGCACCGTCGATGTGGCCGGACCCCGCGATCTCGAGCACGGGAAGCGGATGCCACGCGTAGAGCGCCAGGCGCCATGTCGGCGTCTGGGTGCGGCGAAGCATCGCGAGGATGAGCGCGCACGCGCCGAGGTCGAGCAGCGAGAAGAGCAGTTTCGCGCCGGTCGTCCCGCCGTGAACGCCGCGCGCCGCCGCGAAGAGGAACTGCGCCGCGGGCGGGTAGATCGTCACCAACTCGGGGTGATTGACCTTCGCGCGGAGCGCGGCAAGTTCGGGCGTGGCTGGCTGCGACTCGGCGGGCGCGAGCGCGAAGGGATTCTGGCCGCGCAGCATCGCGTCGCCGTCCCAGAGGTAGCGATAGAGATCGTCGGACAGCTCAGGCTGGCGTGCGACGAACAGCAACCGGAGCAGCGCGGCCAAAACGAAGATCGTTCGCGCACTCCACCGTGGCGCGAACCGCCTCGGCAACGCGAGGGGCAGCGCGAGCAGGGCGACCATCGACATCGTGAGAGGAATGAGCCGCGACGCGACCCGAAGGTCGGGGGCCACGGCCAGAGCGACGTACGCGACGACGAGGAGAAGCGGCAGGCCCCAGGTTAGGAGACGAGCGGCGAGCGCGTGGCCGTCGGCGGTCGCTTCCGGCTCACCCGCGCCGCTCATGGCCATGCGTGCCGCGCTACCCCAGGACTTCGATCGCGCGCCGCAAGCGACGCACGCAGGTCTCTCGCCCGAGGAGCGCCATCATCTCGTAGAGGCTTGGGCCCTTGCCCAATCCCGAGAGCCCCAAGCGCACCGGGTGAACGATCTCCCCGGTCTTGACCCCTTCACTCTCGGAGAACGCCTTGAAGGTCGCCTCGATTGGATCGTGGGTGAAGTCGCTCGTCGCCTCAAGCGCGGGGATCAGCCGCTCAAGCAGCCCGGCGCTCGACGGCGTCCACCGCTTGGCGCGCGTCTCCTCGTCGTAGCCGGTCGGGTCCTCGAAGAAGTACGCCGCGGCGGTCGCATACTCGCGGACGAACCAGACCCGCTCTTGCATGAGTTGCAGGACGCGGACGACGTAGGCATCCGGAAAGCCGCTCCAACCGCGCTCTTCGAGAACCGGCCTCGCCTCCGCCAAGAGTTCGTCGCTCGAGCGCAGGCGGATGTAGCTCTGGTTGTACCAGCGGAGCTTCTCCAGGTTGAAGATCGCGCCCGACTTTCCCACCCGTTCGAGCGAGAACTCGCGCACCAGCTCTTCGAGCGAGAAGATCTCCTGCTCGGTGCCGGGATTCCAGCCGAGGAAGGCGACGAAGTTGACCAGCGCGTCGGGGTAGTAGCCGCCCTTCCGATAGTCCTCGACCGCGACGTCCCCTTGCCGCTTCGAGAGCTTCGAACGATCTGGGTTCAACAGCAGCGGCAGGTGCGCGAAGTGCGGCGCCTTCCAACCGAACATGCGATAGAGCAGCACGTGCTTCGGCGTGCTCGGCAGCCACTCCTCGCCGCGAATCACGTGGGTGATTCCCATGTCGTGGTCGTCGACCACGTTCGCTAGGTGATACGTGGGGAACCGATCCGACTTGAGCAGCACCTGATCGTCGATGATCTCGCTGTCGAAGGAAACGTCGCCGCGCACCAGATCGGGGATGACGATCGTCTCGTGAGCCGGGACCCGCATGCGGATCACCATCGGCTCGCCCAAGCCGCGACGTCGCACGATCTCTTCCGCGGAGAGGCCGAGGCACGCGCGGTCGTACTTCACCGCCGTCTTCGCCTTCTCCTGTGCCTTCCGCATCTCCTCGAGCCGCGCGGGCGTGCAAAAGCAGGGATAGGCGTGCCCCGCCGCGATCAACTTCTCGACCTCGGCGTGGTAGAGCGCGAGTCGCTCCGATTGGAGATAGGGACCGTGTGCTCCGCCGACCCCGGGGCCTTCGTCGTAGCTGAGCCCAGCCCACTTGAGCGCCTCCAGCAGCCCTTCGACCGCGCCCGGGACGTAGCGCGTCTGGTCGGTGTCCTCGATGCGCAGCACGAAAACGCCGCCGTGGCGCCGAGCGAAGAGGTAGTTGTAGAGTGCCGTCCGCAAGCTGCCGACGTGCACGTAACCGGTGGGACTGGGCGCGAAGCGCACCCGGACTTGATCGCTCATCGTGTGCTTCCGAGGTTGAAGGTCGACCGAGGCGAAAAGATAGCAAGGGGCCGCGTCCCCGGCAACGCGAGGGGCGCGGGCTAAATGGACGGGCGTGAGGCAAGGAGGCCGACCGTGTGGCCGGTGATCTTCGAGTGGGGGCCGCTCAAGCTCTACTCCTTCGGCTTGATGGCGGCGATCGCCTTCCTGGTCGGAAGTCATCTCTTGAAGCTCGAGGCAGAGCGTCGCGGATGGGGTGAAAACTCCTGGAGCAACTACGCGGTGGCCGCGCTCCTCGGTGGCTTCGTCGGCGCGCGGGTCAACTACCTCGTCACGCACCTCGCGGAGTTTCGACAGGATCCCTTGGGCTCGACCTTCTCCGGTTCTGGTCTCGTCTGGTATGGCGGGCTGTTCGGTGGGGTGATCGCGTGCTGGATCCTCTCGCGACGGGAGAAGCGACCGTTCCTCGAACTGGCCGACGCCTTCTCGCCCGCGCTGGCGGCGGCGTATCTCTTCGGACGAGTCGGCTGCTTCGTCTCCGGCGACGGCGACTACGGCAAGCCGACCACGGTGCCGTGGGCGATGGCCTTCCCGCACGGCATCGTGCCGACCAACGATCGTGTGCATCCCACCCCGGTCTACGAGGTCCTCATGACCTTGCCGATCGTGCTCGTGCTCTGGAGCACGCGCCGTCGCGAGTGGGGAACGGGGCGCCAGTTCGGCCTCTACTGCATGCTGACCGGATTGGAGCGATTCATCGTCGAGTTCTGGCGACGGAATGATCCCGGCCCCCTCGGCCTGACGGTGGCGCAGCTCTCCGGCCTCGGAATCGTCGTGCTCGGCTTGGCGCTCTTCTTCCGCGCGCGGTCCCGCTCCTGAACTGGGCGGCGCGCGACGCGATCACCCGGCGCTGCGCCCAAGCCGCGAACTCCGCTACAATGTCCCCTGCCGCGGAAGACTGAGGGGGTTGGCTTCACCACCGCTCACCGAGGAGAATCAGGATGGCGATCAAGGAAGCACTCCTGCCCGAGTTCGATCAGGAGATGGCAAGCACGCGCAAGATGCTCGATCGAGTGCCCGACGGGAAGTTCGATTGGCAACCCCACACGAAGTCGATGTCGCTCGGACGGCTCGCGTCCCACGTGGCGGAGCTGCCGCACTGGGGCGTGTCGACGGTGAAGGCTGACAGCTTCGATGTCGCGCCTCCCGGAGGCACCGAGTACAAGCCGCCGACGTTTGCCAACAAGGCCGAGCTGGTTGCCGCCTTCGATCGAAATGCCGCGGAGGCGCGCGAATTGATCTCGAGCATGGACGACGGCGCGTTCATGAGTCCGTGGAGTTTGCTGCGCGGCGGTCAGGCCATGTTCACCATGCCGAAGGTGGCGGTGGTGCGGAGCTTCGTCTTCAACCACCTCTACCACCACCGCGGCCAGCTCAGCGTCTATCTGCGCATGCTCGACGTGCCGGTTCCGGGCACCTACGGGCCGAGCGCCGATGAAATGGGAATGTAGGCGCGGGTAGTTCGCGCACCGCTCCTGGGGCCGGCTCTTCGATGGGTCGGCCCACTTCGTCTTCCGCGGCGCGCGGCGCCGTCGTTCCGACCGCCTCGAGGCATCGAATGTCGCCAGCATCCAAGCCGGAAGTACTGAGCCCCGCCGGATCGCCCGACGCGCTCCAGGCGGCAATCGCGGCCGGATGTGACGCCGTCTACTTCGGGCTGACCGACTACAACGCCCGGATCCGCGCGAAGAACTTCGAGCTGGGCGACCTCCCTGACGTGGTCCGCGACCTCCGGCGATGGGGCGTCCGAAGCTGCCTCACCTTCAACACCCTCGTCTTCTGGGAAGAGGAAGCGGCGGCCAAGCGCGTGCTCGAGGCGATTGCCCTGGCCGGACCTGACGCGCTCATCGTGCAGGACCTGGGCGTCGTGCGTTGGGTTCGCGAGATCGCGCCCGCGATCGAGGTGCACGCCTCTACTCAAGCGACCGCGACGAGTCCGGGGGGGGTGAACCTCCTCGCGCGCCTGGGCGTGACGCGAGTGGTGCTGGCGCGTGAGCTGACTGTCCCTGAGATCGCGCGGCTTCGCGCCGCGACCGAGGTCGAGCTTGAAGTCTTCGTGCACGGCGCGCTTTGCGTCTCCTACTCGGGCCAGTGCTTGTCGAGCGAGGCGTGGGGCGGACGGAGCGCCAATCGTGGTCAGTGCGCGCAAGCGTGCCGTCATCCCTACGATCTGATCGTCGACGGGCAGCAGCGTGAGCTCGGCGACCGCGCCTACCTCTTGAGCCCGCGCGACCTCGAGGGGTACCGCCGGATTCCGGAGCTGACCGCGCTCGGCATCGCCGCCTTCAAGATCGAGGGGCGGATGAAAAGCGCTGAGTACGTCGCCGCTGCCACCAGTCTCTATCGCACGGCGGTGGATCGTGCGTGGAATGCAAGGCTGGCGGCGGACGCGGAGACGGGCCAAGCGGCGCGAGTCGCGCCCACCTCGCGGCAGCTCGAGGAGTTGGCGCAGCGCGCGCGCCAGATCTACTCGCGCGGCGCGAGCGAGGGGTTCCTCGGTGGGATCAACCATCAACGCCTGGTCGACGGCCGGACGCGCTCGCATCGAGGTCTCCTGGTCGGTCGGATCGCCGGCGTGCAACTGGCGCGGGGTGGGCGGGCGACGCTCTTGGTCGACACGCTGACGCCCGCCGGCGCGCCGGAAGCGAAGCTGCGCGCGGGCGACGGCATCGTGGTGGCAGGCGGCCCGCACGAAGAGGACGAGCGCGGCGGCCGCATCGCAACGCTCGAGCCGGGAACCGGACCGCGGCGCCTGCACCTCGCGATGCAGGGGACGATCGACCACGCGAAGATCAAGGTGGGTGACCCGGTCTTTCGCACCTCGAGCCCCGATGCTTCGAGGGAGCTGGAGCGCTTTCTGGGGAAGCCGGAGGCGACGCGGCAGATTCCGCTGGTCTTTGCGGTCGAGGGCCGCGCGGACGCACCGCTTCGCCTGACGGTGCGCGACCCGGAGGGGCGCGAGGTCGAGGGACATTCGGAGATCCCGCTGGCCGCGGCGACGCAATCGGGTCTGGACGAGGCACAGTTGCACGCCCAACTCTCGCGCCTCGGCGGCACGCGCTATCGCCTGGCCGCCCTCGAGTGCGATCTCGAGCCTGACCTCTTCTTGCCGGTGTCGGAGCTCAATCGAATTCGGCGCGAGGCGGTGCACGCGTTGGACGAACTGCGCGGCCGCGGGCGCGCGCCCTCGATCGATGTGGCGGCGGACCCTGTCGAAGAGCATCCGGCGGAAAGGCCCGCCACTCCTTCCGAGTCGCCCATCGGGTGGGCGGTGGCCCAGGCGACGGCGCACGAGGTCGCGCTGCGCGATCGCTCGACGGCGGCATCCAACGATGGCGGTGACTTCGCGCCGCAAGTCTCGGTTCTCTGCCGCGATCGCGAGCAGGTGGCGGCGGCTGTCGAGGCGGGCGCTCGACGCGTCGTGCTCGACTTCCTCGATCTGGTCGGGCTGAAGGACGCGAACGCGTGGCTCCGGTCGCGCGGGATCACGCGGTGCCTCGCCTTGCCTCGCGTGCAGAAGCCGGGCGAGGAGAAGATCGAGTCGTTCTTTCTCGGGCTCGAGCCGGAGGAGCTTCTGCTGCGGAACCTGGGCAGCGTAGAGCAGCTGCGCTCACTGCGCCTGACGCGGGACGCGGCGAGCTTCCCGCGCCTGGTCGGAGACACGTCCCTCAACGGGGTCAACCCGGCGGCGATCGCGCAGCTTCTGGAACTGGGGCTCGACCGGATCACGCCCGGATTCGATCTGAACGGCGAACAGCTGCTTCACTTGGTCGGGGCGGTCGACGCGACGCGATTGGAGTTGCCTCTCCACCATCACCTGCCGGTCTTTCACACCGAGCATTGCGTCTTCGCCGCGTTCCTGAGCGAGGGGGCCGACTGGCGGACCTGCGGTCGTCCCTGCGATCGGCATCGACTCGAGTTGCGAGATCGCGTGGGTGCTCAGCACCCGGTTGTCGCGGACGTTGGCTGCCGCAACACCGTCTGGAGCGCGCGCGCGCAGAGCGCGATCGAGCAGCTGCCGCAATTCCGTCGAGACGGCGTGCGCGACTTCCGCATCGAACTCATCTCCGAGGATCGTCCGGCGACCCTTTGGACTCTCGACACCTATCGTGCGGTGTGGGATGGGCGGAAGGATCCCAAGGCCGCGCTCTCCGAGCTGTCGGCCGAGTCGCGCTACGGGGTCGCGGCCAGTTCGCCGGAGCCGCCGCGCACACCGGCCTGGAAGCCGGTCGGTGGCAAGCGCAGGCCGCCTCGCCCACGTCCTTGCAATTGATAACGCCTTCTCGATAAACTCTGGCCGTGCGCCGGGCACGGCGCGCTTCACCCGCGAGGCCCCGGCAATGGAACAGGAACGCACCCTCGGAAAGCGCAGCCGTTGGGACACCCTCGGCATCTCCGCATCGGTGCTGTGCGCGATTCACTGCGCGGTGCTGCCGATCGCGCTGGTTCTATTCCCAGCCGTCGCCTGGCGGATGCCGATCGAGGATCACCTCTTCCACCAGCTGATGGCGTTCGTGGTCGGAGGATTCGGGGCCGCGGCATTTCTCTCGGGCTATCGCAAGCATCGCCGGAGGCCGCTCCTGCTGCTCGCCTCCATCGGGATCGGGGCGATCTTCTTCGGCGGCTTCTGCCGCGAGCTACTGCAGACCGAAACGCACGAGCTGGAGCGGGTCTCGACCTTGATCGGAAGCGCCGTCTTGATCACGGCGCACATGCTCAATCTCCGCGCCTGCCGCTCCTGCCATCACGATCACGCGCACTGATCGAGTGCACCGATCGCATGCACGGAGCGCGCGGGCTCAGTCGAGTCCGCGCTCGTCGCTCCTCTTCCTCGAGTCCGAGATAGTGGCCGAGTTCGTGGTGCAGGGTAGAGCTGGATCTCGTGGATCAACTCCTCCTGGTCAGGCGAAGCGGAGGTTGCGCTGGTAGATGAAGATCGTCGGCGGCAGGTGATAGGGATCAGGCTGCTCGGCTGCTTGAGATTCGGGCCGACGAAGGCCGAGCACGCCGGGGAGATCGCCTCCTCCTCGCTCGACTCCGCTTCGAGGTCTCGCGCGTCGGCATCGGCTCGACCACGACCGGCACCTCGGACTCGAGGTGACGGCGCAGTCCTCAGGGAGGTTCTCGATCGCTTCCGCCACGACGCCCTCGAAGGCCTCGCGGGTCATGTACGCACCGGGAGCGGAAGTCTCGGCTCGAGGCGGTGCGCTTCCTCATGGCCGCCTCCGCCTCGGAGTAGCGCCGAGAAAGTCGAAGCAGCCCGCACCAGGGGGCGCCGCATCCGACTCCGCCTCGATCACCTCGCGGAACATCGCGATCGCCTCGTCCAAGCGCAGATTCTGTAGGCGCGGAGGCAAGATAGAAGCGATGCACCGCAGGTCGTCACCTGACCGTCGCAGGAGGCTATCGAGCGCGTCCTGATGAGCGCCTGACTCGAGGAGGGCCGCGCCGAAGAGAAAGCGGATCTCCGGGTGCTCGTCGGTCTGCTCCATCATCTCTTCCGCTTCGAGGCCGGCCGTCTCGATGTCGCCATCCTCGAGCGCATCCCAAGCTTGATCGACGCGTTCGACGATCTCCTTGGGAAGCGGCGGATAGGTGCGCACGGGACGGTTCTTCTTCGACATGCAGGGGACTCCAGGGTGTTGCTTGCCTCGTGGGGTGGCGCGTTCGCGCCGTGGGCCCAGTCTAGGGCAAGCAGCGCGCGAACTCAATTTCTTGGGGCGCTTGGAGGCGCCTCGCGAGTTGAGCCGGCCGAAGCTCATCTCGTAAGATCACCGGCCCGAGGGGGCACGCCGCGCTGACCCGGCGCGAGAGCAGCGCGGCGATTCCAGACGTGCGCGGGAAGGACCCATGTCGGTTCGCGTCTTCACCATCGAGGAAGCCAACCGCCTCGTGCCAATGGTCGAGGAGAAGCTCCGCTGGTTCCAGACGGCGGTTCAACGCATCGTGCAGACGCAGGATTCGATCTCCGTGCTGCTGGTGCTGGGCGCCGAAACACCGGACGCGCCCGACCACCGCGAGTTGGTGGACAAGCGCACGCTGCTCGAGGAGTTGGTCGAGCAGTACAGCCGTGAGCTCGAGGAGTTCAATCGCCTTGGCTGCTTGATCAAGGACCTGGAACAGGGGCTGGTCGACTTCTATGGCCACAAGGATGGCCGCTTGATCTTCCTCTGTTGGCGAATGGGTGAGCAGGGGATTCAGTACTGGCACGAGATCCACTCCGGTTTCGGCGGACGCCGACCGGTGAGCGAGTTGTAAGGAGGTATTGATGCTGCGAGTCGCCGACCTGCCGATCCGATCGTCGCTGCGCGAGCGCTTCGCGAAGATGGTGGAGCTGCGCCGCGACTTTCACCGTCACCCCGAACTCGGGCTCAAGGAGAAGCGGACCTCCAGTGCGGTGGTTGCGCACTTGGAGAAGGCCGGCATCGCGGTACGAGCCGGGCTCGCGGAGACCGGCGTGGCGGGACTGGTGCCGGGCGGCGCGGGACGCGGCCGCGCGATCCTCTATCGCGCCGACATGGACGGCCTCCCGCTGCAGGAAGAGAACGAGGTTCCCTACGCCTCCTCGCACACCGGCGTGATGCACGCGTGTGGGCACGATGGCCACACCGCGATCCTGCTCGAGACCGCCTGCGAGACGAAGGCGCGCGCCTCCGCGCTGCAGGGGGATATCACCTTCGCCTTCCAGCCGGCGGAAGAGGGACCGGGCGGAGCCAAGCCGATGATCGAAGCAGGCGTGCTGCGCGATCCCGACATCGAGGCCTGCTTCGGCCTTCATCTGTGGAACACGATGCCGCTCGGTACGATCGGCGTGAAGGCGGGGCCTTCGATGGCCGCAGCCGACGAGTTCGAACTGTTCGTCGAGGGGAAGGGCGGGCACGGTGCCTATCCGCACGGCGCGATCGATGCCGTGATGGTCGGCAGCCAGATCGTGACCGCGATCCAATCGATCGTCTCGCGCAATGTCGATCCGTTCGAAACCGCGGTCGTGACCGTCGGTACCTTCCACGCCGGATCGAACTTCAACATCATCGCCGAGCGCGCGCACATGAAGGGGACGATCCGCACCTTCAATCCGAAGGTCCGGTCGCTGCTCATGCGGAGGGTCGAGGAGACTGCCGCGCGCGTGGCCGAGGGGCTCGGCGCGCGTTGTCGCGTGGTCTTCCACGAGGTTTATCCCGCGACGGTCAACGACCCCGTGATGAGCGACTTCGTGGCGGAGATCGCGGCCGAGCTGGTCGGTCCCGATCACGTGCTCCGCGGTGAGATGTCGATGGGTGCCGAGGACATGTCGTATTTCCTCGAGGCGGTCCCCGGCTGCTACTTCTTCCTCGGATCGCAGAACGAGGCGAAGGGACTGGTCGGCCAGCACCACAGCCCGCGCTTCGACTTCGACGAGGATGCGATGCTGATCGGCGCCGAGATCTTCCTGCGCATTCAGGAGCGGTACTTCGAGCGCTTCCCGACCCCGCCGAAGAAGGCGGCGTGAGCGGTGGCGAGAGAGGCGGCCCTCGCGGCGCTCCCCTCGCCGCGTGAGCGACACCTTCGTCGGGCCGTTGCTCTCGTCGCGCTGACCACGACCTGGAACGTGCTCGAGGGGGTGATCGCGATCACCGCCGCCGTCCGCACCGGATCGATCGCGCTCCTCGGCTTCGGCTTCGATTCCGTGATCGAGACGGCAAGCGGCGCGGTCGTCGGTTGGCGGCTGTGGCATGAGCTGAAGGGTCGAGCGGGCACCGCGGCACTCGAGCGACGCACCGCGCGGATCGCGGGCGCGCTGCTCCTCATCCTCGCCGCGTATCTCGCGATCGATGCCGGCTGCCGCCTGCTCGGCTTCGGCGAGGAGGCGCGCGAGAGCGCACTTGGGCTCGGGTTGACCGCGCTCTCGCTCATCGCCATGCAGTTCTTGGGGCGGGCCAAGTTGCGCGAGGCGACTGCGCTCGGCAGCCGCGCGCTTCGCGCCGACGCGATCGAGACGGTGACCTGCGCTTGGCTCTCGCTCACCACGCTGCTCGGGCTCGCGCTCAATTTCCTCTTCCACTGGAGTTGGGCCGATCCCTTGGCGGCGCTCGCGGTCGTGCCGCTCCTGGTGCGAGAGGGGCGCGAAGGGCTGCGCGGCGAGAGCTGTTGCGGGTGCGAGAAGTAGATGCCCCAATCGCGCGCCCTCGTCACGGCGATTCGCAGCGAACTGCGCTCGCTCGCCGATCCCGCGAAGGCCGAGCCGATGCGCGCCTACATGAAGTCGACCATGCCGTACCTGGGCGTGCCCATGCCGCTGATGCGGCGGACCTGCAAGGCGCTCTTCAAGGCGCACGCGGTGCCGGACGCCGCAACCTGGCGCGAAACGGTGCTCCACCTGTGGCGACGCGCAAGTCATCGTGAGGAGCGCTACGCCGCGGTCGAGCTGACCGACCATCGTCCCTATCGCGCTTGGATCGACCTCGACGCGCTGCCCATGTTCGAGGAGATGATCGTCACCGGCGCTTGGTGGGACTTTGTCGACGTGATCGCGGCGCATCGTATCGGCGTGCTGCTGCAGAACCACCCACGTGAGATGAAGCCGCTCCTGCGGCGATGGGCGCGCGATCCCGACATGTGGCGTCGCCGTACCGCGATCCTTGCGCAGCTCGCGTTCAAGGAGAAGACCGACCTTGCATTGCTCCACGGCTGCATGGAGCCCAACTTCGCCGACCCCGAGTTCTTCATTCGGAAGGCGATTGGCTGGGCGCTTCGGCAGTACGCCTGGACCGACCCTGAGGAGGTTCGACGTTATGTGCGGGAGTACGAGGCGCGGCTGAGCCCACTCTCGCGGCGCGAGGCGCTCAAGAATCTGTAGACGCCCCGCGCAGTGGCGGACCGGGAGGATCAACGCTTTGAACGTGGAACTCAGGCTTTCCGCCGGCGATGACGCACAGGTGATCAAGAATCTCTGGCCGCTCTATCAGCACGAGGTGTCGGAGTTCGATGGGGCGCGGACCAACCGACACGGCGTCTTCAATGACGATCCTCTCGTCGCCACCCTGGAGCAGCACGCGGCGTCGATGGACCCGTGGTGGGGAGATGCGGCTGCGCTCTTTCCCTATCTCATTCTGGTCGACGGAGCGCCGGCCGGGTTCAACCTGATCGCGGCGCGCTCGCGCTTCGACGCGGCGATCCCGGCGGACTTCGTGGTGCACGAGTTCTTTCTGCTCCACGCCTTTCGCGGCGGAGACGTCGCCGAGCGGGCGGCGATCCTCGGCTTCCATCTACACCAGGGTCGATGGGAAGTCGTGACCTACCCTCGTCACGCGCGCGCCATCGCCTTCTGGCGGCGAGTCGTGGGACGGTACACGGCACAGCGCTTCATAGAAGCGGAGCTGGATCATCCGTGGGGCCGGCGCGTGGTGTTTCGGTTCGAGAACATCAGGTAAGCGTGTTCGAGTGATATGCTACCGGCTGAGTCGGCGTCGGCGCACGGAGGAGGAAGAGATGAGCATCCAACCCGAACCTCGCGACACAGATAGGCTTTCTATCTCGGAGAAGATCCTCCGCGTGCAGGATCTGTGGGATGACATCGCGAGATCACCGCGAGACGTTACGCTCACACCGGCGCAGGTTGCGGAAGCGGAACGTCGACTACTCGCGCACGAGGCCAGCCCGGGTACCTACCACACCTGGGAGGAGGTCCGCGACAGACTCGAGGGCAGCCGATGAAACTCCCGGCGCGGGTACTGCCGGAAGCAGAGCGAGAACTTGAGAGGGCGTTTGCCTGGTACGAGCAGCAGCGCCCAGGGCTCGGCTGCGAGTTTCTCACTGCGTTCGACGCCGCGGTCGAGTCGCTTCGCCGACTCCCTGAATCGCACGAATCGGTGGCTCTTCGAACACGAAAGGCCCTGCTCCGGCGGTTTCCCTACTTGCTGCTCTATGTCGTGGAGCCGGAGCAGATCCTCATCACGGCCGTGTTCCACGTTCGGCGGGATCCTCAGCCGTGGTCCGATCGGGTCCGCGACGATGCGGGATCGGTTGAAGCGCGCGACGCCATCGGTCTGTCGACCCCTGCCGCCCAGTAACAAGCAGGCCGCCGCCAAACAGAGTCGTGGCCCCCTCAACAGCTTTTCAAGTTGACCCCCACGCCGGGACGCCAGCATTCTCGTCCCACTACTTCCCAGGCCGACAATGAACCACGGCGGAGTCCGCGCGCGACCGCCGAAGCGCGGCAGCGGCGTCGCGATCGCGCGGGATAGAAACCAATGGCACCTCCTCCGAACAGCAACACCCCGGAAGGCATCGCGCGCGATCGGATCGACGACCTCCTCTCGCAAGCCGGGCGCGAAGGCGCCGTGGACGAAGAAGGTCTGGTTCTACGACCTCCGTACGAACAAGGACTTCACGCTCAAGACGCGCCGCATGACCCGCGCCGACCTGGACGAGTTCGTCGTCTGCTACCACCCGGAGAACCGCAACGAGCGGAAGCCGACCTGGGACGAGAAGAAGCAGCCGGACGGCCGCTGGCGGATGTTCACCTTCGAGGAGCTGGCGGCGCGCGCTCGAGCAGATCGAGCGTGCTGGTGGACCTGCAGGCACGGGCGCGGGCGATCGAGAACTCCGAGTAGCAGCGACACTCGCCCTCCGCGGCGATGAAGGTCGGTCTGCTGCGATCGCTGATCGCGGAACTGGACGGTCCCGCGGATCCGGAAGTCGAGCGGGCCTGGCTTGAGACCTCGCAGCGTCGGTACCGGGAACTCGTCGAGGGCAAGGTGCAGGGAATTCCAGGGCCGCTGGTCTTTGAGCACATTCTGATGAGGAGAGCCATCCATGGCGCAGCGAGCTAAACCGAACTCCACTGCCAAGCCGGCCTCCGCGAAGAAAGCGCCGACCGAGTCGAAGACGCGCCCTCGCCAGCCGCGCGCGCCCAAGCTCCTCACCGGCGGCAATCCACAAATCGCAAAGGGTGACGGCGACGCACCGGTCCAGGCCTACATCGCCGCGATGCCCGGCTGGACCCGCGAGGTGGGGCACACCGTCGACGCACTCGTGACCCGCGCGGTGCCGCGCGTGCGGAAGGCGGTGAAGTGGAACTCACCGTTCTACGGCGTCGAGGGTCAGGGCTGGTTCCTCTCGTTCCACGTCTTCACGCGCTACGTCAAGCTGACCTTCTTCCGCGGCGCGGCGCTCAAGCCGCTGCCTCCTGGTGGCACCGAGAAGAGCAAGGACTCTCGGTGGATCGACATTCACGAGGGCGATGCGATCGACCACGCGCTGCTTGCGAAGTGGGTGAAGCAGGCAGCGTCGATGCCGGGGTGGATGCCGTAGTCGGACGCGCGCCGCCCTGATCTCCGCGAGGTCGCGTGCGCACGCGCAGTGGAAGTGTGCGCACCTGTCGAGCGTCGCTCACCGACGCGGCAAGTCGTTGTCCTGCCGAACCTCTTCCTCCTGGCATGTCGATCGCTGTGCGAGGTCGATAACTCGACCCTCGACCCCTTCCCCAGGAGGTAGTCATGCAGCCCGATCTTCGTGCACTCGCGCGAGCCCCACAGGTAGCTTGCTCTTGCTGCTCGCCGTCGCCGGCGCGGCCACGCGCTTCCACGCATCAACCCCAGCGTTCCAAGCTGGCTCGCCTTCGGTGGGCAGGCGTCGGCTCACCGGTGACGCCGCCGTCACCGCGGGGGATCTCAATGCCGACGGCTACTCCGACCTCATCGTGAACGCTCCGGACGCGATCTCGGGCGGCGGAGGGCAGGGTCGCGTCTCCATCTATCTTGGATCGAGCAGCGGTCTCGCCGCGACGCCGGTGGCAGTGCGCGAGGAGTCGGGCCGACCGACGCCTTCGGCCGGGGCATCGTCTGTCTGGGCGACGTGAACGGCGACGGCTTCCAGGATGTCGCGATCGGAGTGCCCCTCGCGGGTTCACCGCAAGTCGGACAGGTGCAGGTGTACCACGGCACGGCCGGCGGCATCGGCGCGGCACCGCGGTCGTGATCACCGGGAACGTCAGCGGTGCGCAATTCGGCCATGCCCTCGCCGGGTGCGACGTCAACGGCGACGGTTTCGCCGATCTCATCGTGAGCGCGCCGGGCTACTCCAACGGACAGAGTTCCGAAGGGAGAGTGCAGCTCTTCCTCGGCTCGGCGTCGGGCATCTCCACGACCGTGACCTGGTCCTTCGAACCGAACGTCGTGGCCGCCCTTGCAGGCGCTGCGCTCTCCTCGGCCGGAGATGTCAATGCCGATGGGCGGGACGATGTGCTGATCGGCGCGCCGCACTTCAGCAACGGGCAGACCGCGGAGGGGGCGGCCTATCTCTTCCTCGGCACGGCGAGCGGTCTTGCCGCGACCGCGTCGTGGACGGTGGAAGGCGGCTCCACCAACGTCCTCTTCGGCGACGCGCTGGCCAACGCCGGAGATGTGAACGGCGACGGCTTCGCCGACGTGCTGGTCTCGGCACCGAACATGAGCGCTCCGGAAGCGGGCGAGGGGCGTGTGAACCTCTATCTCGGTTCTTCGAGCGGCCTCGCGGCGACTCCCGTTCGTTCGTACGAGGGGAATCAGGCGGCGGCGGGCTTCGGGCGATCGGTCGGCACCGCCGGTGACGTCAACGGCGATGGGCTTGCCGACTTCCTGATCGGCTCCCCCGGCATGAACGGCAACGTGCCGGGCGAGGGCAAGGCGTTTCTATTCCTCGGCTCGTCGGTGTCGCTTCCGTTCGCGGCGCAGCTGAGCTTCGAGTCGTCGCAGACGTCACCGGAGTTTGGCGGCGCGGTCGCGACCGCGGGCGATGTGAATGGCGACGGCTTCTCCGACCTCGCGGTGGGCGCGACGAAGTTTGATGGCGCCGCGACCGACGACGGCGCGGTTTTCGTCTACCACGGTGCGGGCGCGGCGACGAGCACGGCGCAGTTCTGGCAACTCTCGGGAAGCGGCAACGCGAATCTCGGCGCCGCGGTGGAGATGGTGGGCGACGTCAATGGTGACGGCTTCGACGACGCGATGATCGGCGTTCCTTCGACGATCCGACCCACCAGTCACTCGGTGAGGCGCTGCTCTTCCTCGGGAGCGCGACTGGTCTGGCGGAGACGCCGAGCGTCACGGTCACGTCGGGGCTCGCGTCGTCCGCCTCGAGCGGATTCGGCACCGAGGTGCGCCGCGCGGGCGACGTGAATGGCGACGGCTTCGACGACGTGCTGATCGGCGCACCGCTCTACGACCCGAATGCCAACGAGTCTCCCGAGGGCGCGGCGCAGCTTTGGCTCGGCAGCTTGAGCGGGCTCTCGCTCCTCCACACCTGGATCGGCGGTGAAGGCGAACGCTATGGCAGCGCGCTGGCCTCCGCCGACGTCAACGGCGACGGCTACTCCGATGTGATCTTGGGCATCCCGGACGAGGGCCGAGTCGGCGCCACGCCCGGGCCAGGGCGCGTGCGCGTCTACAATGGATCGCCGACCGGCCCCGATCTCATCGCCGACTGGAGTGAAGATGGGCCGAACGGATCGCTCGAATTCGGCCGCGCGGTGGCGCGCGCCGGGGACGTGAATGGCGATGGCATCGATGACGTCCTGATCTCGCAGGGCGAGAAGCCGGGCGCCACCTTCGAACGTCACGGACACGTTTCGCTCTACTTCGGTGGAGAGTTCGGCCTGGCGGCGACGCCGCACTGGACTCGGACCGGCGACGTCGTGGGGCAGCAGTTTGGTTCGAGCCTGACCTCGATCGGCGACGTTAACGCGGATGGGTTTGCCGACGTCGCGATCGGCTCGACCAGTACCTCCACCGGCGCGGGCAATGGCCGTGTCGATGTCTACCTCGGCAACGTGAGCGGTTTCGGCGCCGCTGCGGTGCGAACGTGGATCGGTGGAAGCAACAACCTCAAGCTCGGGGCGTCGATCGGCTCGGCGGGCGACGTCAACGGGGACGGATTCTCGGACCTCGTGATCGGCGTGCCGTCATCCAACGTCCTCGGCACGGCCGGCAGCGCGTTCATCCATCTCGGCGACGGCAGCGGCTTGGGCGAGAACCCCGAAGTGATCGTCACCGCGAGCGAACCGAAGGACTCTTTCGGCGAGGCGGTGGCCGGCGCCGGCGACTTCAACGGGGACGGATTCGCGGATCTGCTCGTGGGCGCGCAGTTCGCCGGACCGGACGGAAGCAGCCACGGCGCGGCCTACGCCTACTACGGCAATGAGGCGGCCGGCCTGTCCCGCGAGTTCGCCCAGCTGCGCACCGACAACGCCCACCTGTCGCTCGGCGGCGGTTCCACCACGAGCGGGACGTCGTTCCGCATGCACTCGCTGCTCCGTTCGGCCGCCGGCCGCACGCGCGTGCGTCACGAGTTGGAAACGCGAACGGTCGGTGAGGCCTGGGGCGGAATCACCACCTCGAGCAACCTGCTGGACACCGGCGCCGTCCTCGA
>JAXLXQ010000051.1:0-25932 GCA_046327845.1 Candidatus Eiseniibacteriota bacterium | reverse complement strand
GGACAGCAGTGAGGAGCGCCGCGAAGCGTAGGGGAACCCAGGCAGTTTCTCTTTCTCCCGTTGCGCCGTCTGCCCCTATGATGGGCGCGTGATTTCCAAGAGTTCGGAATACGCGGTCCGCTCGCTGACCTACCTTGCCCTAGCCGGCGACCGCTGGGTTCTCAATCGAGAGATCGCCGAAGAACTCGAGCTTCCGCCACCCTTCCTCACCAAGTTACTCGGGACCCTCACGCGGGAAGGGCTCCTCGCCAGTCAACGCGGCCGGGCCGGCGGTTTCCGCTTGATGCGAAGGCCGGAGTCGATTCGACTCCTCGAGATCGTGGATCCCTTCGACCGCCTTTCCGATCGTCGCCAGTGTCTCCTTGGGCAGTCGGTTTGCTCGGAGACGCACTCCTGTCCTCTCCACGATTCCTGGAAGGCGATCCAGGATGAGTTTCGTGATCTCTTCACCCGTACCACGCTGGCCGACGTCTTGGCCTCGACGCGCGAGGACGGCTTTCCTCGGGCTCGCACCGCCGGTGTGCCTGCGCGCGCATTCCCGATGCCGAACCTTGGAGTCTCAGGTCGCATCCCCGCATCAGCTCGCCGGGCGGCCGCGAAGCGCCCCCGAAAGAGCAAGACCTGAGTCCTGGGTTGACGCCGAGGGCCGACTCCCGTTCAATGGCGCGTGGTTGAGTCGACGCTCGACCTGCCGTCGTCCGCGATCGAACGACGGACTCTCATAGGGGAGCCTTAGCGGCTGAGAACTTGGGGACCGCGTGTGGTGCCTCAAGGACCCTTGGAACCTGATTTGGGTCATCCCAACGTAGGGAATGAGAGACGAAGGTAGCTTCCGCCACCCAACTCTCCCTTCGATCGTTCCCCGCGTTGCCGGCCTCGTGCGGCCCCTACGGGCCCGATGTGCGAGCTACTGAGCGTGGGCGAAGCGCGCCCCGGAAAGGACGGTCAAGGTGCGTGAAGCGTGGATTTCGCCGCGACGCGGTCAGGCCAACGTGACCCAAATGCACTATGCGCGAAAGGGGATGATCACCGAGGAGATGCAGGTAGTGGCGCGGAGAGAGCGCCTGACGCCGGAGTTCATCCGCGACGAGATCGCACGCGGCCGCATGATCATCCCGGCCAACATCAATCACCCCGAGCTCGAACCGATGGCGATCGGCGTCGGCGCCACCTGCAAGATCAACGCGAACATCGGTAACTCCGCCGTGACCTCCGGGATCGAGGAGGAGGTGGGGAAGCTCCAACTCTGCGTCGAGCTGGGCGCAGACACCGTGATGGATCTCTCGACCGGCAAGCGCATCCACGAGATCCGTGAGGCGATCCTCCGTGCCTCCACCGTCCCAATCGGAACGGTGCCGATCTACGAAGCGATCGAGCGGGTGAAGCGGCCGGAGGATCTGACCGCGGAACTCTTGCTCGAGGTGATCGAGGAGCAGGCGCGCCAGGGGGTCGACTACATGACGATCCATGCCGGTGTGTTGCTCGAGTTTCTCCCACTCACCGTCAAGCGCATCACCGGCATCGTCTCGCGCGGCGGGTCGCTCATGGCGCAGTGGATGATGCACCATCACCAGCAGAACCCGCTGTACACCCACTTCGATCAAATCTGTGAGATCTTCAAGCGCTACGACGTGGCCTTTTCTCTGGGCGATGGATTGCGCCCGGGCTGCCTGGCCGACGCTAGCGACGAGGCCCAGTTCGCCGAGCTGCGCGTGCTCGGTGAGTTGACCAAGCGAGCGTGGGAGCACGACGTACAGGTGATGATCGAAGGCCCCGGTCACGTGCCGATGGATCAGATCGCCATGAACGTGGATGAACAGATTCGCATCTGCCACGAGGCGCCCTTCTACGTGCTGGGTCCGCTCGTCACCGACATCGCTCCCGGCTACGACCACATCACGAGCGCGATCGGTGCGGCTCTGGCCGGATGGTCGGGCGCGGCCATGCTCTGCTATGTCACGCCGGCGGAACACCTCGGACTTCCTGACCGCGATGACGTGCGCGAGGGAATCATCGCCTACAAGATCGCGGCGCACGCCGCCGACATCGCGCGACGCCGCCCGGGGGCGCGCGACCGGGACGATGCCCTCTCACGCGCGCGATATCGCTTTGACTGGAACCAGCAGTTCGCTCTGTCGCTCGACCCCGAGACCGCGCGGCGGAAGCACGACGAGACGCTGCCGCACGATCACTTCAAGACCGCCGAGTTCTGCTCGATGTGCGGCCCGCGCTTCTGCTCCATGCGAATCTCGAGCGACGTACACGAGCGACTGCGAGCGGACGCGGGCTTGGCCCCGGCGGAGAAGACACCCGACATTCTCGCAATGGCCGAGGGGTATCGCGACGAGGAGCTCCCGAGCGTTCTCCAGGCGGCGCACCGCGAGAAGCTCAAGAGCGGCAGCCCGTCGTAACCGCGTTCCCGACGTTCGACCGCGGTCGCGCCAGTCCGCGGATCAGGTCTGACCGAGCTGGCGCAAGTAGGTGAGCCAGCGCGGAAGGGCGCGGCTCTGCGCGATGTACTCCGACTCTCGGGCTGATCCCTTGGCGCGGACGAGCCGCGCCAGGCGATTTCGCTCTTCCGTGCTCCAGTCGCGCCAGTCAGGGATCAACGCGACGAGCGGAGCGAGCCGGCGGAAGGCCTCGCGCTCCGCCTCCCGATCCCGTGACACGGCGCGCAGTCCGAGTCGCTTTTGTGCTTCACGCTCGGCCCAGCGCAGCGCCCGCTCTCGATCGCCTTCCCAACGCTCTGCGATCCAACGAGTGATCGCGAGCCCGATTTCGCCGAGGGGGAAGAGCCCGGGCTCCTGCACCCCGGGGGGCGCCCAGCAGAGATCCTCATCCACCAAGGTGCGAAGAGTGGCGATCGAACTGCGGTAGGACGGCTGCCCCGCGCGTCGCGCGCGCTCCCTGTCCGCGCGCGCCGCGATCTTGGGATCGAGCGAGCGGAAGCCGAGCTTGTCGTAGAACCAGAACGCGCCCGATTGCAGTCCTTCGTCGTTGCCGTACCCCGCCTGCAGGCGGGGAATCCAGAACCACTCCGCGCCGTAGAGCTGCGCGAACGTCTGGAGCAGCTGCCCATAGATGAACGCGCTCTCGCCCGCGCGATAGGTGTCGTAGATGTTGAGCCCGACTTCGCAGACACGCCCAACCACGCTGGAGAGTGCGTAGCCGATCGGAACGCCATTCTTCACCAGGAACTGCCCGTAGAGCCCTTCGATCAAGAGTCGGCGCGGAGGCCGCACCCCGAAGGTGTAGATCTCGAGTCCGCGCTCGCACTGCACGCGCACCGCATCGCGCTCCTCCGGATGACAGAGCGGATAGAGCTCACGGTTTCGCACCGACATCGCGGCGTTCATCCAGCGGATGGCGCTTCGCGCCTCGGCCAGGTCCAGGCGTTCGACCGCGAGGAGCGGTTGGCGCACCTGGGCTGCTAGATCCACCGCGCTGCGCTCGAGCGGGCCGGCCTGAAAGTGGGTGCGACGGCGTTTCCGAATCGCCGCGCACTTCGCGTCGTCCACCCCGGTGAGTTCCCAGCGGATCGGAAGGCGGAGTCGATCGAAGAGTGCCTCCCGCGCCTGCTCCGGCAGGGTGGTTCCCTCGAGCAGATGGTAGAGAGTTTGCAGGTCGGACCGTTCGCGCTTGCTGCGCGCCGCCAAGAGCCAGCTGTCCCCTTCCAATCGATCGTCGTCCACGCCCGGCACTTCGGCGGTCGCGACGCAGAGTCCGATCAGTTCGAAGAAGGGACTCGAGTCGTCCACCTCTTGCCAGGCCACTTCGAGACGATCGCCGAACGCGGGCAGCAGTTCGCGCAGCATCGACCATGAGTAGGTGTGCACGTTGCTAGTGCCGGGTAGTCCAGAGTCGCGTAGCTCCTCGCGTCGATCCGAGAGACTCGAGACTCGCTTGGACAGCGCTTGGAGCCCGCGCTCGGCGGCCCCCAACGCGGACTCGTCGTCCGGGTACGCGCGCCAAAAGAGCAGCAGTTCATGCAGTCGGAGGAGATCCTCCGGTTCATCGAGATGCGAGTTCTCGATCGAGGCAAAGAGCCGCTTACGCTCAGCCGCCGCCCCTGCCCCATAGTTCGATCGAATCGCCTCGAGCTGCGCGATCGCGGCGGCGCCGTTCGACATCAGGCTTGAGAGGCGAGGGCCTCGTTCGAGGCGAGGTCGCCCAGGCTCGAATCCATTTTCTTCTGCTGAAGAATGAAGGCGTACGCCGGGCCGTGCGCCAGGACCTGCAGGCTACGGCAGAGGCTGCGCTGCAAGCGCCCGGGGCGCATGAGTCGGTCGCTTCGGAGCGCCGCTTCCGCAATGGCGCGGGCCCATGGATTCGAACGCAGGAACGTGCGCTTCATGTGGAACGCTTGATGCCCGGCGAAGACCAAGTCGATGACATGCCGGACCTCGTCCATGAAGTCGCCGAACGAAGCGTTGCGCGGCACAGCAACGGAGGCGCCGGCCTCGATGCTGGCGAGGAACTCCTCCACCGTCTCCCCCGGCGCCATGGTGTAGGCCTTCGCGACCTGTCCGGTGTGCGAATCGGAGGTGGCGACCAGCTGCTTCCCGTACCGCTTGGCCAGCGTTGCCGTCCGATGGTTGAGCTGCGGAATCCGCCCGGCGTTCAGCTCAATCACGGGGAAGCGTGCGATCGTGTGGGCGACGCGATCGAGGCTGCCGCGTTCCCCCCGCTCGAACCAGAAGGGGTGGTTGTAGGCGTGATAGAGGCGGTGTTCCCGGCAGTACTCGAGGAACGCGTCGAGTGACTTCCGCCTGCGCGCGAGATCCAGGAACTGGTCGAGGGTGAGTCCCAGCACATTCACGTGCACGGTGTGGCCGACGGTCGGATCCTTGAGCTTGATCTCGACGCCACGGATGAGCGGAATCGGCGGAGCATCGCCGAACTCAAGCTTGAGTTGTCGCTCGAGTGCCAGGATTCCGCGCATGGTCTCGTGATCCGTCAGCGTGAAGAACCCCATCCCTTTCCGCACCGCCTTGTCGTACAGCGCCCGCGGAGAGAGCTGCGGCAGATTCAGCACGTCGTAGGAGAAGTTCGAATGGAGGTGCAGGTCGGCCTTGCGGTAGGTGATGCCGGTGCGATACTGCGATCCGACGATCGGGTTCTGGATGGCCCGAAGGGCCTCGGGAGGCATGCTGCTACAACCGCCTTTCCGTGCGCGCTTGCCCATCCCGTGTCGTCTTCGCCGCTCGAGGAGTGCCTTGATGCCCCGAGCGTCACGGCGCCGGCAAGGCGCGCAGTCTATCAAAAGCGAGATCGGCTTCTGTCGGCCTTTCTCGAGAAGTCGATTCTGACGGTTAAGTCACTGTGTCTTAGTTGGTTGCAGTCGGAGGCGGAGTGGCCGAACGAGCACGCGGAAGGAAGTGGCACGAGTCGATGCGGCCAGCGGTGCCCTGGCTCCCGCTCGCAGGCCTGATTCCTTCCTTCGCACTGGCCCTCTGGTCGCTCACTCAGCCTTGGGCCAAGGGGCGTGCATTCCTGGTTTGGGGCATCGCCCGGAGCCCAAGCGCCGCGCTCCTGGTCATCGTCACGTTGGTTGGCGTGGCGGCCAGCACCGTTGCCATCGCGACCAGAGGCCGGCGTCACGGACCGGCGGCACTTCTTCACCTTACTTCTGGTGTGTTGATGCTCGGCGTCGGTCTCGCAGCCTATCGCATGGTTACACACACCGAGGTTCGTGCTCTCGGGATTCTCCCGCTCGCTTCGATCGGCGTCGGCCGAGGACTGCGCGCCTTCCTGCTCGCCGCGATCCTCGTGTTCGTGCTGGGCCTGATCGAGGCACTCGTGGCCCGAAGCGGCGATCGGTCCGTGCGCGACTGAAGGTCGCGGTCGCTTCCTTCTCAGAGCACCGAGCTACCTGGCTCGACCAATCGATCGATCGTCGCGAGGTCATCCGCACTTAGCGAGATGTCGAGCGCCCGAAGATTGCCTTCCAACTGCGTCATGGTGCGGGGACCGATGATCGAGCAGGTCACCGCGGGGTGGACCAGCGACCAGGCGACAGCCAAGTCAGCGAGCGCGACGTTTCTGCTCGAGGCCAGTTTGATCAACTCCTCGACCACCTCAAGTCGGCGCACGAACCGCGGGTTGGAGATGTCGCCCACCCAGCCCACAGCGCGGGGGCTATCGAGAGGATTGACCTGACCTCGCCGATACTTGCCGGTGAGCCACCCACCTTCGAGCGGACTCCAGACGATGTTGGCGAGGCCGAACTTGAGCGACATCGGGAAGATCTCCGCCTCCATCGTGCGCCGAAGAATGCTGTACGGCGGTTGAAAGCAGGCGAAGCGTTCGAAGTGATTCCGCTCGCTCAGCCAGAAGGTCTCGACGATTTCCCAGGCGGACAGCCGGCGCTGTCCTTCGGTGTCGTAGTGATTCGAGGAACAGCCGAGGTAGCGCACCTTGCCCTGGCGAACCAGGTCAGTGAGCGCACCGAGCGTTTCTTCCCAGGGCGTGGTCGGGTCCGGGCGGTGAATCTGATAGAGATCGATCGCCTCGACCTTGAGCCGCGAGAGACTCGCCTCGCACTGCTCCACGATCGACTTCCGTGAAAGTCCGCGCTGATTTGGCGAGGGCCCCATCGATCCCCACACCTTGGTCGCAAGCACGACTTCTTGGCGCCGTCCCGCGATCGCCTCACCGACGATCGACTCCGACTCGCCGTCGGAATAGACGTTGGCCGTGTCGATGAAGTTGATTCCGGCGTCGAGGGCGCGATGAATGATCCGAATGGAGTCCGCCCGATCGGCGTTCCCCCACCGGCCGAACATCATCGCCCCGAGGCAGAGGGGCGAGACCTTGATTCCGGTGCGGCCGAGACCCGTGGATTCATCGCAGAAGCTCCTTGCGCGGCGGAATGGCTGTCTCCTCGATCTTCGCGCGGCGCAGGCTGAGTACCGCGCCGAGCAACGCGAGAATGTACTGGTGAAACCAGGATCGACGGTGCCGCCGGAAAGTCGAACCGCACCGAGGCGAACAGCCCCACGATACAGGCGAGGCCGGCAAATGACCAACCGACGAGAAGGGCCATCCCAGTCGAGCGGGTGGTAATGAGTCCTGCCACCGCCGGGATCACGAGCAAGCCGAAGACCAGCAGCACTCCGGCGATCTGGACCGAAGAGGTCACGACGAAGCCAAACAAACCGTAGAACAGAAAGTCCCAGGCGAAGAGACTCCGCCCGCGCCGGTGGGCGGCGCTGGCGTCGTCGGTGATCTCGAAGAAGGGACGCCGAAGCAGAAAGTGGGCGAGGCCGATCACGGCGTAGAGTATCGCCGTCTTCGCGATGTGCTCCGGCGCGACCGTGAAGAGGCTCCCCACCAACGTCTCTTTCAAATGTTCCGGTCCGGCCGGGCTCTTCTCAAGATCAGGAAGACCGCTGCCTGGGCGGTTGCGAAGACGATCCCGATGAACGCCTCGAGCGGGGCCTTCTGCTCTTGCGTCCGTAGCCAGGCGAAGCTCGCGGCGCCGACTAGCGTCATCCCAAGCGGAAGAAGGTAGGAGGCGATCGGATTCTCGTGCACGCCTAGCACCACAGCCAACGCCACGCCCAACGCCGCCATCTGCGCCAAGGCCAGGTCGACGAAAATCACTCCACGTCGCACCACATGGAATCCGAGATAGGCGTGGATTCCAGCCAGCACCAAGCTGGCGACGACCGCGGTCCAGAAGAAGGGAAGTCCGAATGCCTCCATCGTTCGCCTACCTTCCTTTCGGCGTCGCGTCCGACTTCGGATCGCTGGATAGTGCCGCCAGAATCGCGTCGAAGTGGGCGAGGTAGCTTCCCGCGGTCAACTCATCGCAGGCCGCGGCGATCCTGGCAACGTGCAGACCGGTCTCGGTTCCGGGAATTTCCCCGCGTCCTCCGAGAAGTAGGGTTCTTCGAGTAGTGCGATGGGGTCCTGCTCCTTGATCAACCCGATGAGGGCGTCGAGGTGCTTGCCCGTCGGCGAATTCCAGGAATCAGCTCCACCGTCGCGATCACCTCCAGTCCGAATGCAGCGGCAGTAGGACCAGGAGCGGTGGTAGGTGATGATGTTCCGGTTGGGCAATGCTTTTGACGACGTCGCGCGTGTTGGAGCAGCGCCTGAGTCTGCCCAAGGCTTGCTCCGCTCGAGGCCGCGTACTCGGCCGCGGTAGCGTCGATCCGGGCCAGCGCCTGCGAGATGTTCGCCGCCACCACGGATCCATTGGCGGGATCGAGCCAGCCAGGTGCAGTTGCCGTCCGGGTGAACATCACCCATCGGCGATCCACCTTCCCGGACGGCTTCTCGAGTACGTGCACCCCATCGAGCAATCCACGACTTGCACGGATGTACTGTACGACCCCTCCACGATGCCATCCGCCCACTGGTCGAGGCCGAGCCCGACCTTGAATGCAACTTCGCGCGCGACCTTGATCATGTAGGACGGCAGCACCTCCACGTGGTGCGGATCGGCGTTGGCGCAGCATATGGCGCTCACCTCGTCAGGTCCGCTACGAATGCGGCAATCGGCGAGATCGGTCGTCGAAGGCGACGATCCGGATCGAGTCGGCGCGCGCGCAGCTAGCTGCCGCAAAAGATGGCAGGGCGAAGCCCGCGGCGACGATGTGGCGCCTGGGTGCAGACCAGATCAGCAGTGCATGGCGTCCTTCCACGCAGTTGGTGCGCCTTGTGCGGGCCCATCGAGTAGATGATCCGAAGGGTGAGTGCGTTGATCGCGGCCGATTCAGGCGGAGAGAAGCGATTCCAGTCGAGGCGGAACGCGGTTGTCTCCTCCATGAGGGCGAAGCCGGCAGGGAGCCGAACGCGTGCGCGGGTCCCCGGCGTCATCTCCTTGCTCGTAGGCTTCGAACGACGCTCCCGCGTTGTACCGGGTCGCGAAGTTGTAATCGACGAAGATGTAGCCGCCGGCACGGTGGCCGTGCCCGGACCGCCGCGCGGGGAGTCTCCGGGCGGCCTCCTCGCGGCGCAAGCCAGCCCTCGGCCTGGAGCAGGAGATACACGATCGGGGAGAGTTCCACGCGGCTTGCCGCCTTGAGGTCAGCCCAGCACGGTGGTTCGCGTGGCGGCGCCGGCGTTGTTCGTCCGCGGATCGCGGAGGCCGAATTCGACCGCCGAGCGCTCTCGCGTCACCGGAAACCCGAGTCGCCCCAGAAAGCTCGGCCGGCTCTCGTCTCGGCGCGGGTCTGCGGCGTATCCCTCGTCGTTCTCCTCGGTCGCGCGAAAGCTCGCTCCGGCCAACCAGTCGGCGGCCGCTGATCGCGATCGCATCGCCGAAGCCGAAGCCGACTTAGAGACAGGCCGGTCTCGTTGAGAGACTCCTCGCCCGGAAAGGTACGCGGCCAGTACGTGGAAGCGCTCGGTACGTGTGCGGGTGGGCCGCGTTGGACGCCAAGCCCGCGCGATACCACCCTTCAGCGCAAGCTGAGCAGGCAACCCTCGGTTGAGCACGAAGAACGCCTCCTCCTCGTAGCCGTCGGTAGCGAGTGCCGCGACCACCGTCCCGCGGGCATAGGGATTGAGCGGAGCGTCGAGGACCAGCTCGGTTCCGCCGATCGATAGTTCCTCGCTTGCGATCGGGACCTGGCCTCGTCCTGATGTACCGGGACGACGGTTGACCTATGACCGAGATGTCCGGATTGCTCACGCCAGCAGATGCAGAGGGCGAGCGATCACGAGCGCGAAGCCAGTCAAGCACGCACGGAAGCGGACGCGCACCGGAGGCGGCTTGCATGCAAAGTCTCCTCTCGCTCCCGCCGCGAGGCGGAGCAGTACACGCCGGTCTGGCGCCCACCGCGCGGCGGCAGACCACGTTTGTGATTGGTGCGGATCTCATGGACACGCAGGATGCGCGTCAGCGAACTCGGCTCGGGAGACGGGCGGGAGGAGATCGACCGTTGAGCGGCCTGTGGAAAAGCAGCGGCGAGCAAGTACTCGACCTCCGCGAGGGGACTCTGCCGGTGCTAGCAGGCGGGTGGCCGGGAAGCCGACATCACCCGTGGCGATCGAGTGGTGGTGATGGGCGGTAGAGCAGACAGGAGTGCGAGTTGTCGGGATGACCAGAGTCGCAGTCGCGATCGTGGAGATGATGGGCGAGATCGGCCAGGGCGACGAGCAGAAACGCGATCGCGACGAACACCGCGAGGAGGGCGCGGCCTGGCACGGACGGTCCTCGGTCTCCAGCCGCCGTCCGGCAGCGTCGAAAGGCACGAAGTCGCATAGCCCCGGCAGGGCGGGCCAACCCGGTAGCGGGGAAAAACCTCGAAGCTTGAAACGTTGCAGATCTGGGCAGTAGTCTAACGGGCATGACGGATGACACGGTGCAGGTCCTGCAGAACGCGGGGATACAGCCGTCGGCGCAGCGGGTGGCGGTTGCGGAGTACGTCCTCCGCACGGAGGAGCACCCTTCGGCCGACCAAGTCTGGGGCCGCGTTCGCGAGCGGTTTCCGATGATCTCGAGCGACCGTCTACAACACGCTTAACTTGTTTGTGAGGAAGCAGTTGTTGAGGCTGGTCCTGGCAGGCCCGGATCGTCTTCGATCCCAAGCTCGAGCCGCACCACCACTTCGTGGACGACGAGAGCGGCACGATCGAGGACATCCCCTGAACGCGCTCCGTCAATGGCTTGGAAGGAGGTTGTCTGGGATCGCGGTGCGAAACTGCCGGGTGTGTTGTGGACGCCGTGCTCAGTGACTTTTGTGATGTGGCGGTAGATTCAGTCTAAGATTAGATTTAGATCAAATGGAGGTTGAAGTGCTCACGATCGGTGATTCGTTCCCCAGTACCGACTGCAATCCGTGGTCGGCACGGAGCCGGGCGATGAATTCAAGGAGCTGTCCAACGACTCGTTCCCGGAGCCGGTGGCGGGTCGTCTACTTCCTGGCCGATGGACTTCACCTTCGTCTGCCCCACGGAGATCGCGGAGTTCGGCCGGCGGACGGAGGAGTTCGGGCGACACAACGCGCGGGTGCTCGGGGTGAGTACCGACACGTGGTTCACTTGGCGTGGCGGCGACGGTTTCCCGATGCCGCTGACGTAGCCTGCCCGATGATGGCCGACACCAAGCGCGAGCTCTCGAGTGCGCTCGGCATCATCCACGGGAGACCGGCGTGCCGCTCCGCGCGACCTTCATCGTCGATCCGGCCGGGATCATCGAGCATGTCAGCGTCAATGACCTCGACGTGGGGCGAAACGTGGACGAGGTGCTGCGCGTCCTGGTCGCGTTGCAGACCGGGGAGCTCACGCCCTGCAATTGGAAGCCCGGCGAGCCGACCTCAAGTCCGCCTGATTGCAGACGGAGAAAGAGGAGCCAACCGTAATACAAGAGCGAGCCCGCTGCTGAGCGAGCCCGTTCGCGTATCGCGGTGTCGCTCAACGATCGCTTGATCGGCCTCGACCTGCACAGTCAAATCAAGGTCGCGCACTGGAACATCAAGGGCCCGATGTTGCGCATCGTTGCGCCCGCTCTTCGAGCAATTCGCGATCGCGCTGCGCGACCTTCAACGACACGATCGCGGAGCGCGCCGTGACGCTACCCAGGCGCGGTGGTCTCCGGTACCACCCGTCAGGTGGCGGCCGGCTCTCCGAAGAGCTCGCGGAGTATCGGCGACACGGTCCGCGACATGGAGCACGTCTCTCTCACCTGGCGGGTGGTCGACTCCTACCTTTCGGGCGTGCGAAGACGCGGAAGATTGCGGAGGAGGCGGGGGACATCGACTCGGTGGACCTGATGACGCAGGTCGCCACAGAGTTCGAGAAGAACAGCTGGTTTCTGCGCGCTTCGCTGGAACGGTAGGCGGAGGGTGATCGTGGGGATCAGGGCGGCGGTGATATCCGGCGCACGACAAACGTCCGTCGATGGCCTCTGCCCGTTTCCAGGTTGCGCATCGGAGTGGCCGCCCGCGCTTCGATTCGGACAGGGCGCGGGCGCCCACGAAGCGCCGGAAATAGGAAGGTATGGCGTGAAGTCGCCGGGCTCTTCAACGCCCCGGCCTCCGTCCGCCGATCCCACGAACGTCGATGCGGTCGGATTCACCTCAAAGTCGACGCGACCATACATCGCCCGATAGTCGTCCGGGGTCAGAGTCCGGGGGAGCGTTGGTCAGGTAGTTCAATGACTGCGCCCCACCTCGACTTTACCGTGCGGGGTCTCCGCGGGAAGAGTGCATAGCGGCCGCGCGCCCGGAGGTTTCGTCGTTCGTTTCCATCTCCGTAGCTCGCGTAGTCGCCGTTCACGATGAAGGTGGTCCGGTGTTCGGGGCGCAGCGTGACTCCGCCGCCGATGAGGTCGCCCAACAGACGTTCCGGGTGCGCCTCGTAGGTGAACAGTGCGAAGTGGGAGTAGCCGAGATCGACCCGTAGACGGTCCCCGACGAGCCAGGCAACGTTCAGATCTTCCTGACCGGGGAAGTAGTCGGCCGCCTTGGCTCGTTCGACCTGGGCTTGCACGTTGAGCGAAGCACTCCAGCGTTGGTGAAGACGGCCATCCGCCCCGAACACTACCCAGGTGTCTCGCACGTCCGGCGAACCCCGCTTGCTGAAGTTCTCGCGAAGCGCCCAGCCGAAGGTGTCCGCGGTAGTGGATCGGCACTTCGGGAATCGAGACGCGCCGACTCCGTCTGGAAGTGGTCTGAGTCCTCCGCGAACTGGAAGCTGGAGTTCACCCGCGGTTGCCAGGTGGCCAGGATCTCTGCTCGCAGGTTCTGCGCGGCGCTCGAGTGACTCCTGCCTGCTCTTGGTGTTCGAGGGTCTGGAGCAAGGTCATCGCGACCATTCCAGTACTCGCCCACGCCAGTCCCTCCCAACTATCGCGGAGCGAGGATCGCTGGTGGTCAATGGCCGGAACTGACTGGCCGAAGTTCGTGATCGCCGCGCCAGTTGTGCAGCATGGCCAGGCCAAGTCGAGCGTCGCGGTGCTCGGGGTGGTGGCGAGAAGCCGTTCGTAGCGATGGACCGCCTCGGTGCTGTGCCCCAGCCACGCCAGCATGCGGAGCTTCGCCGAACTGCGCGTCGGCGTCGGCCGGGTGAAGTCCAGGATTCGGCGATAGCTCGCGAGGGCATCCGCGCGTGCGCCCGCTCAGGCCTGTGCGAGTGCCAGCACCTTCCACGCGCCGACGCGTCGAGGTTGCCGCCGAAGTAGCCAATAGCGGAACTCCGTGATGGCCGCGGAGTGATCGCCGGCCCAAGTGAGCTGGCTCGCGAGCGAAGCGGAACAGGTCACGAACCGCCGAGGTCGATGGCAATCGCCTCGCGGTACGCGGCGATGGCGGTCAAGTGTTCCTCCGCCGCCGCTTCGCGCGCTTCGCCAAGGAGCGCTTCCGCCGCCGGGGAGGACGCCACCGCACCCCTCGCTGCCAGCAGCATGGCGACCAGCAGGCCATGCGGCCTTCGGCAACTTCTCCAGGGAGATCGTGGCATCCAGCACTCTCCTCGACTCGCTCGCTCCGATCAACGCAACGGCGCCGAGCGTGGAATGTCGTCGCGACCGAGTTCGCCGCGCACGCGATAGACTCGAATCCCGTCGGCGACACCCAAGCGCTCCAGTCCCGGAGGGTAGGCTCCGATCGTTTCCAGTTCGGCTACACCCACGCGGTTTTGCCGTGTGGTCTCGTCGACCACGATGTAGGCGCCCTCTTGCTTCAAGATGTCGCCACGCCACGACCGTTCATCCTTCCCCGGTGGCTTCACCGAATGCCCTGTGTGAAGCGAAATGCGGTCCCACACGTTCGAGAGAATCAGCGCGTCGTCGAGGAGGGCAGCCACCAATCTCTGCTCCGGCGGCGAGTAACCCGGCGCCGACCGAATCACCTCCGCCAATAAGGAAACGTCAATTCTGCGTCCACGGCGATCGGCGTAGCGGTCCAGTCGCCAGATGGAGGGTGAAGAAGAGGAGGGCGATTCCCTGTACGGTTCGACGGAGCCAAGTGGCAGCGCCATCTGCGCACTGAGCAGCGCATCACCAACAGCGGCAATAGGGCGGGATAGGCCGGCGCGAGCAGACGCGTGTTGATCGCATCGGTCGAGATCCGCATGGCCGAGATCACGACGAGGAGAAGGTAGACCACAATGTAGGTGGTCAACGCGACAACGGCGTTGTGTCCCGCCTCGCGCTACGCTCGGTCATCTCGGGCCCGAAGCGTTGCACCAACGTCAGCACCAGCGTCACCGCGGCTGCGCCCGCAATCCAGAGTGCCGCGTGCTCGATCTGGGATGATGCTGCGATCGGCAGGAGAATCCAGTCGCCGACCGTCGAATGGTGAGGATGACAGCGGCGGGACGTTCGGTCGCCGGGGGCCTCGATTTCGCCGAACAGGTGGCCGGTCAGCCGCTGATTGCGCAGGCACCAGGCGGCCAGTGGCGAGCTGGCGGGAAGTAGGAAGGCGGCCAGCCAGCGGAAGCGTCGCACGTGCGGTGGACACTGCTTCGCAGCTACGACCGTGATCCGCCCGCCAGGATAAAGCGGAACCGGTGTAGCGAGTGAGCGACGCCAGCGCGCAGCGAAAAGTCCGGCCGCGAGCATCAAGTAGGTCGAGTCGATTGGACCGGCCTCGTCGCAGGCTCGGCGATCGTGCGCTCCGCTTCCTGTGACGCCTGAAGCGCAACCAGGAGGCGCGCGAGCGAAGGCCGTGGTCAAAGCGTGAAGCTCGCCTCGGACCGAACGAACGAACTGGCAACCAGCGCGGGGCGAAGAACGCGTACGCCAGGGCGCGAAGGGTAGCCATCGCGTACCCAGGAGTTCGCGACCGATCACGGCGAGCGGAATGAGCGTCAGGGCGAACGCAAGCAAGTTCACGATCCGAGCCCACGTCACCAGGCCGACCCTCTCACCAACCGCGAGGATCATCGGGTAGAGCGGGGGCCAGGCTGAGAAGGGGACCCGCGTCCGCGTGATCTCGAGCGGCGTGACCGAGGTGGTCAGGCCGTGCCCGTCTGCGATGTTGCGCGCGGCGCTCAGGTACTGGACCGAGTCGGGTGAAATCGCGGGGCAGGGAGCGGAGGCGAACCAGCCCACCGCCAGGGCCAGGATCATCGCGAGCGCCGGCCACAACCAGGTTGCCACCGCCCGCGCAGCGATCGGTGCGGGCTCCAAACCTTCCTGGTTGGTGCCGGGCAGCGCGGTGTTCGCCGCGGCGACCGCGCCGGTCGGGGACGTGGTCGAAGCTTGCCGCGGCTCTGGACGACCCTGCCAGCTCTTCGGGATGCGGTCGTCCTCCGCGTAGATCGAGAGGATCTCCGGCCGTTCGTTGGACGCGCTCGTTTCCGGGGCGTCCGACCAGAGTCGATCGACCAACGACTCCCACTCCTCCGGGTCGGGCTTTTGAGATGCCTCAGCCATGCACCTACCTATCGGCCGGCGTCGATCTCAACTTCAAGACCATGCAGGAAGCGGTTGCGAGCGTGCTAACCTCCGTCCGGCTCCGTCTACCCCGGCATGGCGCCGACCACGACTGTGCAATTCTTGCCCGTTTTGCGATCGGTGCCTGGAGCAACGAAGGAAAGGTACCGACATGCATCGCTCACTGGGTGTGGCAATCGCGCCGCTGCTTCTGCTCGCGACTCCGCTCCTTGCATCGGTCCCCCGCACGCTGACCTACCAGGGGATCCTCGCCGAGGCAAGTGGTCGATTGGTCGCTGACAATCGATACGCGCTGCACTTCCGACTCTACGACGCGCCGACCGGCGGTGCCCAACTGTGGTCGGAGACGCAAAGCCTCGAGGTACGTGCGGGCGTCTTCAGCGCGCTGCTCGGAGCCGTCGAGCCCCTCACGCTCCCCTTCGATCGAGCTTATTGGTTGGGGTTGAGCATTGGGGATGACGCCGAGCTGTCGCCGCGCGTTCCCCTCACCTCGAGCGCGTACTCTTTGAACGCCGCCACGGTACAAGATCACGCAATCACGCCGGAGAAGATCGCTGACGGCGCCGCGGTGCGCAGCGTAAACGGACTGTCCGACGCCATCGAGATCCAAGCCGGCGCCAACGTGACGGTCGACTCCCACGACAATGTGCTCGTGATCGGAGCGCCGGGCGGGGCGGGTGGCGACGTCACCTCGGTCGTGGCCGGACCGGGGCTGACCGGAGGCGGCGCGTCGGGTGACGTCACTCTCTCGGTCGCGGCCGGCGGCATTGGACCGACGCAGCTCGCGCCAGGCGCAGTCGACGGCGCGCGTCTGGCCAACGGAGCGGTCAGCAACGCGAAGCTGGCGGCCGGCGCGGTTTCCTCCGCCAAGGTGGCGGATGGTCAACTGGTGCGCAGCCTCAATCTGCTGCACGACGACGTGAGTTTGATCGCCGGGAACAATGTCTCGATCACCCCGAGCGGGAACGGCCTCGTCATCTCCGCCGTCGGCGGCAGCGGTGGCGGCGGCGACGTGACCTCCGTTCGCGCGGGCGCCGGCCTCACAGGCGGCGGAGAGAGCGGCGACCTCACCCTGTCGGTGGCCGCTGGCGGCGTCGGCACGAACCAGCTCGCCAACGGCGCGGTGACTGCGGACAAATTGGGCAGCGGCGCCGTCACCTCCGCCAAGGTCGCGCCGGCGCAGGTGGTGAAGAGCTTGAACGGATTCCGCGATGACGTGTCTCTCCTCGCGGGAGAGAACATCGTCGTGCAATCGACCGCGGCCGGAATCGTGCTCTCCGCGGCCACGGGGCCCGGGGACATCACGGGCGTCACGCCCGGGGACGGTTTGATCGGCGGAGGAAGCGCCGGTGAGGTCTCCCTCGCCCTGCGCGATGGTGGGGTGACCGCGGCGAAGTTGGGCGACGGTGCCGTCACCAACGAGAAGCTCGCGCCCGGTGCGGCCGTGCGTAGCCTGAATGGTGTGGTCGATGCGGTGACCTTGACGGGCGCGAACGGGACGGTGATCCAGACCGAGGGAAATGTCATCACGATCACGGCCCCCGGCGGGGGCGGCGCCGCGGGTGTGCAAGGCATCCAGAACACCGACCAGGCGCTCACCATTCAGTCGCCGAATGGACCGACCACCACCATCAACCTGCGGCCCGGCGGGATCGAGGAGTTGGCCTTGGCCAGCGGAGCCGTCACTAGCGCAAAGCTGGGGAATGGAGCGGTCACCAACCAGAAGCTCGCAGACGGAGCGATCACCACCCCGAAGTTGGCCGACGGAGCGGTGAGCGGTCCCAAGCTCGCCTCGGGTGTCACCGTGCGAAGCCTCAACGGTCTTCGCGATGATCTGACTCTGCAGGCGGGGACGAACGTTACGATCGATTCGCCGAGCGCGAATGTGCTTCGGGTGAGCGCAACGCAGGCGACGTCATCGCTCGATCAGTCGTACGACGCCACCGGGAGCGGTCAGGGGCGCGTCATCAACGCCGACGCGGGCGCGGTCGAGCTGAACGGCAATGGAGGGCTGTTGGTCCAGGGGAAGGTCGGCATCGGCACCGACACGCCCGCTTCCGCGCTCGACGTGGTTGGTGGCGTGCGCGCGGGAACACTCGACCTCACCGGGGCGGCACGCGTCGCGGCGTTCAACCTCGCGGGCCCGACCGGCGCTGGGCATGTGCTCACCTCAGATGCGAACGGAAACGCCGCCTGGGCCGCGCCGAGCGGGTGGAAGCTCGGCGGCAATGCCGGCACCAATCCAGCCAATGAATTTCTTGGTACCACGGATGGAAGCGCGCTCACGCTGCGGGTGAACAGTGCGCAAGCGCTCAGGATCGAGCCGAGCACTGGCGTGCCGAATCTCCTCGCGGGTGCGGAGAGCAACCTCCTGCAAGTCGGCACCGAGTCCGGAGCGATCGCCGGGGGGGGAAGTGCCGCCGAGCCGAACGAGATCGGCAGTCGCTTCGCCTTCGTCGCCGGTGGTCGCGGCAACGCCGCGCTCGGAGAGAACAGCTTGGCCGCAGGACGTGGCGCACGCGCGTTGCACGACGGCAGCTTCGTCTGGTCGGATGATCGCGGCGAGTCGTTCGCGTCGAGCGGACCAGGACAATTTCTGCTGCGAGCCGACGGCGGCGTCGGCATCAACACGAACGCGCCGGCCGCACCACTCGATGTGAACGGAGATCTCGCGATCGGAGCCGGTGCCGAGGCGGGCGACGACGTCGAGCAACTGCGTCTTCGCGCACGCACCGGCGACTGGTATGTTGGCGCGACCAACACGAGCGACGAGAGCCTCCCCACCTTCACGATCGGCTCCGATCCCGTGCACACCCAAATGTTCAACATTCAACCCAATGGCGCGATCGGGGTCGGCACGGCCAGTCCCGCGGACGGCATCAAGCTCGACGTCGACGGCACGGTGCGGGCGTCCGCCTTCCTGGAGAACTCGGACGAGCGCCTGAAGCGCGACGTCGAACCGCTCACGAACGTGCTGCAGCGCCTGGAAGCGGTGCGCGGCGTCCGCTTCTCCTGGCGCGACGGCGGTGGCCGCGAGGTCGGAGTGGTTGCACAGGAGCTCGAACGCGCCTTTCCGGAGCTGGTGCACAGGAGTGGACCCGACGCGATGCGCGCGGTGGACTACGGAAAGCTCTCGGCGGTGCTCTTGCAGGCGGTCAAGGAACTCAAGCAGGACAACGCCGAACTCGAGGCGCGCAATCGCGAGCTCGCACGCCGACTCGATGCGCTGGAGGCGCGGATGGCCGCGAGTTCTCGATGATCGGCCCAAAGCTCCGGTGGTCGGCGGTCCTCTTCCTGGCGGTCGGTGTCGGTGCGTCCGAGGCGCAAATCGTTCTGACGCGAGCCACCTTCAACTCGGGCACCGGTGTGTCGGAGGATGCGCGCATGCGCGTCGCCTCGGTGCTCGGCGAGTGCGCGGTGGGCGCGGTCGCGAATGAGTCGGTGCGCGGGACCTTCGGCTTCTGGATTCTGGCGGGAACGATGGGGGCGGGTCCAGGCGGCGCCGCGCTCGACGCCGCCTTCGTTCTGGCCAAGGCGGCGCCCAATCCCTTTCGGAGCGAGACCCGGCTCCAGTTCGAGTTGCCGCGCAGCGGGCCGGCGCGCCTCGCGATCTACGACTTGAGCGGTCGTCTTGTTCGGACACTGCTCGACGACGAGATGCCGGCGGGTCGCTTCGACGCGAGCTGGAACGGCCGCGATGAAGAGGGGCGCAAGGTCGCCGCGGGCGTTCATCTCTACCGCCTCGACGCGCGGTCTGCGCGACGCGCAGCGCATCGACTCGAGTGACGTCCTCGCTCGCGCGCACTCGCGCGAGGCCGTGTCTACGGCGAAACCGCCGCGATCTCCGGCTGCCAGCCGACGATCGCGCCGGCCAGGGCCGACGCCGCCACGGTGTACGGCGAGGCCAGGTACATTTGCCCCGGGCCGCTGCGACCGGGGAAGCTGGTTGATGGCGGAGATCGTGACCGTCTCCTTGGCGTAGCTCACGCCGGGTCCTGCGTTGATGCAGGCGCCGCACGACGTCGCGATGATGCGCGCACCGGCACGCGGCGAAGATCTCGGCGCCCTCGCGCCGGTACTCCTTCACCTCCTGCGAACCGAACTGGATCCAGAAGGTGACGCGCGGATGCACGCGCTGACCGCGGGCCAAGCCCTCGCGGAGCACCGCTGCGTACATGTCCATGTCGGCGCGCTTCCCCCGCGGTGGTGATCTGCCGCTGTAGGCGATCTCGATTGGCACCGGTCCGTGCGAGCGCGCGTGGAGCTCGCTCATCGTCACGCCACGCGGACCGCCCGGCAGCGCCACCATCGGCTCGAGGCCGCACCGTCGATGTCGATCGGTCTCTTCCCACTCGGCGTCGGTGTCGCTGAACCAGCCGTCCGAGAGCCGCTCCGCCTCCGCGCGGGAGAGGCCGCGCCACTCTTCGAGGAAGCGGGCCAGGCGAGGTCGGGACGCACGATGCCGGTGAACGCACCGACCTCCGCCGCCATGCTGGTCGCGTGCGGCGCGCTCATCGATCGAGAGCTCCATCACCCCGTCGCCCGCGTACTCGACCAGCTTGCCGATGGCGGAGCCCCTGGACGTAGGGGTGGGCGAGGATCGCGAGCATGAAGTCCTTGGCCGTCACCCCGCGCGGGCGTCGCCCTGTTCGCGCGAACTGGTACACGGTCTGGCACGCACGCACGCTTCCTTGGTGACCCAGGCGCAGCGCGGTTACACGTCGGTGGTGCCGACGCCGAATGCCAGGCAACCGATCGCGCCCGGAGTGCGGCGTGTGCGAGTCGGTGCCGATCACCAGTTGACCCGCAGGGCATAGCTCGAGCACCTTCTCGGCGTAGATCGCCTGCTGCCGCGCCTGCTCTCCTTGACCGCGCAGACTCCCCGGGAGACGGATGCCGTTTGCCGCGCGAAGCGTTCCTGCGTACATACCAGGCTCTTCGGCGGGCCTCGAGAAGCCCTGCATCTGCTTCTTGTCCTCGGTCATGACCTGACCCAGGAAGGTGAGGTGGTCGCGGAAGAAGTAGACCGAGTCCGGGTCGGCTACGCGGCCATCCGAGCCCATCTCCTGCTCGAAGAAGGCGGCCATCGGGGTCACGTACTGGTGGCTGAAGCGGATGTCGGTGCGGGCGAAGCCGGAGTCGCCCGGCTCGACCGCCGGACGCCCACATCGCCGCGCGCGATATCGACGATCATGTGTCGTGCGAAGATCTTCTCGGCCAGGGTCATCGGCCGCGCCGAGGTGGTGATGGCCGGCACGCGCGCGGCGCCTTGAAGTCGCGCCACGTTGAAGGCGAAGAGGCCGCCGTACTCGATGATCTCGTGGGTGATCTCGTCCTCGCCGGCGGTAAAGGCCGAGAGCGGGAGTTCTCGCCCTCCCGCGCGATGCGCGCGCGATATGCTGGAAAAGTCGGTCGAGGTGAGAACTCCGAGGTTCTGACAGTTCTGCCGGTAGATGCTCGATGCTCTTCATGATCACCACGCGAATGCCGGCGGCGCGTTCGGCGTAGGGAGATTGCTCGCGTGAGGAGCCCTTGCCGCGCCGCTTGCCGCTCACCGCGGCAACGAATCCCCGTCCACGCACCGAGCCGCGTTGGATCGGAAAGCGATCGCCGGAGCGCAAGCCGACGTAGACGAACTCGCCCAGCGTCTCGTCGGCGTAGTAGCAAACCCAACCCGGCGTGATCTCGTCGGTCGAGATGTCGTTCCGGAGCGCGAAGGGGAGCGCGCTCGGGCCGCGAGCCGCCACCTCATCCCAGTCGATGGCGGGGTCTCGTCCTTCCAGCTGCGCCCCGAGCAGCTCGGGATCGTCGGCTAGAAAGAGGACGCGCCCTTCGAGCTTCAGCCTGCCCGGGAGCTTCGCGATGGTTCGTCCGCGCAACGCGTCGTTCATGGTCGAGTGTTCCGTTTCGGTTCGAGATGGTAGGATGCCCGCGCTGATGCGCCCGATCGCGGCAGCATAGCGGAGTACTGGAACGTCGCCTAGCGTTCGGCCGGGATCACCATCCAAGAGGGGATTTCAGAGTGCGCCGAGGGATCGGTTTCCTCGGCACCCGGGGTCAGCGTCGCTCCTTCTGCTCGTGCCTGGCGGCGCCGATGGCCGGCGCGTTGACGTTGCCTGGCGTGCCCCCGCGACGCTGGCCAAAGGCCCGCAGACGGGGACTCCTCGGCCGCGCGCTCGACAAGCCCGAGATCGAACACCGGGACAGCGCCTGGCCGCCTACGATCGCTCGCTGGCCTCGCCATGGGCGCGGAAGACTGGAGCCGCTGCCGCGCTTCGCCTACAGCAAGGCGCAGGGCCTCCACCTCGAGACGGACCTCGGGGCGGGCCGGCCTGGTCTCCTCGATCGCGGAACGCGTAGCGAATGCCGGCCACACCCGCGCGGGAGCGACCAACTGGTGCGGCGCTCGCATTGGGGCAGGCCGACCGCCACGCGCCTGGCCGGAATCGACGGGCGACGCCGCTGGGCGCGGAGCTCGAGGGCGAGGGCGCGCGTGTTCTCGGCGACCAGCCGATCCCTACGGCAACACGTTTCCTTGACCGCGGTGGGCGGCTACGACGCGCGGCAGCCTCCGGCGAGCGCGGCGGCGCGATTGATCTACTGGCGCGGTGGCGCGGGCGTCGAGGCGCGGGTCGCGTTTCGTTGAGAGCAGGATCCGGCTTCCCGCGCGCGCAGACTGGCATTTCGGCAAAGATCGCCGGATACGTCCAATCTCGCGGCGAAGTGAACTCGACCTCGACCGCTCCACGCGCTTCGAACGCGAGCCCGCCTTGGCCACGCCCGAGGAGCTCGACGGCACCCATTTCCGCGCCGCGATCGACTGGTGGCAGCAAGGCGCGTTGAACCAGCGAGACCGGCGCGTCTCGACGCGTGGTTCTTTCACCATGGGTGAAGCTGGACGGCGCGACGCCTGGGCCGTGACCCTGCGCGGCGCCACCACCGGCGGTGAACGACCGCCGCAGTCAAAGCCGAGCCTCGGCGGGCAGGCTGGGCTCGGCGGCTTTCGCCCGTGGAGGTGGTCGGCGACGCTCTACTCTACGGCCGCGCGCAGTACGAACTCTCGAGTCGCGGTTCTCAAGCGCACGCACGTTCCGCTCGTGACCTCGATGGGACTCGAGTTGGTGCCGTACGCGGAGTGGGGCGTCGTGGGCGCGAATCGAATGCGCCGACCTGGGCTTCAGCCTGCGGCACAGCCTGGTGGAAACCGGACAGGCGACGCACGCGCAAGTCGACTTCGCTTGGCTGATCGGCCGCGAGAGCGGACCGGTGCGCGCGTAACCTTCTCCTCTCCAACGACGACCGGATTGAACATGTCGCAGTTGGTCCTGATCGTGGAAGTACTGATCCCAAGATCTCCGCGCTGGTGAGAAAAGCGAACCTCGAGGCGGCCGGGCTCGCCTGCATCGAAGCGCAAGACGGCGTGAGCGCGCTCCGCGAGGTGGCGGCCCGCGCGCCGGCGTTGATCGTGCTCGACCTGCTGATTCCGGGGCGTCGACGGTCTCGGGAGGCCTGGTCGCCGCCGTGCGCGCGGACAGCCAGGTGCTGATCTGATGCTGGACGCGCGCGGCAACGAGACCGACAAGGTGCTCGGCTTCGAAATTGGCGCCGAGGATTACCTCACGAAGCCGTTCAGCACCGCGGAGCTGGTGGCCCGCGTACGCGCCCTCTTGCGCCGGCCGGGTCAAGACCGAAGGACAAGGGTGGTGCGCGGCGCGGCTTCAAGATCGATCCGAGCCGCGCTCGGTCGAGCGCGATGGTCAGTGATCGAGATCACGACGCTCGAATTTGATTTTGCTCTACTTCCTGGCCGAGCGCGAGGGGCGGGTTCTTCACCTCGCGACGATCTTCTCGCGCACGTTTGGGGCGAAGATCGCGTGGTCGACGCTCGCTCCATCGACAGCCTCGCTGGCCGGCTGCGGCGAAGCTCGAACCGACGCTGATCGCCCGCGCTACATCCAAACGGTCTGGGGCGCTGGCCGCTTCGCGCCTCAAGGTTGATCTCGCCCTCGGCCGCCTCCTGCAGTCGAGGAGGCCGAGGTTGACCAGGGCGGCAATCGTCCTACCGCGCGACTACGGCTGGTCGTCGAGAAGGAAGAGGTGCATGGGCGAGATCAGCTGGACTTGATTGCGGTCGTCGCAGTGGGCGCTGCTCTTCGATCTTCACCAACGCGGTTTTCATGACGCAGCCAACGCGATCGCCACCAGCATCGGCACTCGCGCGTCAGCCCGACTGACGCGCTGGCCATGGCGGCCGGCCTCAACATCGTCGGCGGCATCATCTATCCGACCAAGGTCGCCGACATGATGACGCAAATCGTCGACCGCGGCGTTGCCGCGGAGCTGGTGCTGGCCGCGCTCTTGGGCGCCATCATCTGGAAACCTCATCACCTGGTACTACGGGGATCTTCCAGCTCGTCCCATGCGCT
The DNA here is from genome assembly GCA_046327845.1 of Candidatus Eiseniibacteriota bacterium. Taxonomy (GTDB): domain Bacteria; phylum Eisenbacteria; class RBG-16-71-46; order CAIMUX01; family CAIMUX01; genus JADJQY01. Next base: position 2,154 of record JAXLXQ010000051.1, on the reverse strand, counting down.
GATCGGCGGCCTGGTCGGCGCGGCCTCAGCGCCGCCTCGAGCTCGACAGCGTACTGGGACAAGGTCATGGCGAAGGTGCTGATCCCAACCGTGATTTCGCCACTCGTCGGCATGCTCGTGGCCGTGCTGGCTGCGATGATCTTCTACCGCGCGATCGGGGAGAGGGCTGGATCGACCGGACGGTGATGCCTGCCGCCTGGGCGCCTGGCCTGTTCTTCACCTCTACCCTGCACGTGGTGGTGGGGAGTCGGTGCACGACTTCCACCCGCAACCGCCTTTGATCCTGGCCGTCCCTCCGCGTTCGTCGCGTTCTGGGTGATGCTGCGGACCGTCGGCGAGGCCCTGGCGACGTCAATCGCAACTATCGCGCGATACAGACCTTCAGCGCCGGCTACATGGCGCTCGAACACGGCCACAACGACGCGCAAAAGACGATGGGCATCATCACGCTCGCGCTCATCGCGGGGCACTCGCTCCCCGCTGGCCTGCCGGTCCTCGCCTGGTCAAGCTGGCCTGCGCGATCGTGATCGGCCTCGGTACCTTCACCGGAGGCAAGCGCATCATCCGCACCATGGGGAGGTCGAAGAAGCTCACCCTGCTCGACGAAGCCGGCAGGCCGAGCGGTGGCCGCTACCGTGATCCAGATGGCCAAGGTTGGCAATGCCGATCTCCACCACCCACGCGATCACCGCCAGCATCGCCGGCGTCGGGGTGACCCAACGCATCTCGGCGGTGCGCTGGGGCATCAGCCGGCGCAGATCTCGACGGCCTGGGTGCTCATGCTGCCGGCGGCCGCCATCCTGGCCGCGGTCAGCCAATATCCCGCTTCGAATCTTCTTCTGGATCCCGAGCGACGAGGCCCGACGAAGCCCAAACCTGGTGCCGAAGAACGACGCGGTTTCGACGACTTCAACAAGATCGTCGACATCGTGCGGCGGATCTGTCGCGAGCTCCTAAACGCGGTCGAGTCGGATCGACTGCCGCAGGACATTTGGCGCCGCGTGAAGGGGCTGGAGCGCGAGGCCGACGCGGTGGTCAAGGCGATCACCAGCCGGTTGGAGCAGTCCTTCGTCACACCGATTGAGCGGGAGGACATCCATCTCCTCGCGGTCACGATCGACGATGTGGCCGACTCGCTCTCTTCCATGACCGCGCGCTTCGAGATCTTCGAGATCGAGACGCCGAATGACGATCTTCGCGCCCTGATGCGCGCGCTCGATCAAATGGCCGAGCAGTTGGTGATCGCGGTGCACGAGCTTCGTACCCTCGATCCCGTGGCGGTGCGCGAGGCCACCGCCCGCGTCGACACGCTCGAGGAGACGATCGACGACCTCTACCGTTCGGCCTGCAAACGGCTCTTCCAGCGCCGGCCCGAGGCCTATGATCTGGTGCGTTGGAAGGAAGTCTATGATCTCCTCGAGGAGGCGGCGGATCACGGTCGACACGTGGCCCGCACCGTCAACCACATCGTGGTGCGGCACTCCTAGGCGCGGCGGCGGGAAGCAGAGCGGTGGGCGTCGGCACTTGACGCGCCGCTCGCGGCCCGCGACGCTCATCGGCGATGACCTCGCGTCTTCGTTCGCCGTCTCTCCTCTGGACCTTTGCCGGCGCCTTCCTCGTGGTGCTGGTACTGTCGGCCGCGCTCCAGGCGCTCATCGTCTTTCGCGTGATCGCGCCGCTCAGTCGGCAGTGGCTCGAGCGCGACGCGCGCTCGCTCGCCGAGAACGCAGCTCGCGCCCTCGCCACGGAGCTGGCCAGGGGCGAAACGGTCGACCCCGATTCGACGCTGCGGGGCGTGGCCCACGACGCCCGCGACTTCACCCTGCTCTACCGCGATCAGAAGGGGGATCTCTTCTCTGATCGACCGCTGCCGCTCTCGAGGCAGAGGTGGATTCGCGCCGCCCTTCCCGATTCGAACGTGGCCGATACCCTGGCGGCCTGGCGCGAACGCTGGGCCCGCGCGGAAGAGCAGAACGGCCGCGACGGTCGTAGGCCACGCCGCCTGCCGCGAATCTTTGCCAGCGCGCAGGTCCGGGTGGACGGCTCGCTGCGCGGCACGGTCGTCGCGTATTCGATCACGCGCGATCCGCACCTGCTTCCACCGGGCGGGCCGAGGCCGGGCCTTCTCTACTTCCCGGTGGCGGCGCTGCTCGC
>JAXLXQ010000050.1:0-26848 GCA_046327845.1 Candidatus Eiseniibacteriota bacterium | reverse complement strand
GTCGAAGTCCCCGCCTGCGATCCGCACGACCGCGAGGTCGGTGCGCGGGTCGGCACCGACCAGCTCTCCCTTCACCTCGCCGATGCCGCGTATGCGCACCCGCAACTCGACTCCTCCGCGCGCCACGTGCGAGTTCGTGAGCACGTAGCCGTCGGGCGCGATCAAGAAGCCGGACCCCTGCCCTCGACCCTGCCGCACGCCCACCACCGCCCTGGAGGTGCTCGTAACCAGCTCGGAGAGTTCGTCCGAGAACTGCTTGAGCGCGCTCATGCTGTCTCCTCGCGCGTGCCGATGCGACAGCGAACGTCGATCGGGACGCCGGCGCGCAGGATCCGAATCGTCGCATCGGTGCCCACCTTCTCCTCGTCGAGCAGCGCGAGCAGCTCCTGCGGATGCCCGAGCTTCTGCCCGTCGAAGGAGAGGATCGCGTCGCCAAGTAGCAGCCCGGCCTTGCCCGCCGGACTCTCCGGGTGCACTGAGAGAACGAGCAACGCGGTTGGTTGACCGAGGGCGGAGGCCTGCTCGGTCCCCAAGCGCACCGGGTGGCTGCTCACGCCGAGGTAGCCGCGCTTCACGCGCCCCTGCGCGCGGAGTGCCTCAACCACGCGACGCAGCGTCGCCGTGGGGAGAAGCGTGGCGGTGCCACGAACCAGCCCGGCGGTTGCAATGCCGATCGCCTGACCGTTCATCGCGACGACCAAGCTGCCCGAGAGTCCGGTAAAGACGCCCGTGCCCAGCTCGACATAGCGATCGATGCGTCCGCCGCTCGGGCTCCGCCAGGAATCGCCTAGCGCCGCGAGCATCGAGAGGTTTCCGCGAGCCGAGCGCCCCGGTCGCGAGATGGTGAGGAGCAGGTGACCGACCCGCACGTCGCTCGCTTCGGCGAACGGCGTTGGCATCAACGTCGGGAGTGAGCCCCCGCCGTCCAGCGCGAGCAGAGCGAGATCGGTACCTGCGTCACGACCGAGCAGCTTCGCCGGGAAGCGCGCGCCCCCGTCGACGGTCACGGCGAGATCATCTTCGCGTTCGAGCGCGTGGGCAGTGACCAGGATTAGCCCCTCGCTTGACCAAACCGCGCCGCTGGTCGGCGTGCGACGGCAGTGCACGCTGACCACGGACGCGGCGTTCCGCGCGAGCAGCTCGGCCAGGTTGTTCGACAGTTGTTCCGCGAACGACGTCGACATCGATTCCTCCTTCAGGCGGCCGGTGGATGGGTTCATGTTCGGAGGAGACGCTAGTCTTCCGCCGTCTTCGCGCCATCCCCCATGCGGGGAGGCTAGGGCCTAGCCGTTCGGCTAGGCCGGAGGACAGGAGAAGGCGAGAAGGAGGCAGGGATCAGAGCGTGATCAGGCCCAGTCTCACGGCGCGCACGATCGCCTCGCTCCGGCTCTGAGCGCCCAATTTGCTCAGGATCGAGTTCACGTGGAATTTCGCGGTGTGCTCGCTCACGCCGAGTCGCGCCGCCACCTGCTTGTTCGCAAGCCCGCGGGCGAGCAGCTCGAGCACCTCGGTTTCGCGTGGGGTGAGCGACTCGTCCCACGACTCCGTCGCGGCCGGCGCGCGCTCACCACGCTCGAACGACAGGTCGAAGTCGGACACGATGAGGCCGTGCGCAACCGCCACGATGGCAGCGACCAGTCGATCGACCGGGGCGTCTCGGTGGAGAACGCCGACCGCGCCGGCCCTCCGAAGCTGGGCGGCCGCCGCGTCGTCCGGCACGAGGGCCACGACTCGAGATCCGCGCTCGACCCAATCCTCGATGGACGCGGCGCTGCTCACATCCGATCCATCGAGCACGACCACCAGGGTAGATGCGTCGTCATCCTCGTCGTCCCGGTCGAGGAGGAGCGCGAACTCGTCACGCCCGGAGAGGAGCGCGGTGAGGCCGTGGCGGACGAGCGCGTCGTCAGCGTGGACGTAGACGGGAATCGTTCTCACGTAATTGCCACAATTTCGTAGACACTCCGTTTGCCGGACGCGTCATCATGCCGCTGCCGCGAATTGCGCGGAGCGGCCGCCCCCCCCTTGGCCGCCGATACCGTGGATGGTCCTCCCCGGACCTAGCCAGGAGGTTGGCATGCTCCGACCTGGGATCCCAGGTGCGCGTCGCTCGCACGCGTGCTGGTTCCTTCTCCTCTTTGCCGCATCTTCTCACGCTGGGGCCAGCACTGCCCGCTGGACCAGCCTGCACTTTCCCGCCGACCTTGCGCGCGACGACTCCAGCTTCGAACGGTTCCCCTCGCTCGTGGCGGAGTTGCCGTCCGGCGCGACGTTTGACGTGATCACCGAAAGCTCCCGCGCCGCCTGGTTCTCGCACCTGGGCGGTCTCCAAACCGTGGTTGGTTCGACGCGCGGCGGAGAATTTCGTTTCGGACTCGCCAACGGAACACCGGCCGGCGCGACCGGCGGACTTCAGCTCTGGGTGCGATCCGACCAGACGCGCGAAATCGCGCGGGAACCGAACGACTATCCCTTCGAGCGCGCCTCGGTGAGCAAGCTCGATGGATACGGCGCGGTCGCCGGGACCTCGGTGGGAACGAGCCGTCATCTCCGCGTCGACCTGTCCGCACAGGCCGCGCTCTTTCGGCGCGAGGTGGGCGCGCGAGGCCGAACCGACAGTAACGTGACGACGCGTCCCCGCGACGTTTTGAGCTGGGCGGGGGCGATTGGGATCACCCATCGCATGCGCGAGGGCGACGCGCGTTTGGCGCTCGTGGCTTCCCGCGACGACGCCTACGCCAAGATCAAGCAGACCTCCGGGCTGTATCCCTCTCTGAGCGACCAGGTCGGGACTCTCTCCGAAGTGCAGTCGATCCACCTCGGCTGGATCGGACCGGTCAGCGGATTCGACCTTGCCACGATCGCGCTCCGGGCCGATCGGACGGTGGAACAGACCAACCTGCCGACGGCGATCTACGAAACCAGGCAACGAACCAGCGACGTGGCGGCCGCCTTCGGGCTGGAGCGTTCGATGAAGCCCTGGCTGCGCGTCCGTGCCGGAGTAGAGAAGGGCTACCGTGACTCCCGACGAGACTATCGACGATCGCCCAGTGCGCGAGCCACCTATCGTGACCGGGTGATCGGCCCTGCCTCGTCGTCGGTGGGGGTGGGCATGAACTACCGCACGCTTCAATTCGATGCCGACGTGCGAACGGAAGGACTGATCGGCGACGCCGTCGCACAGTTGTCGGTGAGGTGGAACCGATGAGCGCACGACGACGCTTGGGGCGACATCGCGCGACGGCCGTGATCGGAATGGCGCTCGGATTGATGGCATCCAGCCCGGCCTCGGCGACCACCGCGAAATGGTCAGCGCTGGCGATCCCTCCGATCCTGGGCTTCGACCTGACGAGCGATGGGACCTTTCCGACCCATTGCCTCGGGCTGGGTCGAGTCACGGAGTTCGATCGATCGGACGCTTCCCGTTGGGTCGTGGTTCCACACTCGACGTCGTCCTCGGCCTTCGAGCTTGGTGGCGATGCTCGGGAGGTTCGCGGCGGGGCCGCCGGCTGTCGAGCCCTCCGGGGGCAATGGGGTATGGGTGCATCCCTGCGTTCGACTCGCTGGAGCCAATCCCAGAGCGACACGAGCACAACCGAGGTTCGACGCGAAACCGCGGAGGAGGCGACGCTGCGGATCGGGGGCCAGTGGGGGACGGCGGAGCACGGGCGTCTCGTACTCTCGGCTAGCGGAACGCGACCCCATCAATCCGCGGTGCGCGAAGGCGGCCGCCCCTCAACCTATCGATCGGAGAGGTCGAGTCGCGCAAGCAAGATCCCGTGGACCGTGTCGTCGCTGGCCAGCCTCCCGGCGAGAGGCGGAGAGATCCGACTCTACGCGAGCTTCTCGCGGGCTCCGAGCCTGGTCGTCGCTCGCGAGCAGGGCAGAACTTCGGGGCGCGAGCGATCGACGCAGAACTCGGAGTCGGTCGCCTTCGGTTGGTTTGGAGCGATCGAGCCCCTGGACTTCGTGGGCGTTGGGATCCGGGGTTCGTGGAGCAGCTCGAAGCAGGAAAGGACCGGCCCGATCCAGCGCTACACAGCGAGCAGAGACCGTACCGCGGCGGTCGCGTGGTTCGCTGGAGGCGAGGTGCGCGTCCTGCCGCAGGTCGCGCTGCGTGGCGGGTTGACGCAGGGGTACCGACGCTCGAGTTCGCGGCGCGCTATTGGGCCGGAAAGCACCGTCTACCAAGACCTGAGCGCGACCACCGATCGTCCCGAGGCCTCGCTCGGACTCGGGCTCACCCATGGACCGTTGACCGGCGATGTGCGGCTCAGCACGGAGCGGCCGCTCTTCAGCCGGACCGTCGCCGAGCTCTCGATTTCCGCCGCATTCTGAGCGCTTCCGCGCGGCTTGAGACCATGCCCTCCCCTTGCTACCCTCGCCGGGGTCAGCAAGAGGAGGGCTTTGGTTTTATGGATGAAGTCGAGCAGAAGATCCTGACGTTCGTGAAGCGGGAGTACCTGGACGAGGACGATGACACCGAGTTGACCGCGACGAGCGCGCTGATCACGAGCGGCATCGTCGACTCCTTCTCCATGGTGTCGCTCAAGACGTTCCTCGAGAAGCAGTACCAGATCAAGATTCCGGACGAGCGGGCGAGCGCGGAAGAGTTCGACACGGTGGCGAAGATCGCTGCCGTCGTGCGCGACATTCGCGGACACTGATCGCGCGCCGCCCCGGCGCGGCACCGCTTCCGGAGATCGCGCGGGTCCGCCCCGCCGCGATCGCACATCCCTGGCGTAAGGAGTTTCCGATGGCATTCAGCGAGGCGCGTCGCGCCGCATACCAGGCCGATCTGCAGGGCATCCGCGAAGCCGGCCTGTACAAGGAAGAGCGCATCATCCACAGCTCGCAGGCCGCCGACGTCGAGGTGGAGTTCCCGGCGGGCGAAGCGGCTCGGCCGGTGATCAACATGTGCGCGAACAACTACCTTGGGCTCTCCAGCCATCCCGATGTGATCCAGGCGGCCCACGCGGGCCTCGACTCGCGCGGCTACGGCCTCTCCTCGGTGCGCTTCATCTGCGGCACGCAGGACATCCACCGCGAGCTGGAGCAGCGCATCTCGCGCTTCTTGGAGACCGAGGACACGATCCTCTTCGGCTCCTGCCTCGACGCCAACGCCGGCGTCTTCGAGGCGGTCCTGAACGAGCAGGACATCATGATCGCCGATCGCCTGGTCCACGCCTCGATCGTCGACGGCATGCGCTTGTGCAAGGCACAGCAGGAAACCTTCAAGCACATGGACCTCGAGCACCTCGAGGAGAAGCTCCAGGAATCGCAGGACAAGCGCATCCGCTTGATCGTCACCGACGGCGTCTTCTCGATGGACGGCGACATCGCCGAGCTCGACAAGATCTGCGATCTCGCCGAGAAGTACGACGCGATGGTCTTCGTCGACGACTCACACGCCACCGGCTTCATGGGGAAGCGCGGCAAGGGAACCCATGAGCACTGCGGCGTGCTGGGGCGCATCGACATCCTGACCACCACGCTGGGCAAGGCGCTGGGCGGCGCGTCGGGCGGCTGCGTCAGCGGCCGACGCGAGATCGTCGAGCTCTGTCGCCAGCGTGCGCGACCCTATCTCTTCTCCAACACCGTGCCGCCGGTCATCGCGGCCGCAGCCAATCGCGTGATTCAGATCCTCTCGGAGACGACGGAGCGGCGCGACAAGCTGGAGGAGAACACTCTCCACTGGCGGAAGCGGCTCAAGGAAGTCGGGCTCGACATTCGCGAAGGGAGTCACCCGATCGTGCCGGTCATGTTGTACAACGCGAAGCTCGCCCAGGACATGTCGCGCGACCTCTTCCAGGAAGGGATCTTCGCGGTCGGCTTCTTCTTCCCGGTCGTGGCGAAGGGGCAGGCGCGCATTCGCACGCAGATCTCGGCCGGGCACGAGCGGCATCACCTCGACAAGGCCATCGCCGCCTTCGAGAAGGTGGGGAAGAAGCACGGCATTCTCGGCCTGGGGAAGAAGGAGATCGTGGAGAAGTTCGGTCTGTGATCGGCCGAGCGCTCCTCGCTCTCGCCTTCGGGCTCTCGAGCTTGGGCAGCGCGGTCCCGGCGAAGGACTCAGGCGCCGCGCTGCTTGATGTCGTGCACGGCTTCTATGGCTGGGTGCTGCGCGACGGCGCGCGCGTCGCTGAGCTGCAACCGGTGATCAAGGAGGTTTCGGGCACTACGCGGCTCATGCTCGATCGAGGCGAGGAGCCCGCCTTTGCCGGTGCCTTCGTCAAGAGTGGCTACTTCGCGCAGGACTTTCCCGCGGCCATCGCGCGCTACTACGATCGATACAGCGCGCAACTCGACTCCACCTCGCAAGCGGAGTTCGACCAGATGGCGCGTGACGGGCGCGGCCCGCTGATGGAAGTCGAGGACATGGATCTGTTCTTCTGCGCGCAGGAGTACGCCTACCGTCAGGGTTTCGTCGACAGCCTCAAGGTCACTGCGGCGGCAGCCGAGGGAGATACGGCGCGGCTCGAGATCGTCTCGAGCTACGGCTGGCCGGTCACCTTTCGCTTCCGGCGCGAGCACGGCAGGTGGCTGATTCGTGGCTACGGCGTTTATCAGTAAAGCGGCAGCGCCCGCATCGCGCGGAGGTCGAGAGTGTCGATGAATGAGTCGTTCGCGGTTTTGGCCGAAGGGAAGCTCCCCCAGCTCAAGGAGCTTCGTCGCGCGCTGAGCGCGCGCGGGATCGAGTCCGAGTTGATGCAGCCGCCGGGTGGCTGCGGCAGCGGGTGAGGCACCAAGCTCTGGCTCGCGGTCGCGAGCGATGATGCCGAACGCGCCGCGCGCGCGCTGCACGAGGCCTGGACCGATCAGGCGAGCGACGAGGAGATCCGGGCCGCCGGCGCGGTGATCGATTGGAACGCGTCGGAGATGACCTGTCCAGCTTGCCTCAACACCTTCGCGACCGGTCCGCGCGAGTGTCCGAATTGCGGGCTGTTCCTGGGGTGAACGCCTCCTAGAGACGCTTCCGTCTTCGTGCCGCCAGGAGGAGACCGCCGGCAGTCGCCGCCAGCAACCATGCGTCGGCGTAGAAGAACCCACCCGCACCGCGGTACTCCTCGTCCCTCTCCGCGCGCACCAAGGGCAGGGCGCCGTTCATCGAGGTTTCCCGACCGAAGGTGCGCGTCAGCCGTGTCAGCCACGCTCCGGTTTCAAGTTGCCGCGCAAAGGCTGGGAATCTGGATTGAGCCGCGCGCAGCTCCCCGTCGCTCAACCGATTCGCGTACCGGACGGTGAACCCTTCCATCTCCACCCGATGCTCGTCGAGCACGTAGAGGACCACCGGGAGCGATTCCCCGCGGTTGATGTCGAGGATCTCGAGCGGCAGCTCAAAGCGGTCGCCGCTCCAAACGAACTCGACGGGAGAGACGTTTGAGTCCCAGCCGCTCTGCGGCATCGGGTGGCTGGTATCGGAGGAGTCGGGGCGCATCGCGGTGAAGAACCATTCGCGAGCGATGTAGGGGGCGAACTTCTCCGCGTCGCCCGGCGCCACGCGATAGTCGTGCCGATTGAGCCAGGTGACGAGCGTGTCGGCGTTGGTCGAGGAGAGGATGGTGGCGAGCATTCCTCCCACCTGCACGATCGCGTGAACGGTGACGAACTCGTCGTCGACCGGCGCGTAGGCAGGCGTGACTTCGCGCTGACGGCACGAGAGCGGCGCGTCGTTCGATCCGATCGGGTTGTCTCCGCTGGTCATGCGGCTCGCGTCTTCCCAGAAGTCGACCGCCACCGGCGCGAGCGTCGGCACGGCCGGCGTCGGAACCACCAGCGCAAAGTCGGGCGAGGTCCCGCGGAAGCGAAGGTTCGGCACGAGCGTGATCGATCCTGCCCGGCGATCGAAGCGGACGAAGTTGAGCTGCCCCATCGACTGCAGGTTGCAGCTCTCGCAGGGGAAGGGACAACAAACCGCCAGCGCCCGATCGCGTGAGGAGCTTGCGAGGCTCAGGAGGGTGATCAGCAGTCCTGCTCGAAGGTAGGTCCCGTGCATCGACCTCATCGCGCCACCTCCCGCCGGCCGAAATCTCGGCTCAATCCCAACTCGAACGCGCTCCCCGACGGGCTCACTTCGGGGAGGTCGAATCGGCCGAACTCATTCGTGGCCAGCAGCAGCACGCGATCGCGGGCCCACAGGCGCCAGCCGGAGGGGAGCGCGACCTCCGGTCGAAACTCGAAGGCCAGGCCGGAGACCGCGCTGTGTTTGGACGGGGCGAAGGGTGGATCGATCACCATCGGCGCGAGGATCGCGGCCGCGCCGAGGTAGAGCGCGACCTGTCGTCGGTGGACCCGCGGCACGCTGTTGGCGCGGAAGCCAAGCGCGCAGGGGTACCAACGCAACTTCGTCCTCTCCGGAACGAAGGTCGGGTCGGAGTAGGGCTGTCCCGAGGTCGCCGCGCGGGTCGCTTCGAGATACACCCACACATCGTTGGCCGAGAGCGGTGCGGCGATGCCGAGCGTCAGGTGCGACTCGGTGGCGTAGACCGAGCGTTGCGTCCCAGAATACGGGACACCGATTCCCCCGCCGGCAGCGAGGCGAATCAGCTGCGCGAAGCCGGGCGTTGACCAGGCGAGCAAGAGGGCCGCGGCCAGTAGAGCGGCGCGCGGGCGGAGGAGGCGCGGAGGCTCGGGCATGTTCATCTCCTGGTTCGGGAGTGCGGGGCCCGATGGGCGCGAGTGTGCCAAGCAGGCGGTTCGATCGCAAGGTCTCGTTCGCCGGTTCCGAAGCCTGCTTGCGTCGCGCGCGGGCTCCGTTCATCCTCTGCCGCGCGGTCTCCGAAGGAAGGGGGTTCGACGTGGAAAGCAAGACGGTGCGGCGGCGCGATTTGAAGGTGACGGCCGCCGGGCTGACGGGCGCGGCGATTCCGGCGGCTGCCAACGCAGGGCATCACGAGGCGACGTGGGGCCGGCCTCACGCGCCGCACCACGGCGGACACCATCACCAGTGTGATGAGCGCTGCGCCCACTCGGGGCAGGGCGAAGCTCGCGCCTACGCGGTACCGCCCTTCCGCTTCGAAGAGTGGACCCTCGCCGACTTCCGCGGCGCCCTCGACTCCGGGGAGCAGAGCTCCGAGTCGATCACCCGCGCCTACCTCGAGCGGATCGAAGCGCTCGATCGTCAAGGCCCGATGCTCCGCTCGATGCTCGAGGTCAATCCCGACGCGCTGGCCGCGGCAGCGGCTGCCGATCGCGCTCGTGCCGCCGCCCGCCTCAGGAGTCCGCTCCACGGCATTCCGATCGTGATCAAGGGGAACATCGACACCGCGGATCGCATGGCCACCTCGGCCGGATCGCTCGCGCTCGCTCACGGCAGCGCGCCGCGCGACGCCTTCCTCGTGACGAAGCTCCGCGAGGCGGGCGCGATCCTCCTCGGCAAGACGAACCTGTCGGAGTGGGCGAACTTCCGCTCGACGCGCTCCTCGAGCGGTTGGAGCGGCGTGGGGGGTCAGTGCGGCAATCCCTTCGCCATCGATCGCAGTCCCTGCGGATCGAGCTCCGGCACCGGTGCCGCGGTCAGCGGCAACCTCTCGCCGATCGGCGTCGGCACCGAAACCGACGGCTCGATCGTCTGCCCCTCGGCGATGTGCGGCATCGTGGGGCTGAAGCCGACGGTCGGCCTGGTCAGTCGCTCGGGCATCATCCCGATCTCGCACTCGCAGGACACGGCCGGTCCGATGGCGCGCACCGTGACCGACGTCGCCCTTCTCCTCGGCGCGATGACCGGCGTCGATCCGCGCGACTCGGCGACCACGGCCGGTGCGGATCACGCGGGCATCGACTACACGCGCTTTCTCGACGCGCGCGGGCTCCAGGGCGCGCGCCTCGGCGTGCCGCGAAAGCGCCTCTTCGGCTACCACGATCTGACCGACAAGCTGATCGAGGAAGCGATCACGCTCTTGAAGCGCGAGGGGGCAGAGGTGATCGAGCTCCCCGAGCTCCCGCATCTTGGCGAATACGACGAGAGCGAGTACACGGTGCTCCTCTACGAATTCAAGGCCGACCTCAACGCCTACTTGGCGGCGCGCGGCGGCACGGTCGAGCAGCACTCGCTGGCCGAGCTCATCGCCTGGAACGAGCGCAATCGCGCTACCTCGATGCCGTACTTCGGCCAGGAGATCTTCGTGGCCGCCGAGGAGAAGGGGCCGCTCACCGAGCAGGCGTACCTCGATGCCTTGGCCTTGGACCAGCGCCTCTCGCGCGCGGAGGGGATCGATGCGGTGATGGCCGAGCATCGACTCGATGCGTTGATCGCGCCGACCGGCTCGCCCGCTTGGCCGATCGACCTGGTGAACGGGGATCACTTCACCGGCGCCAGCTCGAGCCCTGCGGCGGTCGCGGGCTATCCTAACATCACCGTGCCGGCGGGTTACGTCTTCGGGCTGCCCATCGGCCTTTCGTTCTTCGGGCGGGCGTGGAGCGAACCGACCCTCCTTCGCTTGGCCTTCGCGTTCGAGCAGGCGACGCGCGTGCGGAAGCCGCCGCGCTTCCTGCCGAGCGCGAATCTCGAGCTCGGATGATTCCGCTCACCTTCGTTCTGATCGGGATCAACGTGGTGGTGAGCCTCTACGTGTTCACCCAGCCCGACCTGATGTCGACGCTCGGCCACAGCCCGTGGCAGGTGCGAAAGCAGAAGCGCTGGTACCAGCTCCTGACCTCGGGCTTCGTGCACGCCGACATCGGCCACCTGCTGATGAACATGATGACGCTCTACTTCTTCGGGCCCTTCGCCGAGTCGACCCTGGGCAGCGTGGGATTTCTCATCGTCTACTTCGGGAGCCTGCTCGGCGGCAGCCTCTTGACCCAGGCGCTCCACCACGCCGATCCGCGCTATCACGGCGTGGGCGCGTCGGGCGCGGTGAGCGGTGTGCTCTTCAGCTTCATCCTGTTCCGGCCTCGGGCGGGGATCAGCTTCTTCTTCCTGCCCTTCGCGATCCCCGCGTTTCTGTTCGCCGCGCTCTACCTCGCGGCGTCGCTCTACGGACTCCGCACGCGCTGGGGCAATCTCGGGCACGAAGCGCACCTGGGAGGGGCGCTCCTCGGCGTGCTGCTGACGCTCGCGCTTCGGCCCGACGCGCTCGCGATCTTCCTTTCGAGCTTCCGGTGATTCGGGCCGAGGTATTTCCGGAGCGATCGGGGCGTCGACTGACGAGAGCCGCTCGGCTCGGCTAAACTGGTCGGTCGCGGAAGGAGCGCTCCATGCTGCAGTCACGACTTCTGCTCGCCCTCGGCTTGTCGGCCACGTTGCTCGCACCGCCTGGGGCCATCGCCGCCAATCGCTACCTCCGGCCGAACCTCTTGGGCTATGCGCCCAGCGACCCGAAGCAGGCACGGCTCCTCAGCAAGACGACGCAAAGCGGCGCCGCGGTGCGCCTCTTGAATTGGCCGAGCGGAACGGTCGCCTGGAACGGGACCGCCGGAAGCAATCGCGGTGCGTGGGGCACCTTCGGCTTCACGCATGGGGTCGACTTCTCGAGCTTCACCACGCCGGGTCTCTATCGACTCGAGGTGGTGGCGAGCGGCGAGCGTTCCGTCCCCTTCGCGATCGGAGGTGCCGCGCAGGGCGGCATCGACTACGAGGCGCTCGGCGCGTCGCTCCTGAGCTTTCTTCGGACGGAGCGATGCGGGGCCACCCAGCCGTTGCTCCACGATCCCTGTCATCTGCTCGACGCGGCGCACATCGTCGGTGGGCCGAACAACGGCGCGCCGGTCAACGTGACGGGCGGCTGGCACGACGCGGGCGACTACATCAAGTTCCTCACGACCGAGGCATGCACGGTCGAGTACCTGCTGCTCGCGGAAGAAGCGCGACCGGGACTGGGCGGCGACCTGAATGGCAACGAGGAGTCGGACCTCCTGGACGAGGCGCTCATCGGCGTTCGTCACCTGCTCAAGCTGCGCTACGCGCCGGGGAAGTTCCTCTACCAGGTGCAGGACGCGGCGGACCACGATCAGGGCATCCGTATGCCCGAGGACGACGGCCTCGCCGCCAATCGCCCGGCCTTCTACGGCGCGGGGAAAAACCATCTCGGACGCTATGCGGCGGCCATGGCGCGAGCCGCGCGAGTGTGGAAGCTACGCAATGCCGCCCTCGCCGAGTCCTGCCGCGTCGCGGCGATCGACGCCTACGCCACCGCGGCCGGCGCGCCGAACCTGGGTGGCGTCGACTTCTACACCGACGCGGAGTGGCGAGACAAGCTCGGGCTCGGCGCGATCGAGCTCTACCTCACGACCGGTACGACCACCTACCTGAACGACGCGATCAGCTACTCGAATCAGGTCGGCGCCGGCTACTGGTTCGGTTGGGACACGCTGAACGCGCTCCTGCACGCGCTGCTCACCCCGTACTACGCGCCCGCCCGCACACGACTCGAGGAAGACCTCACGCAGTTTCAGAGCGAGTCGAACGGCCACCCCTTCGGCATGTGCGCGACCGAGGTCTGGGGGACCAACCTGGTTGTGGCGGGCGAGTGCGCGCTCATGCTGCAGCACGAGCGGATCACTGGCCTCTCGACCTATGCGACGACCGCGTTCCTTCAGCGCGACTTTCTCCTCGGCACGAACCCGTGGGGGGTGAGCTTCGTCGGGGACGTCGGCGCGCCGTCGCCGCATGATCTGCACAACCAGGTCGGCATCCTGGTGCTGAACGGAGCGCTGCCCGGTTGCCTGACCGAGGGGCCGGCCCCCGCCGCCGACATCAGTGGCCAGGGGATCGTCCTGCACGACGCCGACGAGTACGCGGAGTTCCAGGCGAGCCGCGGCACCTACCACGACGATCGAAACGACTACGTCACCAACGAGCCGACCATCGTCGGCAATGCTCTTGCGATCTGGATGACGGCGCTCTTCGCGGCGCGCGGGCTTCCGCCGAGCGAGGCGCCGGAGCTCGGCGCCGCTCTGGTCGCACCTCGACTAGTCGTCGTGCCCAACCCCGCGCACGGCGGCGCGGAACTCCGACTAGAGCTCTCCGCGTCGATCGCCGCGTCTGGTGACCTGCCGGCGAACTCCGCGGTGAGTGCCGCGATCTTCGATGCGAGTGGACGGCTGCTCCGTGAGCTTCCGCTCCGTGCGAGCGAGGCAGGAGACGTGAGGACGATTTGGGATGGGCGCGACGCGGCGGGCCGCGTGGTGCCTCCGGGTGTCTACTGGGCCTTGGCCGGCGCGGTGCCGGCTCGAATCGTGTGCTTGCGCTGAGATCCCAGAACGCCTGGGCCGCGGCCCTTCTGCTTTGCTGCTCCGCCTGCGCCGGCACAGGCGTGCTGCACGCTCCGACTGCGCCGGTCGCGTCAACCCGCGAGGGCCACGTGACCCTCGCGCAAGCGATCGATCGCTTCGCGCCCGTCTTGATGCAGGAGACGGAGGATCCCCGGCTCGACGCGCCCTGCGCGCTCGATGCCGACGGCACGGATCGTCTCGACGACGACCACCTCGCGGTGGCCCTCTCCCAGCGAAGTCCGGTCGTCTGGTCCGCGGAGGGAAGCGAGGACCGTGCGAGCTTCTTTCTCGTCTACCTGATCTACTACGCGGCCGACTACTCGATGCGTGAAGGGGCTCGCCGCATCGATCATCTAGGCGATCTGGAGGGAGCTTTGGTGATCGTAGATCGCACACGAGGCGAGGTGGACGCGGTGATCACCGAAGCGCATGGCAGATTCTATCTCTTCGAGTCGGCGCGGGAAGGCGCGACCCTCAGCGGCGGCGCTTCGGGGAGCTTCGGCGTGACGCCGCAGGGTCGCCCGATCCTCTTCGCGGAGGCGGGAGGACACGGACTCTACGCCTTCGGTCAGGGGCGATGGACACCGCGCGGCGGGACGCGCTACCCGCACGGAACAGCCGCTGTCGAATCACGTCGTTTGGTTTGCTTTGCGCCGGGCGGCGACGAGCCACCGTCGATCGGCGCGGCGTGCAGGCTCGAGCCATCGGTCGAAGTGCATCCTTTGAGGGAGATCGATCGGTTCACGCTGGCGACGGGTTGGCTGCGAGACCTGCCGCGTGCGGCCCGACACCCGCGCTTCTGGTGCGGACATCGCTTGGGCGAGGCGTGGGACAGCGGCGCGCTGCTCCTTTGGCCACGGCGATTGTGGGGTCGCCTCGCGGCCGGCCCGCGCCCTTGATCGTTGCGCGTGCCTCGACTCGAACCGAGCGCGCATTCACTCAACGCTGCACCCGGTGCAGCAGGGAAGGAGATTCCAATGCCCGAACTCATCGCAGCACCGACCCGCATCGAAGCCGCCGGCAACAAGCCCAAGCGGATTGACGAGTACGTTGGTCGCGTCAACTCGCACACCGACGGCGTGAGCATCGCGCACATGCGGAGCCCCGGCGGCTGGATCGAACCGGCGCAAACGCCCGAATTCGATGAGTACACGATCGTGCTGCGCGGACGCGTGGAGGTGGTGCACGACGATGGCGTGCTCTCCGTCGGTGCCGGCCAAGCGGTCGTGGCGCGCAAGGGCGAGCGCGTGCAGTACCGCACGCCGGATCCGGAAGGCGCGGAGTACATCGCGGTCTGCTTGCCCGCGTTCTCTCCCTCGATGGTGCATCGCGATGTGTCGTGATTCGACGACGCAGCCTCGCGCCGACTAAACTTTAGCGAAGGGAATTCTTCGATTGATCGTCACGAGCGGGGCGACGTACCGTTAGCGCCTCGCACGGTTCTGGGGCCTAACCGCGGGATGGAACCCGGAGGTCCCATGCAACACTTGTCATCGCATCGCGGGACAACGCGCCTCCTATTCGGGCGCGTCGCGTCTCCGCCCAAACGGACTTGGGAGCAGCCGATCGCAGTACCTCATCGACTCTCCGCCCTTCGCTTGATCACGCTCTCCTTCGTCTCGACCTTGGCGCTCGCTGCGCCTCCGGCCGCGCGCGCATGGGAGACCGAAGGCGCGCCTGCCGGAGTGATTCCGACGCGGAGTCACGCGCCGCTCGCGCTGCAAAACCCGATCCTCTTCGTGACGCAGGTGCCCTGTCCCGCCGACTTCACCACCGTTGGTTCGACCTTCGGCAACCATCAAGGAGATGCGGCCGGCGCGCCGCGCGGCGGCGACCTTTGGATCCTCTATCCCGACGGTACGCTCAAGAACCTCACGCAGACCGCGGGCTACGGGGTGAACGGCTTCCAGGGCGTGAACGGCATCGCGGTGCGCGAGCCTTCGGTGCACTGGAGCGGCACGAAGGCTCTCTTCTCGATGGTGATCGGCACGCCGAACCAGTACCAGTGGAACGACTACTTCTGGCAGATCTACGAGATCACCGGCCTGGGCAAGAACGAAACCCCGGTCATCACCAAGGTGCCGCACCAGCCGGCCAGCACCAACAACGTGAGTCCCTTCTACGGCAGCGATGATCGGGTCCTCTTCACCTCGGATCGTTCGCGCGACGGTTCGTCGCACCTCTATCCGCAGCTCGACGAGTACGAGGAGGCGCCGACCACCACCGGCATCTGGAGCCTCGATCCGGTGAGCGGCGACCTCTTCCTGCTGGAGCACGCGCCTTCCGGATCCTTCTCGCCTTCGGTCGACAGCTTCGGCCGAGTCGTCTTCTCGCGTTGGGACCACCTGCAACGCGACCAGCAGGCGGACGCCGACTCCTACTACGGCGGGAGCTACGGCACCTTCAACTGGTCGAGCGAGGCCGCCAACTCCTATCCGATCGACACGCGGGTCGAGATCTTCCCGGAGCCGCGGCCGAACACGCCGCCGCTCCAAGGGACCAACCTCGTCGGGCACACCTTCAACATCTTCACCCCGTGGCAGGTGAACGAGGACGGCACCGAGGAAGAGACGCTGGTCCACATCGGGCGGCACGAGCTTCAGGGCTACTTCGATCGCGTCTTCAACAACGACCCGAATCTCCAGGCCTTCAACGGCACCCAGGGGCATCGCATCTCGAACTTCCTCGAGATGGCGGAAAGCCCGACCACCCCGGGCACCTACGTCGGAATCGACGCGCCGGAGTTCTACACCCACGCGGCGGGGCAGATCATCGCGCTGGCCGCGCCGGACGGCGCCAACCCCGACCAGCTCGACGTGACCTACCTCACGCACCGCGACACGAGCGTGCCGAGCGAGAACCCGTCGCCCAATCACAGCGGCCTCTATCGCGATCCGCTTCCCCTGAGCGACGGCTCGATCGTGGCCATCCACACCGCGGAGACGCGCGTCGACGAGAACGACGGCACCCGCGCGCACCCAACCTCGCGCTATGACTTTCGCCTGAAGACTCTCAGGCTCTCCGGCGGCTATTGGGTCGCCGATCAAACGCTGACTCCGGTGATCACGAAGACGGTGAGCTACTACGATCCCGACGTGCTCGTCACCTACTCCGGATTTCTCTGGCAGCTCAATCCGGTCGAGGTCAGGGTGCGACCGCGGCCGACGCGCCGCGTTCCGACGCTCCCCGCGCTCGAGGCGCAGGTCTTCGCCGAGGAGGGGGTGGACGTCGCCGCCTTTCGCTCCTATCTGAGCACGAACCAACTGGCGCTGGTCGTCTCGCGTGATGTGACGGCCCGTGATCACGCCGATCGCCAACAGCCTTTCAACCTTCGCGTGCCCGGTGGTGTACAGACCGTCGGTGCGGGCGGAATTGTCTACGACATCGATCACATGCAGTTCATGCAGGCCGATCTGATCCGGGGCCTGGGGGGAGTCACAAGTCCTCGCGAGGGCCGGCGCGTGCTGGCCCAAACGATGCACGGCGTGACGAACCCTCCGGATCCGAGCGGGCCTGCGGGCAGTGTGCGGATCTCGAGCGATGGTTCGATCGCGGCTCTCGTTCCCGCTCACCGAGCGATGAGCTGGCAGTCGACCGGAGCGGGGGGAACTCCGATAGTGCGCGAGCGCTACTGGCTCAGTTTCCAACCGGGCGAGATCCGCACCTGCCACGCCTGTCACGGCATCAACACCAAGAACCAGGCGAACCAGGCTCCTCCGGCCAACAAGCCGGAAGCGCTGCGCACGCTGCTCCAATTCTGGAAGGGGCAGACCGGCGTCGATCCCAACGCGCCAGTGTTGGTGATGACCGAGGCGGTGCCGAATCCGACGCGAGATTGGGGTCAGTTGATCTTTGACCTCGACGCGCCGCTCACGCATGGCGAACTTACCCTCTTCGACGCAAGCGGCCGGCGAATCTGGGTACGCGCGCTAGACCAGCTGCCGATCGGCCGGCAGCAGCTCTCGGTGGACTGGCGCTCCGGGAGCGCGCTCCCCTCGGGCGTCTATCGCTATCGCCTCGACGTCGGCGCTGCCGGCGCGCGGAACGGCGCGATCACGCTCATCCGCTAGCGGGATCGGAACGCAGGCTCGAAGAATCTCGGATCGGGTCGTGCCACTTCAGCGAAGGCGCACCAGTGGCACGACCGACTGCCCGTCTTTCGATTCGAGTCGCGCGAAGTACAGCCCTGCGCTCAGCCCGCGCCCATCGAGCACGAGCGACTGCTCTCCGGCCGACCGGTCTTCGGCCACCCACCTTCACCTCGCGACCCGCGCAGTCGAAGAGACGAACGGAGAACGCGGAGGGGGACGAGGTCAGGAATCGCAGGCGTGTTCGCTCGCGGAATGGATTGGGCTCCGGTGCACCCAACCAGCGGACCGGAGCGACCAACGAGGCAGGCTCGACGCCGCTCGCGGACAGGCCGACCGCCGTGAAGCTGGTGAAGGCCATGTCGCTCAAGCTGCCGGTCGACTGGTAGTAGAAGCCGACGCCCGGATTGCCGCTGGTCCAGGTCGAGTCATGCGCTTCCATGATCGGGGCGTCGTTGTAGTAGGCGACGATGTGGTCCCCCACGATCTCCGCCGCGAAGGTATCGCCGGTGGCCGGGAAGGGCGCAACCGGCGCCCAACCGATGTAGGTGAAGTCTCCGAGCGGTCCGTTCCACCGCACGATCTGCGCGTAGCTCGCGTCATAGGAGAGAAGGCACTCGTAGCCGGTCGCGCTGTGGGGGCCGTCGTTCCAGCGGAGGAGGATCTCCACCTCGTGAATGCCGCTCGAGCCGGAGGTGCGCTGGATGATCCCCGCGCCGCGCTGGTTCGGGGGGAAGCCGCTGAGGTAAGCATAGGAATCGTCATAGCCGTCGAAGCCGGTCTGCGTGCCGTGGGCGATGCCGCCTTGCTTACGCACGCGAGTCCAGTCGAGTCCCTGGTGATGCCACGCTCCGCCCTCGGAGAGGGGAAACTCACTCCCATCGAAGTTGGTGCTGAAGCTCTGCGCGAGTGCCGGCGCGGCGTCGAGCGCGCCCACCCCAATCGCCGCGACCCCGATCGCGACGGCCCCGTTCCGCAGCGTGGGCGATGCGAGAAGCTGAGCGATCGACAGCATCGACGACGGCCTTCGTACCCCCTAGCGGAGCAAGATCACGCGCTCGCTCAGCGTGAGGCCGGGGGCCACCAGTCGCGCAAAGTAGGTTCCGCTCGGCAAGGTGCGTCCGGCCTCGTCGCGTCCGTCCCAGTCGATCTGGGCTCGGCCGGCGCTCATCTCACCATGCACCAGCTCGCGGCGCCGCCGACCGGCCGCATCGAAGATGGCGAGCTGCGTCACCCCGGCGCGCGGCAGGGTGAAGCGAAGGTGCAGCGGCCCTCGCGTCGGTATGGGTCCCACCAGAAATCGCTCCGCCGCGAGATCACCTTCCACCGCGGTGGTGGGGCGACGACAGCCGATGCCCCATGCGCCGATCAGGCCGCACTCGCCTTCGGTGACGCAGGGGGAGTTCTCCTGCACCGCGAACATCGTCTCGTCCTCCGAGCCGGTGCAGAGGAGTGGATCCGCGCGGAAGTTTCCGTTCACCCCATCCTGGCCGAAGATGCCGCCGGCGAAGTCGCCGGCCGCGTTGCCCCAGACGTCGCAGCACTCGAGCGTGACCCGCCCGAGCTTGGCGTTGATCGCCTGGCCGCCGGAGAAGGCGAAGAGGCAGCTCTGCGCGCGGAGGTTCGCCAGCGAGTGCACGTGAAGATCCCCTTCGCGTGCGCGGTTGAGCACGAAGGAGCAGTGCTCGAGGGAGACATCGCTCTCGTGCACGCGCATCGAGCTCAGGTCGTGCCCGGTGAAGGTGCAGCCTAAGAAGGTCGGCGCGGCCTGGAAGCACTCGACCCCGTACGGATAGTTGCCCACGAAGGTGCAGTGTTCGAAGGCCGGCCGTGACTCGCTGATGTAGACCGCGCCCCCGGTCGCGCCCGCGCGATTGTGGTCGAAGACGCAGTCGACGAAGCGAACCTGTCCGCCGCTGCAGTCGACCGCGCCGCGCGAGTTGGGCCTCGTGTCGTACGCGCCGCGGAGGGTGATCCCCTCGACGGTGAGGCCGGGCGAGGAAACGGGGAGCTGCGCGATCACCACGTGCGGATCGTCGCGCGTCCCGCGCGCGTCGAAAACGCACTTCGAAGCATCGCCATTCACCGAGCGCAGGACCAGCGGCCGATCGGGGAAGACCAGGTCGCGATTCCCCTCGCCGCTGTAGACACCGTCCTCGAGCTCGATTGTCTCCTCGCTGAGCGCACCTTCAAGTGCGGCCTGCACGGTGGCGAAGGCGCCGCGACCATCGGCGGACACGCGGTGCACTCTGCCGGCCGGTACGATCCGCCGCACCATGAACTCGACCCACTGATCGGCGGCGCCCGGCACCTCGTCCAAGGGGAACCAGGCGTTGTTCGAGCCGCCCCATCCGTAATTCACGTGGTATTCGAGGAGCGAGCCGTCGCGCCGATAGCCGTCGCAGACGAGCGAGTGGATCGTGATGTTGTAGAAGAGCGGTCGGCCCGCGTCGATCTCCTCCTTGATCAGCTCGAACCAGGCCTGTCGCGAATAGGCGAGGCGAGGGACGGTCTGGATCGCCGAGTTGTAGCGGAAGTACTGCACCAGCGCTCCGGCCAAGCCCTCGGGGTTCGAGTTCGATGCGCAGGTGCCGTAATCCATGTCGACGGCGACGCCCACCTCGTAGCAGAGTTCCGCCACCGCGCTTCGCACCTCCGGCGCCTCGTTCTCTCCCGTGGTCAGCGGCATGTGGGCCCAGTCGTATGGATCCGAGAAGTCGGCGGTCAGCTCCATCGCCTCAGGGGTGCGGCCGCACGACTGGTCGCCGTCCCAGCCGTAGCTCTTGCTCCCGACGCCGGCGGGGGGCCACTGGTAGTAGCGCATGATCTGCGCGCCGGCGGTGGCGACGCAGCCGACCACCGACCGTCCCATCGTGCCCATCGGGCAAAGGTCCTGAAACGGTTCTCCTTGATGCCAGGCGCTCTCGAGCAGCGGCCCGCCCTCCTCCGTCTGGCCGCTATCGGCACTCGCCAACGGTCGGGCGGTCAGCTCACGCCACGCGCTCTCGAGGAACGCCGCGCGACGCGTGCGACCGTCGACACCAACCGAATGCGACTGCTCGAGGCGCGTCCGCACCAGCGCGGTCATCCCCTCGCTCGAACTCGCGTCGAGTCGACCCGCCTCCGAGTAGGCGAGGACGGGGAGTGCCTCGCGGTCGGTCGGGACGACGATCCACCCCTCGGGCGAGAGCTGGAAGACTCGGGCGATCTCGCGGTTTTGGTCGGAGCCTTGGAGGGAGTAGAGCGGGTCGACGCGCAGGATCGAGAGCGGAGCTGCGCTGCCCTCCGACCAGGAGAGGTGGATCCAGGCTTCGCACACCGTCCGCGCTTCGGTGGCGCTCACTGCCGCCGTCTCGGCTGCCGCGACCGGGCGGGACAGCGCGAAGAGGGTCAGAAGCGGCAGGGCAAGACGGATCGGCGGCACGGGCCGCACGTACGCCCGGTTCCAAGGCGAGGCGAAGGCAGACATGTTCGCTCGATTTCCTGCGACGCTCGGCGTCGCGCCCCCCGGCGGATCCGCGATCAGGATACGTCGCGAGGCGGGGAGGCGGAAAGACCTGTTCGCGCCGCGAAGCTCAGTCGCGGTACCTCGCCTTGATTCGACCCCAGCTCCCCGGCGGCACCGGGAGCGGCGCGCAGGTGGTCGGCTGGCAGGGGACGTTGTTGCCAGAGAAGCTCCCCCCCTGCTCGACGCACTGCCCGTGGGTGATGATCACGCATTGCCCCGACGGGAGACAACACGGTCCCAAAATCTGCGGACACGGATTCGGCTTGCAGGGGAGATCCACCCCAAGGAACTGCGCGTTGCCGAGGGAGCACTGAAGGAGCGTCGTGATTACGCAGCTGCCGTCCGCCATGCAGCAGGCGCCGATCGGCTGTGGGCAGGGATTGGGGTCGCAGACCAACCCATCGCCCAGGTACTCGCCTTGCAGGGTGAAGCAGCGGTAGGCGTCGACCAGCACGCAATTGCCGTCGTAGAAGCAGCAGGCCCCCGTCGCCTGGGCACTGGCCGGGCGCGGCGCGAAGAGCACACCGAGCAAGAGGAGCAGCGCGCTGCGCAGGCTCACGCTCGAGAGGCCCCACCATCGTGGGCCGCATGTCCGCCGCACGAATCGCATCGACCAAGTGTAGACAGTCGCACTCCCATCGGCAAGCGAAGTGTCTTCCCGTGCTACTCTCCGCGGTCCTTCTGTGAAGGGAGAGACATGACGACGTCGTCGGAGCGCCCTGCCAACCGCCTTGCGCGCGAGGCCAGCCCCTATCTGCAGCAGCACGCGCAGAACCCCGTCGATTGGTATCCCTGGGGCGAGGAGGCGCTCGCCCGCGCGCGCGACGAGCAGAAGCCGATCTTCCTCTCGATCGGTTACGCCGCCTGCCACTGGTGCCACGTGATGGAGCGCGAGTCATTCGAGAACGAGGCGATCGCGAGCTTCCTCAACGAGCACTTCGTTTCGATCAAGGTGGATCGCGAGGAGCGGCCCGACCTCGACGACATCTACATGGCCGCGGTTCAGATGATGACCGGACAGGGCGGTTGGCCGATGTCGATCTTTCTGACCCCCGAGCGCAAGCCCTTCTTCGGCGGCACCTACTTTCCGCCCGACGATCGCTACGGCCGCCCCGGTTTTCCGCGCCTGCTCGAGGCGCTCAAGAAGGCGTGGGACACGCGTCGCGACGAGGTGCTGGAGAGCGCGGAGCAGATGACCGCCTCGATTCAAGCGATGGCGCGCGTGCCCGAGGGGAACGGCTTCCTCACGCGCGAACCGATCGAAGGCGCGGCCGCGGCGCTCGCGCGGAGCTTCGACTCGCGCTGGGGCGGCTTCGGCGGGGCGCCCAAGTTTCCCCACTCGGTCTCGCTCGAGCTGCTGCTACGCGAGTACCAGCGCACCGGCGATCTCCGCCAGCTCGCGATGGTGACCACCACGCTGGATCGCATGGCCGCGGGCGGCATGTACGACCACTTAGGTGGCGGCTTCCACCGCTACTCGACCGACGAGCAGTGGCTCGTGCCGCACTTCGAGAAGATGCTCTACGACCAGGCGCTCCTCGTGATCGCCTACGTCGCCGCGTGGCAGGTGACCAAGAACGCCGACTATGCGCGCGTGGCGCGAGAGACCTGCGAGTACGTGCTTCGCGACCTCACGCACGCGGAGGGCGGCTTCTTTTCCTCGGAGGACGCGGACAGCGAGGGAGAGGAAGGGCTCTTCTACGTGTGGACGCCGAGCGAACTGATCGCGCTGCTCGGCGCCGGCGAGGCCGAGATCTTGGCCGCCGCCTACGACGTCGACGAGCAGGGCAACTTCGAAGGGCGATCCATCCTCCATCCGATCGAGTGGCCGCTATCGGCGCTCTGCGCGACGTTGGCGAAGCGCTTCGGCCGCACGCCCGAGGCGATCGCGGAGAGCCTGCGTGAATCACGCACGCGACTGCTCGCCGCACGCGGCCTGCGCGAGCGACCGTTCCGCGACGAGAAGGTGGTCGTGGCGTGGAACGGCCTCATGATCGCCGCCCTCGCGCGGGCCGGCCGCGCGCTGTCCGAGCCGCGCTTCGTCGAGGCCGCCGCGCGCGCCGCACGCTTTCTCTGGGGCGCGGTGCAGTCGGATGGTGCGCTCCACCGCGTGTGGAAGGACGGCCAGGTCGCGCAGCCCGGGTACCTCGAGGACTACAGCCACCTCGCCTTCGGCCTGGTCGAGCTCTATCAGGCCGACTTCGATCGCGGTTGGCTCACGCAAGCCGAGGCGCTGGTCGATCGCATGCTGCACGAGTTCGGCGACCCCGATGGCGGCTTCTTCTCGGTCAGCGCGCGGCACGAGGGGCTCATCACCACGCTCAAGTCGGCGCAGGATGGCGCGACCCCGAGCGGCAATTCGATCGCGGCGACGGTGCTCTTCCCGCTCGCGCGGCTGCTCGATCGCGAAGACCTGGAGTCCCGCGCGGTCACGACGCTCCGCGCGTTTCAGACGCACCTCGAGCGCGCGCCCTCGGCGTTTCAGCAGATGCTGCTGGCGCTGGATGACTACCTGGGCGTTCGGCGCGAGATCGTGATCGTCGGGCCGCGCGAGGATGCGGCGACGCGCGCGCTGATCGATGCGACTCGCGCGACGTTTTTGCCGCGGACGGTGGTGACCCTGCGCGCGGTGCCCGCGCGGGGCGAGGAGGCGGCGCCGTTGCCGTTGCATGAGGGGAAGGAGATGGTGGGGGGGACGCCCGCGGCGTACGTGTGCGAGAACATGACGTGCGGGGCGCCGGTCAGCGATCCGGCGGCGCTGCGCGATGCGATCACAGGATCGGATCGTCACTGAGAGTGAGTGATCCGATCCTGATCTCGAGCGTATTCGCTTAGCGTGCGGTCGTTGTGTACAGGCTCTTCACTCGACCCCACGTCGTCGGCGCCATCGGCACCGGCGCGCAGGAGCGGATCATTGCGCCGATGGCGAGGGACTTTGTCGGCTCCCCCGCGAGCACTGTCACGCTTTGCCAACCCTCAGGGTATCCGAGACCAGGCGCGATCTTGGTCATCGGGCAACCTTGCCCCGGCCCATCGTAGTCGCCGCCGATGTAGAAGCCGGGCGTGGGACCGCCCCACGCTCCACGAAAACCGACCCACCAACTTCCGCTAACGCAGCACCCGCCGAGCGGCACATCGATCTCCTTGAACATCGGAAAAGTGGGAACGCCTCCTGCCTCCAGCCCGAGAGCGGAGCAGATCACAGTCCCAGGCTCGCCGTTGTCTCCGTCCGACCACACGAAGGCGTCGAAACCGTTGGGATCCTGAACCCCGCTGTCCGTACCCCAGAGAACCAGCGCGCACAGCTCGCCCTCGCCGGAGTAGCACTCTGCGAACGCCCCGTAGTCAGGCGGGGGTGAGTACCAGTAGGGCCAGCCGTACGCGGTCTCCCACGAGCCATCGCCATGGAGCAGCAGCTCGCCACAGGGATCGGCCGCGGCGGATTTTGCCGAGAGGGACAGGGCCAGAAGAAGAGGAACGACGGCCACGCGCATCAAAGACCTCCGATCACCGATGTCACAGCAGCGCGCACTGCGCGATCGGCGGGAGAAGCCGCTGTCGATCGACGAGCGTCTCGTTGCGGGTGAAGCGGCTCCTCGCCCCGCATCGATCAACAACGCCTACGAGAATAGCGCATCACCGGTCAACCGGCCCGGGTCATTTGCGGGGGCGAGACCTACCGCGCCTGCGATCGGATCACGTGCTCGGCCTCTTCGAGAGACAAGCAATCGACTGAGCGGAGACGGTCTGCTGGATGCACCGCGGCCGACGTCACGCAGGCGTGATCGCCGTCGACTCCACGCACCGCCCCTGCGGCCGGGAGAATGGTCCACCGATCGGGAGCACCGCGCAGAAACACCAGGGACTGTGTGCCGCGAAGGGGTATGGGCGGCCCGGCAACGTCGCTCTCAACCCGCCAGTCACACGACGGCACAATCAGGTGCAGCTCCATTCCGGGGGCTACCGCCTGACCGGTGCGTTGGAAGTACACCTGCGAAACCCGCAGTGTGGCGGAGCCCGGACGCGAGCCGAGGACAGCCCCTTGGCGCTCGACATCGACATCGGTGAACGTACCCTTGACCGCCAGCTCGGCGTGACGCGCGAGCTCCGGCATGCTGCACGCGGCCACTGCGTGGCGAACCGAGTCAACCAACGACGCCGCAGCAATCGGGTTTGTGGGCGAGTCCACAGCGAACGCGAGGTCCGCATCGATCCGAGCCCAAGCAGATGCGCTCTGCAGCAAGAGGCAACCCACGTGCTCGCTGGGCGAGGCGAACGCCAGGTAGCGCTCGCCGATCGCGGGGAGGAATCCGTTCACCGGTGCGATCGCGCGGTCACCGAACGGCGCGCCGTACGTCGCGACCTTGACCGTGTCGCCGGAGGTCGCCGGGCCCTTCAGGACTTCGTCAGCGACGATGCTGTGAATGGTGTAGGCGCCATCGCTCTTCGTCACCACGCTGGAGCCAGCGACGCTGCCGATGAGCACGACTTCCGCGAGATCTACTGTGGCCCGAAGCACCGAATTGCGCATGGCGTCGGCGCGAGGGGTCGGCACGGTCGCGGGGGCTGCCCCCGCCCACAGGCAAACCAGAATGGCCACGCTGCAGCATGAAGATAGGGTTGGCTTCCTCGTTGGACGTGCTGCCGGTAAGGGTCACCGGTCCCTCGCTTGGGAAACGCCAGAGACCGGGAGCTGGGCGCGCAGTGCAACCGCAGCGCTCCGACCAAGGATGCCACGCGTCACGCGTCGGGCGAAATCCCCATCCCGCGTTCGCCACAACCCGCTTGAGTCGCTGCACCGGATCGTCGATAGTCGAATCGAACCGCGGCCCTGCCGCAAATCTCAACCCCGGCGCCTTTCCCATGCAGCTTTGGCGAACACCCATCGTGCGGCAGCTTGCGCTTCTGCCCCTCTTGCTTCTCCTCCTGGGCGGCATCGCGTCCGGCGGGGGCGCGCAGGTGCTGTGCGTTGGCGCCGACGGACACGTCGAGTTGGAGGTGGGCCGTTTTGGGGAATGCTGCGCAGAGGGCCCGGCCGCGGTGAGCCAGTGGGCCGATGACTCGGCCAGCATGGCCTCGTGCGAGGGGAGCTGCGGCGAGTGCCGCGACCTCGCGCTCGATCCGCAGGCGCTGAGCGCCCGGCGCCTCGACGCCGACGCGCACCCGATCAGCGTTGACGCAGCCTTCGAGAGCCTCGACCTTCGCGACCTCGCCCTTCCCGCGCATCGCGTCGCTTCACGGAGCGCGCGACTCTCCCGACCGCTCGATCTACGACCGACCCTCCCGATCCTTCGAATCTGATCCCTCGCCTCTCCGCGTGAACCGTGTCGCCCGCGCTCGCGGGCCGGACCTTGCACACCCTCGGAGGGATGATGGGTCGTTTGTACATGTTTCTTTGGGTGCTCTGCCTTCCGCTCGCCGTATCGCGCGCGGCGGACGGCGGAGCCGTGGACTCCAACGCGCATTGGGATGAGAGATCGGATTCGACGCGGGCGCTTGCGTGGAACGACGCGCTCGCGCTCGTCCTTGGCGCGCACCCGGAGCTGCGTGCGGCGCGCTTCGAGGCGCGCGCTCGACACGCGGAGGCGCGGCAGGCGGGCGCGCGGCGCAATCCAACGATCGCGATCGAAGCGGAGGCGTTCGGCGGCGTGGCTGCGCGTCGCAAGTTCGATGCGGCGGAGGGCTCGCTCCGAGCCACCTTGCCGCTCGATCTTCTCGGCGCGCGTGGGCTGCGCGCGCAAGCGGCACGGTTCGATGCGGAGTCGGCCGATGCGACGCTTGCCGAAACCGAGCGTGGCGTGGTCGCCGAGGCACTGCGGCTCTTTCACGCAGTCGGCCTCGCGCAGGAGCGCATGGCACTCGCGCGCGAGTTCCTCGAGCTGGCGCGCGGCTCGGCTGAGGCCACCCGCGCGCGCGTGACCGCGGGGCGCGTGTCTCCCGTTGAAGAAACGAAGGCGGCGATCGCGGTCCAAGAGGCTTCGATCGAAGTCGCGCGCGCGGAGTTGGACCTCGAGCGGGCGCGCCGCGCGCTCGCCCT